>JBMTAN010000005.1:0-83809 GCA_049428765.1 Roseiflexaceae bacterium
ACAAAATATCAGATAACACGATTATTACAGAATTGGTATCAGGTTGGTTCATCTGTATTCGCAAAACCTCTACCCGCTCTTCGCCCACCGCTACCGCACCCCCAGCTAATCTGTAGGTCGACGCAGCTTAGCCACAATCGTCACCGCTGAACCAGTTTGGTCGATACCGGTATCATTGGCCGTATCGATCCAGCGTATCACGCGTCGGAGCAGGTTGAATGGATGCCACCAACGGCCGTCATTTGATGCACCATAACGACGGTCAGCATAGCGCAGCCAAGTACCCGGTAACAGCTGATAGTCAAGTAGCGGTTTGCCGATGCTATATACCAAAAAGTGGGCAAACGGCAGTGTCACTCGTGTTTGTTGCTCAAGCTGTTCAACCACAAAGCCTGCCTGCTCGGCCACGCGTCGCAGTTGGGTCGGCGTGTATAAGCGCACATGATTGCTCCAGATGCCGGTAATCGGCCCAGCGTTGGTAATAGGCGCCATACCCAACCACTGACGCGTGGCGTTGATAGGGTCCCACCAGAATGGGTAATTAGCACACGGCACGCTGAGTGCCACAATCCCACCCGGGCGGATGAGTGTGTGGAGCGACTGCAGGGTAGCAAAGTCATCGTCAAGATGTTCGAGCACCTCGGAGAGGAGGATACGATCAAACGACGCAGGGGCAAACGGCAACGCAGCAATCTCTACTGCCACAGTGGGATGCGGGTGAGCTTGGTGCAGTCGCCGTATATCGCCGTCGACGCCAACCAGCTGGACATCACGCAGTTGCGCAATGAGATGTAAATAGACGCCCATGCCACAGCCACAATCAAGGATATGCAAGCCATTTTTGAGCTCGAGATAGGCGAGTAATGTGCGGGCACGACGCCGATAGGCCATGTCGACCTCATTCGCAAGCAGTCGATCAAGCATTTCCTCGTCGTCATGACACAACCAAGGAGCGTGGGGGTTGAGCAGTTCGTGCATGACGGCGAGATACTCGTGGGCACGGCGGTGCGGATCAAAATGACGCCGCATGGAATCGATATCAGGCAATGATGGCAGCTGTCTCAAAGCATGGATGAGTGCAGTGGTATCGCAGGTGTCGATAACTGTACCTGCCCCAGTCTCATGCACGATAGCGCGTGCACCTGGGATATCATTGACGATAATCGGGGTGCCAGATATCAACGCCTCAGGCAAGATACTCGGGTAACAATCACTGCGTGAGGGCAACAGTACGACATCACATGCCGCATAAAAATCTGATATATCCTGAGGATTGTGTAATAAACCAAGTGGAATAAACAGATCCATGTGAGCAGCCAAATGCACCTGCTGAATCTGATAAAACGCCTCGTAATCAACCGTCATTGCCCCGGCATAGGCAATCCGCAGGTTGGGGAGTGCGGCCCGCAACGCAGGGAGTTGCGCAATCAGCGTATCAAAGCCCTTTTCGGCGACAAAGCGTCCAGCAAGACCGACCACTAATGTATCCGGGGCACCGAGGCGGGTGCGCAAGGTCGTCACAGACGCAGGATTGGGCATTGGTAATGTAACCGGTGGCGTAATAGCCATCACCTGTGACCTCAGCGGGGCTAGCCATACCGAGTGATGCATATAATCGGCACTATGGGTGATGACATGGCTAGCCCAACGGAAGCCGAAATAATGTGTTGCGTCCATCGCCATTTGGTAGATGCGGTTACGCCACCCAGATGGCATGACCACATCGCCATGATGGATGATAATACTCGGGCGGTTGTGCCAGCGTGCTAGCGCAGTGATACCGGCAATCTCGGGATACGGCGAATGAATAACGACGACATCATGATTGGACATATGCTGATTGGCGATACGCCACACAGAGGGGCATAGTGCGGCACGACTCAGGCGCAGGCGCACCGGCAAACGGACCACCTCGACACCAGATCGATACTCGTGCAACGGCAGTACATCATCGTGTTGGGCGCAGAGCACCGTGACATGATGCCCCTCGGCCACCCATGCCTCGGCAAGACGTACCGCATATTGGGTCAGGCCAGTCCAGTGCGGAGCGTAGTAACTAAGCAAAACGAGGATGCGCATCTGGTGTCGCCTACAACATCACGATTATACAGATGTAATCATACCATCTCGACATTGACAGATGTGATCGGTAACCCGTATTACCCCGTTGCGACGCAGCACTGCTGCGTCGCATATACATCACAATCTAGGCATTCGTCGGCGGATCGGTATTTGTTGGCGGCGTGGCTGGAGCAGCCTTGCGGGCAACGCGACGACGCAATAGATAACGCCCAAGCAACAAGAGTGGCAACCAGACAGGCGTCCAGACCGCAAGTCCGATCACAAATGAGATGATGTCTTGGCCGAATTGAATCAAATCACGTAACGCGATACGGGCATCCTCCAGTGGTTGCCAGCGATCAGGATCGATGACCTCAGTAACGGGTATAGGGCGAAGCTCGAGGTTGAGCGACGACATGGCTGCACCTTGGCGCAAATAGCGCATGCGTCCGGTGATTTGTTCGATTTGGGTTTGCACATCGGTGAGTGCGGCATTGACCTGCACAGCCTCTTCGACGTTGGCGGCTTTCTCAAGCAAAACCACCAAGCGGTCACGAGCAGCCTCAAGTGACGTCAAGCGTGCCTCAAGATCGACATATTCCTCAGTGACATCGCTACCCGACATGCTACGGTAGATGACTTTACTCGCTAAGCGCTCAACAGCCGTAATCACTGAATCGAGTTTTTCACTCGGAATTTTGAGGGATGCATAGATGACTGTATTCGCATCGCTACCTGATGCAGATGAGCTCAAGACGTAGCCACCAGTTGCATCAACAAGGGCACGAATCTCTTGGTCGGCCTGTTGGACATCGGCAACCTCGATGGTCAAGCTCGCATCACGTACGACAAGTCGCTCGCCAGGAGCAAGTGGCGAGGCCACACCAGATGCAGATGTACCATAGTTCTGTACATCAGGCATGACGGCCTTGTCGTAGCTCATCTCCTCGGTATAGCCCATAGCCGGTTCGGCAGCTGGTGCCTCCATTGGGGCAACCTCACTTACGGCGTACGAGTCCGTAGAGCTAGCACTCCCACATGCCACCAAAAGGAACATAAGCAGGGCGATCAATGACATCTGTCGCATAGGGTTTCTCCTTCGGTGCGCAATGCGCCACCCATCCAATCATACTCAGGCACCGTTCGTTATGTAGACGAACATAGTTGACCCGTTGTTCCATTGGATTCAAAATTCACGTCCGAGTTACTAGCACAAGCCCCACACTTCAACGTATAATAAGAGTATTGGAGGATTAAATATGGCCACGCAAGCACTTTACCGCCGTTACCGATCACAAACATTTACAGAACTTGTCGGTCAAGAGCATATTGTGCGCACGCTCCGCAATGCCATCATTGATGGGCGCATTGGGCATGCCTATCTCTTTACAGGGCCGCGTGGAGTCGGCAAAACCACCGTTGCCCGTTTGCTCGCCAAGGCAGTAAATTGTTTGGCTGCCCCGCAAGAGCGTCCATGTGGCCAATGCGACATGTGCACGGCGATTGCTGACGGCAGTGCCGTCGATGTCATCGAAATGGACGCCGCCTCGCATACCAGCGTCGATGACGCACGTGAGATTATCGAACGCGTGCAGTTCAGACCCGCCATTGGGCGCTTTAAGGTATATATCATCGACGAGGTGCACATGCTCTCGACAGCAGCATTCAATGCCCTGCTCAAAACACTCGAGGAGCCACCCGACCACGCTATGTTTATTTTGGCGACCACCGAAATCCACAAAGTTCCAGCAACTATTTTGTCGCGTTGTCAGCGTTACACGTTTAACCGGCATAACGTCGGCGATACGGTCTATCACCTCCATCAAATTGCTCAACACGAGGGCTTTACGCTTGAGCCAGGCGTGGCCGAAGCAATTGCCCGCGCTGCCACCGGTAGCATGCGTGACGCCTTGAGTATCTTCGACCAATTAATGTCGTATGGTGGTGGGCATATCAGTATGGCCCAAGTTCAAGGGTTACTCGGTGTTACCTCGGCCCAAGAGGTGATTGGCCTGACCGAGGCATTGTTGCGCAGTGACGTGGCCAGTGCCCTACAGGTTGTGGCGCGCATCGCAACCCAAGGAGCTGATATTCGGCAGTTTAGTCGTGACATCGTGCAACACTTGCGACTTGTGATGCTCGTCAAAGCCGACCCTCAAGGGACAGCAATCGAAGCCGCCGAGAGTGAGGCTGAGGCAATCCGCGATCAAGCACAACGCGCCAATCTAGCCGGATTGGTATTCTGGTTACGGCGCTTGAGTGAGCTCGACCAAGAGTTGCGTACGAGTCCCTATGGTCAACTCCCACTCGAATTGGCCGTCGTCGAGGCAATTGCTGGCCCCCCAGCCAGCACGGTCGTAGAACATGCGCCACCACAGACCCGCCCAATGCCGGCACAACGCCCGACACATGCGCCACCACCACAACCGCAGCCGTTGCGTCAAGCACCACCAGCACCCGATCAGATGACACCAGTCACTCCGCCTATCCGTCACGCACCAACGACGCCAGTTGTTGAGCCACCACCGCGGGGAGCACCACGCACCGAATCAGCACCCCCAGCGACACCACTCGGCGAGCGTGCACCACTCGGTGATGTCACCGATTTAATTGAGCGGTGGCCGGCAATTGTCCGCGACATTCGTGTCAAAAACCGCAACCTTGAGGCACTGATCAAAACCGGTATTAATCCCGTTGATATCGAAGGCAATGTGGTGATTCTCAAAGCGGACAATGAATGGTTACTCAAACGCCTCCAAGAGCAGGTCAACATTATGCTCATCGAGCAGGTGCTCGACCGCCATACGGGAGTCAAGTATCGCATTCGCTGTGTGGCAGATGCCCAACGACGCGAAAGTGGCAGTACCAAGCGTGAGCAAATGCGCGACACCTCAAATAATCCCATTGTCAAAGCGGCAATGAATGTCTTTGATGCTGATATTATCGGCATCGAAACCCCTGATCAAGGAGCAGAATCATGAACCCACGTCAAATGCAACAGATGGCTATGCAAATGCAACGCCAAATGGCCAAAATCCAAGAAGAGCTCAAAGAGACCGAAGTGGTTGGTAGTGCAGGTAGCTATGTCACCGTCACTGTCAACGGCCATGGCGAGGTCCTTGCTATCAAGATCGCCCCTGAGATTGTTGACCCAAGTGACATCGACACCTTGCAGGATCTCGTGTTAACCGCGGTTCAGGACGCCACTACCAAGGCCAAGAATTTGTCAGAATCGCGCATGGGCGCCATTACCGGCGGCATGAAGATTCCAGGATTGATGTAAGTCTATGAGCGATACACCGCTCTTAATTGAACCCGTTACGCGCCTCATCGAAGAGCTTGGGCGCTTGCCGGGAATCGGCCCCAAAAGCGCATCGCGCTTGGCCTTTCATATTTTACGTACGCCCGAAGCACGGATTACTGCCCTTGCTGAAGCATTGATTGCTGCCAAACAACAGGTGCGTCACTGCGATCGCTGTCATTACATCAGTGACCAAACGCTGTGTGTCATTTGCCGTAATCCTAACCGCCAGGGGCCCACTATTTGTGTGGTCGAGGAGCCACTTGATGCGCTTGCCATTGAGCGCACCGGCATTTTTCGCGGACGATATCATGTACTCCACGGGCGGATTGCCCCGCTTGAGGGTATGGGCCGTGAAGATATTTACTTCGATGATTTACTCGATCGCATTCGCAATGAGCACATTAGCGAAGTCATCGTCGCCACCAACCCCAACCTTGAGGGTGAGGCGACTGCAGCCTACCTCCAGCGCGAGATTGCCCCCCTCGGTGCACGTGTGACCCGCCTCGCGCGAGGATTGCCTACCGGGGGTGACCTCGAATGGGCTGATGTTCATACCCTCACCTCGGCACTCGAGGGGCGGCGCGACTTGTAACCATTGTGAAGCATCAGTGCAGTCCATCACACATCAAAGCGGGAGCCCTATTCGGGCTCCCGCTTTTGGCTTCAAACAGAACGACTACTCACTAATATGGTCAAGTGAGGGGATTGCTGAAATCCAGATTTGACCAGCCGTAAAATATACTTCTTTGCCGTCAGTGGTATAGAAGTTCAGCTGCGCTTCGGCGCTGTTCTTTTGCCACGTAATCTCCTCACGGATACCATCATGATAAAAGAAGCCCTTGCCGCTGCCGATGACCTGCTGCTCAATGCGACCCTTGTCATCACCAGCAATTGCTGCCTCAACAACCTCGATAATCACAACATTTTGCGTGGTTAATTGAGCCTGTGAGACTTCGTCAACAGCTGGTTTGCCATATCGAGTGCGGAAGTAGTTGTTGCTTGCGGGATCATATGTCCAACCAACTGGCTGGTCTGCATACTCAAAGTAATAGGTGAATGAACTCGCAGGGCCACGTTGCTCAATACCCATCGGCAATGCATACTGATAGCCGACATCTGAGCGATTGTAGCCAGTGTCTGTACTCCCCAAGGCACGTAGAATTGTCCCAGTGGTATAAAGATTGTGTGGCGCAAACCGTGTCGCCGTATCAATACGGAAGAAGTTCGCTTCGCCGTCACCACGCAGTGCATCAACATTGATAATCGCTGGTGAACTCTCAGCTAATGCCAACCCTGTTGGTGAACCACCAGCATGCAAATAGAATGCACCAAAACCCATCGCCCATTGCACGTAGTAGTCACGGGCACTGCGCACAGGGCCAAGCACACGCTCATCGGCCGTCAAGTTCCCAGGGAAAATAGCCAAATATCGGGTAATACCGTATTCAGCCAAAGCTTCGATGACAATTGAGGCACGATTCAAACCCGATTGTGGGTACGCATCTGGATGATTGTCAACCATCATCGCAAATGGACGTTGCGTAACTTGTCCGCGTACCAATGGGATGACGGTCAAATCAGCAGGGAGCGTAATTGCGGTGGGACTGAGTTCAACGGTGGGTGATGGCACGACAGTGGGCATGGGAATAGGAGTGGCCGTAGCCGCTACGGGTGTTTCGGTTGAGACGACCTCCGCTGTTGGCACGACAGCCTCTGGACTGCTACATGCGGCCATAAACAGCGATATCAGGATAAGTAGGGTGAACATTCGCATAGAACTACGCACCATAAGACACTAAACTCCTTTTTAATGATTACAACGGTGCCGCTTCGTTTAAATTGTAGCATAGCATACAACCCTAGGTTATATGATAGAATAATGATGCGTTGGTTATAATAGTGATTGTAGTGACACAAAAAGCATTCTCAATGTCAGATTTTCACGATACAATCTAGGCTTTTTCATGGCATGCATATTCAATGACCGCATATAAGGATTATCATGCGCTATCAACGCGTCCGACTTCACGAACAAAGCGATCCGCGCTACCGCACCTATTTAGCCAGCATTATGATGGGGCGAAACAATCACAAAGCCTCCCGACCGCCGAGCAATCGCTCAGTCTTTGGTGGCGAGGTTGAAATACTTCTGCGCCAGTGGCTTGCACAGTTCTACCCACTCAGTAATCGCCGTTTTGTAGAATATGATGAACGAAGTGGGCGCCAGCTGGTACGGAAATACCGTGAAATTGATGCCGTGTTCGAATATAGTCAACGCCATGTACATCTTTTTGAAATAAAAGCAACGAGTCAGGTACGGAGTATTAACCGCGGATTACGTCAACTCAGCGAGACCGCAACGATTCTGCAAACAATCATGGGCACCATCCATAGTACCTTGCTCTTAGTTGATACTGGAATTATCACCCCGGCCGAGGTAACCGCCATTATGACCGAGCCTGATGCGCCGACATATGCGCCCGTGACACTCGACGACTTTATACGCGATCACCCCCAAACGCCCATCATCACGCCCGCTGAATTCCAACCACAATCGTCGACCATTCACGTGGTACGTTTTGAGATAGCCGATATTGTAGCACTCGCCGGTGACACTGCAGCGGCGTTACATCTCGACTGGAGCGACGAGCTCGAAGAGGATGACGAGCCGGGCGACCCTCCCCCTAGCACCACCTATCATTCGCACGATGATGCCAGCGACGAAGACACCGAAAGTCCCCTCGCTGCCGCAATGCGCCGCGCCCTCGATCGTCCCGAGTAATTAATGGGTCAAGCCATCGATGCGCGGCTTTTGCCAGCCCATCACGCCATCAATCCATAATGCCATGCTGACCCACGCCACAAAACCAACAAGACACAACACAAACATCCGCCCAGCATAGCCTTTGCGCCATAATGGCATCAAGATGATGGCAAAACCGGTTGAAAGTAATGGGGTAACGGTGTACAAATAGCGCACTTGGGCTTGGGTAACCAGCTCAACGAGCCAGAATGTCACACCCACCCCAAACCATGCCATTCCAAGGCGCTTAAGCCGCCACACAGCAATACCAATCACAACCGGTGCTACTAAGACAGGGATTGGTTGCCAAGCAACTGTCACAGCCGTCAACATACGGGGAATAACCTCGTTCAGATTGGGATTTATCAGGCTCCCACCTGTCCCATTAGCAAGATTCTGCAGGAATGGGGCATATAACGGCAAGAGGAATGGCACGATAGCCAGCACCGGTAGTGTACGCCGCCACCACGTACGCTGACCAATATCTGCTTCAGTGAGACGCAACAAGCCGTACCATAAGGCTGCTACCATCATCTCGCCGATATGCATAGTCGCCACAATTCCTAAAAAGAGCGCTGCTAGATAGGCTCCGCGTTGATCGCGCCGCACTGCTGCATATGCCACGAGCACCGTAAAAACATGCGCGGTGATTTGTTGCATGAACGACCACCACAACACTGCCGACGAAATCGGCCACAATAATGTCACTATGCCAGCAAATATCGCCGTACGCTGATTCGCACCGGCGCGACGCACCAGCAACCATACCGCAATCCCTAGCGCAGTCTCGCTCGTTATAATCAGCACATGCATGGCAAGGTGATTGCCAAAGAGTTGACTCAACATATCGGCAAGACGATAGTACAACGGCAGAATCACCGACGTCCGCCGCCCAAACTCATACGGATTGGCCGTCAGCGTCCAAATCCCCTCACTAAACTGAAAGACGCGCCGTAAATGGATGGGATAATCATGCCCTGCAAACAACGGGTACATGACGCCCCATAAGCGGAACAGATAGACAATACCAGTAACGGCTAATAAGCTTGGTGGTACCCAACGGCGGGCAATGACAATGACAATGACAATGACACTAAGAATAATGGTACTGACCAGCGCAAGACCACTCAGCCAATCAGCAACAAATAGCGGATCAAGGCCGGCCAGGCTCAAGACAATAATTGGCGCTCCTATGGCGCCAATCCACCACCACACATGATACAATAGTGCGACAGCACTGCTCAGCATCAGCGCCAGCCATAGCGTGCTCAAGGCGACAACCAACGGGACAGATGTAGGAGCTTGGCTCTGTGCAAAGCCAATCGCACGCAACCGGATACCGAGTGCGCGTGATTCTTGGGCGGATTGTACAATCGGGGATTGGATGGACACCACCTGCTGGCCATACCACGGCGTCGGCGGCAAAATGATTGAGATAGTGCGGGCGCCATCCAGCATCGTCGGCATGCCTGCAATCTGCAAATCAACCGGCACACCTGCATCGGCCAATGCGACCGAGGCAATTGGCATTGTGCCGACGTTGGCACCAGACCAGACAATCGCCGCATCTGGTTGACTCCAACGATAGTTTGTACCATCGCTTGCCTGTTCGGGCTGATAGATGTTCCACACCAGCGGCACAATGCGTGGACTCGTACTGTCAAGGGAGTAGTTAAGCGGTGTCATGTGTGGGTATATGAGCGTTGCGCTGACCCACACGAGGAGCACCAGAGTCCATCCTGCCCACTGCCCGAGACGTTGCATATATCCTCAACAGTCTACTTACCTACGATCCGCATACCCTGTCATCTCAAGATAGCCGACACCAGAGACCGGTGCACCAGCCATCTCGCCCTGCACGCGCACGGCTCCCTCCCAGTAGCGCACCGTCACTAGAAGTTCTTGATCAGCACGTGCTGGTGTGACGGTCATTATCAAATCAAGGGGCAACACCTGAATCTGCCATGACGCAGGATACACGCCACCTGTATGCGGGCTTTGCCAACTCCCTTGTGGCACAAACACGATATCAGCACTTTTGAGACGCGTCACACTACCGTCAGCCCGTCGATAAATACCAGCGCTATACGGGTCACTACTGCCATCCATACGGCGTAGGTGATATATCATCATATCACTGCCATCAGCAAAATGTAGGGCAAACCAATCCCAACCCTCTTGGTCATCTGCCAGCGCACTCGTACTCCACTCACGATCCATCCAACTGTTGCCCGCCACGGTATACACCTGACCGTCAATTGTCATCTGACCTGTAGTTGGCATACGTGTCATCGAGTAATAGTACGAGGCATTGCCAGCACCGGCAGATTTTTGGCTGAGGCCGGCATCACCTTGGAGCACAGGTGGAGTACTGCTATCTAACGTCAAGTCAAGGCCAATCTCACCCTCACTCGCCACCAAGCGCATCGTTTGGACCGCTGGATCTGCACTTGTCACCTGCCAATCATCGAGCCACACCCGCAACGGAGTAGCTTGTGCCCCAGCTAATCCAATCGCCTCACGGCTAAATCGCTCATAGGCAAAAAAGCGTTGTCCCGTGATATCGGTCATTGCCAAATGCCCCATGAACGCCGCATCACTCTGCCATGCAGAAGGCGACTCGACATCAGTGGTCGGTGGCACAATTGCCGAACGAAATAGCGTAAACTGATACCCCAGCTCATGACCATCACTCGCAGTCAAGTTACCCGTAAAATACCACCATTCAACCGCATAGCCATCGTGTGGGCCATGATCGGCCGGAAAAGTAAACGTGCGTGGTTCTATTGCCTTCTTAAATCCGCTCGTATCGGTACGATTCATACTCTCGGCAACCGTGAGTTGCGTTTGTAGTATCGGTGCAACCGGCGAGCCACAGGCCGTCAATATGAGCATGAACACGAGTACAACGTGATAGATCTTCATCTTATTCCTCTCGCAATGCGAGTGCCGGTGCCACGCGCGAGATACGCCAGGCCGGCACAATGCCGGCGAGTAACGCCGCAATGACAGCAGTCACCATGGCTTGCGCATAAATGGCCGGCTCAAAGGCAAACTGCAACGTCCAACCAAACGAGATGCGGTTAATCACAAAAATTAACGCCATTGCCATTGCAGTGCCAACCGGGATTGCCACCAAACCAGCAACAACACCCATCAACCCGGTTTCGCTGAGGACCAACTGCCATAACTGCCGTGGGTCAAGTCCGATAGCCCGCAACATGCCGAACTCGCGCAAGCGCTCGAGTTGCATCGCCGTCAAGGCCGCTAAAATGCCCACAAAGGCCACAATTGTTGCCAAGAGTTGCAAGACATTCGTGATTGCAAATGTGCGATCAAGAATCTCAATCGACGTCTCGCGCAAAGTGCGGTTTGAGCGGACGTTCAGGGCTTGGTTGGGGAACTCCGCCCGCACCCGCTCGACCATCGCCTCACTATCCATACCTGCATCAAGATACACACCGAGTGATGACACCTGTTGATCATCAAAGAACTGCCAGTAACGCTCGATAGGCATCATCACTACGCCAAGTTCAGTGCCGTAATCATAAAATATTCCGGCAATTTGCATCGGTACATCGCCCCGATCGGTCTGCAACACAAACGTATCACCGACATGCAAATTGCGCTTGAGTGCCAACGGCTCGGAGATGATAATCTCGTCACGGGCAAATGCTGGCCAAATAACATTCGGGTCACCCTCGGCCCAAATAAACGTCTCATAATCGGCAGGTGTCACATCGAGGGCAATCTGCAACACCGGCGTTTGTTCAGTGGGAATCAGCACGCTACGATAGCGGCGGATGCGTTCAACACCCTCTAGTGCTGCCACGCGCTCAGTCACCCCTGCAGGCAATGGTGTATCAAGCCGATTTGCTGTAATCGACGGCGCCGAGACAAAGACATCGGCGCGAATCGTGGTGCTCAGCCAGTCGACCACTGTCAAACGAAAGCTGGCCACCATCAACCCCACCGCAATCGTTACCGCCACCGCAATCATCAACGCAGCCACCGCTACTGCCGTTCGGCTCAACGAGGTAACTACATCGCGTACGGCCATACCAGCGACTAGTCCAAAGAGTCGCACCGCCAGCGGGCGGATGAGATGCATCAACCACACCGTACACATCGGCGTAATCATGGCGGCACCGAGCGTCAAAGCCAATAGTCCTGCATAACTAAAGAATATGTTAGGGCCAAGCCACATGATGACGCCACCGACGGCAACTAATATTGCACCGCCAACTCCCAAAATCGGCACCATGCGCTGGGTTTGCTCCTCGTAGGATGAACGGCGCAACACCGTGCGTGGCGGCGTGCGTGCCGCCTCCCACGTGGGAATCGCCAGCGCTACTAACGAGGCTATCAAGCCGAGCACCACGCCTTTGAAGATAGGCCAGAACGACAGCTGAATCGTGCTTACCGAGACCACGTAGTAAATATCATTAATCGTGCGCGATACCAAGCTCAATAATAGTTGGGCCAAACCAATACCGATTCCAACACCAAGCGCCGTGCCAAGAATGCCAATGACTGCCCCTTCAATGAGCATCAAACGGGCGATTTCACCTTGCGAGACACCCAAACAGCGCAATGTCCCCAACAGCTGCCGGCGTTGTACTACTGCAAACGTCATGGTGTTATAAATCAAGAACATCCCGACCACCAAAGCTAGCAGACTCAATGCGTTCAGATTAATCTCGAACGATGCTGTCATCTCAGTCGTACTTTGGGCACGTTGTTCGGGCGTAATCACACGAATGCCACTCGGGAGATTCGCCTGTACAGTCGCACGTTGTGTCTCATCAAGAATCAGATCAATGCGGTCAATCCGCCCGATTTTATCAAACCACGTTTGCGCCACCGAGATATCAGTAATGAGCAAATCAGTCAATGCCCGTTGGGTACTCGGATCACCTGGCTCAAGGATACCGACCAGCGTCATCGTCTGTGGTTGACCGGCAATTTGTACCGTAAACTCATTGTCCAGCGCCACACCCAACGCCTCTGCCGTGGTTTTGCTCATAAGGACAGCGTTGGGAACGGTAAATAGGGATACCAAATTACCACCAACGGCGCCACCACCCGGCGTTAACTCAGGTCGGAACGGCGCCTCGCTGAATGGATCAATACCAAGAATCGTCAACGTACGGGTCGGAGTCGTGACCGTCGTCGCAAAGCCCTCAACGACCGGTGCACTCATGCGAATGCCTTGTTCGACACGCAGTTGTGCAAAAAACGCTTCATCAATGCCGTTTGGGCCACCCACCAATTGATCAGTTGCGCGCCCAGTAACCGTGGCTGTTGATAACAAAAATGCACGGCGAGCGCTGTCGTTGGCGATATCAATAGCAATCACCACCGCCACACCCATCGCCACGCCGATTAAGGCGAGCAGTGCTTGCCACGGGCGCTGAAGTGGCCAGCGTAATGTGCTCTTCCATAAGACCCGCATCATGCCAGACTCCCTGCAACGTCGTCAACAAGTTGACCTGCGTGAATGCGCACTACTCGGTCTGCACTCGCTGCGACCTCACGACTATGCGTCACCATCAATAACGCTCGCCCACGCATACCGGTCAGATTCGTCAGCAGCTGGAGGATCTGATCGCCTGTATCGCTATCTAGATTACCCGTTGGCTCATCAGCCAACACCAAAATTGGGTCGTGCACCAACGCGCGTGCGACCGCTACTCGTTGTTGCTCCCCACCCGAAAGTCGGTCGGGTGCCGTGTTGGCACGATCAGCTAATCCTACCTCGTCAAGCATCGCTAATGCGCGTTGATACGCTGATAGACCTACTATGCCGTTCAACTCGAGGGGTAATAGCACATTTTCAATCACCGTCAAGGTCGGCACAAGATTAAAGAACTGAAAGACAAACCCGATAGATGTACGACGAAACTGGGTTCGCTGCGTTTCATTCAACGCATTGATATCACGCCCACCAACGATCACATCGCCACCATTGGCATAGTCGATGCCACTGATGATATTAAGCAATGAACTCTTGCCTGATCCACTTTTGCCCACCAGCGCTACACGCTCACCAGGATTAATATGCATATTGACGCCATGCAATACCTGCCGACGAATACTTCCTTCGTCATACCACTTCGTGATGTTGTTGAGTTGGACGATGCCTTGCATGATATTGCCTTTATTTCGGTTGTTTCCACACGTTTTCTTAAAAAAGCATACCATATTGCGAAATGTTTCACAGACTGCAAAAGATGAGCATATGCTCATAAATGCAAACAGCGCTCATCTGCGAGGCAGACAAGCGCCGTCAAGGACAATGACTATCGAATACGCACACCTGCAGGCGGTTGTACGCCAGGACCATAGAGCACAAAATCATACCACGGCGCATAGGTGGTTCGATAATCATTGACACGCAGGATCGTTCCATCTGCATTGAGAACCGTGCGCTTATAACTGACACTCATACCACCACGACCATACACCAATTGGCGCGTCTGCCCCTCGGCAAGACTGGCATCATACTGCCAAATAGGTGCATATGGTTGCGTCACATTCATGATATATGGCCCTTCGTACTGCACCGTACGCCCATCGGGAATCCCCCAGAACTCGATGGTCAAACGTTGCTGATCAGGCTCATTCCGCACAACCAACAACAATGGACCTTGTGTATCATTACGGAAGCGGAAGTCGGTTGTTGGTGACATGACCGTCGCATCAAACCCCAAAATATCTTCGTACGTCGTCACAATATAACTATGTGGAATACGATTGGTAATCTCGAACCCACCATTTGAGGCCGCCCGAAATACCGTCGTTGACACCTGACAAATACCGCCAGCCACCACAGATACAAGTTGTCCTCCGTCAATCCCATATCCCACCACAAAGTCAGTATCAATGAAATTACTACTCTCAAGGAACGAAAACTCGCGCCCTTGAGGCACAACCGTACCATCAATCATGGCAGCCCCACGCGCAATATTGGTGCGCTTTGACCACCCGGCACCTTTGTATGACGTCGTGCTCGATGCAATTCGCTCAAGTCCTGGCATTGGATTGGTGTATGCCATCAATGTGGCATTCGAATCAACCATCGCGCGCCCAAGCGGCGCAATATCAATCCGCAAAGCACCATCACGAATACGCGCCTCTAACCGCACGCGCTCAAAGTACTGTGCCAGAATCATCTCATTGTCAACGGTCTGATAAAACTCTTCGGATAATGGGTAGCCAAAAATAGACAGGCCACCGTTGTCCTGCCAGAATGCGAGGAATGCCCCTTTCACATTATGTTGTGTTACATTGAAATACAGTCCGTCACTCCCTGCACTCACTGGCGCAAAATGACTCGCCGCACGCTCCTCGGCAGACAACATGTCAATAGCTGCAGCCCCCAAACGCCCCAACATGACACGCTCTTGCTCGTCATGACCAATCGGCACCTCAAATCGCGCGCGCTCAAAGTATTGCACGCGCAACCCATTATCTGAGATCATCGGTGTCAACGGATTACCAAATACCGCATGCCCGCCATTACGCTCATAAAACATGCGGAACGTACCATGCAAATATTGTCCTGTCTCAGCAACGTACAAGACACCATTACTGACGTTGGCCACGACATTTGCAGCACGTACAAGTGGAACTTCACGCGGGTTGGCACTCGCTGCAGTCAATAGAAACACAGCTACCAACACAAATAATACTCTTTTCATGACAGCCCCCTAATACGAGCAATTAGGCCACATCAAAAATCAATGACATGCGTCCTAGGTGAAATATACTGCCAAAATACAACGGTAGTGGTTCTTCAGGCCAAACGACTTTTCCACCTATTCGACTACCATTACTACTTTGTAAATCCTCAAGCCAGATACGGCCATCTTTGACAAATAACCGCGCATGCTTCCGACCAACACCGTATATGTGTGCATCTGCAATCGATAAATCGACACCCACCATAAACTGCCCGTGTGGATCCTGTCGCCCTATTGTAATATCAGTAGCTTTGGGCAATAACCATGCATAACGCCCATCAGCACTCGCTATACGTAGACCTCCTATTGATGTGATGTCGTGACGAGTGGCCTGTAATCCATTGCCACAACGGATACACATCACCTGATTGCCTGCTTCTATCCAGCCACACTCTAAACATGTTACTAACATAGTGAAATCCCCCCCCGATTCCACAGAGAATTATACCCTAAAAATTCAAGTATTTATGTGTTATTTTTTACAATTTTGCCAATATGTTTTTACTACAATAAATAGTATTTTTACAATTATTTTGCATTAGAATGCAAAATAATACACATTACCAAACTGTTAATTTATTGGATTTTATTCGCAACCTCACTGTAATATATCATCAAATGTAGTAGAAATTTTGCAATAAAAACGCCATATATGCACATACTAGGCAGGGTCATTTGTTATCCCAGACGAGATCTATGTTGAGCACACATTAAATTCTCCCACAAACAACAAATGACACAGAGTGCGTCTCATAGAGTTCTGATTGTCAAACAATGAGGGGTATGGTACATTTCGCATACACAATGTGTCATCAACAGAAAGAGTCATGGCGTATGGCTAAGCCAGTCATCGGCATTGCGAGTGCCCAGTATGCAAATAGTAGTTGGTCACCGGTATTAGTAGGACATCGACGGCCGTATATTGATGCAATTCTCATGGCTGGTGGAGTACCACTATTATTACCACCGATTGATGCGAATCATCACGATGTTCTGGACGCCTATTATGCAGTCATTGACGGCTTACTTCTGCCTGGTGGTGGCGACATTCAGCCGCATTTATACGGAGCAGAGCAGCATCCAAAGACCGACAACATCGACCACATGCGTGACTATAGCGAGCTCTATTTGGCGCGCAAAGCAGTACACGAGGGTATGCCGATTTTGGGGATATGTCGTGGGCTACAACTGCTGAATGTTGCACTCGGCGGTACATTAATACAGGATATCCCAGATATTACAGGTGGCAAGGCCCATAACGAGTCAGCCACCCAAGAGAACTGGCAGCACATGGCGCACCCAATGCGTTTAGCCGAGGATTCACAGCTAGCACAGATACTTGGCACGACGGAGATTGCCGTTAACTCGTTGCATCATCAAGCGCTTGAGCGGATCGGTGAGGGATTACGCCCGGTAGCCTGGTCTGATGATGGCATTATCGAGGCCGTCGAGAGCACCAGCGCTAACTTCATGGTGGCAGTCCAATGTCACCCTGAGACATTACGTGGCGATGCTGATCCACGCTGGCAAGCCATGTTTGATCGATTTGTGGCGCGTTGTCAAAAGTAGGTCACCCATGCAGATTATGACACTCCCGGCGTTCCGCGCAGTTGGACTGCGCATTCGCACAACGTCATTTAGCGACGATATTCCGGCTTTGTGGCAACGATTTATGCCATACATGGATTTCATCCTATCGAGCACACCCGGCATCACATATGGGTTCATGGGTGAAATGAGCACTGCCAACAACACATTCACCTATATGGCAGCAATGGCTGTAGCCGATGATGCAGTCGTCGATAGCACACTTGACACCTGGCAAATCCCCGCCCAACGCTATGCGGTGTTTGAGACAAGCCTACCACAGATGGGGACTATGTTTGAACGTATCCACGGCGAACTGATACCAGCATCAGGGCTCAAATACGGGCAAGGTCCATCTTTTGAGTATTACGGGCCAGAGTTTGACACACCAGCCCAGACGTTCCATATTTATATCGCCATCCAATAGACACTGACACAAAGGAGTGACATCATCATGGCCAAGCGACCAGTTATCGGCATTCCCTGTACGCACTCTCAAGATGCGTGGGGCACCACTGCATACGGCAACTCACACACCTATCTCAAGGCTGTCGAGGCTGCCGGTGGCGTGCCTGTTTTATTACCGTTATCCGAAAGCAAAGAAGTCCTCGAGGTCCTGTATGGCACCATTGATGGGCTTTTATTAGCTGGTGGTGTTGACATTAATCCACAAAGCTATGGTCACGATTCTCACCCAAAGCTTGGGTCAACCAGCCCACTCCAAGACAGCACTGAGATATATTTGACGCAGAAGGCCGTAGCCGATGGCAAGCCTGTACTTGGTATCTGTCGCGGACATCAAATGTTAAATGTAGCACTCGGAGGCACACTCTATCAAGATATTCCGAGTGAGCTCCCCGACGCGCTCGATCACCGGTTTTCCGAACATGCCAAGGATGGCTCCGTACTTGCTCACGAAATCCAAATCAATGAGGAGAGTTGGCTCGCCGAGGTACTCGAGCAAACGGTCATCAAGACCAATAGCATGCATCATCAGGCTGTCCGTGATGTTGCGCCCGGATTGCGGGTAGTAGGCACAAGCGGTGACGGTATCGTTGAGGTCATTGAATCAAACAACGATCACTTTGCTGTAGGGATACAATCACACCCCGAGGAGCTGTGGAATACCACAGAGCATCGCTGGGCAAAATTATTCGAAGCCTACATTGCCGAGGTTGCCAAGCGCTAAATATGCCTAGCGTGATACATAACAACGCAGACGATGCAATTGTATCGTCTGCGTTGCGTATATTTGTATCAGAGCGCTACTTAGATAGTTCGGCAATCACCGGGCCTAGTTCCTCAACGGTGAAGCCACCCTCGTAGCGAGCAGTAATAACCCCTTGCGCATCAATCAAAAACATCCATGGCTCGGACATCAGCCCCCACGCAAAATAAGCATCTGAGACGCCGACTTTGCGCTCCTCGTCGGTTAAACCACGCCCCTCACGCATTGCATCTTGGAAGATGGTGTTTTGTTGTGCAAAAGAGTCACCGAACGGGTAGCGATATATCTCACTATGGATAAAAGTGACTTTGTCGCCGTATTGCTTTTGTAAATCCCGAAACACCGTCAAGCTTGGACCACATACTGCAGTACGACAGAAGCCTGGAGTTGCGAACAACAATGCAATCGGCTTTTGTTGGGTGAGTGCATCCGCTAGACTCACTTGATAGAGCGAATCATCAACATCGGTACTCGACACCAAATAGGCTGGGTCAATAACGCTATCATTGGTCAGCGTCTCAGCCACAATCGCTTTGTCACCGACTTTGGGCGCAATCGCACGCTCGCTGACTGGCAGCTGGAGTTTGGTCACACTTGGTTCGGTCATCCCAGTAAGGAGGACTGAGACCTCAACACCCCAATTACCAGCAGTCGAGAATTCGTAGGTTGCGACATAGACTGCTGCCGGAAGACCTTGTCCATAGTAGGTCGCAGTAGTACTACCGACTGGGGTTTGTTTATCAACATCAAGATTGTAGAACTGCATCGTAATCTGGGCATTTGGATCATTCAACGGTGAGCCGTCACGGATAATGCCAATCGGTAATCGATTGGGGCCGACGACAGCCTCTGTAAATGCAAAGACTGGCATCAATGCACTCGATGCTGGAGTGGATGTTGTGGCAGACGTGCACGCACTCAAGAACAGAGCCATAATAATCACAAATCGCGCTAGTTGTTTCATTCGTTTATGCCTATACCATCTTGCGAATTACCGCCTGCTAGTGTACCACTGTTGTATAAGATAAACGTGAGAGTCCACCCCGACCAACTTCATGCATAAATCCATTGTCCTACTATACACATCACCACATATGAATGGTATAATGGTGTTAATTATGGTCATTTGTGCGACCATAGTACGAAGGGAGAATGCGCCATGGAGATTACACACAAGCGCATGAATCGGGTCGATTTGATCCAAATTTCAGGGCGACTCGATGCGATGCAGGCACCGGCACTCAAACAAAAAATCGAAGAATTGTTTACTGAGGGTCGCTACCGAATTGTGTTGGACTTGAGCGCGCTCGAGTATGTTGCTAGCCCTGGATTGCGGGTGCTCATCGAGGCTCGAAAAAAGGCTCGTGACAGAAAGATTGAGGGTGGCGATATCCGCTTGGCCGGGTTACCAAGCCGGATCCGTGAGGTGTTCGATTTGACTGGGTTCACCTCATTGTTCGAGATCTACCCAAACGCCACAGAGGCCGTTGGTTCGTTCTAGCATCAGAGGGTTATTGCCATGCCAAGCGCATCACTCACAGTACCAGCACAACTTGACTCTCTTTCGGTGATTGGTGAGTTTGTCAACTCTGCCACTCGTCAAGCCAAAATGAGCGAGCGCGAAGCATGGCAAGTCCAACTTGCAGTCGACGAGGCTGCAACCAATATCATTCAACATGCATATAACGATCAAGCAACTGGCAATATCCGCATCGAGTGGTCCATCAATGAGGGCGAGTTACGCATTACCTTGATGGATAAGGGTCAGCCATTTGATCCGAGTAGCGTACCCGAACCCGATATCACATCTCCCTTTGAGGGGCGTCAAGCTGGGGGACTGGGCATTTATTTGATGCACAAAATGATGGATGATGTGCAGTATGTGTTTGATGCAAGTGGGAACACGCTCACCATGCGCAAACGCTTCGCTGAGCCAGCAGTGGCTGATTTGTTGCGATTTAATTTGAGTGGTAGGCTCGACGCTCGTGGCACGGTTTCGGCAATGACACCAATTAACGAGGCGGTCGAGGCTGGTGCGCGCATGATGTTGTTAGATCTAACTCATGTTAGCTTTTTAAGTAGTAGCGGACTTCGTGCACTCTTACTTGTACGGCGTGAGATGAACGAACGCCAAGGCGTGTTGATGTTGTGTGGGTTACAACCACAGGTTGACGAAGTATTTGTGATGACCGGATTTTCACAGGTTTTTGATATTTATCGCACGACGAGTGATGCACTACAAGCATTAAGTAATCGTAGCGACCACTAATGGGTCCAACACACACGTCGTGCACATACGACGTGCGCGATAAGGACTCTTCCACCCATGTATTTTCCATCTGATTTGCTGAATGTTTGTGAGGCTGATAGTGAAGCGTGAGCACTGGCTCATTGGCTACAGTATCGGTGTCGGTTTGCCAGGCTGGATCTGGTTAGTGTGGCATAGTCACATATCATCCATGCCGGTATGGCATATCATCGCCGTATTGCTGGTTGCGCTCCTGATTGAGAGTGCAGGGTATCGTGTGCCGCCTGCCGATCCACACTCACTCACTGGCATTGTGATTTTGAGTCTAGCATTAATGGGACAGCCGTGGGTGGCCACACTCATTATTGCAATCAATGCCTTCGTGGTTGGATTAGCACTGCCATTTATCGATCGACGACCAATTAATGCATATAATGCGGTCGCTCGACCATGGGCGCGTGCCGGCGTGCGTATCATTGCGGTTGTCATTGGTGCCTGGATTGCGAGCCTGATTGCTGGACCGATTGGGGTTGTGCTCCAGATTGCCGTTTATCCACTCATCATCATCCTCAATCGGTTGGGGCGCATTTATCTACAGCACGATGGAACTGGTGTGATGCATTGGTGGCGTGGCGCATCGGTGTCTATTTTGATTACCGAGATTATTCCCTTACCATTGGCCTTATTAGGCGCAGTTGTCTACGCATCTCTCGGGATTTGGTACTTTTTGTTGCTCTGTCTAGCAGTATTAGGGGCAAGCGCGATTATGCGCCAAGTCACTATCAATTTGCGCAATCAACAGGCTTCAACAAGTGAGTTGGCGATGCTCAATGCGACAAGTCGAGCCATTATTCGCTCAGAGCTCGATGTGGATGCGTTATGCGAGTTAATTTACCGCGAGGCTGGCAATGTCCTCGACACATCATCGTTCCATCTCGGTATTTTTGAGCCAAATAGTGATCGCTATACACTCAAAGTGCGTGTGCAGGACAAACAACGGCTTGAGCCTTTGACCGTGGATTTGCCGTCAGGCGATGGCATGATTGGCTGGATGCGCCAAACAGGGCGTTCGTTACTCGTCTCTGATTTTGTCTCAGAGATGGATCGCTTGCCCGCACGACCACGGTATCAAAGCGCCAATCCGCCACGATCAGGAGTCTATGTACCACTGATTAGCGGAGACACCGTCATTGGCAGCATCTCGGTTCAAAGTCCGCGCATCAATGCATTTAGTTCGGAGGATTTACGGCGTTTGAGTCAAATTGCCGAACAAGCCGCTGTCGCTATCACCAAAGCGCGGACATTCCACGAGGCACGAGAGCGGGCGATTCAGCTCCAAGCTATTCAGGATGTTGCTGCGCATTTATCGGTCATGCTCGAACCCGATGAGTTGTTGCCTGAGGTCACACGCTTGATTCGTGAGCACTTCGGCTATCACCCGGTACATCTGATTACCATTGACGATGACGGCAAACTTTTCTTCCGCGCAAGTACGAGTGATGCGATGGGCGGTGTACGCATTCGCACAGCACTACGGCAGTCTGCCAAAGGGATTATCAGCACAGTCGCACAGACTGGCCAGGCTTTACTGGTTAACGATGTCCACAATGATGTGCGTTATGTCGAAGACGATCCACACACCCAAAGCGAGCTCGCGGTGCCAATCCGATTTGCTGATCAAACGATTGGTGTGCTTGATGTTCAGAGTAGCGAACCCTGGCAATTCCAGGATACAGATATGTTTGTCATGCAAACATTAGCAGACCAAGTGGCCCTTGCGCTCGAACGCGCCCGCGCTTTCAGTGCTCAACGTGCCGAAGCACAACGACTCAATATCTTGCTCCAAGCTGCTGACATGCTGAATCGACCGGTCCCGCTCGATGACTTGCTCAACACTGCAGTGCAACTACCCATTCAATTATTAGGCTGTCGCTACTGCTGTTATATGAGTTGGAATGAGCAAACACAACGGTTTGTCGTTGATGCGGCGGCAGGGCTTACGATGGCGGACACCCAATGCTTACTCGGTCAAACACTTGACGCTGATACATTTGATGTATCCGATCACGCCACCAATACGATACAACTCCCACAGTTGCCGCCAATCATCGCCGACATTCTTACTCCATTTGCCCATCACGATGCCCTCATCTTAGTTGCACGCGGCCGCGGGAGCGTTCCCGGTGTGTTACTTGCCGATTACCCGAGCAAATCACGCCCATACGGCGATCGTGAGCAACAACTGTTTGGTGGGTTGGCTGGTCAAATCGGCAGTGCGATCGAGAATGCACTGCTTGAGCAGGATGCCGACAATGCGGCGCGACTCGAAGAAGAGTTACGCCTCGCACGTGACATCCAAAACTCACTATTGCCGGATACAGCGCCGTTATTAGTCGGCTGGCACATCAATGCCTTGTGGAAAGCAGCTCGTGTGATTGGTGGTGACTTCTATGATTATTGGCCGCTCAAGGGTCAACATGGCCAAAAACAATTTGGCTTTGTGATAGCTGATGTCAGCGACAAAGGGATGGCCGCCGCCTTATTTATGGCACTCTCGCGTAGTCTGGTTCGTGCTGCCGCACTCGATGGTTCAGACCCTGCAGTCGCATTGATGCGCGCCAATCGCTGGATTACGCGTGATTCAGAGTCTGGCATGTTTGTGACTATTTTCTATGGGGTCCTTGATGTTGACAGTGGTGTGCTGTGTTACTCGTGTGCTGGGCATAATCCACCGTTGTTGATTCGTCCGGACGGTACAAGTCAAGAGCTATCTACTCCAGGAATTGCATTGGGCATCATTGACGAAATCAAACTGACCAGTAGCACGATTACCATTCAGCCTGGCGATACGGTCGTGTGCTACACCGATGGCGTCACAGAATCGTTCGATGACCACGATCAACAATACGGCGTGACACGCCTCCAACAGGTGATTCAACGCCATATCAAACATCACACGGCCGACATTGTCAGTGCTATCGCCGAGGATGTTGCTGCCTTTAGTGAGGGGCGTATCTACGACGACGTTACTCTTTTGGTCCTGCAACGCCAATAACATCATCATCCGCTGTTTTGGTAGTATGATAAAGCGACGCCACGTGTGCGTCGCTTTTTTGGATGGAGAGGGGTCTCATTCATGTTGAAGTACTTACAGCCGTCACGCACGATTCCACACACCACGTGGACCGCTGGATCGCGTTGGGACCTGTCGCTGTCACGCCTAATCATCCTCGTGCTCGGCCTGTTTTTGTTTGGCATTGGTGAATCACTCTACATCCAATCAAATCTCGGCAATTCACCATGGGCGGTGTTCGCCGATGGTGTCGCCAAACTCACTGGCACCACTATTGCGTGGAGCACATTCGTCATTAGCTGTGTCGTCTTTTTGTTGTGGATACCACTCAAAGAAAAATACGGCATCGGCCCGATTGCCAACACATTAATTGTGCCATTTGCTATGAATGTCGGGTTGAATCTTATTCCACGACAAGAATCCGTTGTCAACGGCGTGCTCTTTCTCATTATCGGCATCGCATGTGTCGGACTCGGCTCCGCCATCTACATCACCTGTGGACTCGGCGCCGGCCCCCGACAGGGGATGATGACTGCCCTACACCGCATCACTGGCATCCGCGTGGCCCGCATTGCTACGAGTATCGAAGTCGTCGTGTTTACCCTCGGGGTCTTGATGGGCGGCAAATACGGCATTGGTACACTCGTGTTTGCTGTATGTATCGGCCCAGCCGTAGCAATCGGATTTAGCATCATGCGTGAAGTCGGCGGAACACCTACCCATGAACAGCACTCCTGATGCATATTGGCAGGCAATTGGGCTAGCCGCTCCCGCACGCCGTGCCTTGATTGGTGCAGGCATCATGACCATTCACGATGTAGCCACCTGGCATGCCGTTGATCTTGCTCAACTGCATGGAATTGGGGTTCATGCCATGATTCGCTTACGCCAGGCGCTTGCCGATGCCCAGTTGTCATTCGCCGATGAACCGAGAACATCCGATTGACCACAAATATCATGTGCATATAACCCTGCGACAAAACCACCGCAGACCTACTCTCAGCAGGTCTGCGGTGTGTTCTATGTTGTCTCCGTTATCACTAAAATCAATCAACGGGTGCGTCTATCCCTTACCTTTATTGCACCATTAATCGATTCGTCTCTTGTTTTATGCAAAAAACACACCACACGCATATGCACGGGCAAGCCTGCAGAGATGGATAGGCTGAGGGACAACTATTCTTTGACCAAAAACTTACGCCCATTGCTGCGTGGACGGCGTCCAGCCCCAATCGACGATAGCATCTGGCCGAGTTGTTCAACACTGACCAAATTATGAATCGGCACAAAATCATCGACATAGGGCAACGCCGCTTGCATCCCCTGCGTCAACGGTTGATAGCGCGCATTACCCAGCAGTGGATTAAGCCAAATCAAGCGATGACACGAACGTTGCAGGCGCGCCATCTCGTGCGACAAGAGGGTCGGATCACCACGATCCCAGCCGTCACTAATAATCAAGACCACCGGCCCGCGTGACAAAACACGACGAGACCAGCGCACATTGAACTCGCGGATAGTATTGCCGATACGCGTGCCGCCTGACCAGTCAAGCACTTGTTTGCTGACGAGTGCGACTGCATCATCAACATCTTTGGAGCGTAGCAGACGGGTAATCCGCGTCAGGCGAGTGCCAAATACAAATGTCTCGACGTGGCCTAACCCGTCACTCAAGGTATGCACAAAGTGCAGCAACATGCGACTGTAGCGATCCATAGAGCCACTGATATCGCACAGCACGACCAACGGCCGACGGCGCATGCGGGCACGCTTATATGCCAAATATACTGGGTCGCCGGCAAAGCGTAACGTAGTGCGCATCATACGGCGCATATCAACACGCCCCCGACGCTTACTGATATGTTGGCGGCGCGTACGACGCATCGCAGGGCGCCAGCCCATGCGCCGCATCATGTCCCGCGCTTGTTGAACCTCTTCATAACTAAATGATCCAAAATCACGCGTGCGCAAGGTCTCGCTAGCGCTATAGGCGAGCGTCACCCCGACTTTGTGTTCCTCGATATCCTCATTATCATCGTGATTCGATGACTCAGTTGGTACCGGTTTGCGCCGCGGGATGCGTAATGGGCGTTGTGGCACTTTGATAATGGGGATAGCCAATTGGGCTGGATCGAACTCGGCCAGTCGCCGAAAGTAGAAGGCAAATGCCGTCTCGAATAACGGCAAATCCTCGGGCTTGCAAATCAAGGTACAGCGCGCCGCATCGTGTAATGCCTCGCGGTCGGTCAGCCCGACATAGGTCAAGGCCCGCCCGAAGTCGATGAGCTGGCCACTGCCGACGTTGATCCCCATACTGCGCAACAAGTGAACAAACCCGACGATATGTTCGCTGATGTGCGATTGGGTCATAGTGCGCTCACCCGTGCCATGATGGCTTTGACTGCATCACCACGCACCTGTTGCAAGTCGTCTTGATACTTAAGAATGGCTCCCAATGTATCATCGACAGTCTCCAGCGTTAGCGCCGTAGTATTCAGGGCTGCGAGTGCGTTGGCCCAGTCAATCGTCTCAGCCACACCAGGAATTTTGAAGAGGTCGAGTCGGCGCAACTCTTGGACAAACATGACAATTTGGCGTGCTAATGTATCGTTGATATGCGGCACACGAGCAGCCAAAATTTTGAGCTCCTTATCGAGGGTTGGATAATCCACCCAGTGGAACAGACAACGACGTTTGAGCGCATCGTGCACCTCACGCGTACGATTGCTGGTGATAATTACGATGGGGGGATGTGTTGCCTTGATAGTACCAAGCTCAGGAATCGTGATTTGCCAATCAGAGAGCAACTCGAGTAAGAAGGCCTCGAACTCCTCGTCAGCGCGATCAAGCTCGTCAATCAACAACACCGGTGCTTGAGTATGGCTCGCATCAATGGCCTGCAAGAGTGGACGCTGAATGAGAAACTCGCGAGTGAAGATATCGCTGGTGGCCTGCCCGTTGCTCGTCTCGGCGAGGCGGATTTGCAAGAGCTGACGCGGGTAGTTCCACTCATAAATAGCCGTGGATGCATCGAGACCCTCGTAACACTGGAGTCGAATCAGTTGTGTGCCAAGGAGCGTGGTCAGCGTTTTGGCGATCTCGGTCTTTCCAACGCCTGCTTCACCCTCTAACAAGAGGGGCTTATTGAGTTTGAGTGCCAGAAAGAGCGCCGTCGTCAGTGGACGATCGGCAATATAATTATGGCTTGCAAGTGCATGCTGTAAATCATCAATATGATCGAATTGCATGGTGTTACTCCTTGATCTGGGGATGACTATGTCGTATTGTAACACTTTCAGCTTTGATGCAACGATACACAGAATCATGTCATCACAACGACACGCTATCGCTATATAATAAAAGTGAAGCGTTGTAATTGGGAGTGCTTGTGTTCGCACAGTTACGCAAACGAATTTTTCTTTCTGTAGTTATTGGAGTTGTGGTCGTCGCACTCCTCGGCCTAGTCAGTGACCTCGGTCAAGTAGGGGCAAGTTTTAGCACATTCGCATGGCATACAGTGCCAGCAATTCTCGGCTTTACCGTGCTTAATTATGTCTTACGGTGGCTCAAATGGGATATATACCTGCGGCATCTTGATGTCGGGCATGGCGTCAGTCGTAGCGACAGCATCTTGTTGTTTACTGCTGGCATGGTAATGGCCGTGACTCCAGGCAAAGTCGGCGAGGTGCTCAAATCATACTTACTCCGCCGGATTAACCAGACGCCGGTCAGCACCTCGGCTCCGATTGTCATTGCCGAGCGCATGACTGATGGCATCGCCATGTTGTTATTGATGGGTGTTGGATTGACGCTGTATCCACCGGCTGCCCCGTTGTTCTGGTTGCTAGTTGGCGCAACAGTTCTCGGTATTGCGCTGATTCAATCGAGCCGGTTCGTCAACTGGGGTCTAGGGTTTATTGCTCATACCAAGTTTGCTCAACCGCTCCAGAACGCCTATCAATCGAGTCGCAGCTTGCTCGGGTGGCGCATGCTCGGCGGTGCCACGGTGATTAGCGTCGTATCGTGGTTTTTTGAGTGCATCGCCTTTGTATATGTGCTTGAGGGGCTCGGCATTGCACCGACATGGTTGATTGTGCAACAAAGTACGTTTATTTTTGCTGCATCAACACTATTTGGCCTCGTGTCGCTCTTGCCTGGTGGGCTCGGCGTATCAGAGGCTTCGTCAACTGGTCTATTGGTCTGGATGATTCCCATGAGTACCGCCGCAGCAGCGGCTGCGACCATCTTAATTCGCTTTGGCACGTTGTGGTTTGGTGTGTTGTTAGGGGTAGTTGCGTTAGCGTGGTTTAATCGACGCTACCCACTCAGCACCGAAGGAGAAGATGCATGATACGCTGGCTTGTACGGCTTGTAATAATCAGTGCTGTCTGGATGGTATTAGCTGGTTGTAGTACGGCACCGCTGTTAAGCAATGTCAATCTGTCGGCAGATATGTTAAGTCCAACTGGTGCCGGTGAATCGGTCACACTAACCTATAGCATTGGCCAACCTGCCCAAGTTAGTGTGCGTCTCATCGATGCACAAGGCACAACATATCTCATTCGCGACCGTGTGGTTCGCAATGCATCGAGCGATGCCTATCAGCTCCGTATCGACGGTACAGCACCGACGGGCGACCCCATCTTGTTACAACGCGCCTTGCCAAGTGGCACGTACACTGTGGCTATCGAGGCTGTGACGGATGCTGGCACCACTGTAACCGAAGAGGTACCGTTGACAATTCAAAGTTCTGATTCACCGCCACCAATGATTGAGAATTTGCTGTCGTTCCCTACACGCATTTCACCAAATGCTGATGGTCGTGACGACGTGACAGAGATTACCTATCAACTACCAGTTACTGCAACTGTCGATATTAGCATTGCGACACCCGATGGTCGTACACTCCCATTTGTCACAGGTGAGATAGCTGAGCCTAAACTCCACCGCCAGGTATGGAACGGCAAAACTACCGATGGACAGATTTTGGCGAACGGGGTCTACACCTACACCATTCGCGCCGCCGATCAATACGGTAACATTGTGGAGAAACGTGACAGCATCGAGATTGTCAATAGTGGCCAACCACAAGCCACGATTACCTATAGCTATATGGCGCCACAATCAATTATGCTCGGTGATGTAATTACAGTAACCATGCGCGTCAAGAATACCGGCACCGTGCCGATTCGCACCTATGGTCCAGCCTCGGGGTATCAATATACAACCAATGAAGTCTTCTCGTCGATTGCCGATGGTCAATACACGGCCAAGGCTGGTGGGTTCTGGCGGATTGGGGTTGACTGGGATGCGAACTCGGGCGGCGCTGCCAAGCGCTACCCATACCGCTGGGCTATCACACCACGCCCACCCGAGGAGTGGAAGGTGCCGTTTGTCGAGGACGAGTTCTTGCCTGGTGAGGAGTGTGAGATTATTGGTGTCATCAAAATTGAGCAACAAGAGAACAAAATGGGGTTCTATGTCGGCTTAATTCAAGATGGCGTCGGCTTCTTCCAAGACAAAACAGGCCGAACGATTATTCGTGTGGGGTTCTAGACTGATATTGTTCGCACCTTGGCGGGGTAGCGTATAATAAAAGCAGTATGCGTACCAGCCGAGGAGGTATCTTATGCGTCTGAGCGAAGAGAAAATCTTTCGTATCGCCGAACGACTCCACGATGAACTCGCCGATCGCGGGTTGCTTATTTACAAAGACCCTGCAGGTACGAAGCCGTATGCGACCCGCGCCAAGCGCATCAAAGCCATCGTGGAATTTATTACTGCCGATCTCAAAATCGAAGATGAAATTGATATCGAAGTAGAAAAAGTTCTTGAGACCTACCAGCGCTCACTCCGCCCTACCGAGCGTGATGTCTTGCGCCGTAAACACAAAGAAGAGATTGCCCGCCGCCGCAACTACGAGCTCTAGTTGCGTTGCAACGAAATCGATATACACATGAGCGCTGTCCGGATTGTCTTACTTGGGAACCCACAACTCAGCCATCGTGATGGCACCTCAATCCAACTACGACGACGCCCACGGTTGCTCTTGTATTTTTTGGCGGCACAAAGCGACGCTATCAGTCGTGAGCGTTGTATTCAGCTCTTCTGGCCGGATGATGATTCCGACGCAGCCCGACAACTCCTGCGCACCGCATTACACCAAATTAAATCAGCATGTGGCGATATCGTCCACAGTGATCACCAGCTGTTACGCCTCAGTGATAGTGTTGATGTCGATATCCGTCGACTGAATGCAACCAAACCTGGCGATTCAATCTTGGATACCCTAGCCGAACATCCACCGGGCGTATTTTGTGCAGACGTGAATCTCGGCGACGTACATACCCTCGATGGGTGGCTTGATCGTGAGCGCCATCGTTGGCAACGACGCTTGGCTGATCTCTTGTTTCACCATGCACAATATCACAATGAACGCGGGGAACTCGCTGTCGCCCAAAAAAGCATCCGCGTTGCCCTCGCCTACGAGCCTTTGCGTGAAGAAATAGTCCAGCTAGCCATGCAACTGGCCTATCGTAGCCAAGATCGGGCTGGAGCTATTGCGCTTTATGAAGAACTCAATCACGCTCTCGATGACCAACTCGGCGTCCCCCCCATGCCAGCAACAACTGAGCTATATGACGCGATTGTAACCGATCGCTATGCTCCTAGTACATCGATACCCCCACAACGTACGACACCCATGCAACCCTTTGTGGGACGCAGTGCAGAACTCACCCAGCTCCATGGGGTAAATTGGGATGGACGCCTCGTGGTGATTAGCGGTGATGCCGGTATTGGCAAAACTCGACTAGCCCATGAATTTTTGCGCCGAAGTAACGCACTTATCATTCATGCTGCTGCATTTGATGGGGACCAACTGCTACCCTACCATGTGCTTATCAATGCGCTACGCACGCACCTAACTAATGCAGGACCACTCGCCCAATCGCATACGCTACTTGCACCAGTCTGGCAACGCGAGTTGCGCCGGCTTTGGCCCGAACTCCCAGGTGGTGATCCAGAACCACTCAACAACGATAGTGGTGAATCACGGCTCCCCGAGGCGCTGGCCTTGTTACTGCAGCAGATTGGCCAACAACGTGTGGCGATCTTTTTGGATGACGCGCAATGGCTTGACGATGCGACGTTACGGATTACATTGGCGCTGTTACGCCGTGGGCTCACCTGTGCATGGATGGTGTTGTTAACCGTTCGCCCAGGTTCAGATTCATTGGGAATTAAGCGTCTACTCAGCCACGCCAGTCGCCAAAATCAACTCACGCGCATCGATTTGACACCACTCAACGATCACGAAAGCCACGAGCTAGCACGCTTATATCACCTTGAGGCAACGCCACAACTAATCACCAAGGCCGAGGGGAACCCGTTCATGTTGGTCGAGTTGTTGCGCTATCATGACCAGCAGGCCGAGCAGATCCCTGAGGCCATTCGTGACCTGATTGCCACACGCATGCATGGGTTATCCCTATTGGCGCGCCGCTTACTTGATGCCGCTGCCATCAGTGGACGAGACTTTGGCATTGCCGAAAGCACGTCGCTGGCCGAATTATCTACCAGTGAAGCTACCGATGCCCTTGATGAACTCAGCCGGCTCGGATTTGTGCGCCTGCTCGATGCACATCGTGGTCGATTCGACCATCCACTAACCGTCGAAAGCGTCTTAGCATTAATTGGACCAGCCCGTATCCATCATCTGCACCGCACGCTGGCCCAACACCTAAGCGCACTTGAATTACCACCTCACGCCCAAATCGTGCGTCATTATCAGGCGGCTGGCGATTGTGCAGCGGCAGCCCCACATGCACTCGAAGCAGCCCGCCATGCGATTCAGCTCGGCGCCTGGAGCGAGGCCGAGTATTACATGCGCCTCGTCATTGATTCCTCACCACCCGAGCAACAAGCATTGTACTGGTTAGAATTAGGCGAGATATTGATTTTGTCGGGGAATTTGGTTGACTCAAGTGAATCATTACGTCAAGCAGTTGTCAATGATGAGAGTGTAGATGGGCGCATTGCTGACCAAGCCCGAGTAGCACTTGCTCGCAGTTACATCCCACAGGCACGCTACGACGAAGCCATCATGTTATGTGAGCCGTTGCTCGATCACCCACATCAGTCGATTGCCATGCACGCAGCATTTGTCTGTGGCACGGCACACTCATTACTTGGTGTAGATCTTGCCATGGCTAGCTCGTACCTTGAGCGCGCCGAGCGCTTGAGTCACGTCAGCAACGAACCAGACATTCTGCCACGCATCTACTTTGAACAAGGCAGTATTCTGGCGCAACAAGGCGATATCCCGGCTGCCATTGGTCGCTATCACGCAGCGCTATCAGCAGCCAGTGCGACAGCAACCCAATCAGGCCGAACTTGGCAGATTTTTGCACACAACAACCTCGCATATCACATCCATCTACTTGGGAATTATGACGAGGCAACACGCCATGCTCGGCTCGGCTTACGCATTGCGCAGCGTAGCGGGGTGCGCATGACACAGAGTTATTTACACTCAACTATGGGCGAAATAGCCCTCGCACAAGGAGATCTCGACGGCGCCGAACGGCATTTTTTTGAGGGACTCGATATCGCTGAACGCTACGGCATACTCGAACGCATTGCAGGAATCGAAGCAAATATTGGGCTTGTTGCTCGCGCTCGCGAGGATGTTGATAGCGCCATCCAACACCTCAAGCACGCCATGACCAAAGCTGACGCCCTCGGCGTACATCACTTGGCTGCCCAAATTCGTATCTGGTTAGCAACGTTGGTTGACGCCGAAGAAGCCGCACAGCGACTCAATGAGGCGGTTGTATTGGCTAGCAATGGAGGTCGTCAATTATTGCTCAAACAGATTGATGCGATTCGTGCGACGCGTGGATTAACCCGTAAAGTCTGATAAAAGCATTGATGCAATCATCATCAGTACCAAGACTGCGATCATAATGCGAGAAATGTTTTTGTTCATCGGTAACCTCAGTAATTTATCAGAATACAGCACACTCGTTTTCAATACGTACTATAAAATAGCCTGCCGTAAAACTCAAATCGGCGCAAAGTACGGTACTCTACACCGATTAAGTGACTATTCGTCAGAGTGAACGATTACGGGCGTGGCTTCGCCGTAGGAATCCGCGGATTATGTGTCGGTCTTGGCTTGCGCGTTGGCTTGGGTTTTGCTGTCTTGGTCGGTTGACGTGTCGCAGTTCGCGCATGCGTATTCGTTGGTTGCGCTGTCACAGTTGGTTGGCGTGTATTCGTTGGGAGTGCAGTAGCAGTCGCTGTACGTGTCGCAGTTGGGAACACCGTAGCACTCGGCTCAGTTGTGGCAATCGCGGTCTCTGTGACGGCCTCGGTTGCCACCGTTGTGGCAGATGGTGCTGTTTCATTACTCGCTAAACGTACTGCGGCATCCACTTGCATACGTGGCACAACCAAGTTCGTGCCAGCGCGCGTATCAGTGATGGGAACACCACTACTCGTCAACCACGTCAGTACCTGTCCTACTGAGGCTGCAGGGGAGACACTCTTGAGCAAAGCCCAGGCACCAGCCACATGCGGAGTGGCCATCGATGTCCCTGCATATGCTGCATACCCACCGCTCGGATACGCAACCGATGAGACAACCCAATATCCGGGGGCAAGCACGTCAAGCAAACGATCACCTAGGAGATTTTCAAGATTATTACTCGGTAGTGGTGCGTTCGAGAACGATGCAACAACATCAGGAGTTAGACCATTTTTGGCAAGCGTACTTGCACCAACGGCTATTGCCGACGAAATACAAGCTGGGGCTGATACACCGTCCGTATAGCTGTTGTTACCACTGGCGATGACTGTTGCTACACCGATGCTACGCAGTTGATCCACATAGTACTTAAGACCATTGTTATCACATGCAGTAGTTGACTTACCACCTCCCAAGCTCATATTAACGGATGCAAGTGTCTGCCAACTTGCAGTCGTTGCATTGCGATAGAGCCAATCTAGCGCAGCAATTTGATCGGATGTATACGACATCACACAATCACTCGTACTCCCACACACACTCGCCGGGAAGCGGGAGAAGACTTGGACCGCAATGATGTGCGCATCCGGGGCCACACCTGACATCGTCTGACCACCGTATGTCACTCGATTGCCCGCAATAGTCCCAGCGACGTGCGTACCGTGACTACACCCCGAGACGCTCTGTGGGCAGGGGAGCGCACTGTTCAATGCAGTTGATGTATTGACACCGCCTGGACACAGTGATGTACTGCCATAATAACTATTAGCCGTCGAGAAACAAGCCTCGGCAACAATCTGATTACTAAGAAATGGGTGGGTTTTCGCAACGCCAGTATCCAGTACGGCGACTGATGTTCCTAATCCTGTCGCTCCTGTCACATGCGCCGCACTTGCACCCGTCAACAAAATACTTTCGTACATCGTGGGCGGAACCGGTTCATCAATCATCACACTTACCACAGAGCGATCTTTGCGCAGTACGGCGATATCTCTACGGCTCACTTCGGCAACTACAACTGGCATCACTGTCAGTTTACGTTTTACTAATTTGATCCGCGACTTTTGGCGCGACAAAAACGCATTCTGGAGATTTGCGACAGTTTTGCGACGTTTAGCCTTGGTTGTAGCGCTATCAAACGATCGCTCAAGACCTGTGGTATTTTTGAGAGTTACAATAACTGGTACACGATCAGTGGACTTGGCTTTGGGTAATGCTATCTTCGCTGTTGCAGATGAGTGCTGCGCTGTCAGCGTTGACGGTTGAGTAGGAAAAACGACTAGCGTACTCATGGCAAACATGATCATGATGAGTAATCCACGATAGCGCATATACCCCTCCACCCTATAATTATGTAACTGACCAGCATTTTACCACGCTATATTCCACCACGAGAGAAACGACGAAGTGCACCGCGGGCCATACGGTGCGTAGAGAGCGGCTTACCCCAAAATTGCTCAGTCTCATCAATAATCTCAAGTGCCGCCTGTTCAGCGTGGCCATCATCATCACTATCCCAAAAGCCAAGCTGTTGTGGGTATGGACCGACCTGAGACACACCAACTGCCACATGACGGATGAGTCTTTGGCCATCCCAAAGATGTGACAAGATATGGCTAGCCCGCGCATAGATCTCGTCGCCAAGATTCGTTGCACGGGCCAAGCGTGATTGGCGGCCAACACCATGCCGATCATCCCAACGCACATAACAACTCACTACCCAGCCACGCAGTTGTTTGTGTTGTAACCGTCGTGCCACGTCGTATGACAGGGTGAGGAGCGTACTCTCAATCACTGCAGGTTCAGATACATCACGCATCAACGTCGTCGCATGCGAGAACGACTTGGGTTGAACATCATACTCGAGCGCACTGTTATCGATACCTTGTGCCCAACGAATCAGCTCCTCAGCATGCCGGCGTGTAAAGGTCGCACGAATATCACTCTGCCGCGTCCACGCAATTTCACCGAGTGTAGTAATACCCAAATCCCATAGCCGTTGTGCCGTTTTGGGGCCAATACCACACAACGTTTCAACAGGCAGTGGTGCCAAAAACGCCGCCTCGTGGCCGTGCGGCACGACATAGATTGCACGAGGGAGTTCACCAGCCCGAGCTAGTTTTTTGCCTATATCAGTAGCTGCCTTGGCGACTAATTTATTGCTCGCAATACCGCATGACAACGGTAACTGCAACGCATCTGCGACACGCTGTTGAATATGCTGCGCAAACGATAATGGTGCTTGAGGATTGTCGCTAACATCGATGTATACCTCGTCGATAGAGGCTTGGGCGACAAGCGGGGTCTCCTGCGTCAGCATCTGGTAGACTTCACGCGCAGCGGACAGATACGCGGTATGATCGGGCGGTACCACGATAAGCTCGGGACATAATTGCAGTGCCTTGGCAGTGGGAGTGCCAGCTTTAATGCCATAGTGGCGCGCTTGATAGGAGGCAGTCGCAACGACGCCGCGCAAATCGGCACGTCCTGCCACCACAAACGGCTTGTGGCGTAAGGTAGGATTGCGGCGTTGTTCAACCGAACAATAAAAGGCGTCGAGATCAACATGAATAATCGTGCGCATAGCGTTGTCATGATTGTGTAATGAGTATGATGTATTCATATTAGAACATTTGTTCTTATTTGTCGAGAGGCAACATACATCAAAATGCGCACAGAACATCCTATTGCAACTTTCAGGTTCTCTGGTATACTTACAAAATGAGTACGGTAGTATTCACGTTCATCTAATTTACTTGAGGAGGTCAGTGATGACGTTGCTCGACCAGAACATTCAGCTGCATGAGTTTGTGCCGACCGCACCAACCGTAAATATTACGCAAGCAGCAGCCGAGCGATTGTTGGCCATGATGCAAGAGCGCGAGTTGACCGACTACTCATTGCGCGTCTTCGTGTCAGGTGGTGGTTGCTCAGGGTTGCAGTACGGTATGACGTTCGACAACGAGGCCCGCGACGGTGATGCCACATGGGATGCGCATGGCTTGAAGGTCATGCTTGATCCAATCAGTGCGCGTTACTTGACCGGCGCCACGATTTCATTCCAGCAAGACAACATGTTGCAGGGTGCATTTAAGATCGACAATCCTAACGCCGTATCAAGCTGTGGCTGTGGTCACTCGTTCCGCTCAAAGGAAGAGGGCGGCGCCGATGCTGACGAGTACAGTGAGGGTGGTAGCTGCGGCAGTGGTTGCGGTTGTCATTAATTGTTGACCATTACGAAGACGACCAGACGCATGTCTGGTCGTCTTTTTTGCATAAAATAACCTAAAGAATTCTTAATTAATATCACTATCACTCAAATTACGTATAGACAAATTGCAATAAACTCATTATTCTTATGCAGTATAAGTAGTAGTAAATTAATTACATACCCAAAGGATTGTTGTATGAGTAATGAGATGAGTCATCGACGTATGCGTGTCATGCGCATGTTAATCACCATTTTGTGCATTTTCGGACTGATGCACACAATACCGTCTCAGGCAGAGGCTGCAGCCAAGACATGTCGATCAAGCGGATACAAATGCGTGACTATTAAAGCCAAATTTAATACAGCCCGCGGTGACAGTATCGTTGGCACTGCAAGCAAGCTTACTGGTTTTACGTTTTTGGTGACGAGCAAAACTGGGCAAGTGCTGCTCCGCAAGAAGTTCACGAGTAATCCAACGACTACCTTGACATTGCGTACTGCACCAATCCGGTTGGTCGGAGGCAAAATACCGGCGGGTATTTCGTTCCACCTCATTAATAAGGATGGAACATACTACGGGCCGGTCGTCACTAGTTGGTCAGGAACACAACGTACAAGAGCAACACTCGTATCAACGAGTATGAATGCATTGCAGGCAAACCAACTAACAGTTAATTTGGGTACTGTCACATTCAAAACCAAAGCAAATCGTCAGGGATATGGGTATCCGGGTGCCAAAGTAGCTCGCTCATCTGCATCCTCAGTTGTTGCCACAGGCGGTGTGCCAAAAGGGATCGGCACATATGGTCGACAATCCAATAACGTACGAACAACGAGAGCATTTAGTGTTACCGCAAGTGAAATGGTAGATGGTGCAGATGCGGACAAAGATGGCATCATCAACGCATTTGATGTCAACGACGACGGTGCAAATGGTGATAATGTCCCTGATTATCAAGATACCACCTCGCCAGCACCTGCGATTGGGTCAGCAAATTGTGAAGCGGCGGCATCTTTTACGCTGTTCACAAACTTCAAAGCGACGCACAGTGATTTTAATGGCACAATTAATGATCACAATTCAGAGCCAACGCATGAAGCAAGTCCAAGCAATATCAAAGATGCGCTTGATGCAACCCTCACCTACGCAATCCAACCGATTAGCAGAGTGTGCGGTAGCGCTGTCGTGAAGACCGAGTTTATGGGTGTAAGTGTGCCGTATGCACCAGCGAGCTACCAGGCCTTATGCGACAATGATAGTGGTACAAGCGCACCTACATGTAGCTCAGTAAATCCTGATTGGCAATGGACACCAAGTACAGGGGCTGTGCAGGCCGGTGGTACATCATTCTCCATTGCCACTGCACGTGATTTCGCATGTACAACCTCAAAATGTAACATCAGTGGGCAAGATGTCTTTATGCAACGAGTTACCACTGCGAATGGCAATGTATACGAGTTCACCACATCACCAACGTTTGTGTTTGTGACGCACCCGATGCTCAAGGAATACAAAGTAATTTCCAATAGCACCACCTGTGCTGCAGATACTGGCGCATACGACCTGATTGATTACAGTGGAGCCCGTTCTCCTGCAGGCTCCTCATCAAGTCGAATTACTATCGCGAGTGCCGCCAACGAGATTGTCTGTATCCGAATTCACCGACCTCAGCGCTTTGCAACGCCGGGTGAAAGTGGTTGGAGTACTGGCGAATTATATGATTTGGGTAAACTTGAATATTACCCAGACATTCCAAATGCAATTGATGGAGGACCTGGTGGTCCTGGTCGGTGTGATGCCATGCTAACAACTGACACCAGAGCCGACATCAAATCCAGTAGTGTAGCCGTTGACTATTACACGCTGTCATGGGACACTGCAGATCTGCAAACATGCTTTACGCGCGCAAGTAAAACATGGAGTAGTGGCAGTCTCGATATCGACATTCAAGTAATTGCCCCGGTTCAGTACAGTGGCAATGCCGCTCAGAAGATTTACTTTACGGTTACACCGTAACTTGGCCCTCATCACCGCCTGCATCACTATGATGCAGGCGGTTTTTTCTTTCAAACCCAAAAACTCGTATAATCAAAGATGGGAATAGACAGAAAAGAGTCGATGACATGACCTACCAACACCTTAGTGCCAGCCAAGTGCACCAGATGCGCCAGCGTGGTGATGATATTGTCTTAGTGGATGTACGTGAACAATACGAGTACGACGTAGCGCACATTGAGGGATCAGTTCTTTGTCCGATGAGCAAGGCTGCCCAATGGATTGACGGGCTCGAGCGTGACAAACTGCTTGTCATATTCTGCCATCACGGCATGCGCAGTGAGCAAGTAGCCAGTGCATTAACGAGTCGATTCGGCTACACCAAAGTGGCTACGATGGACGGCGGAATCGACGATTGGTCGTGCCGTGTCGACTCGAACGTCCCACGCTACTAGTAGACACCGATGAATCTAACACACCTTGCCTATTTGCAGTGCCCTACGTGTCAAGCCCCGTTGTCGCACATCAGCGGCGATGGTGAGGCTGGTTGGGTTGCCTGTGAGGGTGACCACCGATTCGCCATTCAGCAGGGCATCCTTGACCTGTTAGGTCCAGCTCGCCCTCAGAGTATGGCGGCCCAAAGCAATGAATGGACAATTACAGCCTGGGCCTACGAGCGCCTCTGGCGACCGTATGCGCTGACGATCCTGAGTGGGCGCTCGTTCCCATTAGCACAAGAGCTCGACTACATCTGTGGCGACATCCGCCAACCACATGTCGTTATCGATGTGGCCTGCTCCAATGGGTTGTATGCGCGCGCCATGCAAACCGCCTTTCCTACGGCCCAAGTCATCGGTATTGACCGGGCATTGCCGATGTTGCATGAGGCTCAGCGACGTGCCCGTGCAGTGCGCCAGCCCATTAGTTATATACGTGCAGATGCGCGAGCCTTGCCGATTGTCAATCATATAGCTGATGTGGTAGCGATTGGTGGGTCATGGAATGAGATGGAACAGCTTGATGTAGTCGCACGTGAGCTTCAGCGTATCAGTCGACCGTTTGCAACCTTGCGGAGTATGGGACTGACAGCATCCTCCACTCCATTTGGTCGGATGGTACAGCAACTAGCTAGCACCGGTGGCGTACAGTTCCCGACATCTGATGAATTCATCGACTTGTTAACAACCTACGGCTGGCACATCACCAATATGCACCAACAGGGAATTGTACAACTCATCCGGGCACACCAGAAAGGATAACGCGCGATATGGCCAAAGCAGAAATAGTCCTGATTGGGACTGATGACGGCGTCGTGCTACTCAGTAACCCTGGCGGCATCGGGCGCTGGCTCAAATCGGCTCATGCGCTCCGAAATCATGCCATCGTCGCCACATGGGCGCACCCCAATGACCCGACACAAATGCTCTGTAGTGATGGCACCCAACTATGGCGGAGCGTTGATGGTGGACAGCAGTGGGATAGCATTACTGGCCCAGCATGTCAGCGGCTCATTGCCTCGCGCAGTACCCCTAATCGAATCTGGGCACACGACGGTCAGACCGCATACCTGAGTCATGATGCAGGCATAACCTGGCATATACTTGCCCCGGCAGATGAGATTGCCGGTGGTGGCGATGTCTTGTGGTATCGCCATGATACACGTGGCCATCTCACCACATCACACGACATGGCCTGGACAGAGACGCCCACATGGTCTCATGTGGTAGTGAGTCATGATGGTCAGCATATATGGCACAGCGATACAAATCACCTTAGCACAGCGCACCACATCATTGATGAGACTCCGTCTGCGTTTATCCCATTGCTGGCATGTGCGGGAGATTCATGTGTGGTCGGCACCGCGCCAAATGGCATGTGGCGCTATACTGACACATGGCAGATAATCGACGGACTTTCTGCACAATCAATTACAGTTATGACCACAACTTTGTATCACCCAGATCGCGCATGGGCCGGCGATACCAATGGAAATGTATGGTATAGTAGCAACCGATGTGTCACGTGGGAACTCATACGCGGTGGATTTACCTCGATTCGGGCACTCGCAACTGCTCGCTTAGTTTAGCTTGCACAATTTTTGTCGGTTTATCGCAATTACTTTGACAATATCTGTGCATCGTGCTATAGTAGCGGCGGTTGAAACAGACAAAGAAAGGAGTAGTACTCTATGGCGCAACCACCTTCAATTGCCCAGCTTTCCGCTGCTCCTGTATTCAACACTAAGGCAGTAGCAATCGAAACCGAAGTACCACCCGATACGTTCCGTGCATGGGAGCGGCGATACGGTGTGCCGCGTCCTCAACGTACTGCAGGCGGGCACCGACTCTACTCAGAGCGCGACATCGCAATCATTCGTTGGTTACGCGATCGTACAGCAGAGGGTATGAATATCAGTCATGCCGTCATGTTGCTCGGAAGTGTGCTCGAGGAAGAGGTCAGCGTTCCTACCGTAAATACTTCACGCGGGCTCGAGCAAATGGTGATCGAGTTAAGTCAGGCATTAATCAACTTTGATGCCGGCGTCGCTGATCGCATTTTGAGTGAAGCATTCTCAATTCATCCATTTGAGCAGGTACTGCTTGAGTTGGTGCAACCAGTTATGGTCGAGGTTGGTGAGTTATGGCATCGCGGTGAGATTAACGTGGCAAGCGAGCACTTTGCAACCGAGTTCATGCGCCGAAAGCTCGCCAGCTTGATTAATATTTTTGAGTCAGTTGCCACGCGTGAGACAGTGGTAGTCGGGTGTGCACCAGGCGAATTGCATGATATCGGTATTTTGTTTGCAAGTTTGTTTTTAGTCCGCCGTGGCTGGAAGGTTATTTATCTAGGGGCACGTGTCCCGGTCAATGATTTAATTGAGACTATTAGCAAAGTTAAGCCTGAACTGGTATGTCTATCTGGTACTACCATAGATGCTGCAAATGCGATGCTTGATGTCGCCAATGCAATCAAAGCACATCATCCACAGGTGCATTTTGGGTATGGTGGGCGGATTTTCAACGTGAACCCCGAGTTACGCGAGCATATGCCGGGATTTTTTATGGGGCATGATGCACGCGAGTTAGTTGATCGGGTCAATGCAGTACTCAATCGTAACGCATAGCATCGAGCGTAAATCAATACATCCAACCCCATTGGTGGTACAGTATATAATAGTAGAAGATTCGCGAATATCGTTATTATCGCAATTTTACCCTCAACACCACGGTTCAGTGGGGGAAGGAACATGCTCACACGTCAACATCCAGGCACAGTATTGCGTCCACCAGCAGGTGATGCGACCGCGTTGCTCAATAACTTGAAGCATTTTATTGATCATACCGACCACCATCGACTTGTTTCTTCGGGTCGCGACATTAGTGCACGCGAATTAGCAGATGCATACACCATATGTGATCAGCTGACGCGCAAACATTCCAAAAGCTTTTACTTTAGCACCATGTTCTTGCCTCCTGCCAAACGACAAGCAATTCGATCACTCTACGCATTCTGTCGTACGAGCGATGATATTGTCGATATGGCATCGGGGAATGCCCCACATGCGCTAGCTCATTGGGTGACGTTAGTGCATGCACGGACGACTCCACATGATAATCCAGTGCTTATTGCTTGGAACGACACGGTCACAAATTACAACATCTCACAAGAGTTAGTTGATGAATTATTGGCAGGTATTGCCATGGATCTGACTGTCACGCGGTATCAGACTTTTGATGATTTATGGCTCTACTGTTACCGTGTTGCCTCAGTCGTCGGTCTCATCTCAATGCAAATTATCGGGCATGATGATGATGCAGTTGATTATGCAGTCAAATTGGGCGTAGCTTTACAACTAACCAATATTTTGCGCGATATTGGCGAGGATGCCGGGCGTGGCCGTATTTATATTCCACAACAAGACTTGGCACGCTTTGGTTTAACGGATGATGATGTTTTACAAGGGCGACAGACACATCGCTTTAAAGCATTAATTCGCTTCCAAAGTGCACGAGCCCATGCGCTTTATGAGGAATCATGGCCAGGTATCGGGCTGTTACATCCCGACAGTCACTTAGCAGTGGCAGCAGCAGCGACCGTCTATCGCGGGATTTTGGATCGCATCCATGCAAACGATTTTGATGTCTTCAATCAGCGTGCGAGTGTGCCATTGAGTGGCAAACTTCGCTTACTTTGGAATGCGAATCAACGACTCAAGCGGGATTTCCGATGACACTTACGATTACACCAACAGCCTGGCCAACATGGCCTTACCGCGTATTTTTGACGATTCTCTTTTTTGGACCACCAGCAGCAGCGCTTTTTATTGCTACAGGCCTGCCAATCATGACCGATTTGGGATGGCTTGCACGTGATCTTTTGACGTATTATGTCTGCCCAACACCAGACAAATCATATATGCTCTTGGATTCACCAATGGCCGTGTGTGCGCGATGCTGGGGTGCCACAATCGGTTTATGGGGTGGCTGGTTTGCCGTACAATATTGGCAACGCGGTGCACAAATGCCAAGCTGGTTCAAGTGGCACTGGCTGCTACGCTTGGTCAGCGCGGCCTTGCCGTTTGGTTTGTGGTGGCTCGAGATTATCTTTTGGCAACAGGCATCATACGAAATCTTGCTAGTCAATGGTGCATTTGCTGGAGCAACTGCCGGATTATTCTTTTGTTCATTATGGCCCGGCTTGATTCGACACAATGCGTAATCGTTGTTGGATGGTACCCCTATCAGTGCAGGATATGCGCATGATAGGGGAATTTATATATCTACAAACAGTACAACTTACCACCAAAGGATCTAAATCATGCCCAAACATATTGCCATTACTGGCGCAACTGGACTCATCGGTAGTGCGTTGACACACGCGTTGATTGCACGTGGTGATCATGTGGTTGCTTTTAGTCGAACTCCCCAAAAAACACATGTAGCTCTCAAAGGGGCCACAGTGGTGCAGTGGAATCCTCGCGATCAACATCATACCATCAACGCGCTAAATGGCTGTGATACAGTAGTCAACCTTGTGGGAGCATCTATTGCTGGACGCCGCTGGACTACTACCTACAAAGAGACCTTAGAACGCAGTCGTATTGACGCAACGCAACAATTGCTTGACGCAATTGCACAAATGCCAAATCGACCACATACGTTCGTATCATCGTCAGGTGCTGGATATTACGGGATTGATGAGGCACTCAAGCGGGAACACGACAATGCCGGATCGGATTATTTGGCGCAATTATGTGTTCGCTGGGAGCAGGCAGCGCACCCAGCACACGCGCTCGGCATGCGACTCGTTATTGCGCGCACAGGCGTCGTGCTAACCGCAGATGGTGGAGCACTACCACTGATGGCCTTACCGTTCCACTTCTTTGTGGGGGGACCGGTATTACCGGGCACACAATCCATCTCATGGATTCATCTTGAGGATATGGTAAACGTGTTGTTGTGGATGATTGATACACCACAGGCCCAAGGCGCATACAATGCGTGTGCACCTGAGGCTGTCGATAACAATACATTTGGTCGCACTATCGCCAAGACATTGCGCGTGCCGATGTGGTTACCGGTGCCGCAATTTGCATTACGCCTATTATTTGGCGAGATGGCTGACGCCCTACTAATTGGTGGCCAAGCAGTCGTCTCAGAACGACTCGAAACCGAAGGGTTCACTTTCCGCTACCCCAAACTCGATACTGCGCTCACAGCAATTTATGGGGGATAACATGCGCAACGCATATGTGGGAATCCTGCTCATACTACTCAGTGCGTGTCAGGTGTCGTTTCAGAGCGAGTTTAACACGAATAACCCTGTTGAGTTACGTCAACTAGACACCATGCCAGAATCAACATTGGCACCTGAGCGCATCACACGCACGCCATGGCCAACACAACCTGCGCTGGCCACCACGGTACTTGACAACATCGACTCAATTACAGCCATCGAGAACCACTCAATGCAGTTGTATGCACGTCATGCGCCATCCGTGGTCGCAATTGAGGCGGCCTTTACGCATCCACCCATTGAAGGAGTGGATATACCAGGTGACATGTTTGTATCACAAGGCAGTGGTTTTGTGTATGACGATCAAGGTCATATCGTGACTAATGCCCATGTAGTGAGCACGGCAAACACCTATCGGATTCGCCTTGATGAACAACGCGTTGTCAGTGCAACAGTCATTGGTCGTGACAGTACGTATGACATCGCAGTCCTACAACTTGACGAATATATCGACGTGCCACCACTGACATTGAGTCAACGTACCGTTCAGCCTGGGATGTGGGTGATGGCAGTCGGTAATCCTTTTGGGTTGCGCGATAGTGTCAGTGTTGGCATTGTCAGTGGTGTATCTCGGCAGCTCTCTGGGCAGTACGGCATCATGAATGACATCATTCAAGTTGATGCAGCGGTTAACCCGGGGAGTTCTGGGGGAGTCATCCTCGACAGATACGGCGATGTGCTTGGGATGGTCACAGCAATTCAAAGTGGCAGTGGGAATTTTTCAGGGATTGGGTATGCGATTCCTGCTCAGGTATTGACGACGATTATTCCGCAGCTCATCCGTTAATCGTCAGCAATCCAAGTAGTTGGTTGGGTAATGGCATGGCGCATGATTTTGAGATATACCGCCTGAGGCATCCAGTAGGTGCCAAATTGGGCGAGATGATCAGTTACCCACTGCGTATCAAGTAGTACGAAGCCACCTCGGCGTAAACGAGACACCAACTCAATTAAAGCGACTTTGCTGGCATCTCGAGCAAAACTAAACATGCTCTCTCCTGCAAATAATCCCCCGATTGCAACACCGTACAGTCCTCCTACAAGTTTCCCATCTTGCCATGTTTCGATACTATGGGCAAACCCACGGTGATGCAGTTGTGTGTACACCTCAACAAAATGATCATCTATCCACGTATCAGGTTGTTGTGGGCGGGGCAACGCACACGCACGCATCACCGCTGTAAATGCGCGATCCGCCGTTACCTGATAGCGCCCCGAGCGATACGTACGCCCTAATCGTGATGGCACATGAAACCTATCATCAAGCGGAATGATTCCACGAGGGTTCGGATTATACCAGCGAATGGTGCCTCGATCGGACATCGGGAAATGACCAGTCGTATAGGCATGTAATAAAAGTTCAGGTGTTAGCGTTGTCATATAGTGCACATATCACGATTCTATTGCGTGTATTGTAATAGCATTTCGTATACAGATGCGTCAAGATGCTCCATGGTATAATACAGATGGTCGTGTTAATATCTCGAAAACGGCAGTAATCGGCTCAGTCGAGGAATTCCTGCAGATTGCATCACACTGCCTATGCCAAAACAAAAACTCCCACAATTACCAATCGTCATGCGCAAGCCATTCACACTCCTACTCCACAGGTTCTGGGTAGTGGTATTGCTCATTGTGGTTCTCATTAACCTGATTGCTATCGGGTACATTGTGTTGCGCGGCACAAACCAGATTGATAATGTCCAAATCAGTGCCGAAACCAACACACAAATTACCACCCAAGACCCAATTATCATTAGATTCAACACACCCATGTTGCAATCGGCAGTAGTAAATGCCTTACAAATCACCCCCACACACGCATATCAGCTCATATGGGCTGATGACAGTCAACAACTCACCATCGCGCCCGATATTCCCTGGCAGAACACCACCACATACACAATTCGTATCAATACCAGTGCCCAAAGCCGTACAGGGAGATATCTACAACAAGAGTGGAGTGCCCGAGTCAGTGCACAACAAGTGGTACAGATTCGCCAAGTACTCCCAGCCCCCAATCAAGTCGATGTCGCTCGCGATAGCATGATTGTGGTGCGCTTCGGCCAACAAATGGTGACACAAGCACAGGTCGGGATAGCATTAGATCAAGCACCCTTACAGCTTTTTCCATTGATTGATGGCGCAAGCATGTGGCTCGATTCGCGCACCTTAGCATTCCAGCCACGCACACTCGCGCCGAATCAAGAGTATAGCGTGACGGTTCCAGCCCAATTACCTGATGTAAGCGGGACAACCATGCAACGTGGTTATACCTGGCGATTCAGGACAATGGCCACGCGCATTGAACGAAGCTTCCCTGTATCGGGGAGTCAAGATATCGGGCTCCAACAGAGTCTTGTGCTGACGCTGACTGGACAAGTCGATGAGGCTCGCTTGCAACAGAGCCTTCAGATTACTCCGACCATCGCGACACAACTGACAATTTCAGCACTGAACAGTAGTCAAACACGCGTCGACATTACCCCGCAGCCTGGATGGCAAAGTGGAACCCAGTATGCGGTCATGCTTGGCGGAGGCGAAAGCGATCTCACGCCATTTAGTACGACATTTCGTACGGTCCCCACACTACAACTCGTGGCACGTACTCCAGGAGATGGCGAGGTCGTAGGACAAGATCGTGAAGTGCGATTTATTTTTAATGCACCGCTTGACCCTAACACGATTACCAATGCCATTACGATTACGCCACCGCCGATTCAACCAGCACGCATTACCACAACAGGACGAGATATTCGAATTGCAGCAAACTGGGAGATACAAGTTAATCCGGTCATCGAAATCACCAGTGCCCTACAAAGTACTGACGGCATCAGTTTGACAACGCCAATTAGTAGTGAACTTCGGATTGACCCACGTCAAGCACTTGCAACCCTACCGGGCATCCCAGGCGAAATTTATGATGCAAGCACGACATCAACGTTCCAACTCCAAATTATTCCGAATCGCACAGCCATTCTGCGTATTTATGATGTACCGGTATCAACACTCGTACGATTGCTAGATATGGATATCCAGACATTCTTGGCGATAGACCCAAATCGTTACAATTTGCCAGTGCTGGCCCAACGTGATCTGCAAAATAGTGAAGCCCAGACACAAATTACTATTGATATCATGCAAGGCATCACAGCGACGCCAATGAGTCGTATTTGGTTAGTCCAGCTTGTCTCAGCAAATGGCAGTCAAGATGTGCGGTTAGTACGCACCCAACCACCAACTATTCATGCCATCAGCCTGCCACAATACATTGTTATTGGACTACAAGCACAACAAGTGCCACAAGCAAACCGCGCAGTGCTGATGTTTCAATCAGGCCAACTTATCAATCAAGGGCAAACCGATGAACAAGGGGTATGGCAAACACCGACATATAACACCAACCAACAACTCGTCGTCATCGACCCGCAACAGCCATTTGATGCCCACCAATTACGCACGCTGCCGTTTATCGAAAATAACGAACTTCAATTGTTGGTGGATCGACCTGCAGTCGCACGCGGTGATCAACTCACCGTTCTGGTATCGCATCAACAACGTAATCAGCAACGCAGCGCAACAATCCGTGTACGGAATGACGCTGGAGAATTAGTGAGCGAACAGCCGGTCATATTTGCTGCCGATACACAGATGCAGAGTGCGCGTATACGTATACCGGCACAAGTCACTCCTGGTATTTATAGCGTGGAATTCACACTTGATGGACGCATTCGTCAACAACAGGTTCTTGTGTATAAATTACAATCCATAGCGGCAACAGTCACGCATGTCCAACGCGACGATATCTACTCCATCATTGTGCGAGACCAATATGGCCAAGCCCTGGAAAACCGGTCAGTGTACTGGGTCAGTCAGCGACAACATGGGTATAGCCACAGTACATCGCGTGGCGAAATCGAACTACCGGTCACGCAATACCCGACCACCGTCCTCATCGACACAGAGAGCGGAAGCATTATCCACCAGATACAACCCGATACACCATCTGCATACATTGCGTTGACACATGCAAATTGGGTTGAAGAGAATCTAGACAGCACGGTAACTGTTCAGCTATTTGATGAGACACGCCCACCTGCCAATCGGATTATTCAACTAGATATCCAAAATCAAAAACGTCAAGTCGTTCAACGCAAACAAGTTGTAACAGACTCAAATGGATTGGCCAGCGCGACATTCTCACTCCCCAAAGGCCAATGGCAACTGATTGCAACCAGCAACGAAACCCAAGCCTCTAGTGTGCTATGGGTAGGGATGAGTCGTTTAGAGAACGGATTTGAACACGAAAACACAGAGGTGACACTTGGTCAAACGCCTCGATGGCGGAATAACCGCGCACTATCCACTCCGATCTTAATCGCTCAATCACTCAATCAGCAAATCGATGTCTTATGGACCCAAAGCAGTGACGTAGGTATCGTTACGAGTACGCCTGTCAGCCAAACAGGAACGCTGCATAGTAGTATGAGTATGGCTGGCGCCGCGTATCACCACAGTGAGCAACCAGTCTACAATCCCCTATGCCCGACGAGCGTTCCCATCGAGGCAACAACACGCGATCAACTCCTCACGGTAAAAATGGGCAATGTGCCTAATAGTCGTTTTCTGTTCAACATCTTCGACATGACACGGCAACAGTTATTGGCCGAGAGTATGATTATGCCAAGCGATGAAAACGGTACAATTGTGTTTCAACGCCCAGATAATGGCACAGCACACAACATCCAAGTCTCGCTTATGGTGATGAGCGACGAATGCCAGCTTGCGCAAACACACATCGTGCCAGTAATACGCCAACAATCGCTCCAACTCGATGCCCCTAATGTAGTGCGTGTCGGCGATGTGATTGGAGTTACACTGCACATCCAAGATAGTCAGCCTGGCCAGTATTCACGATTTGTCGTCGACCCTGATGGCTTGCAAATCATTGATACACTGCCACAATTTGATGTGATTAGTAATCAACAAGGCTATGCCTCCCGCACATGGCACTATCGAGTGCAAGATGTCAACGCACAACTCACCATCGAGAGCAGCCAATCACCGACAATACGCTGGAAACCCACTGTAATTACGGCACCTATTACCTACACCAACGACGGGTTTATCCTGCAAGGCACCACATCTCTTGCCAAAAGCACAGCTCCGGATACATTACTCGACATTATTACCACTTGGCAACAATTGCAACAAGCGATGATAAAAACCCCATATGATGCCACTGACCCGAGCCAAATCGCTCACCGAATCTGGCATACCGCATCGCCCACCGATCAATTGATCTTAGGTCAGCAACTCACACGCCTGACATTACCAAATGGTGCATGGGGATGGGTTGGCAGTCAAGTCGCAGATCCACTTATTACCGCAGACGTCGTAATTGCGCTCACACAAGCAAATCAACCGATGCAAGCACATCAAGGTGCACTACATTATCTACAACAACAGGTACAAAACCCACAACTCAGTCCGAGCGTTCGCGCTATGGTTGCATATGCACTTGCACTCAATCAACAACCACCAATTGATGAAATCTTGGCACTGAGTCAATCTCCACACCTCATTGGCAATGAAGGACTTGCAGCCTTACTCTTAAGTATGCCGTCACAATATACCTACACCATTCCACCCATCGTCGCAGAACTTGTGCAGCGTGCCCGTATCGCACCACGTGGGTTATGGTGGTCATCTGATACGGCAACAGCATCATTACATAGCCAAGAGAACGTTAATGCTCTGATTTATCAGGCACTATCGTCACTCAATGTAGCAACCAATGAGCGAATACAACTCGGCAGTCAGCTTATAAGCGCACGCGGAATTAATGGCTGGGCTGATAGTATCTCAAATGGGAGACTCTGGTCACAACACCGTGTATTACTGGCAAACATCACTTCCACTGCAGCCATCTCCATTGTTAGTGATACAGGGCAAATCGTGCATATGGGGATGATGTCACCAGCCCAACCTATCATGTCTGATGGTCTCCTCCAAAGTGATGATGAGGTGCTAGTTGGCATCGCACGACCACGCAACGCACCAAATCCTACCGGTGAAGCCGTCATTTGGCTCCAAATGTATCGTGATGATGGCACGCTCTTATCGAACAAGACAACACTTACTCGCGGCGAAGAAATTACCGTGCGTGTCAGCATGGCGTTCTTCTCAATCATTCCACATATCAGTATTGTCGATCCACAAAGTACACTCAGCACCATGCTGACAATACCAGTGAATGCAAGTGATGCAAGTTTGCGTAGTGAGACCCAAGCAATCACAATGCATGCCAGCGTTGACACAACCACGATTCTTCAATATCAATACCGCATTCGTTTTGATTATGTCGGACAGAGTATCCTCGAACCAATCAATATGTATGATGGCAGTGGCACACTCCATGCCCAAAGCCAAGCAGTGATGGTATCCGTTGTTGCACCTTAACCACATCTTACGACTCTGGCTATGCATCACATTGTGTGCCAGCACATGGTATGCAGTGGCGCCACCTCGTGACACCACTGTACTCCATATTGACGCTGCCCCAAACTCCCAGCTCGGGCTCAATACACACCTCGCCACACGCCTTCATTACCGCAGCACGATACCAGTGGCAGCTGATATTGTGGCCCAGAGTACAACTCAATGGGCGCGCGAAGATATCCACTGGTTCCGTATCCAACGAACGCCAACCTCCTATGATTGGCAGTTTTATGACGACGCATTTGATGCCCTCACACAACGGCAGATCAACATTCTTGGTGTACTCGGGCATCCACCGGGCTGGGCTACACACAACCCACACGATGACCCGTACAACAACTCGTTCTTTGCACCCGATGCCGAGCGCTTTGCAGCCTGGGCGGCACAGACTGTGGCGCGTTATCATCACCAGATTCACTACTGGCAAATCTGGAACGAGCCAGACAATACACTTTTTTGGCGACCAAGTCCTGACCCTGTAGCATACGCACGGCTCGTCATCCTCACGAGTCGCGCTATCAAACAGGTGGATCCTAATGCCGTGATTGTCGCAGCGGGCATCAATCCATTTAATATGGCATTCTTACAACGTGCAACCGAAGCTGGAGTATGGCCAGCTATCGATATTGTCGCTATCCATCCGTATGTCAATCCCAATGCACCAATCTATTCAGGGCTTATCCAATCTGTGCATTACCTCGATGGGTTACAGGCACGCTACGGCCGGCGCCCTATTTGGGTTACAGAGCTAGGATGGGCTAGTGGGCAAGGTGACCGTGATCCGGCAAGTGCCACCCCAGTCCAACAAGCACAATACCTCACCCAAAGCATTCCCATGCTCTGGCAGGTAGGCGTCGAAGTGGTTTTTTGGTATACGTTCAAAGACGAAGCACGCAATCCATACGGTCTAATCGCTTGGGGGCAAGGCAGTGATGATATGCGTCAGCGCAAACCTGCATTTGCTGCGTTTGCACATATCCAATCACAGTCTGTCGATGATCAACTCTTCAATACCGTTTCGATTACATCATTTGAGGGACGCAATCACACCTGGGTCCGTGGAGACGAACCATATGGCACGCTCCATTCACAGCGTCATGTCGTGCATGATGGTCAATACGCGTTACGCATGGATTATGCATTTCCTCAAGGTGACAATCGTTATGTGGTATTTCGTCATCGTCGCCCGTTGTTTATTCCAACACATACCTATGCGCTCAGTTTGATGCTCTATGGTAACAACCAAAGTCATGAACTAAAATTATGGCTCAAGGGTGAGGATGGTGCAGTAGTCCAGCTACAGATAGCACCTCTTGGGGGTATGGGATGGCGCCAAGTCGTCGTGCCAATTCCGGCACAATTTGCGCCATGGAATCGTATTACGCCGGGTAATGGGGTTCTCCGCGCGCCAATTCGGATTGAAGCCATCGTACTCGATGATAATCCCGACGGTGGTGGTCAAGCTGGAACATTTTTCGTCGATACCATTACTGCCCTTGTGACAAATCCCTAATGCATACCCTGCGTGTTTTGATGATTGTACAACCATACATGGGCATCTTTTTTGCAAAAAATATAGCTATACAGCATTACAATGACCTGTATTGTCATAGCTACGCGTAGTAATTGCACCTATGTTATCTGACAATTCGCACCATATTCACAATAATATCGATAATCACATGCATACAATATGTGATTCCAATCAAGCAAATTCTGCAACTTGTACAATTTACACAAATACTGTTTGTAATAAACATACAAAAACCATGTAAATAATTCGTGTGAATTACACCTTTCGCAATATATTAGTACAAACTATACTACTTTCAATCCACACAGCAACTCAATGAACGAGCGGCAAAGCAACGAAGCGAGTGGCGTCGTGAGTGACACGACGGGCGACACAAACGCAGAGGAACATAAGAGGAGAGAGAGATCATGGCACTCGATGCAAAAGGCGTTCTCCAGCTTATCAAGGAGAAGAACATTCAAATCGTTGATACTCGCTTCACCGATTTGTTTGGTGGATGGCAGCACTATTCATTGCCAGCCTCACGTTTGACCGAAGACATGATGGTCGAAGGTTTGGGGTTTGACGGCTCATCGATCAAGGGATTCCAAGCCATTCACGAGAGTGACATGTTGATGATTCCCGACCCAAGCAGTGCATTCGTGGACCCATACTGCAAGATCCCAACGTTGGTAATGATTTGTGACGTGATTGATCCGTTGCAACGCCAGCCATATTCACGCGACCCACGCTATGTGGCTCGTAAGGCACAAGAGTACCTCAAGAGCACGGGTATTGCTGACACTGCGTACTTTGGGCCAGAGGCTGAGTTCTTCATGTTTAATGATGTGCGCTTCAACCAGACTGCCAACTCAGGCTACTACTTCTTGGATAGCCCAGAGGGTGTATGGAACACAGGTGCAGAGGTGCCAGGCGGCAATAAAGGGTATCGCATCCGTCACAAAGAGGGCTACTTCCCCGTACCACCAACAGACACCTTGCAGGACATCCGCTCAGAGATGATTCTGAAGATGGCTGATATCGGCATTGATATTGAGTTGCATCACCATGAGGTAGCTACTGCTGGTCAATGTGAGATTGACATGCGCTTCGACACCTTGTTGACAATGGCTGACAAGTTGCAGAAGTACAAGTACGTCGTTCGCAATACCGCCAAGGAGCATGGTTACTCAGCAACGTTCATGCCAAAGCCAATTTTTGGGGACAACGGCAGTGGTATGCACGTCCATCAGAGCTTGTGGAAAGACGGCCAGCCGTTGTTCTTCGATAAAGACGGCTACGCCATGTTATCAGACACGGCCCGTTGGTACATCGGTGGTATTCTCAAGCATGCCCCAGCATTGTTGGCGATTTGTGCACCAACCACAAACAGCTACCGTCGCTTGGTACCAGGCTTTGAGGCACCAATCAACTTGGTTTACTCCGTGCGCAACCGTTCGGCTGCAATTCGTATCCCAACCTACTCAAACTCACCAAAGGCGCGCCGCGTCGAAGTCCGGTTCCCCGATCCAACCACCAACCCATACTTGGCATTCCCAGCCATGATGATGGCTGGTTTGGACGGTATCCAGAACAAGATCGAGCCACCTGCGCCACTGAATGTCGACATCTACGAGTTGTCAGCTGAGGAGAAAGCCGACATTCGTAGCACGCCAGGCAGCTTGGCCGATGCCCTTGATGCACTCGAAGCAGACCATGAGTTCTTGCTCAAGGGTGATGTATTCAGCAAGGATTTGATTGAGTCGTTCATCGATATCAAGCGCTCGAAGGATGTGGTCTCAGTAGCTTTACGACCGCACCCATACGAGTTCTTCATGTACTACGACGCCTAATTGTTTGACAACAGTGTGAGGGGCTCCTGCCCCTCACACCACCCACTCCGCACCGATTCCTTTTGATCCGATAACTTCATCTTGGGACCCCCGATCAGGTAGGTAAGTAACGTATTGCGACGCTGCAAACGTTCCCTCGATCGCATCCATATTGGTAGGTACTCCGCGGCAGCAATGATGCCATGACGCAGGGTACTGAGCGCGAGCATACGCAAATTTTGCTTACATTGGAGGTTTCACATGGACGCAATCAATGGCGCCGATACGACATGGGTTATGGTGTCGACAGCACTTGTCATGCTGATGACACCGGGATTGGCATTCTTTTATGGTGGCATGGTACGTCAGAAGAACGTACTTTCAACCCTGATGCACAGTTTCTTTATTTTGGCGTTGATTAGCGTGCAATGGGTAATGTGGGGCTACTCACTCGCATTCTCACCATCGATTGGTGGCTTCGTCGGAGGACTTGATTGGGTTGGATTGAATGGTGTAGGGATGGAGCCCAATGCGGACTACGCAGCCACCATTCCACACTACAGCTTTATGGCATTCCAGATGATGTTTGCAATTATCACACCAGCCTTGATTTCGGGTGCATTTGCTGAGCGCAAGCGTTTTGCAGCATTCGCCGTATTTGCAATTATCTGGGCCACTGTTGTATACGCTCCAGTTGCGCACTGGGTCTGGGGTGTTGGTGGCTGGATCCGCGAACTTGGCGCTCTCGACTTTGCTGGCGGCACTGTAGTACATATCACCTCTGGCGTTTCAGCGTTGGTATGTGCCTTGGTATTGGGCAAGCGCATCGGCTACGGGAATGAGTCAATGCAGCCACACAATGCAACCTACACATTGTTGGGCACCGGCTTGTTGTGGTTCGGCTGGTTCGGTTTCAATGCGGGTAGCTCACTCGGGGCGAACGGCTTAGCTGCCAGCGCATTTGTCACCACAAACACAGCCGCTGCCGCTGGTATGTTGGCCTGGTTGGGCGCAAGCTGGTTGCGTCACCGCCGCCCAAGTGTGTTAGGCGCATCGGCCGGTGCTATCGCCGGGTTGGTCGGCATCACACCTGCTGCAGGGTTCGTCACGCCAATGGCCGCCTTGATTATCGGCTTAGTCACTGGGTTGATCTGTTTCTTTGCAACCGAGTATGTGGTTCGTGGTCGGGTTGATGACTCACTCGACGTCTTCGGTGTCCACGGGGTCGGCGGCATTGTCGGTGCTATCTTGACCGGTGTCTTTGCTACGACCACAGTCAACAGTGCTGGGTTTGATGGGTTGCTCTACGGGAACCCTGGTCAGCTTGTCACCCAGATTATTGCAGTGGTCGTTGTCGCTGCCTATGCTGCAGTTGTGACCTTTGTCCTACTCAAAGTAATTGACGCCACGATGAAAATCCGCGTCACTGAAGAAGAGGAGCAAGCAGGTCTCGACAGCTCACAACATGGTGAAGTAGCGTACAACGAAGTCAAGTAGAAAATATCTCCTCTGCTGAATCCCCTCCCACCTCTAACATACCAGTTGAGGTAGGAGGGGATTCTTTGTGTGAACACGCTAAAACACAATGAATTCTTCATCGCCACTTGACATTTTTATCACAAATCAATATAGTTATTGCTACCTAATAATTACTTTGCAATGAAGCACCAGCAGCACTCCAAAGATGGCGTGCGGGCTGGTTTTTTGTGTATTTGCCCCGCCCACTTTCACCACAGTTCAGTTAGCGGTAAAAAAGGCCGTATCCACCTGAGAGGATTCAGCATGAGCATACCACACCTCCCCATCGCCCAAGGCTTGTACGATCCACGCTTTGAACACGACGCCTGTGGCATCGGATTCGTAGCGCGTCTCAATGGCCAAGCCCAGCATGATGTCGTCTCGATGGCATTAACTGCCTTAGAGCGAATGCAGCATCGCGGGGCCGTCGCAGCCGACGGCAAAAGCGGCGACGGCGCAGGTGTGTTGACGCAATTGCCTCTCCCATTGATTAACCGCGAATTAGCCAGAAATAACGTCATTGCCGATACGCGTCATATCGCAGTGGGCATGGTCTTTATGCCACAAGACGAGGCAGTACGTGAGCAGTTGCATCAGCTGTTTATCCAACATGCACGAAACCATCATTTGACGATTGTGTACTGGCGCACCGTGCCAGTTAATATCGATTATCTTGGCGAGCGGGCTGCTGCATCATGTCCACATATCGAACAGTGCTTCATCGTGCCTCAATTCCCAGTTGTTGATGCCCAACGCTACGAGCGCACGTTATATTTGTTGCGCCGTGACATGGAGGCCGCTGCCGAGAGTATGGGGTTAGCCGGGTTTGCAATTCCATCACTATCTCATCGCACCATCATCTACAAAGGGTTGGTGACAGCTCAGCACATGGCAGATTTTTATGTCGATTTGCGTGACCCTGACTACACCACTGCAGTCGCTGTCTATCACCAGCGTTACTCGACAAACACGTTCCCGACCTGGGAACGCGCCCAGCCATTCCGCATGTTGTCACATAACGGTGAGATCAACACGCTCAACGGCAACGTGATGTGGATGCAAGCGCGCGAGGCCGCTTGGCGTGCTATTGGGTGGAACGGTGCAGAGCCAGTACCGGTCAAATCAGACCTTGGAGCGCGTGTCGCGGCCACGGGTCCGATTGTCAACTTGAGTGGTAGCGACTCGTCGATGCTCGACAACGTACTTGAGTTGGTGGTGATGGGCGGGCGCGACATTCGTCATGCCTTGGCCATGTTAGTCCCCGAGGCATGGGAGCGCATCAAGGATATGGATCCAAGTTGGCGCGCCTTCTACCAATACCACTCCACGATCGTTGAGCCATGGGATGGCCCAGCGGCGTTGGCGTTTTGTGATGGTACCGTGGTGGGATTATCGCTCGACCGCAATGGTCTGCGCCCAGCTCGATTCTTCCAAACCGAAGATGGCTTGATTGTGTGTGGTTCCGAGGTCGGCACAGTCGATATCCCCGAAGCCAAGATTATCCGCAAGGGCAAGGTTGGTCCTGGTCAGATGATTGCCGTGGACTTGCGCCGTGGTGTCTTCGAGGAGAATCAGGCAATCAAGAGTCACCTCGCTGCCCGGCGCCCATACACCGAATGGCTTACCCAAGAGATGCAAGTTTTGGCACCAGCCTCGTCAGCAACATATGGCGGTGGCATGAATGCCGTTGACGGCGACAAAGAAGCTCAAGCAGCCCAACTTGGTGAATTCCAACAAGCATTTGGGTACACGGCCGAGGAACTCTCAGTTGTCCTCCGCCCGATGGCCCGTGACGGCCAAGAGCCAGTTGGCTCGATGGGCGACGATACACCATTGACCATCTTTGCCGAACGCAGCCGGCCAGTATATAGCTACCTCAAACAACGTTTCGCTGAGGTGACGAATCCTCCCATCGACCCACTCCGTGAGGAGTTGGTAATGTCGCTCGCCACCATGCTCGGCGCTCGCGGGCACTTACTTGAGGAGACACCGCAACATGCCCATTTGTTGCGCCTCTCAGGCCCTATCTTAAGCGACAGCTATCTCCAGACTATTCGCACCCACAGCGATCCAGCTTTTGCGAGCACGACGCTTGACACCACGTTCAAAGCATCTCTCGGCCCTGACGAATTGCAGAATGCATTGATGGCACTCGGCACCAAGGCCTGTCAAGCTGCACGTTCGGGTGCGCGAATTTTGATTTTGAGTGACCGCATGATTAGTGAACGCAAAGCGCCTATCCCATCACTCCTTGCTGTCGGTGTGGTTCATCGAGCCTTGGTCGACTCTGGTTTGCGCCGAAGTGTCAGCGTTGTCGTCGAAAGCGGTGACATGCGCGAGGTACACCACCTCGCTTGTTTGATTGGTATGGGCGCCGAGGCAGTTAACCCGTGGCTGGCGATTGCATCTGTCCGATCTATCGCAGTCGAACGCCAAGAAATCAAAGGCAGCAAGGCGTCTGATAACGATGAAAGCACCAAAGATACGCTCTCGCCGGCCGAACTTGCGGATGAGGCAGAGCACAACTACGTACATGCACTCGAGAAGGGGTTACTCAAGGTCATGTCTAAGATGGGTATTGCCACAGTCGATAGTTATTGTGGCGCCCAAACCTTTGAAGTAATTGGGCTGAGTACTGATGTGACTGACCTCTGCTTCAGCGGTGTACCCACGCGCCTTGGAGGTCACGATATTCGCCAATTAGCCAGCATGGTGCTTGAGCACCATGATGCAGCGTTTGCAAGTCGCTTGCCACTAGTTGCATCACGTACTAGCTTGGCTAATCCTGGCTTCTACAAATTCAAGAAAGATGGCGAATATCACGCCTTCTCACCAGCGGTCGTCCATGCCCTGCAAAAAGCTGCTAATGGTGGCGACTACAACGTCTACAAGGATTACAGTAACTTGGTGCAACAGCGCCGTACCGAGATCCGCGACTGGTTGACGATTGAGCCCATTGGCGCTCCTGTGCCACTCGAGACGGTTGAACCAATCGAAGAGATTGTCAAACGGTTCTCCACGGCAGCAATGTCGCTCGGCTCAACTAGCCCCGAGGCCCACGAAACACTGGCCATCGCCATGAACCGACTTGGCGGACTCAGCAACAGCGGTGAGGGTGGCGAAGGCGAAGAGCGTTATAACAATGAGCGCAACAGCACCATCAAGCAGGTTGCCTCAGGGCGCTTCGGTGTTACACCTGGGTACTTGACCTCGGCCAAAGAACTCCAAATCAAGATGGCCCAAGGTGCCAAGCCTGGTGAAGGCGGCCAAATTCCGGCTGCCAAGGTCACTGAGGAGATTGCCCGCACACGCCATACCATGCCCGGCATCTCGCTCATCTCACCACCGCCACATCACGACATCTACAGCATCGAGGATCTATCACAGTTGATTTATGACCTCAAACAGGTTAATCCGGCTGCTGATGTATCAGTCAAGCTGGTCGCCGAGGCCGGCGTTGGCACAATTGCTGCCGGCGTAGCCAAGGGCGGCGCCGAAGTCGTGCATGTCAGCGGTCACTCGGGTGGTACGGGCGCCGCACCGTTATCATCCATCAAACACGCTGGTGTCAACTGGGAGCTCGGACTAGCTGAGTCGCAACAGACATTGGTGCTCAACGGCTTACGCAGTCGCGTACGTGTTCGCATCGATGGTGGCATCAAAAACGGTCGCGATGTTGTGCTAGCCGCACTTATGGGCGCAGATGAGGTTTCGTTCGGCACGGCAGCACTTGTCGCTGAGGGGTGTGTTATGGCCCGTACCTGCCATAACAATAACTGCCCCGTCGGTGTGGCAACCCAACGACCCGAGTTACGCGCCAAGTTTACCGGCACACCCGAGAGCGTCATTCACTTTTTGTTGCATGTAGCTCACGAAGTGCGTGAAATCCTCGCAGAGCTGGGGGCGACATCACTCAACGATATCATCGGTCGCACCGATTTGTTGAGCCAAATCCCCCGCATGCACGACGATGTCTCGCTCGAACGATTGATTCAATACGTGGCCGGTCCCAACGACGCTATACGCTACATGGGCGAGCCCAACACGATTGTACAAACTAGCGAACTCAATGCAACCATCCTAGCTGATGCACAGGCCGCTATCAATGGCAAGGCCATCACGTTGTCATACCAAGTACGCAACACTGACCGCACAGTCGGGGCCACATTGTCGGGTGCGATTGCCAAACAGCATGGTGGCAAAGGGTTACCTGCCAAGCACATTACGCTTAACCTACGTGGGAGTGCCGGTCAAAGTCTCGGGGCGTTCTTGGCACCGGGTATCGCCATCCAGCTCGACGGCGAATCGAACGACTATGTTGGCAAGGGCATGTCGGGCGGCATGATTCGCATTAAACCCAGCAAGGAAGCCCGCTTTGTCTGGAGCGACAGCGCCATCATCGGCAACACCTGTTTGTATGGTGCGACTGCCGGTGAGTTATATGCCGCTGGCCGAGCTGGCGAGCGCTTTGCCGTGCGTAATAGTGGTGCAGTCGCGGTAGTTGAGGGTACCGGCGATCACGCCTGTGAGTACATGACAGGTGGCGTAGTGATGATTTTGGGCGAGACCGGTCGCAACGTCGCCGCTGGTATGACGGGTGGCGTAGCCTACATCTACGACACCAACGGTAATTTCCCCATGCGCTTTAATGGCGACATGGCCGAAGCTAGCCGATTGCGCGATATCGACGACGGCATCGTCTTGGCGCTCCTCAAGCGCCACGTCAAAGAGACGGGCAGCCCACGCGCCACTGAGATCTTGAACAACTGGCCGGCCACACGCGCATCGTTCTGGTGCGTCCGCCCCAAGGGTCTCGAGGAGTTAGTCATGCCACGCGTTATCGCCTTGGTCGATAACAACGTTAAAGCCGGCATGTAACACCACAACACACAAACCACCCCTGTGTTCTGTCGATGCAGGGGTGGTTTTTATTGCGCATCTAACCAGATACTATCAAGATTAATTGTCTGCCACTGACCAAAGCGCCACAGCGAAATCTGGTTATCGAGGCGTTCACCCACATCAAACGAGATGAGCGGCACTGCTGGGTGGAGGGCCTGAGTCGGTCGTTGGTCATAATCACCTAGTCGTGGTTGTACGACCACATAGCGCAATCGTTCATCACTTTCGACTACTGCTCGCTGCCGCAAGCGCCACTGTAACTCCGGCACTTGTTGTGCATTAAGTTGCCAGATAGCCATTAGTTCGCCATTGCGTGGCGCCACATCAAACCACACCTCACCATCCGTCGTCTGGCATGAAATTCGTAGCAACGGCTCGCCATAGACGCCGATCGACACGCCAATCACCTCAATTTGATTGATAGCCAGGGCCTGACTAAGCACCTGCGCGGCCATGCCCCACGCCCCTTGGCGCATACGCCACTGCCAGACGCTGGCTACTGAGTCATTATTGGGCATCAGTACTGTTGCTGGTTCGTTGTCACTTAACAGTCGATGAGGCGCATACAAATCAGTGACATGATAAAGTCGCTGATACGGCGTAACAATATCAAGCTCATACGGGTTGCCGCCAGATTCATGCACAAGCTGTGTACGGTATTGATTAGGCGCTAGCTGATACCACGCTTCTGCATTGAGCCACGTCACACTTTGATTGGCAAAGCGCCAGAATATCTCGACCTGCCAGTATTGGGATTGATCGGTCGTTATTGGCTTGGGTTGAAAGAGCGTCAGTTCAGTCATTTGTAACATTGCCCGTGGCTCTTGTGGGACCACCACAATTGGTGAGACTCGTTGGATTGTCAACACCGGTGCAATCCACAAAACACCCACAGCCATCATCCACGTTGCTTGCCGCATCACGATGCTACGTCGTGACTCCGGCTGACGAAGATCTGGGTATCCCATACTAGCCACCGCCACAAGTAATGCTTGCCGCACTCGTTGTAATGCCATATCAGCGCGTCGACAAGCATCACATTGGCGCATATGCACCCGCGCTGCATGGCGATCACCATGTGCCAACTGAATCCGCACATGCAAACAGGCAAACGACCCCGTACGCGGTTGAATGACGTGCGGTGGAATAGCCGGATCAAGTAACGGAGCACACTGCACAAACGCATAAAAGAGCGCACGTGGATTGGTCACCGGTCCCAATATACGACCAAACACCAATTGTGCGACGGCAATTCGCTGCTCCCATGGCAGCATCAGCACGCGCGCAACGAGCGGGCTTGTACGCACCCAGCGTGGTGTCAGCCACCGGCGCACCGGTGCGTCACCCCACCAGCGCGCCACATCGCCGAGCCAGCCACGATCAACGAGTACCAGCGGATTATCTGCAGCAATGGCACGCATATATGGTCGACTCGCCTGCGCAGGTGTGCGCCATACCAGCAGTGCAATTGATTTCCATTCGTGGGGAATTAGTATTGTCATTATCTATTGTTCATTTCGACCATTGTTGATGTCGCCTTATTGTAACAGTCGAATCAACAATGCATTGTCCATTGTCAAGACACAGTATAATGTCAAGAGTGCGTTTTCTTTGCAAGATTGAAAGATTGTGCCATGCTGCAACCACCCAACGCTCACATCCAACCACATGCAACCCGGGTACACGGCCATACACTCAACGACGACTACTTTTGGTTGCGTGAGCGTAATAACCCGGCCGTCAAAGCATATCTCAATGCCGAAAACGACTATCTCAACGCATCAATTCCCCAACCACTCGTGCAACAGCTACTCAGCGATTTGCAAAGTCGGATTGTGGCCGATGACGACAGCGCGAGCATGCGCGTCGGCGATCATTTCTACTTTATGCGCTACCGCGACGAATTCGACTACCCACAGTTGATGCGTGCAGCAACGTCTAACCCCAGCGATGCTCAGGTGGTCTGCGATTTACAGGCTGAGGCGACGGGGAAGAGCTTCCTTAAACTCGGTGGCTGGAAAGTCAGCCCCGACAGTCAGTATATCGCCCTCTTGTTCGATGACAGCGGCAACGAGCACTTCCGGCTGCATATCCGTCGTATCAATGATGGTGCTGAACTGATTACCCCGATTACCAACCTCTACTACGGTCTCGCCTGGTCACCCAACGGCGAATGGCTCTACCTCGTGCGCCCCGATGCCGCTTGGCGCCCGAGTAGCGTCTGGGCCTGGCAGTGGCAACAACCATTCGATCAGGCAATTTGCCTTTTTGACGAGCCCAATCCTCTCTGCAATGTTGATCTCGACCAGAGTGGCGATGGCCGGCACCTGATTGTCGGTAGTCATAGTAGCTCTTCATCAGAGGTATGGCTCTACGACACCGAGTCCAACCATACTGCCACCTGTGTGTCTCCACGGCAACAGGGTGTCGAGTATAGTGTGGCCGTGTATGGCGCGCAGCTGTTCATGCATACGAATGCACAGGCGGTCAATTTTATGATTCAGACCAAAACGCTTCGCGAAGCGGGCTGGCGCGCCATAGTGCCACACCGTCACGACACAACCATCGAGCAGATTGATGCATTCGCCAATCACCTTGTGGCCTGGGTACGTCGAGGTGGTCTGCAACAAGTCGAGATATATACGATTGCCGAAGGCAACATGCATACCGTGCAATTCAATGATGCTGCCTACGCCATCACTCGTGGCAGTATCCAACAATACAAAACCAATCTCCTACGCGTGAGTTATGCTACGCCAGTCACACCAGCAACCGCATTTGATTATGACATGCAGACGCATACGTTCGTGACCATCAAACAAGACAGCGTCGGTGGCAGAGTACACACCCCTAACGATTACATTCTTGAGCGCGTATGGGCAACTGGGCACGATGGCACAGAGATTCCATTAACCATTGTGCGTCATCATACCGTTGTGCTCGATGGCACTGCCCCCACACTACTCATCGGCTACGGTTCATATGGTGCTAATCTCAATATCGGCTTTGTACCGGATCGGCTCGCATTACTCGAGCATGGTTTTGTGCTAGCCTATGCGCATATCCGCGGCGGTGGTGAGATGGGACGTGAATGGTATCTCAACGGCAAGTTATTGCACAAACAAAACACGTTTAGTGACTTTATCAGCTGTGCCGAGTACTTAATTGCGCAGTGCTATACCTCGCCTGCCAAGCTCAGCATCTTCGGGCGGAGCGCAGGTGGATTGCTCATGGGGGCAGTTGTCACGCAACGACCTGAGTTGTTCACGGCGGTTATTGCCGGCGTGCCGTTTGTTGATGTCATCAATACGATGCTCGATGCCACGATTCCGCTGACAGTCCCCGAGTACGAGGAGTGGGGCAATCCGCACGACCGCGAATACTTCGATTACATGATGCGCTATTCGCCGTACGACAACACGGTAGCACGGTCATATCCGGCCATATTTATGACAGCAGGCTTTAATGACCCACGCGTACAATACTGGGAGCCGGCCAAGTGGATCGCCAAATTACGCACACTGACACCAAACGGCACGTACTATTTGTATACAGACATGGAGGCCGGTCATGCCGGCAAAAGTGGGCGTTACGATGCGCTGATTGATCGGGCATTAGAGTATGCGTTTTTGTTTACCGCACTCGATGTGTCACCACGCGCTTCATACACCACACTCGTCTAAATACGGTATTATAGAGACAGCACATGTCATTGAGGACCATCAATATGAGTAGTACCACATCATCGCGACCTGGTATGTTCGGACCATATGGAGGCAGTTTCATCCCTGAGACATTAGCTCCAGCAGTTGCCGATTTAGTAAATGCGTATGCTGCCGTCAAAGATGATGCAACGTTTTGGACCGAGCTCGCCGCGCTTCAAGCTACCTTCATTGGACGACCCACCGCATTGACCCACGCACAACGACTTAGTGCCCATTGTGGCGGTGCGCAGATTTATCTCAAGCGCGAGGATTTGGCACATACCGGTGCCCACAAAATCAACAACGCACTCGGTCAGGGATTGCTCGCCAAGCGCATGGGCAAAACACGCATCATCGCCGAGACAGGCGCTGGCCAGCACGGTGTGGCGACGGCTGCGGTTTGTGCGTTGCTTGGGCTCGAGTGCGTGGTGTACATGGGAGTTGACGACATTGAACGGCAGAAGCCCAACGTCTTCCGTATGCGCTTGCTCGGCGCTGAGGTTCGTGGGGTATCGACTGGTTCACGCACCCTCAAGGATGCCATTAACGAGGCCATGCGCGACTGGGTCTCAAATCCCAACTCATACTACATGCTCGGGTCAGCGCTTGGTCCGCACCCTTATCCTACCATCGTGCGCGACTTTCAAAGTATTATCGGTTGCGAGGCATACGGTCAAATCAAAGCAGCTACTGGGCGCTTGCCCGACTTGATTATCGCCTGTGTCGGCGGTGGCTCAAACTCAATCGGCATGTTCCATCCGTTCCTCGAGGAGCCCACGGTTGCCATGCGTGGCGTTGAGGCAGGTGGACGTGAGATTAGTCTCGGCAATCATGCAGCACGTTTTGAGGGTGGGAGCAAAGGTGTGTTACAAGGTAGTTACACCTATATACTCCAAAACGACGACGGCCAAATTCAGCTAACCCATAGCATCTCAGCCGGACTCGATTATGCGGCCATCGGCCCCGAACACGCCATGTTACATGACATGGGGCGTGTTCAGTATGTGTCGATTGATGATGAAGAGGCACTTGACGCCTTCCAACTTCTTAGCAAGCTTGAAGGCATTATTCCAGCACTTGAGAGTGCGCATGCCGTTGCTGATGCAATCCGGATAGCACCAACAATGCGCCCTGACCAGATTATTTTGATTAATCTGTCGGGTCGTGGCGACAAAGATATCTTCAGCGTGGCGAGTGTGCTTGGTGTTGATCTCTAGCAAGGTAGATACAACGTGGTGTTTCAGACTGACCCGGTAGTGGCCGGCTACACCTTGACGCCTTTGCTCATTCAACAAATCTTGGCAATCGGCCTTGGGAGCATTGCGATCATTGTTCTGATAGTGCTGTTTGTGCGCATGCGTCGCACAATGAAGCGCGATCAACGTATTGCAATGGCCCAGGCCGAGGTCGATCGTGCCTTGCGCAAGCTCCGCAGTCAACTTGGCTATGCCGCCCAGTTGCTCAACGGCGAGCGCGACAAAATGAGTTACGACCGGCTGCGCTACCGCGATGCTGATGCATCCCATTTGGCCAAACTCATCAACGAGGCCGAATTCAGCTACCGTGACAGCCAGAATACACTCGATAAGGCGGTACGTGACCTACCCAATATCCCAGACGAGCACGACTACCACGCATTAGGTAAAGCAGTCGCACGTATTGTGCCAACTATTGAACCCATCGAAACACTGCTCCAGCAGGCAATCAGCTACCGGAGCACACTCGAACAACAACTCACCCAGTTTTCGCAGGCCATCGACCAAGCCAAACAAGCACAACTGATACTGAGTCAACGCTTGACGACGCTTGGTATCAGTCAAAGGGCAATGTTGCAACAGCCAGACAATCATCTCAAGGCTGCTCGTGACGCACTTGATACCCATACGTATGAGCAGATTGGTCCAAATACTCACGCAGCCCTTGAGGGCTATCAACATATCAATCGTCTGCTCAACACCATGTTCGAGTTACGCACCAGCATCAAAACAGGTCGTACTGCCGCTGAAAAGGCCGCCATGCAGGGATTTGATGTCAGCGCAAGCCTCGAAGGGTTCCAACAGGCATTTTCACTGCTCGACAAGGCACTCGCTGCGATGATGGGCGGCCAAATCGATGTCGGTGAACAACTCATCTCACAATCAGAAACTATGCGCAAAGAAGCCATCACGAGCGGAGGCAATACACCCCAGCAACAACAGCGCAACAACGAATTGCTCTCTATTCTGCAACAACAAGGCGAGCACTTGTCTCAACAGCAAGCCACCACATATGAAGTTTTTTTGGATGTAATGCATGCTCACCCTAGCATGTGGCTTGATCTTGTACAGGTCGGAAGCGAAGCCAGCGTTCATCTGCGATATAGCTACTACTACACACAACTCGCATTACGACGCAATGCGCCAAGTACCAGTAATAGTACCTTGACTGCACAAACAATCCACCTCGCTAATCAAAGTATGCAACGCGCCCAAACGCTCTGGCAAGTGATTGAACAACGCCAAGAGATTATCAATGCCATGCAGAAAATCGCCCGTGAAGAGTATATTGAGGCCGAGGAGGCCTACGATCGCGCTCTCATCCAGTTCGCTACAGGTACATCAACACATAGTGTTGATCATGATGAACTTAAAACAACATTCAATGCACTCCAACAAATGATCGACGAAGTGCCGTTTGATGCACAGACATGCTACCAACGCGCACGCACGTTTAATCATACGTTGTTTGATTATGTGCCTATCGAAAACAATCAGTTGGCCTTTGTCCTCTCCACACGTGTCACCCGAATGCGTGAGATGTTGACACGACAAGTGACGCTGCTTGAACAATTCTCGGCACTGTATCCACAAGCACTGCCCGTCCAAATTGCCCGCGGCATTCAGAGTATTCGCCTCGAGGCAACAGCGTTTGAAACAAGCCTCTATACAGCGAGTAGTCTGACAATCCCGATTGTTCCCGAACTCCAAAAACTCACACAACGCTATGAACGGCTCAACAACGCTATCCAACACATCACACAACAACTACCAGCCTTACGGCTCAAGCTCCTCCAGGATTTAGAACAAACTCATGGATTATGTCAAACAGTTCTTAAGTATTTGCGGCTAACAAGCGATGACACGGTGATTCAAATTGCAGTTACACGATTATACGAAATCAACGATCAGTGGCTGAATGGCAAAATCGACATGCGTACTACGCAGAAGCTAATTGCCACCATTGCAACTGATCTTGATCCTAATCAAAGTCTGACCGCTCATGAAATCGAGTACCCCTATCTCGCGTTGCGGGCCTGGGGCAAGGCAGGGCTCGTTGCACCCAGCGATGAGATTCCGTGGCTACCGATTCGCACACCTCATCCACATTGGTAATCATATATTCACCCAAAAACAGGTATACTAAAAAGAGGTTCGTTTCATTCGCGATACGTGAGGTTTGACCATGTTGAATGCATTCCGGCGTAAAACCGAGCGGGCTCCCGAGGACTTACAGAGTCGTGTGCCGCCCGGCCAACACTTGACCGATAAATTCCCAGTGCTCCATTATGGCGACGTGCCTCTCTACCAGAACCTCGACCAGACGTGGGATTTGCGTGTATGGGGAGCAATTGAGTCACCCAAAACCTTCAGCTTCGCTGAGTTCCGCGCGTTACCTACAGTCGATATTGTTACCGACATCCACTGTGTCACACGCTGGAGTAAACTCGACACACGGTGGACTGGGGTGCGCTTCCGCGATTTTCTCGATCTTTTGTCCCCCCTACAACCCGGTGTTACGCATGTCATGGCGCATTGTGAATACGGGTTCACGGCTAACGTCCCGCTCGAATTCTTGATGTTCGATGATGCACTTCTCGCCTATAAGTACGAAAACGAAGAACTCACGCCAGATCATGGGTTCCCACTACGTCTTTTGACGCCCAAAAAGTACTTCTGGAAGAGTGCCAAGTGGTTGCGAGGGCTCGAGTTCATGCGCGAGGATCGACTCGGGTTCTGGGAGCGCTACGGTTACAACAATAGCGCTGACCCTTGGCTCGAAGAGCGTTACGCTGACTAGTTCATGGAGCACCGCTGACACCTCATGTGTTAGCGGTGCCGCGTTTGTCCCTCACATTGATTCTCCATTCTACGATTTACAACTGCATAACACTTAGGAGGTCAACATGTCGCTCTCATCGCGTATCCTCATTGTTGGCATTGTTGGGTTACTCATCCTGAACATTGCGCTCAGCTGGACTATTTGGAGCGTGCGCAGCCAAACAACAGTCACAAGCACTCCCAGCGCCACTGCTCTCACGATTGCATCAACTTCTCTCCCCATGAATACGAATGTCTCTACTGGCTGCCGAGTTGCTCTCGATAACTACATCGACCTGAGCAATCAACGCGTGTACGACTATTTCGACATTTACAATAGCATCAACAAAATCGAGACCGCAACGCTGGTGGCGCGCATTGATACACTGAGCAAACAAGTTGATCCACTACCTGAGGGATGCCCTGATAACTTCCAGGCTGCAATCCATGCCAACTACGTCAGTGTTTACATGACAGCGCCCATTCATCTGCATATAATTGTCACACGCACCAATGCTGATGGCAGTATGACCGGTACCGCCAAACAAGCACTCCGCATGTTTGAACGCGAAATTGACATCGCTGAACGCACCAATTATGAACTCCTGCACCTTGCCCAATAATCTGACGTATACTGCATCAGTATCAGTGATTATGCACAAAAAGTATGTAGCGTGAACTAACAACGAGTCTGATTATCATCATCGACATGTACGACCTTGCAGTCGATCGATTAGCGTGATTAGCACTCAATCGCACCACCTTAACGATGATTGGCGCTGCTGCACCCCTAGCGATTGGTGCACTTGACAGCGAAGAAGTGTGTCGGACCATTGATATACCCACCTTGGTCATTCTTACTGGCATGATTGTCATCAACGGCGCTCTCGAGGCAGCAGGGTTCTCTCAACATACAGCTGTGCAGATTATCCGCGTCACCCGACATAGGCGCATACTGCTCGACGTAATTATGGCAGTCAGTGCCGTGCTTTCTGCGATTTTTCTCAATGACACCAGTATTTAGTTAACGCCACTACTCATCGTACAGGCGTGCCAAAGCAATACACCGCCGATTATGCTCTTGATTGGACTTACACTAAGCGCCAACATTGTTCAACTGCCACCATCACTGGCAATCTACAGAGCATCGTTATCGGCAACCTCTCAGGCATCGGCTTCGTGCCGTTTTTGCAGGCACGCTGGATACTGAGTCTGCTCAGTCTACTCATCGCATGGGCCATAGTAGCAATCGTCTACCGTAATCAACTGGCGTCATACCCTCTGATACCGAGTATCACCTTGCCACCGCTCTATGCTCCTCGCCTGCGTTGCCGACTTGATTGTGGTCGAACATGCCGCCCAACACGATATCACCCTCGATTTTGTCACCTATCTCAAAATCAGACTCCCTATTACAATCGTTAGTATTGTGATTGCCATCTGGTGGTTAGCATAGGTGATTTAACTGCAATCTGACCAAACCTTAATTAGGCGATCAAGATGGTATAGTATATTCAGTCATTGAACATCACGAGAATACATCATGAGCCAAAGTGTTTTACAGCGTATCATCGACCATAAAATCATCGAAGTTGAGCGTCAGCGTGCCAAAATCTCTCTCGAGCAAATCATGGTTCGGGCAGACAAGGCACCTCCGGTGCGCTCATTTGGGGCAGCATTACGACGACATCAACGACCGACCTTGATTGCCGAAGTCAAGCATGCCTCACCATCACGAGGGACCTTGATTGAGCACTTTGAGCCACTGGCCATCGCCAAGACCTACACCCAGGGTGGCGCATCAGCGATTTCGGTGCTTACAGACCAACAATTCTTCAAAGGCAATCTCAAGTATCTCGAGGGCATTCGCCAGCAGGATGCAGTCGGGCCCGACGGACATCATCCGCCGCTGTTGCGCAAAGACTTCATCATTGATCCGTATCAGGTCTACGAGGCTCGTGCCTATGGCGCTGATGCTATCCTGTTGATTGTAGCTTGTCTCGACGACGACAAGATTCGCACACTCTATGACCTCGCACATGAACTTGGCATGGATGTGTTGGTTGAAGTGCACGATGACGACGAGCTCCAACGTGCGCTTAACCTGAACGTCGCCATTATCGGCATCAATAATCGCAACCTGCACACCTTCGAGATCTCACTTGATGTCACAGCCGAAGTGGCCGACAAATTACCACGTGACCGCACAATTACGCTAGTCAGTGAGAGTGGCATATTTACGGCAGCCGATGTCGCCACCGTCGGGCGCAACGGCGCACAAGCAATTTTGGTCGGCGAGGCATTGATTACGGCACCAGACATGCTCGCCAAGACCAAGGAGCTTGCTGGAAATGCATAAACTGTGGCAACTCTGGCTCGTCTTTAGCCGACTCGGGCTGACGTCATTTGGCGGGCCGAGTGCGCATATCGGCTTCTTCCGCGATGAATTTGTCACACGGAGACGCTGGATCAGCGATGACGAGTTTGCCCAAGACAACGCCTTGTGTCAAATCATGCCCGGGCCAGCTAGCTCGCAACTTGGCATGTTGATTGGTGCACGCCAGGCTGGGTTACTCGGATCAATCATTGCCTGGCTAGCGTTTACCACGCCATCGGCACTATTGATGCTCTTCGCTATCAATGGTAGTACGTGGCTCGCGAACTACCCAACGGTTATTCATGGGCTCCTGATTAGTGCGGCCAGCGTCGTTGCACATGCAATATGGGGCATGGCTAAGAGTTTTTGTGTGGATAGACCACGCCAACTCCTCGCATTTACTACGGCGATGGTATTGCTCATCTTGCCTTTAGCTTGGCTCCAACTGGTTATCCTGCTGGGAGCCGGTCTCGTTGGTGCATATACGCTGACCACAATCACACCCTCAGTCACGCACCAACCTGCCATCGTTTCACGCATGAGCGGCATCATCATGCTGGTAACGTTTGGGCTGTTGCTCGGGGGCAGCTTGATGACTAGCACATCCCTCAGCTGGCTCTATCAAACAGGAGCACTAGTCTTTGGTGGCGGCCATGTCGTCTTGCCGATGCTCCAACAGCGCTTTGTGGGTATGGAGCTTATCAGTAACGATCAGCTAATTAGTGGCTATGCAGTTGCCCAAATCCTACCGGGACCATTGTTTGCCTTTAGTGCATTTGTGGCTGGTATTAGTGCTGCTGGATCGTGGTGGTGGGGCATTGCTGGATTAGTGGCCATCTTCTTACCAGGCTGGTTATTAATCATCGGTATTCAACCATGGTGGCAGCAGTTGACTCAACACGTTGCCATCTATCGAGTCTTACTTGGTGTCCAAGCGGCAGTGGTCGGATTGCTGGGCGCCACATTGTGGGACCCATTGATGCGCCATGCACTCGTCGAACCACTTGATGTGGCACTCTGGATTGGCGGATTTGCCGCGTTGCAAGTACTCAAATTGCCGGCGTGGCATATAGCGTTGGCAGGGGCGCTAATCGGCATCGCACGCGGATTTGTATAAGATTGCGGTGGTCAATCGCATGTGGCGTGTGTGTGTATACGATGCCAACGAGGCCAGGTAGCACGTTGTATAGGCATTCACTCCCCACGGCAGGCGAAGCGTTTTGTAAACAAATCACTATCAACATACAAAAACACGGCACCGAGCAGATACTCGGTACCGTGTCGCTGTCTATAGGCTTATGGATTCGGCACCAATGTCGGCAATGCGGTTGGTGCAAGTGGGACCACTGTAAACCACTCCTCAACCGTATCAAGTACGTAATCGCTGACGACATACACCTGGTCTTGAGAATCCACGCGCACGTAGCGGGCACCACCACTCGGATTCCGCTCACCGACTGTGAGGGTTGCAAGTACGCCTGCCTCACCACGGAGCTCAATCGTGATTTGCGGTGTTACCAAACCATACACACCAAAGTCCGTAACAGCCGGAATCACGCTATCAGCGGTTAATCCAGCAATAGTCGCTACTGCGGGACCAATCGTAATTTCATCACCAGCCACTGTGGCATCGGTGGTAATATCCCACCCGTTAGGCGTACGCGTCACTGACACCTGACCGCCAGATTCGCCTTTGGTAATTGTCATTGCTGTAACTTGACGCGACTCGAACGTCAGCACCTTTTCAGTGGTAATTTCTGCGGCTGATTCACTCTCCGGATCAGGAGCTGGCGTGACATACAAATAGATACCCAAGGCGGCGGCGAGCACGAGCAAAATTAGCGTTGATCGTCCATTCATAGTCTCAGATGCTCCCTTAGCGACGGCGCCACCACATCACGATACCACTCACAATAAAGATTAATGGTAACCCAAGTACACTACTATAGAAAATGAGTGTGCTTTGTGAGTCAGTCAAAAAGATGCGGCGATCGACGAACTCTGGCTCCGGCAACGAAATCAGCGCATCCTGCGCAGCTACCCATGCGACCGCATTGCGGAACAAGGCCTCATTGGCTTGTGCGACCGTCAAATACCCGTTGCTAATAAAGTCTGCATCCCCCACCACAACTGCACGGCCATCTCCCACCGTAATCGCATAGCCGAACACTAATGGACCGAGTTCATCGGTGGCTTGAACTTGTACTTGACCATTCGTAAAATCAGTCGCCGCACTACTGTTGTCGCTACTCTGAAGCATCACAAGCAAATCAACACCCTCAGGAAGAGCGCCTGTTTCACTTGTTTCTTTGATGGTCCGTACCGAGTTAAACACACTGGCTTGACCAAGCAAATCGCGTGTAATGTCAGTGTATGGGTATTCAAGCACAGCTGGCGCAAGTGGATTGCCTAGTTGTGACTGCTGGTCAACAATCATGTCGTCTTGCCAGGCTAATCCCCATATTGCCATCAAGTCAGGGAGTGGCCCCGGGTTCAACGGATCGCTTAACACAATCAGTCGGCCGCCGTTTTGGAAGTACTCGCCAATCAGTCGACTTTCGTCGGCACTCAGCTCTTGCTGCGGATCAGCAATCACCAACACCGAGTTCTCGAGTGGCACTGCCGGCTGCACGGTCAAGTTAATATTCTCAACCACGAAGTTATTCTCTTCGAGCAATGTACGCACATCACTGATGTCTTGAGCGTTGTAGTCATCAATCGTACGTTCGCCATGTCCCGTCAAAAAGTAAACTGTCGTTTGTGTCTCTTGGGTAGCCTGCAAAATTGCGCCGGTAATGGCTTTTTCGTCACTGCCATTGGCAATAATCTTGCGGTCACCGTACTTGACAACAATCTGGCCATACGACGAAATTTCGTCGTTGCGGGCAGCCACTGGGTCACGATCTGGATCAATAAAGCGATAGTTGACTTGTGATGACGACGTCACATACTCTTTGAGCCGATTATCGACGTCGGTTTGCAAGGCACGGTCTTGGCTACCAAAGTAGCCGACAATTTCAACCGGGCCGTTCAGTTCACTCAGAATCTGCTTCGTCTGTTGCGAGATTGTAAACTGCTGAGTGGCTGTCACATCTAGACGACGTGGGTTGCGTACGGCTAACACGTTAACCATTACCAACACAGCCACGAAGAGTAACGTCATCGCAGTTGCATTGGCGCCATAGCGCACCGAGCGACCGCCAAACAGGGATTTGAGGGTATCAATAAACTTCTGCATTAGCGATATCTCCGAGTCTCAAGGATGCGGGTCGCCAAGAAGAGAGAGCCGATAGTCACGCTCACGTAGTAGACCACATCATCAAGATTAATGGCACCACTGGCAAAATCATCATAGTGCGCTGGCAACGCCAAATAAGCCAAAACATCACCGGCTCCTGGGGCTACATTACGAGCTGCCTCAAGCAACCACAACAACAACAATACGCCAAACCCTAACACTGCAGCCACGATTTGGTTCTCGGTTACAGCCGATGTCAGCGTACCAATCGCAATCATCGCCGAGCTCAATAGAATTAAGCCTAGATAACCCGAGAGAATCGGGCCCCAATCAGGATTACCGCCGATTCGCCACAATAAGAATGGATAGTAGAGAGTGGCCACTAGCATCAACAAGAACAATCCCATAGCAGCAAGATACTTGCCGAGCACGACCTCCCAATCACGCACAGGTGCAGTCAGAAGAATCTCGAGCGTGCCAGTTTTTTGCTCATCGGCCAACAAACGCATCGTCAACAACGGCGCAATGAAAATAAGTACCACCGTCACATTAAAGAACAGTCCATCCATCGAGGCCTGTTGAGTCTGAATCAAAATCAACGCAAAAAGATAACCCGATATCAGCAAAAAGACGGCCGAGACCATATAGGCGATGGGTGACGTGAAGAACGCCATCAACTCGCGCCGCGCAATCACAAGTGCGGTTCGCATCTCTATTCAACTCCCTCTGCAACAGCCATCACTGTCGGTTCAGCTACATCAATCGTCTCCTGGGTCGTCAACTCCAAGAAAATCTCTTCGAGACTGAGGGTGACTTGCCGTAACTCGAGGAGGCCCCATTCTTGGGCAATTGCCACGCCAGCAATCGCTGGACGCAACTCGTGACCCGGCTCTGTCTCGACTACCACGTGACCAGGCGCATCATTGACGACATGCGTCACACCAGCAATCTGTAACAATGGCGCTGGGTCAATCTTGTCAGTTTGTACACGCATCTCCACCCGATCGGCTCCTTGCAAGCGGGCAGTCAAGCCTGCAGGCGTATCCACCGCCACAACTTGACCTTTTTTGATGATAACCACGCGATTACATAGCATGCTTACCTCAGGTAAGATGTGGGTGCTTAAAATGACCGTGCGGGTGGCACCAAGCTCTCGGATAAGCTCACGCACCTCGATAATTTGGCGCGGATCGAGACCAACCGTCGGCTCATCAAGAATCAACACATCGGGGTCATGGAGCAACGCTTGGGCCAAACCAACACGTTGGCGCTGCCCTTTGGAAAGCTTACCGATTCGATCATTGGCACGTTCACTCATGTGCACGAGACCCATGGCACGTTCAACGGCCTCTCGACGCCCTGTCACATTGCGCAATCGCGCCATGTGATCCAAATAGCCTGATACTGTCATCTCAGGATATAATGGCACACCCTCGGGGAGGTAGCCAATTCGGCTACGCGCCTGGAGAGGCTCGCGATGGATATCGTGCCCTGCGATAGTAACCTGACCACTCGTTGCAGGCAAATATCCTGTCAACATGCGCATGGTGGTAGTCTTGCCGGCACCATTAGGGCCAAGGAAGCCGAGAACTTCACCACGGGCCACCGAAAACGAGACATCATCGACGACAGTGACGTCGTTGTATCGCTTCGTGAGTCCTACTACTTCAATCATGCATCCTCCATTATCCTTTACACAATCATGTGCATTGGTGCTGTGTCAATAATACCTATGTTTTTTGAGAATTTGCTAAATGTTTGCAGACCTCAATTGACCAATGTGCGCCTGCCACTTGGGCCACGCCAATTTGAGCAGTTCATCAGCCCTCCAGGCAATCACATCATACTTGAGTAATCGTTGGCGCCACCGCATAGGGATACCTGATTCACCATATAACGCCCCCGCCAACTGCCCAACAATAGCACCGGTTGTATCAGCGTCCTCTCCTAAATTAATTCCTGCGAGCACCGCATCAGCAAACGTCACATGATGATAAAACGCCCACATAGCAGCTTCAAATGATTTGACCACATAGCCAGTACCAGCAATATGTGGCGGATGATGGTGTCGATATGAGCCGCTCACGACCTCAGCAACCGTATGATGCCACTGATGTTCTTTGAGTGGGGGATATGTCTCACTACACAATTGTGCATGCGAATATCCTCGTAGCGCACCAGCAATGAGTAGTGCATACGCTGCACAGGCATCAACTGCCTGTGAGGCACTGTGCGTCGTTCGTGAACTTTCACGGCTATATTTCACACACAACGCATCATCATATCCATACAATAGTGGAATCGGTGCAAGACGCATCAACGAGCCATTACCTGCAGTATACTCATCTGTAGATCCTGCAAATGGATTGCCATCTTTGGCAAAGCGATAGAGCGCTTGCCGTGTCGTCACACCGATATCAAAACAATAGTCTATACTCGAAAAATAGCCACGTTCAAGCCACCAAGTATACCGTCGCATTTGATCGGCTGCATCAAACTCTTGTTGCAAAATCAAACTTTCAGCCAAACAAAGTGCCATTGATGTGTCATCGGTCCATGCACCGACAGGCAGACGAAATGGACCTCCGCCAACCATATCGTGCACGGATTGTGTCCCAGCAGGCGAGAACTCAATCGTTGTACCAATGGCATCACCAACCGCCATACCAATCATGCTCCCGCGGTAGCGATTGCGCAACGTACGCATAGTATGTGCCATAGCAGACCCAGGTTCATGCCACGATTGCACAAACATCCGTTGTTCGTCCGTTTCTGGTGACTCACGTTCTATGCCACTACGACAGACTTTAAGCTGTGCGAGTGCCTCGCTTCCTGTAGCACCCTGACGCACATACCAACAACCAATCACCGTACCAGTCCGACCAACGCCTCCCCAACAATGCACATAAACGCCCTTACCAACAGCCACAGCAGTGCTCATAGCATCAAGAATCGCTAACATCTGCGGTGCAGATGGCGTCGACATATCCCGAATTGGGAAACGCAGGCGTTCGATGTGGGGGGCATGTGTAGTCAAATGAGGCGTGTAATCGGGCAATGGATCATCGGGCGTGGTCAAGTCAATAATCAACCCGATGTTCTGTGCCACTAACCAATTCAAGGTTGCGATGGTTCCTTCAACGGTACATGGATAGGTGCTTGGATAGGCCCCAGCCCAAATCAACGTGTCTGCGTGATAACCACGATATGGTATTGTCATTTCTCACCATTTCAGTAAATTGTTTAACAGATATTGATATTGTATACCCAAAAACCGCCCAACACAGCACATGCTAGACGGTTAGACAACGCTCACACGCGCATCACACTATTCATTTGATAACGTCAGTGTCGCCTTAATGGTAGGCCATGATACGCGCAATAACTCTTCGGCATACCATTCGATTTTGTCGTGGTGAGCCAATGCTTGACGCCATTCAACAGGAATTGCATCGTCTCCATACAGTGCACCAGCTAACGCCCCATAGATACTACAAGATGTGGTAGTCAGCCCACCAGCGATCGAAAGTGCACAAAGCCCTGTAGCGAAATCATCATGTGTATATAGCGCCCACAGAACAATCTCGAGCATATCGACCACATAACTCGATGCATTCAGCTGATCGATTGTGCGATTACGATAGCTCCCAACAGCAATCCGCGCAATATCATCGCACAATGGACTATATGGCCATGGGGCATTCAACGCATCATGCTTTGCGACACCAGCTGCAAACTGAGCCATAATCCATGCAACATACCGGCATGCATCTATGGAGTGTGCGGTTGCATGCGTTAACATCGAACTATACATGGCAGCTTGATCGATGATATCAGATTGAACTGCGTAATATAAACCAATTGGAGCCACCCGTGAGAGTGCACCATTCCCAGCTGAATGAGTCGATTGAACGCCACTAAATGGATCACCTGTTTGAATATAAGCAAATAACGCCAGACGCGTCGTATTGCCCACATCGTAGGTACGACCAGCACAAGTCATGTAGCCATAGCGCCACCAACGCACAAATCGATCCATTTGATCGTGTGCATCAAACCCATGCTTCACAATCAAACTCTCACAGACACACAGAATCATAGCAGTATCATCAGTCCAACCACCGGGCGCCACATCACAAATACCACCGCCAACGAGCTGGGTTAATGCCATCGTACTTGAACGATCAAGCATCTCGTTGGTTACGCCCATAGCATCACCTATAGCAGCTCCTAACATTGCCCCACGAAATCGGCGACGCCACTGCAACCAGACACGCGCACTCAATGCATCTGGCTCCTGCCACCGCATCACAAAACCAACCTGTACCGAAAAATCAGGAGATGGGCGATTCGACTGAATACCTAATCGCGTCTGTTGTAGGCGTTTTAATGCGGCAGTTCCGTTCTGCTCTTGTCGTTTGTACCAACATGCAACAACCATGCCAGTCCGACCAAAGCCGCCCCAACAATGGATATACATACCTTCACCACGTGCCAATGCATAATCAATGCACTGCATAATCGCCACCATCTGAACCTCAGACGGGATACTGCCATCAATCATTGGAAAATGTTCGTGTACGATGTGTGGTGCGTGTTCGGCGAGTACATCACGATATGAAGGCAATTGATCATCATGTGACGTCAAATCGATAATCCTACATACACCAAGCTGTGACAGCCAAGTGATTTGCATCCGTGCGGCATCTTTATGTGGCAAGCCAATATACGCCCCTGCCCAAATCTGTGGAGCTACTTGATAACAGTTACGCGGTATAGATGTACTTTCAATCCCATCATCTCTGACAAGCATATGCACCACCTATATGGATACCTTGCGCGATATTATGATATTACATTGTGAAAATTTAACTATTTAACTCAATATAGCATTATTGTTTAAAAGTATCAATATACACAAAAACGAACCCGTACATAGATACCAATGAGTAATATCACTCTATAATTAAACCACCACCACACTGTGTGTGGCGGTGGTTTTTTGTGGTACCTCCAGCGGGATTCGAACCCGCGACCTTCACCTTGAAAGGGTGACGTCCTAGGCCGCTAGACGATGGAGGCTTAACCTCTGGTAGTATATCATCATTCATGGACAATTTCAAAACGAATTCTGAGGAATCTGATGACATCACTCAAAGTCTTGACAAGCCACGATATCCGTACACTGGTCCCGATGCCGGTTGCTATTGATGCCGTACATACGGCGTACGCCAGTATTGCGGCTGGGAGCGCCTACGTACCAATCCGACTTGACATCGATCAAACACAACACCAATCACATACGTTTTTTATGCCAGCACTCGTTAACAATGAAAGTCTCGGTATGAAAATCGTATCGGTGTTCCCTCACAATCGCGATCAAAACAATCTACCCACAATTCATGCCATCGTACTCCTCATTGAATCACATACCGGCCGCCCGCTCGCCATGATGGATGGCACATTTTTGACGGTGTTGCGCACTGGTGCATCTGCAGGGGTCGCCACACGCTTACTTGCACGAGCCGATAGTCACCACCTCGTGGTGATTGGTGCTGGAGCACAATCGTGGGCTCAAGTCAGTGCGGTCTGTGCTGTACGCCCTATTACCCATGTCACCATTGTCAATCGTACCCCTGAACGAGCCGAGCAGCTCAAAACCACCATTGCTGAGATGCTCCCCAATCTACATATTAGCTGCACGACCGACCGTAAACCAGCGCTTGCAACTGCCGATGTCGTCTGTTTGGCCACGTCGTCACACACGCCAGTCTTTGCTGATGACGAAATCCGACCCGGCACCCACATCAACGGCATTGGCTCATTTACTCATACCATGATTGAAGCAGATCCCGTCACGCTCGGACGCGCCTATGTGGCAGTTGATCAATTTGCGGCCGCCTGGAGTGAGGCAGGCGAACTCATCGCGGCGCGCGATCAAGGCCTCCTCGATCCAACGACAGTCGTCCAAATCGGCGATATTGCAAACGGCAATGCGCTAGCACGCCAGGATGAGCACCAAATCACATTCTTTAAGTCAGTCGGCAATGCATCCCAAGATGTGGTTGTAGCGCATCTCGCCTATCAGGCAGCCATGCAATCAGGTCATGGACAAGATGTCACCCTATGATGCGACCCGCATAACGATAGCACCATCAATCCACGAGTTACTTCCGTCATCGTGTGTGACAGTGGATTGATGGTGATTGATTTATGTGTTGAAATAATGTTTTTGTGCAATATTCAATCACATTCCATCATTTAACCCCTTGCAAACAATCACATTCCGTCATATAATCGAGGCACCGCGGCATAGAAGGTCATCACATGAATAAATCGGTGTCGTTTAACAATCCACGTTTGACGCATATTGAGCGATTTATTGTGCAGCGCCAGCAGGTGAGTGTCGCCGACATTTGCGAGATGTTTGGGATTAGCGAAGCCACAGCCCGGCGCGATCTTGACCAACTCGCCAGCACCGGCAGCATACAACGCATCCACGGTGGTGCGATTGCCAACAACGAGGCGCCCCCCGAACCACCGGTTCTACAGCGATCAAGTTGGCAACAAGGTGAGAAGCATCGAATCGGGGCACTTGCTGCTACGCTTATTGACCCAGGTGACACGGTGTTTATTAGCAGTGGCACGACGAGTCTCGCAGTCGCACACATGTTACGCGAGCGCAACGACCTGACAATCGTCACAAACTCTTTACCGGTCATGAATGCCATGGTTGAGAGCGGGAATGCCATGATTGCGCTCGGTGGCATGCTTCGCCCGAGCGAATCATCGTTCATTGGCCATCTTGCGGTTCAAGGGTTAGCGGAGCTCCGCATCAACAAGATCATCTTTGGGATCCGTGGTATCGATGTCGTCCATGGGCTGACCAACGATTATCTTCCCGAGACTGTCACTGACCGTGCCATCTTGAGTGCGGGGCGTCAAGTGATTGTCGTCGCTGACCACACCAAACTCGGACGAACTGCGCCCGCATTTGTGGCGCCGTTGAGTGCCATGCATACCCTTGTCACTGACCATGACGCCAATCCAATGATTGTCGATGCCATCGCCGACATTGGTGTACGCGTCTTGTTAGCCTAATCACCACTTACCAACGAGAGGATGTCAGAATGAGTAGCCGTGGATTTCACACGTGGAACGAGTTATGTTCACAACCAGTTGCCTGGCAGCAGGCACATCATGCCCTCGAGCAACAACTCACTGACAAGCCTATCAACGCGGGGAGTCATATCATCTGGAGCGGCTGTGGTTCGCCGTTCTACTTGGCCACGAGCATGGCTCGCATGACCCAGCAATACTGTGACACGCCGACCATGGCATTACCGGCATCAGAGATATGGTGTAACCCCGAGGCAAGCATTCCGCGTAACGCCAAACCGACGCTCATTCTGTTGAGTCGTTCGGGGAGTACGACTGAAGTGTTACGCGCAGCTGAGCGCTTTCGCAAGCATGTCCCACAAGGCAAGATTATCACGATTAGCTGCTATGCCGAGCGCCCACTGGCGCAAATGGGCGATATCAACATCGTGTTGCCGTCCGGTCAAGAGCAGAGCATCGCCCAGACGCGAGCGTTTACGGTGCTTCAAATGGGTGCGCTTGCGGTGTTATGCCGGATTGTCGGACAAGCAGTGGCTGACCTCGGCCAAATTCCCGATATCGCGGCGAGCGTCATCAATACGTATCAGCAGAAGTGCGTTGAGATCGGCGCCGACAGTCGCTACCAACAGTTTTTCTTTTTGGGGAGTGGATTGCGCTACGGTCTCGCAAGCGAAGCCAGCCTCAAAATGAAGGAGATGTCGTTGACAATTAGCGAACCCTTCCATCACATGGAGTTCCGCCATGGCCCACAATCCATGGTCGACGACAAAACACTCGTGATTAGTCTCGGTTCATTGACCACAAACGAACAAGAACAGGCAGTCCTAGCTGACATGCGTGCGCTCAGTGGACACACACTATCGATTGGTCCAACACTCGATTGCGACATGCACTGGCAATCAACACTGCCCGATGCGCTTCAAGCCATCATCGCCTTACCACTGCTCCAGAGCATCGCCTATAGCCGCTCGATTTCGCGAGGGCTTGACCCAGACAACCCACACAACCTGAACGCGGTTGTGGTGTTGTAGATACACGTTCTTATGGCTGTCTTGACTGGTGTGGATTCGCAATGTGGCGTATTCGTCAGGAGGTAGTGTATGCGTGTACGTGCTATGTGGCGCGTAATGGTGTTGGCGTTGGCCGTCGTCTTGGTAAGTTGTAGCAGTGCAGCGCCAGCGGCCCCAGCAGCCGGTGAGCAGGTGACGATCCGGATGTGGTCGCACCAGAATTCGGCCTTCAACCAGGTGAATCAGGAATTGATTGACCAATTCATGAAGGAAAACCCGGATATTATCGTCAAGTATGAGACATTCCCATACGATCAGTTCATCCAGACGTTGCAGACGTCGATGCCAGCCGGCACCGAAGCTGACGTCATCGAGATGTTCGGCTCATGGGTGTGTAACTACGCCAACGGTGGTCGATTACAAGAGATGCCCGCCGAGGTCATGAGCTATGCCGAGGCCCAAAAGGTCTTCTACCAAGCACCGCTTGACGGCTACTACTGTGATGGCAAGTTATACGGTTTGCCAAACGAGTTCAACCTCGAGTACGGCGGTGCACTTGTCAATCCCACCTTGTATGAGCAGGCTGGTATCGCGTTCCCACCCAGCTACAAGGATTACAACGGGTTGTTGGCTGACGCCAAGAAGATGACGGTCATCGATGGTGATTCAATGACGACGGCCGGGTTCCACTTTGTCGGTGGCGATGCCCTCGGGTTCATCCTTATGTCGGGCATTTTGGAGCAAGGTGGCAACTACTTCGCCGAGGACGGCAAACACTTTAACTTCGAAAGCCCAGAGGCGCTCAATGTCATTCGCACGCTGACGCGTTATGTCCAAGAGGACAAAGTCGTTGATCCAACCTTGTTCACCGGCGACAACGGTTTGCCTGGTTCGTTCTTCAACGGCAATGTCGGTATCGGCTACATCGGCTCGTGGGCAGCAGGCGTCGGCAAGGTCGATTTCCCCGACTTTAAGTTCGACTACATCGCCCTCCCACCGATGTTCGGTGGCCAATACGCATTTGTGGCAGATGCCGGCTGGGGCAAGGTTGTCTCAAAGAACACCAAGCACAGCGACGCATCATGGAAGTTGGTCAAGTATCTGGCAGCCAATCGTAGCAGTGCGCTGAAGTTCAACCAGATTACTGGAACAATTCCTGCAATGAAGGAATTGGTTGAGGCTCCAGACGAGATTTTGTCGGTGGCCCCATGGATCAAACCAACCTTTGCCATCTTGCCATACGGCAAGTACATGGGCAACGTGACCGATCGCGATCAACTCTTCTACGAAATCATCGAGAAGAACTTGATTGACGCGATGAACGGCACGGTCACCCCTGAACAGGCGGCCGCTGCCATCCATCAGCAAGCCAACGATATGGTCGACAGCAAAGCAAGCGAGTAACTCACTGAGGCGCGGCAGGTCAATGACCTGCCGC
>JBMTAN010000006.1:0-80970 GCA_049428765.1 Roseiflexaceae bacterium
CACAACCTCTTTCACTTTTCACTTTTCACTTTTCACTTTTCACTTTTCACTTTTCCCCTCCTACCCCAACACCCTCGCCTCACAAAAGAATTGCGCCAACGGCGGCGGTAACAACTCAGCAAACCGAGTACGATCACCTACTACATGACCGGCTAATGGCATCAACCGTGCAGTCAGTGGCTTTTGGAGTGCGGTCGCCACACTCGCCACCTCACGATACATGCCAGCCAAGTCGGTCACGCTGACATCACCAGCTAGTGGGATCGTATCGATTCCCGTCCCACACACCGTACTAAACGCCAACAAATCGCGCAAGGTATAACGTGACTCAAGAGCGCGCTTAGCCAACACAGCATCTTCAACGACTGGCAACATGATGCCAGAGAAGCCAAGTTGCGTCACCGCACACGAGCGAATCGTCGCCGTCAACAACCGTACACCACTGAGCGTGCCCCAGTCACCAAACGGCACGCCAGTCAGGGCTTCGATGGCACCGGCAATCGTACGCTCAGGATGTGGGTGTGGTGCCAACGACCAATCACAACCAGCGTAGGTGATGCCGTGTTCGGCACACACCTCGCGTGCAATTGCGCCCATGCGCTGATCGTGGCTGACAATCTCGTGCGCAAGTGCTGTGAGGGCAGCTTGCACCGCCAACGGTCGATCTGGGTGGTCGACAGCAATGTCCACCAGCGGTCGTGTCACCATGTACGCCAGTGCTGCCGCCTCGGGACCGATGGCTAACCACGGGGCGCCACCGTCATGCCAGGCCGCTGGGAAGAAGGGACTCCCCGCCGGCACCATTGCTAACGCCGCTACGCGCAGATTACCCACCCCTCCCGGCACTTTGTGTGCCAAATCGTGCGTCATCTGCGCCATCTGCATAATTGTCGACTCATCAACATTGCCGTTCTGCGTCAAACTCACACTGGCAAACAGCGCCTGCGTCGCCGCCATCGCATCAGCGAGTTGATCGAGTCGGTCGCGTTGCACAACCCCCAATGTGGCATAGTCAAAACCTAGGTCAATTGCGCGCTCCTCAATCCCCTGTGCTACACTCACCAAATCAGCGCAGCTATTAAATCCACTCACCGTCGGCGCACAACGCAAGGTTTGTACGACGTAGCCAGCCTCGGCTAATCTCGTGCGCAAGGCATGAGCCGCGTCAGCACCTCGAGCTAATTCACCTTCGCGAGCACCAATTGTAATAGTGCGTAACTCCATCGTCGACCTCCTTGGCTCATATGCCGACTACGGTGCGCAATACCCAAAACGCCACCATACCAATCACAACCGTCAAAATCGCATTCTCGGTATGCCAGGCCACCACAGCGCCAACTACCGCCGCACCTAATGATGGACCAAACGCCAACATGCGCGTGTCGTCAACTACCTGCGTCACCACTGATGGCACGATCAAGGCCGTAAAGACCGCCGGCGGTACATAGCGCAACCACGTGGCCAACCACGGCGGTGGCTCGTTACGGAACATGAGCAACGGGATAGCGCGAGCTGCATACGTCACTGCAAACATCCCTAAATACGTCAACCAAATCGACATACGTCGTTCCTTTTATGCATACGTGTGCGTCGTGAGGTATGCTTCAAATCGTGCTAATCCGTCTGCAAAGTCTGCTTTCCCAAAGCCGACGCGAAAGTAATTCCCCGGATAGTCATACACCGTCGCCGGTAGAATCAACACCCCCTGCTGTTGCGCCAACTCATGCGCCACCTCGGCAATCGGTTTGGCCAGATTCAATTGTGCAAATGCCACACTCCCAGCCTGCGGTGGCACCATTGAAAGCACGGTCGCATGGCGCGCACATGCCGCCACAAATGCCGCCACATTGGACTGAAGAATCCGCCGACTGCGGGCCAACACCTGTGGTGCAGCTCGTAGCGCAATAAGTGCCAGAATTTCAGACGGCGCCGAGTTACAAATCGTCGTGTAATCTTTGTAAGCCAACAATCGCGCCCGGACTTCGGCATCACGCACCACCAGCCAACCGATACGCAACCCGGCGAGCCCGAACGCTTTGGACATAACACCCAGACTCAAGGCACTCATCGACAGCTCACAGGCGGCCGGCAAACGGTCTTGCGGATTGTACTCAAGGAATCGATAGACCTCATCAGCAAACAACACCACACCAGCCTCGGCACATAGTGCCACCAACTCGTGCCAATCGGCCTGTGGCATCAATGACCCCGTCGGGTTGTGCGGCGTGTTAATCAGCACCATCTTGGTGTTAGGGCGCAACGCCTGCCGCACCTGGTCAGCTGTCACATTCCAACCGGTCTCAGGCGTCAACTCAATCAAGGTCACCTCGGCACCAGTGGCCCGGCCAACCTCGTAGAGCGATTGATACCCAGGCCAGGTGGTAATCATATGGTCGCCAGGGCCAAGCAAAACATTCGCCGCAATAAACACGGCCTCCTCGGCCCCTGCAAAGGTAATCACATCATCGGGTGTCACCCCCACGTACAAATTGGCGATGGCTGCGCGCAAGGCTGGCAAGCCACTGGTCTCGGTATAGCCGAGAGTCAGCGACTGCCAGCGCTCGAGGGCATCTGCATCAGCCAAATCGATGAGCTCTTGCATGGCCATTCCTTGTACGTCTGAGCTACACAAAATATATGGCGTGCTAAATTCGTATTGGGCAAAATAGCGCTCAAGCGCAAAATTAGGCATTTTCACGACGATATCTCCACTACAACCGGCTGACGTTGGGCAATCCAAGCGCCGACAGCACTCGCAAACAGCCCAGCCGTAAGCACATACCAACTTCCAGAGAGCATGAGTGCAGTGCCAACTGCAATCACCGTCGCCACAATCGCCACCAACAGATTAATCCGATCTCGCACCATCGGCATCGTAAAGGCAATAAACGTAAGGGGAAAGATCAGATCAAGTCCGAGCCCAGCTGGATCAGGAATCAATGCCCCCAACAGACTACCAATAATCGTACTCGCTGCCCACACCACGTACAAACTCAAATTTGAGCCGAACTGATACCACGCATCACCACCAAATTTGGCAAAGCGTTGTACCCCCACAGCGTAGGTCTCGTCGGTCAACTGGAACGCCACCAAGGCCCGCAACCATGCTGGCGCTTTACGGATATACGACGCCGTCGAGGCAGCTAGCAACAAATGGCGTGCATTGATAATCGCCGTGGTCGCAATAATACTCAATGGATGAGCACCACTCGCAAACAAGCCGACAGCAGTGAATTGGGAAGCGCCTGCAAAGACAATCAGCGACATGCCTAGTGTCTCCCAGATGCTCAATCCTGCCGCCAAGGCACTGACAGCATACGCTATACCAAACGGCGCCACCCCAGGCCATACAACTATCGTATCCACAAACCCTTGTTTGATGGCGACACTGCGACTCATTAGGCCACTCCCACAAACAAGGCTACCGGAATATGAAAACTACAATCTGCCTCAATTCTCAATTCTGCTTTGACGTGCGCCGGCGCCGCACGCAGCATGCGCTGCAACTGCTCCACCTCGTAATCAGGCGTCGCCATACGTTTCACCCACGTCGTAAACTCGAGACGCACCGACCACGTCTGCATATGGCGTGTGGCAAATCCGGCTTGAGCACACATCGCAAGCCATTGCACCACACTATGGTCACGGACATGCGAGGCATCGCGCAAGATCTCGACTGCATTCAAAAAGGTGTCAGCCATTGGTGATGTTGGCGATACCACATCGACCAACAACCAGCGCCCACCTGGCTTCAACACACGGTGCACCTCGTGGAGCACCGCCAACGGATCAGCAAAATGATGCGCCGCATAGCGTGACACCGCCATATCAAACGACGCATCAGCGAACGGCAAGGCAGCTGCATCAGCTGACTCGACTCGCACATTGGCAAGGCCACGCATCTCAACTTGCTGCTGAGTTTGTTCCAACATGGCTGGTGTCAAATCAATAGCCACCACCTCGGCAGCATTCGGCGCTAGTCCAACTGTGACATGACCAGCCCCACAACCGACATCGAGTACTCGTTCACGCCCCGTTAATGCAGCAGATGCGAGTAGGCCCTGCAAGTCGGCACCACTGGCATGTACTGTACTGGTTGTGTAATTGGCTGCCACAGCACCAAATTGTTGTTGAATTGATTGATTAACTGATGCATCACTCATGGTTGTAATCCAATCACGATACGTTTATTGGTGGCCCCTTTGCTCCGGGTCTTGAGGAGCACAACTGTGCCCACTTCGCTCGTGGTCGCCACATGTGTGCCACCGTCGGCTTGCAAATCGAGCCCGACGATATTGACCGTGCGCACGTGGCTGATGCCTTCAGGTAAAAGGTTGATTTTGGTGCGAATCAAATCAGGGATTTGGAACGCTTCTTCGCGTGGCAAAATATTTACCTCAATCGCACGATTTGCCTGCACTTCAACATTTACTGCATCGACAATTTTGTGGGCGAGCTCATTGCTAAAGTCACTAATCTCAAAATCGAGCCGCCCCTCGGTTACATCCATGTTGCCGCCGGTGACCAGCGCGCCATAATCGCGAAATACCACACCACACAACAAGTGTAGTGCCGTATGTGTACGCATCAAGCGATAGCGACGATCCCAATCAATCGTGCAAGTCACCACACTGCCCACTTCAGGGCGAGCATCGCTGGTCAATGTATGGACAACCCCCTCAGGGCCACGCTTGACATCGACGACGGTGTGGCCGTCAATCGTCCCAGTATCGTGTGGCTGACCTCCGCTCGTCGCATAAAAGACAGTCTGGTCGAGTATGATGCCGTTGACTTCACTTGCATGACCCGTCACCGTCGCCTGACAGGTACGGAGATAGGCATCGGTGTGATACAACAAGGTTGTCATTTGTACTCCCTCTCTGTAACTCGGTAATACGTACACTATACTGCAATCAATTCAGCAATCGATTGCAGTTATTCCCGTTCAAAATACCAAATGGCCAATCCTGACACGATGTAGGCTAGTGAGCCTACCACCAAAATCGGTCCGAAGCCGTAGCTTTTTTGCAAATAGCCACTCACAGTAGCCGCAATCGCCCACCCCGACGACCATAACACAGTCATGATGCTTGACATCAGCCCCCGCTGGCGTGGCCCAGCTAGGCGCATCACCAACACATCATTGGTTGAGACACTCGCACCCACCGCAAATCCACGCAAACAATAGCCGACAAACGCCACTGGCAAAATTGGCACAGCCATCAATAACATCGCCGGTGCGCCCATCATGCGCGCAATTGTCCCCCAGGTGCGTAAATCACGTTGACCAACCAAACGACCTATTACCAAAGCACCGATACCGAGCGTGATTCCATTGAATGCCACAATGCTCCCCACCAGCGCATCGGACAAGCCAAACTCAGTGCGAAAGAACAGACTTTGGAACGGCAAAAATAACCCGCCACCAATCCCCAAAATCATGCTCGCCAACGCATAACTCACCAATTGCCACGTACTGCGCGTCGGGTACTCAGCATCGGATCGCCGTAAGTGTGCGGTACTCGGTGCATTTGAATGCAGCGCCGGCGTCAAGGCTCGTGACACTGGCACAACCGCCATCAAAATAATCGCCACACCAATCAACAAGGCACTGCGATACGCTGGCGCAGACTGTGGATCAACTGCCATCGTCGCTGCCAAGATGCTCGGCAATATGCCGGCAGCAATACTCCCCACCAGCGAGATAGTACTTACGGCGGCTTCGTTCAGACCAATCACAGTCGGTTGTAGCTCGTGATTGGTGACGGATATCAAGAGTGGAATCGTCGCCGTTGCCACAATCGCCCAGGCACTCCCTGCCACAAACTGACTAATCACTAACCACGTAGCTGTTGGTACATGCAAAACCCATGCAAGGGCTGCAACATATGCCACCACACTCACAATCAAGGCCCGCTGAGCGCCAATTTTGTCGATAAAGAGTCCGGCAGGGATACCAACAACTAACCCAGCAACACGCGCAGTGGTCGACAAAATACCAGCCATCTCGACGCCAAAATCCATGCTCACCAAATAAAAACTAAACAGCACATCGAAAAAGCTCATGCCGATGCCAAAAATCATGCTGTAGATGAGCATGCGCCAGACCGACCACGATAACTGCCGAAGTTGCACCTTTGCCTCCCGCGAATTCAACGCTGAATTCATTTATCTCGCTGTAGATACCAAATCGCTAAGCCCGACAACACATACGCTACTGAACCGAGAATAAGTAACGGCGTAAAGCCGTACTGCGTCTGCACAAAGCCACTCAGTGTCGAGGTAATCGCCCACCCGGCCGCCCACGTCATATTCCAGATACTCGACGCAAAGCCTCGTTGCTGCGGATTCACTAAACGCATCGTCAACACATCATTGAGGGCAATACTGCCACCAATCAAAAATGCCCGCAAATAGTAGCCAAGTAAGGCCAACCACAACGTCGGCGCCAACATCAATAATAGTGCGGGTGCCGCAACTATTCGCAATATACTGGCCCAAGTGCGTAAATTCCGTTGGCCAATCCCATGCCCGATTGCCACCGCACCGACTCCAAGTGCCACGCCACTAAACGCCAACACAGTACCAACATAGCCGTCCGACAAACCAAATTGCGTGCGTAGGAACAAACTCTGGAATGGAAAAAACGTCCCACTCCCCATCCCAATCATAAACCCAGCCACACCGAACTGCACAATCCGCCACGTCGTACGCATCGGTACCTCAGCCTGCAACGGCACCCCATCAGAGTCCGTGTTACTCGCCACTGGCATGTTGCCCAGCAACGGCAAACTCGACAGCGCAAAAATCGCAATGCCAATCAACAACACCGTCCGATACGCCAACGTACTCTGATCATCGACATTCAACCATGGAGCTACAACACTCGGGAGCCACCCCGCAATCACACTGCCAACCAGCCCAATCATGTTAAGTGCGGCCTCATTAAAACCAAACACCGTTGGCTGTTGTGCATGCGGTGTCGTTTGGGTAAGCAAGGGAAACAACGCCGAGAACAACAAGGCAAACGCACACCCCACCACAAATTGACTCGCAATCAACAAAGGATAATTTGGGGCAAAGACCACTGCCACCAATCCCAAAGTATAGAGCATCACCGAGGCAATTAGGGCTCGTCGCGAGCCTACTCGATCAATCAATCGACCAGCAGGGATACCCACTACCAAACCGGCGATACGTGCCACCGTCGACAACACACCCACCGTATCAGCTTCATACCCCATACTGACCAAAAAAAAGTTAAACAGCACATCAAAAAAACTCATCCCCAAGCCAATCAGCGTGCTATGTACAAGCACACGCCATACCGCAGCTGGGATGGTTCGAATCGTTTGTAACATGATTAGTCTCGTTCAAAATACCAAATCGAGATACCTGAGAGCACATAGGCTACCGCACTCATACCAATCAATGGAGCAAAGCCGATTGACTGCTGTAAATACCCACTCGCCGTCGATGAGATGCCCCACCCCAATGACCAAAACATCGTCATCAAACTCGCTAAGCGCCCACGCTGTTTAGCACTCACAAGTTGCATCACCAATACATCATTGAGCGTAAAGCTCCCCCCCATAAAGAACGCTCGCCCAAACGCCCCAAAAATCGCAAACGGCAACATGGGCAACATCAAACAGGCAAAGACAGGTGCGGTAATCAGGCGTAGCGCACCGGCCCACATGCGCAAATTACGGTGCCCCAACACGCGACCAGCCAACATGGCCCCAATCCCCATCATCACTGTGGCACCAGCCACCACATAGCCGATTTGTTGGTCGGATAAGCCGTGCTCTAGACGAAAGTACAAGGCTTGGAATGGTAAAAATGTCCCTGCCCCCAACCCTACAAAAATACTCGCCACCGCATACCCCACAATCTTGCGCGTTGATTTGAGTGGTGTATCATCCTCAACAAACGTGGGAGTGTCGCTCTCCATACGCAATTTGCGCCCACCGATCCCCCCTAGCACCGGTATCACTGCAAAGATCATCACCACACAGCCAATCAGCAAGGCAGCCCGATAGGCTGCGGCCGATTGCGCATCACCACCTACCATTGGAGCCAACCAACTGGGAAACCAGCCCGCCACAATGCTCCCCACGAGGCCCAAACTCATTGACGCCTCATTGAGCCCAAACACGGTTGTGCGATGCTCTGGTGGTGTCGCTTGCGTCAGCAACGGCATTAATGCCGACATGCCCACCGCAAACAAACACCCTGCCGCAAACTGACTAATAATCAACAATACTAAACTCGGCATCAGCAACAAGACAATCATGCCAATCGCATAGCCGATGACACCAATAATCAGCGCTCGTTGCGCACCTACTCGATCAATGAAATAGCCAGCAGGAATGCCAAACAACAAGCCGGCCATACGCGTCGTGGTCGACAGCAAGCCGGCAGACTCAATCCCAAAATCCATGCTCACCAAATAAAAACTAAACAACACATCAAAAAAACTCATGCCCAAATTAAACAACACACTATGCAACAATACGAGCCACGCCGCTCGTGGGACCATCCGCAACGATTGCATTGCCTACTTCTTTCGTACTATCTTCAGAAGTGTATTGTAGATGAAAGTACGCCACCATAAAACACAACCATGCTATGATGTGGCAAGATAATTCGGTTTCACCAAAGGACATACCATGACCGCGCGCCAAACTGGAATGTTGTTATTACTCGGAGCCATCTGGGGCGCCGCGTTCATGCTCATCAAAATCGCCCTCGACGATATTACTCCTTTTACGCTTGTTACCGTTCGTATCGCCTTCACGGCAGTGATTTTGTGGGCAACTCTCCGCTTCAGCGGCCTCGAATTACCACGTGAACGTAGCCAATGGCTTAACTTTGCCTCAGTCGGCGTATTTGGTCTTGTTGTGCCGTTTTTGCTTATCTCATGGGGCCAACGCCTTATTCCAAGTAGTACCACTGCGATCTTGGGTGCGACCACTCCCTTGTTCACCGCACTTATTAACATCGTCACCCGTGCCGAAGAAAAAATCAACGCCGAACGTGTTATTGGCCTCGGTATCGGCTTTATGGGCGTGATGATTGCCATCGGTATTGCCGGTGCGACCGAAGGCAACATCATCGGTGAGTTATGTGTACTCGGCGCTGCCATCTGTTATGCAATCTCGGCACTCTACAGCCGACGCGTCTTTAGTGGGATGCCACCACTTATCCCCTCAACCGGCCAGATGATTACCAGTACGGCCATGCTCATCCCGATTGCCTTGATGTGGGAGGGGATGCCCACTGCCATTCCATCCATGCGCTCAATCATCGCCATGGTAATCTTGACTGTTTTTTGTACTGCGATTGCCTATATCCTCTACTATCGCCTGATTGACACCATCGGCGCCACTAAAGTATCGATGGTCTCGTATCTTGTTGCTCCCTTTGGCGTCATCTACGGCTTCGTCTTTTTGCAAGAGCCAATCAATAGTAACTCAGTGCTTGGTCTCGTTGTCATTATTGTCGGCATTTTAATTGCCGGCGGTACCTGGCGGTCAATTATCAAACGCCCGACACCAACCGCATGAATACCTCAATCGTGGCATGGTTACAAACCGCTGAAGCACTTGCACTGCTCAATCACATTGATCCGAATCAGCATTTGTCGAGCATGAGCTTTTTGCGCAAACACATCGATGCGTCCCATGCTGCGGCACTGTTTGAGCTCGCATGGGTGCGCCAACGCGCCACTACCAAGTTCACTGATGGACATCGACTCTGGTTCACCCGTGAGGCCCTCGAACAAGCAAGTCACGAACGGGTGGCCCAGGCTCGCCTGGTGCACGTCGCAGCTGCTACTCATATTGCCGATATTTGCTGTGGCTGTGGTGGCGATGCATTGACACTCGCAACCGTCGCACCAACAATTGCCCTCGATACAGATACCACCCGTATCGCACTCGCCAAGGCGAATCTAGCTCAGCGCAACCTACACGCAACCTGTATCGTCGCCGATGCAACTACCTATGCAGTGCCAGATAGTGTTGATGTGGTGTTCTTCGATCCAGGGCGGCGTCAGCACGGCAAGCGTATCTTCGATGCCGACGATTACATACCGCCACTCTCACTAGCAAACCAATGGCGTCATCCTAGTCGGCGAATTATTATCAAGTGTGCGCCTGGCATCGATTATGCCCAGCTGCCATTTGCCCAACCATATGCGATCGATTGCGTGTCGCTATATGGCGACATGCGCGAGACACTCGTCATGCTTGATATGCCATATCGTTGGCAACGGCAGGCCACCGTAATTCGCTCCGACGGTATCCATCGACTCACCAATCAGCCAGATATCACAGCTATGCCAATTACGACTCCCCAAAGATATATTTACGAACCTGATACTGCAGTCATTCGCGCTGGGCTGGTTACACATTTCGCAGCCCAACATGACCTGTTCATGATTGATCCACAAATCGCCTATGTGACCGGTGCTATAGTAGTAGATACACCATTTGCCCGCTGTTGGCAGGTGCTTGATACATTACCTTTTAATGAGCGCCAACTGCGTCAACGATTACGTCAACTTCATGGCGGTTCTATCACCGTCAAAAAACGCGGCTCACCAATTGACACCGATGCCTTGGCTAAGCGACTCTCACAACCAGACGGTGTACCATATGTGGTCATTCTTACGCGTGTGGCAGGGCAACATACGGCGTTGATATGTCAAGGGCCCATTCAGACACAGGAGCACGAGCATGATGCGGCAACCAAGTGATTTGACCCCCAACGAACGCAAGTCTGGCATGTTGGTCATGATTGTCAATTCGTTTATGATGTGGGGTGGCTTCTTCATGGTGGTGCCACTCATCTCGATTCACTACGTTGAGCAACTTGGCTGGGCTACCGCATCTATTGGGATTGTGCTCGGCGTACGACAGCTCTTCCAACAGGGTTTTACTGTGGTTGGCGGTATGTTAGCCGACCGCTTCGGCGCACGCTTGCTGATTCTGGCAGGTCTCATCGTCCGTTTTCTTGGCTTTGCCGCGATGGCCTGGGCTGATTCATTTGTATTACTCATGCTAAGCGCGATTCTGGCGGCGCTAGGTGGCGCATTATTTGATTCGCCGAGTTCGGCATCAATTGCCGCCTTGACTACTCCTACAGATCGTTCACGCTACTTCTCGATTCTCGGCGTTGTGCGTAATCTAGGCATGGCAATTGGGCCATTAATCGGGACATGGCTCCTCGATTATGATTTTGGTGTTGTTGCCATATCCGCAGCAACCTGCTATTTAGTAGCGTGGCTTTTTACCTTTTTCACGTTCCCCGATGTAGCTGTGGCAACTAATCAAGAGCACATGACGTATGGTATCGGCTTGGCGTTACGCGATCGGCGCTTCATGTTCTACAATGCATTGCTGCTCGGATATTGGTTTTTGTGGACCCAAATCACCTTATCGATTCCACTCAAAGCCACTGCAATTGCTGCTGATCACAGTGCCGTCAGTTGGGTATATGGTGTCAACTCGATTATGAGTATCGCGTTGCAGTATCCGGTTATGCGCTTCATGGAAAAACGCTTCGCGCCAGCCACCACACTCGTAATCGGCATTTCAGTCATGACTGTCGGGCTCGGTTTAGTCGCCCTAGCCAACGATATCGGCTTTATGCTTATGTGTGTCGCATTATACTCGCTCGGTGGTCTCCTCGCCTCGCCAAGTCAACAGACGGTTGCTGCTGAGCTCGCCAACACTACCGCCCTTGGTTCATACTTCGGTGTCGCAGGTCTGGCCATTGCCTTCGGCGGTGGCATGGGGAGTTTTAGTGGTGGTACACTCTACGGACTCGGCCAATCGTGGAATCACCCTGAGGCACCGTGGCTCATCTTTATGACTGTTGGAATCATTACCGCATCGGCGTTAGCAATGTTTTTTGGACGCCACACGTTATTTGCCAAACCAATCCGTGAATAGGGCATGCCATGTTTTCGGTACGATTTTCGCAACTGAATATCAGACTGGTCACCGTAGCCGAGACTCAGCATGCGCTTGATGTCATCCGTCGTGCCCGTTTTCGCATTGTGCAATTCGGCAATACGACACTCAATCTACCGCTCGATGACTACATCATAGCCGGCGCATGGCATCAACACCACCTCATGGCAGTATTGGTTGCAACGCGTGTCCATGGCGATAGTGCTTGGGTGCGTGCTTGTGCACTCGACAGCATCAGTATCGCTGATCATGATCGTACGATGCGTGCATTAGTCGCCCATCTTATCCAGCATGCGCCAGTCACACAGCTGTTTTATAGCGGCGATCAATTCGACACGTGGCTCGCCGACATCCTCAAAGCCGAGGGTTTTATGCCATACGGTGACATCGTTGCATTCACCGCAACGCCTATTGACATTCCACCTGCAGTAGGCATAGCACTCATTCGGCCATTGGTCACAAGTGATATGCATACCATTCGCATGATTGACCAAGTTGCATTCGATCATCATTGGCAGAAATCCCCGTTTGAGGTGCAAGAACTATTCCAGTCAAACGGCATCAGAATTGCAGCACTCAGTGATAATGTTGTCGCCGGCTATGCAATTGCCGTATGGCACGATCAACAGACAACACTCCATCTGGTGCGTATTGCTGTTCACCCCGACTATCAACGTCGTGGCATTGCGCGTCAACTGCTGACTACTGTCATGCATCACGGATACATTCAACATGCGCACCGCATCACCCTCAACACACAGCACGATAATGCTGCCGCCCATGCACTCTATCGCTCCCATGGGTTTCATGCGACCGGTGAGGTGTATCATGTCATCCGGGCAGTGACGCTTTCTGTCTAAGACCAAAAACGAAAACTGCTATACTACATATGAGATAGAGATTTATTCACCCCTAGAAACAGCTTATATGAGTTCAACCACTACAATCCTTTCACCACAGGTGCTTACTAATGCAAATACGCTCTTGCGCCATATCGCTCAACAGGTCAATCGCGTCATTATTGGCCGACGTGATGCAGTTGACTTAGCAGTTATCACCGTTGCAGCTGGTGGTCATTTGCTCCTCGAGGATGTCCCCGGTACTGGCAAAACTATGCTCGCTCGGAGTCTTGCCCGCACGCTCGGCTGTAGCTTCAAACGCATTCAGCTCACACCGGATCTCCTCCCTGCTGATGTCACCGGCAACTCGATTTATAACCCGCGTGAGCACACGTTTGAGTTCCGCCCCGGCCCAATTGCTGCCCAAATCGTCCTCGCTGACGAGCTTAATCGCGCAACCCCACGCACCCAAAGTGCCCTACTCGAGGCCATGGAGGAGCATCAAGTCACCGTCGATGGCATCACCTACGCTCTGCCCGATCCATTCATGGTAATTGCCACCCAAAACCCTATCGAGTATGAGGGCACATTCACCCTGCCCGAGGCCCAACTTGATCGCTTCGCCATGCGAATTACCATTGGTTATCCCAATCTGAATGACGAAGCAACTGTCCTGCGCAACCAACGCAGTCATCACCCTATCGACGATATCCAGGCAGTCACTGATTCGCACGGCATCATTAGTGTCCAACGCGTCGTGCCACTCATCTACATCGATCCGGCCATCGACACCTACGTCGTTCAACTCGGTCAGGCTACGCGCCAACACGACGATATCGAGCTCGGTGCCAGCACACGCGCCTTATTAATGCTTATTCGTACCGCCCAGGCGCGCGCATTGCTCGCTGGACGCGACTATGTCCTGCCCGACGATATCAAAGCCCTCGCAGTCCCCGTCTTGTCACACCGGTTGTTGCTCAACGGCAACGCCCGCATGCGCAATCAAACAACTGGTCAAGTAGTGCTGGATTTAATCAACAGCATCAGCTTACCGAGCAACCGCACAAGCCGCACCTAATGCGTCTGGCGAGAGGGTCGGCGTATCTGGTAAAATTGAAGCGCATTCGTGTCGGCCACTGCTGACACATACTCGCATGACCGCCGTGGTTTGTCCACACATTGAGGAGCATAGTGTTATGGCCGCCATCCCCGAGGAGTTATTGACGCGTGGCGTCGCCGAAATCATCGTTGAGTCAGAGCTACGCGCCAAGCTCAATGCCGGCAAAAAACTCCGCCTCAAACAAGGATTTGACCCTAGCCGACCCGACATGCATATTGGGCACGCCGTCGGTCTTCGCAAACTCAAAAAGTTCCAAGAGCTCGGACATACTATCGTCCTGATTGTCGGTGACTGGACTGCCCAAATCGGCGATCCTAGTGGCCGCGATATCACACGGCCGCGCTTGACTGCTGAGAAAGTCCGCGAGAACGCGCTCACCTACATGGAGCAGTTCTTCCGCGTCATTGACCGCGACAAAACCGAAATCCGCTGGCAGAGTGAGTGGTTCGGCCAATTCAAACTCGAGAATGCCCTCGACCTAGCCGGGCGCTTCACGTTGGCCCACATGCTCTCGCATGACACATTCCGCAAACGCTATGAGGCTGGGCAATCATTGACCATCCTCGAGTTGATGTACCCCATGCTCCAAGGCTATGACTCAGTGGTTGTCAAGGCTGACGTTGAGTTCGGTGGCACCGACCAAAAGTTCAATAACCTTGCTGGTCGCGAACTCCAAGCGCAGATGGGGCAAACACCTCAAGACGTCTTCTTGCTCCCATTAATTCCTGGCACCGACGGCCGCAAGATGGGCAAATCATTCGACAACACCGTCGACATTTTGCTAACCCCTGAGAACATGTTCGGCAAAGTCATGTCGATGGCCGACGACGTCATGCCCCTCTACTATGAGGTCCTCACCGATGTACCCTTGGCCGAGGTCGCCGAAATCAAACAGGTCATCCAGGCCGGCGCCGGCAACCCGATGGACATCAAAAAGCGCCTCGCTGCCGAGATTGTAGCCCAGTTCCACTCACCTAGCGATGCCATCCGCGCCCGCGAGGCATTCGAACGTCAGTTCCAACGCCGCGAGATACCCGATGAGATGCCCGAATTCGCAATCAGCCAACCCACCATCATCCTCGACCTGCTCGTCAGCACCAGTTTGGCCAGCAGCAAAAGCGAAGGACGCCGCCTTATCGACGGTGGTGGCGTTAAACTCAATGGAGAGAAGGTTAGCGCCTACGACACGCTTGTCACACCGGTGGCCATCATCCAAAAGGGTCGCCACTTCGCCCGGATTATACCCAGCTAACCTCTAGCGTTCAATCAATACTCCACCAACTCCCACGACAACCATCGTGGGAGTTACCTTATCACCGCATATTCATCTATCTATGCTACCCTAGGTGAGGTTTTACTTCAGTCAGAAAGCACGCATCATGCAGCGCTTTTTTGTGATACTTATCATTATGCTCAGCCTTAACGCCTGTGGCACCACGAATACGAGCGACATCCCCACCAACCTACCAGCCCAAATTGGCGTCAATGCCACGCTTACACAAGCCAACGCGATTGCCACAGTTGATCAACCAGCACCAGCGTTTACCTGGCGCGATGCCCAAGGGGCCACACGGAGCCTCGCAGATTACCGCGGCCAACGCGTTATCCTCAATATGTGGGCCACCTGGTGTGAGCCGTGCCGTAGCGAGATGCCCGATCTCGATCGTGTCCATGGAACCAACGATGTGGTCGTCATCGGCATCAACAAAGGCCAAAATATTGACGTCATTCCGCCGTTCATCGATGAAATAGGCGTCTCGTTCCCACTCATCAGCGACCCCGACGGCGATGTCAGCTTGGCCTACGGTGCACGTAATCTCCCCACTAGCGTCTTTGTTGATCGCGAGGGAGTGGTTCGCATCATCTCAATAGGAATTCTCAGTGCCGAAGCACTCCAACTCCAACTGGAGCGTCTGCCATGATACTATCGTCACTCCGCCGGTGGCAAGGGATTGCCATCGGTATCTACGTCGGATTCCTCGGTAGCATATTGTTCTGGCCATCGCTACCGCTACCAACTTGGCCAGGGAGCACCATTGCCTGGAACATGTACGCCAGCGTACATGGTGTCTGTGCCCAAGTTCACAATATCACCGTGGCTGGCGCACAACTTCCCCTGTGTGCCCGTAATACCGGCATATACGGCGCCATGACACTCAGTTTGTTGACCATGATTGCCCTCGGGCGATTCCGCGTCAATCAACTGCCGACTCGCTGGGCTATGCTCTTGCTCGCAACCCCAATCGGCATTATGGCAGTTGACGGATTCAACTCCATGTTCGTCGATCTCGGCTGGCAACCGCTCTATCAACCACAAAACTGGCTGCGCACCTTAACCGGTTCATTTGCCGGCATCGCCGTGGCACCGTTTTTTGTGGCACTATTCAACAACATATTGCGTATAAATGCTGTCCAGACCCGTACCATTCGTCATCTCGGTGAAGTCGTCATGCTCTGGATCATCGCTGGCGCCTATGCTGCGCTGGTCATCGTTGGGCCCGGATGGGCCTACTGGCCAATCTCGATTATCTCGTGGGTCGGTCTCATCGGTATTCTGCTCTTCTCTAATGTGTTTGCCGTAGCAGTCGCAATGGGCTACGACCAGAAAATATCTCATGTCGCCGAGTTGGCCAAACCATTAGTTGTTGCGAGCATCATTACCGCCATTGAGCTCGGTGGCATGGCCTGGCTCCGCTTCGGTTTTGAGAGCAACGGCTGGATGTAATCTCTACGACGCCACAAACCCGCCCTCTCAACATATACGTCAAGCGGGCGGGTTTATATCAGTGCTATCAGCTAAATATTATATGAGCTCGCCACCAATTGATTGCGTTGCTCGCACAAATCTGCCAACGTGGTGCGCTGCATGTGGATTTGTGCCTGCTCGCGGGCCTCTGTCCAGACGTTACGCACCACCAACGCATCTGCTATCGATGAATTAATTGGCCGCTCACGCGTTAAATCACACCCCTCAAGCGCCTCGATAATCTCAAGTACGGTAATCCGACTTGCCGGTCGAGACAAACGATGCCCACCCTGACGGCCACGCAAGCTTTCGATTAAACCAGCTCGACGGAGCATGAGCAATATCTGACTAATGAAGTGTTCGTCGATATTCTGACGACGATGAATCTCACCTGCTTGTACCGGTACATCTACACCATGCACCGCAATATCAATCATGGCTCGCAAACCATATTCAACTTGACTCGACATTCGCATCATAAGCAACACCAAAAAGAAACAGAGTGTTAATCAAATTTCTATCTATTAATTACAGAAGTCGTTTACTATTTTACCATGGTATTTTTTACCATCGCAATAGCGCTCAATACACCTAAGGAGTAGACCATATGCGGATTCTTGTGATTGGCGGCGACGGCTACCTTGGCTGGCCAACTGCCCTCCATCTCTCCCAGCGTGGCCACGACGTCGCCATTTTGGATAACCTCGTGCGTCGGAGCTACGATCATGAGCTCGGCGCGGACAGCCTTATCCCCATTCCCTCCATTCACGAGCGCGTCGCCCTCTGGCATACGCTTACCGGCAAGCACATCAAACTCTTCGTCGGTGATTTGTGCGACTATACGTTTTTTGAGCCGGTATTCAAAAGCTTCGCTCCGGATGCCGTCGTACATTTCGGTGAACAACGCAGCGCCCCTTACTCAATGATTGACCGTCGTCACGCCATCTACACCCAAACCAATAACGTCGTGGGTACGCTCAACCTCATCTATGCCATCGCCGAATACGCACCTGACTGTCACTTGGTCAAACTCGGCACCATGGGCGAGTACGGGACACCTAATATCGACATCGAAGAGGGTTACATCACCGTCACCCACAACGGCCGCACCGACACATTACCGTTCCCCAAGCAACCCGGCTCGTTCTATCATCTGAGCAAGGTCCACGATAGTCACAACATCATGTTTGCCTGTCGTATTTGGGGCATCCGCGCCACCGACCTCAACCAAGGCGTCGTCTATGGCCTTGAAACTGAGGCAACCAATCTCGATCCACGTCTAATGACACGCTTCGACTACGATGCCGTCTTTGGCACAGCCCTCAACCGCTTCATTGTCCAGGCCGTCTGTGGCATCCCGATGACCGTCTACGGTCAAGGAGGCCAAACCCGAGGATTCCTCGACATCCGTGATACACTCGCCTGCGTCGAACTCGCATTACTCAATCCCGCCGACCGCGGCGAGTTCCGCGTGTTCAACCAATTCACTGAGCAATTCAACATCCTGCAACTCGCCGAGTTGGTCAAACATGCTGCTACCACCCACGGCATCAACGCCGAGATTGAACACCTCGACAACCCACGTGTCGAGAAGGAGAGCCACTACTACAACGCTAAACACCAAAAACTCATCGACCTCGGGCTCCAACCACACTACCTCAGCGATACACTCATCGACTCAGTCATGCAGATTGTTGACGCCCACAAACACCTCGTGCGCCATGACACCATCATGCCATCCGTGCTCTGGCGTACCACCAGCTCGCCCATCCAGACCTAGTCAACATACGAACGCCGTGGGAGTATCACCCACGGCGTTCGCATCTATGTCAACCAGCACCTCTGAACTCGTGCTGGGCTGATGCCACATGCAATCCCACCACACGTATCCACTATCAAATACTTTTGCTCGCTAGATGACCACCACGTATACGTGATGCTAACTCCTATCAACGAGTAGCGTATACCATTTGATAATTCAACGTTAGTCATGACCTACTTGTTGCAATATCTCCGCAATACACTCACAAAAAACACGCATTATGAGAAAACTCTCATCAACAAAAAACCGTGGAGAGCAACATGCGCTCCACGGTCACCCAAACAACCACGATAGACTAGTGGGCTACGCGCGCATCCTCACGCTGATTGACATACCACGAGGCCAAAATGGCCACCACCAATGCGCCCAACACGACACCCAATGATACGCCAACTGGGATCTTAATTGACTCACCAATCAGGTACTTGGTTGCATCAGGGAAGAGCATTTTGACACCGACGAACGTCAAAATAAACGCTAATGCTGGCTTGAGGTAGCGGAACTTGCCCATCGCACCGGCCAACACGAAGTACAACGACCGCAAGCCCAAGATGGCAAACACATTCGAGGTATACACGATGAATGCGTTGTCCGTAATCGCAAAAATTGCTGGAATCGAGTCCACCGCAAAAATCAAGTCAGTCACCTCTACCACCAATAATACAGCCAACAACGGCGTCGCCATTCGGATGCCATTCTTAATAACGACAAAGCGTTGGCCCTCGTAGTTTTCCGTCATCGGCATGATTTTGCGCAACCACTTGACCACGGTGTGATTCGCTGGATCAACCGCATGATCATCGCTCTTGACCATCTTGATACCGGTATAAATCAAGAACGCGCCGAAAACCCAGATAATCCAGTGAAACTCTTTGATGAGAGCGGCGCCGGCGGCAATCATCATTCCACGCAGAACCAAGGCACCAAGGACGCCCCAGAAGAGCACTCGATGCTGATAAATCGCCGGTACTGCAAAGCTGCCAAACACCAACACAAACACGAAGATGTTATCGACGCTCAACGACTTCTCAATCAAATACCCCGTCAAGAATGCCAATGCAGCCTCAGTATTATTGGCAAAGTCTGGGCTGTTTGGCATCATTACATCCCAATAGAAGTAGATGATACCGTTGAATACCAAGGCCAAGCCAATCCACACAACACTCCACACCAAGGCCTCTTTGATGTTGACTTCATGGGCTTTACGATGGAATATACCTAAATCAAGCGCCAACATCGCCAAAACAAACACATTAAATCCGACCCATAACAATGTCGAGTCCATGACACCCTATTTCTAGGCTTCTTACAAAAAATATGACAGCAAATTAGGCATCAGCTAATACGCAGAGTTCCGCCGAATAGTTGCATGACATACAAAACCCCTCCGTACTCGCATATGCGAATACGGAGGGGTTTGCCACACTGCTTATTCAGCCCAGCGTTTGGCGAGCGCAACCATCACGTCCACACCTTTTTGCATATCTTGCACCGTCACCCACTCCAGTGGCCCATGAGCGTTGTGCCCACCTGTGAAGATATTCGGCGTGGGCAAGCCACGCTCGGTCAAGCGTGATCCATCAGTCCCGCCGCGCACCGGTTCGTCGTATGACTCCACTCCAGCATCAGCACAAGCAGTGCGCAACTTATCCATTATCTCGGGGCGGTCGCGCAACCAGTAGCCCATGTTACGGTACTGCTTAGTAATCGTGCAGGTGATTTTGGCTGTCGGGTAACCAGCCTGCAACGCCTCACAAATCAACTGCAACATCTGGCCTTTTGCAGCAAGTTTGTCATTGTCGTGATCACGAATAATAAAACGCACAGTTGCACTGGCGGTGCTGCCCTCAATCCCGGTCGGATGAATGAAGCCAACTCGCCCGTTGGTGCTCTCGGGCGCAGCAAACTCGCGAGGTAACATGCCCAGCAGCTTGCCTGCCAAGTGCACAGCATTCACCATACCATAGGCGTTGGCAGTCCCAGGATGGGTTGACACACCGGTAATCTCGACAACGGCACCATCAGCCGAGAACGTCTCCCAGCTCACCTCACCGACGCCACCGCCATCAAACGTATAGGCCGCACTAGCACCAAGTTGATTAATATCGAGGTAGTCAACACCGCGACCGACCTCCTCATCTGGCGTAAAGCAAATGCGAATTGTACCGTGTGGGATTGAACTGTCACGCAACAACTGTTCGACGGCCGTCATGATGATGGCAATACCAGCCTTATCGTCGGCACCAAGCAACGTCGTACCAGATGCCGTAATCAAATCCTTACCGACGGCCGTGAGAATGTCGGCGTACATCGGGTTGGCTGGGTCAATCACCTGATTGGTATCATCGGGCAGGACAATTTTACTGCCGTCATAGTTGGCATATACAATCGGCTTGACACCCTCGCCACTAAAGTCTGGAGCCGTATCCACGTGTGCCAAAAACGCCACCACTGGGACATGCTCGTACCCAGTGGTGGCAGGAATAGTAGCCAGCACATAGCCGTGTTCGGTCAGGACTACATCAGCCACACCCATGGTTGTAAGTTCGTCACGCAAGAGACGCAACAAGTCCCATTGTCGCTCAGTTGACGGGTACGTCTTCGAAAAAGGGTCGCTCGTCGTGTAGATTTTGACATAGCGCAAAAACCGGTCGCGAAGTGCATTGGTCATGAGATCTCCACTCTATCCAACATACGAATATCAGTATTATAAACACTACCCATAGTAAATGTTTGGCAACATCAACTAGCGATTACGGACAATGAGCTGATCCATCACAAGTTTGGCACCACGTATATTCACATGGTTATTGTCGTAGTAGAGTAACTTTCCATCATACACGCTATAACATTGTTGAGTATCGCAAAAGATATCCATTGGTGAAAACTGCTCTACTTGTGGATACCGCGCCAAAACACGTGTAACGGCATCTGTATATGTACGATAATGCTCCTCTACCTGAACACGACTCACACCACATGCCCATCCACTCGTTGCGTTGAGCGTCCGCAAACAATTTCGTGGCAAAAACGGAAACTCAGGTACCTGATGGACAAATACCAACCGATTATGTGCATCCTGTGAAAGTGCTTGTATCATTTGCTCGAATCCACGCTCAAACGCGATAGCACTCACATCAGTGGATAATGGATCGGTAGAGTCAACCAAACGATAATGGTACAGCGTATTTGATGCATCTACGAGCAAATCTTGGCTTTCAATCAAAGAATATCGCCCAATAATAAACACAGTCCGTGAATGATTTCGACTCACGTTGCTCAGTGTCTCAATCTCTTTTAGCTGACGCATTGGGCCATCTGGTTTTGTACATGGTATTGATACACGATAGTCCACAAATACATCAACTCCCAAAACAGTCATACACCCAGTTGCAACGACTAAGTAGCTGTTATGTTCAATCGTTGAATAGGCAAACATCCCCAAATAGAGCGATGCTGAATGACTATCCCCCAAAAATATATAATCACTGCCCGATGCAGACGCTGCAGTACGACAATATGCATCACGGGTAAACACCTTCAAGCAATCTTGACTTGTCTGAGATGTATGTTGTGCGAGCTCTCTTCGTACACTCCACTCTGGAATCATGTCGTAGTATTCGATATATCGTGTCATACGCGTAGGAACAGCGATCTGCCACAATAACACTCCCATTAGACCAATGATGCCTATGCTCATCAAAAGCCATCTTGCATGAATTCGTTGATGTGCAGTAAATCGTATCGGCGTCTCGATATATCGATACGTCCCTTCCGCTAAAATAATACTCACAACGACCATTCCCACACTCCACCAGTGATTTAAATAGCCATCTAATACGAGGAAGCCAACCACCATTACTGGCCAATGCCACAAATAGAGCGGATAGCTGATAAGCCCAACTCGTACCATGTATGGGTGCGAAAGCCATCGTTGTGTATTTGAGTTAAAATTCCCACCCAATAGTAATAATGCAGTGCCAATTGTAGGGATAAGCGCCCAATAACCAGGCCATAACTGATTCTCGGTTATCGTTCCAAATCCAATAAATAGCATACTCAACCCAAGCAACTGCAGCCAACCACCATAGGTTGCAATTCGCTTAGCGTGGGTTTGGCGCCCAAACAAGCTAAACCATGCGACTAAACCGCCAAGAGCGAGCTCCCAGAACCGACTAATTGGTAAATAAAACGCCGCTGCCCCATCAAAATTCACCAACCACATGTTGGCTGCAAATGAACTGATACTAATCGCAATAAACGCCGCTAATAACGCAAAGCGACGCCCACGCATCAGCATAATCACAAGCGGCCATAACATATAGAATTGCTCTTCAACACCGAGTGACCATAAATGAATCAGTGGTTGTGTCTTGACCTCGGGTGCAAAATAATCCACTTGCGAATAAAAAAAGATATTTGCGATAAATGCAATACTTGCCACTAGCGTTTGCATCAGCAAAGAATATTCATCAGGAAACAAAATAACCCAAAATACAACCATGACTCCCAATAACATAATTACCAAAGCAGGAATTATGCGCCGAATTCGACGCTCATAAAAATCCATCAGTGTAAACCGTTGGTGCCAAATTTCTTTAATAAGAATTTGAGTAATAAGATATCCCGACAACACAAAAAACACATCAACGCCAATAAACCCACCTTTGATTACCCCAGAGAAAGCATGAAACAGCACTACAGCCATGACTGCGATTGCACGCATACCATCAATATCAGGCCGATATGTAGAGGGGACAATATGCAAATCAGTAAAGTTTTGCGGTGTCTTGAGACGCACCCACAGCGCAATTCCAACCCCCCAGACCATGATCGCGATGACATACCACATGTCATCGAGCATTTGTGTGTCGCAGATAAACCAACCAATTAATCCAATAATGCTCCACCATATGAGGTCATTCCAGGCGGGCATTCGAAGCCACTTCAATACCAACCCCACACCAAACACGCCATTAATCAAATAATAAACCGGATGTATTGGCGCATACCATCCACTCCATATAACAACCAACCCCCACAACAAACTTTGGCCAAAGTGCAAACGCGATTGCCCTCGCCAAATAAACAGCCAACCTCCCAAAAGCATCCCCCACAGCGGTAGAATCCAACCACCATACAGAAAATCACCAACTGATTGCCACTTTGCCAGGCTAAAAGCCCATGAAATTGGTAATTGGCTATCTTGGGCACTTAGATCTTGACTAGTCTGCACGATAGTCAAACGGAAACTGGATGACACAGGTTGATCAACCCACATATAAACACGCCGTGGCGCACGAAAAAGTACCGCAGATATCTGTACTTGCCGTTCGCCATACACAAGCTCGGCTGCAGTCGTACTTGGGTGTAACCACAATAATCCCTGCACTATACCGCGACGTTCAGGCTGAACTATTTCAACAGGAAATGAACTTCCTAACCAAATAAATGAATCGCCTTCTGTTGTATTTTCTACAGCATCACGACGAACTTCTCCATTGACTAATAATTGTTTACCTGCGGTTGTAGCTGCATAAGGAGATTCAATAATCGTCATACGCACAGCAGTATAGGTAGCCCACGCGCCAACTACACCTAGGCATACATACATGCATAGTGTAAATATGCTAGACAGCGACACGATTGCAACGCGTAAACGCATCATTGGTTATTCCTTAGACTCACGTATAACATACATATACATCGTACACATCCTTGAATGTACGATATACACATAGTAATGATTTGATATTTATTAAATATGTCTATTATATCGCCCGCACAAGCGACTCCTCGTATAATACTAAATAGACGTGTTTTCACCATAAAGGAGTGTTGCGTGAATGTGCCATCGCCCGCATCATCGTTCCGTCGCCTCTGGTTCATCTTCGTTGCCATCTTAATTGCCAGTGGCAGTGGGCATTTTTATGCCAGTGATGAGGAGAAGATGTTCGCTACCACGCTACGCATGTGGCAGGCCATCCAACACATCATTGATCCATCGATTACCATCGAACAGCCCATCCTCAGCGTCTACGGCCCAATGCAGTCGATTCTGGCATTGTTCACACTCCCCATCGGCTCACTCCTCGCCACTTTCGGCCCAGTCGAAATGCAAGCCTGGTTATTACGGTTACCGAGCACCTGGATTAATGCAGTCGTCGTCGCGAGCACTGCGGTTACCTTGGGCTGGCTAAGCATGCGCCATTACCACTCGCGCACAGTTGGCATTGCCATCGCCGTCACCTATGCCTTTGCGACGCCAGCGTGGGTATATGCGCGAAGCTTCTTTTCGGAGCCGACTGCCGCCTTCTTCTTGCTGGTTGCCTGCTTGCCGTTATTTTTTGATCAGGCAGAAAGTCGCCCTCGCCGCACATTATACATACTCGCCGGATTAGCCACATTAGGGGCGTTACTCAGCAAAATCGCTGTCGCACCTGCAGTGGCCGTAATTGGAATTTCCGTGGTTATCATGAGTGTGCGCCAGCGCGACTGGCACAAACTAATCGCCTGGGGGAGTGGCGCTGGTATGGCTGCAGTCATCTTTTTGACATACAATCTGTTGGCACGTGGCAGCCTCCTGAGCTCGGGCTACAACCGGAGCCAAACAGGGCTCGAGATTCGCTGGGATTACATCATCACCGGTCTACACGGGCAGTTCTTTAGTAGTGGCAAAAGTATCTTCTTGTATGCGCCACTGTTACTGTTGTGGCCTGTCGGGCTATGGCTCCAGCGCCACAATCGCCAACTGACGATTAGTTTAATCGGGGTAATCGCCGCAATCGTGCTGATCCACACCAATGTCATTTTTTGGCACGGCGATGGTGCATGGGGGCCGCGCTACTTGATGCTCGCCATGCCATTCATGGTCTGGCCACTGGCTGCCGTCTATCAGGCCCTCGGCACGCTCAGTCAAATTAGTCGGCGCGCCGTCATTTTGCCACTCATCATCGCTACCGTCATCGTACAAATTGCCGGCCTGAGTATCAATCTCAATGCCGTCATCATCGACACGCGCAACGAACGGGCTCGGTATTATGAGTTGGCCTCGTCGCCGATAGTCGGCCATTGGCGGGCACTCTGGCGGCAACTCAGTCGTGATTTCGGCGCGCACACACAAGCCGGCGTAACATTGGCTGGGTGGAGTTACAGCGAGGGCGATCGCGAGCGCAACCAACAGTTCCCTCGCTATGCGAGTAATCATGCCACCATCACCGTAACACCGCGTGAGCGCAATTATCCACAACTTGTGGCGACATATCATAGCTGTCTCGACGAAACTAATCAGATGCGCATCACTCTTGCCATCAACGGATATCCGCTCCAAAACGCCACGACCTGCCCACCTCGGCAAGTGCGCATCTTACTACCCAATACAACAAGCACCATTGCCCTACAAAGTGACGGAGTCACCATCTCTGGATTACCTCAACACGAATGGTATCCCTCTCTCGGCGCAGCGGTGCTGTCGCTCGTCGTCTATGACTCCGGTACAGTTGCACCTATTTGGGCCAATCCAACGCCACCATCGCAAATGCCCAACACCCCCAACGCCATGCGGGTCTGGGCCAGCGATATTCGCAGTGGGTTTTATGATTACTGGTGGTATTACCTGATTGCCGTGCCGCGTAGTGCGCCGATTATGAGCGTGATAGCACTCATATGGGCCATAATCATTGGATTAGGCGCGCTGGCGTGGTTGCCACAGCGGCGCCATACTAAACAACACCAAACTGCCAAATAATAGGCCAGCACCGCCCCACGCTATGAGACGCAACTGTTCGCCCAAGATTGCCACTGCCAGCAACGTGGAAGTCAACGGTTCACACAGCGACAGTGTAGATGCCGTAGTTGCAGTAATTGTCTGCAACCCACGTACATAGAGCAAATAACTCAAGAGTGTCGGCACCAACGCAAGGTAGATTGCTCCCATCCAGACAGTCAAATCGGTTGGCACGGCACTCCCAATTGCGATAGTCACACTCACTAATACCAGCGCCGCCACACCAAACATATACGCAAGTGGGGTGGCTACGCCAAACGCCGGCGCCACCATGCGCGTTGTCACGGCGACAATGCTGTAACACACACCCGCGCCCAACGCATACCCCACGCCCATCCATGACCATAGCGTAAGATCAGCAGGATTCAAAACTAATGACATCGCCCCTACCACTGCTAATCCTATCGCACCCATCTGGATGTACTGCAGGCGCTCGCCTAGCCAGACACGCGCAATCAATGCCGTAAACATCGGTGCGCTACAAATGTTGAGCATCACCGCCATTGCGACACCAATCGATGGAATTGCAGCAAAATAGGCGACTTGATAAAGTGCAAACGCCAGACCACCCACAATCATGGCACCATGGTGTGCTGGTGACGCCGTAATCTGCCAACGCCCGCTAGCAATCCGATGCCATATCCAGACAAACGGCACGACAATCAAGAGTCGTAGCGCACCAAGCATGAGTGCATCAACCGGTATTTGGCCAAAGAGCAACGCCACCACTACCCCAATACTCCCCCACAAAACAGCGGCAGTACTTACTGCAATCATGCCGAATGCTGATTTTGACATGGTTATTCCTTATGCAACCAGCGCTACAATAGACAAAGGAGGAGTCAATGGATATCACACATTTTGCCACATATAGTACACGTCGACATCAAGCGGGGAGTGACATGCAGGCGATTTTGCACGCTGCCACTATCGCCGCACTCCCCACCCGCATTCATACCTTTGTGCGGAGTAATGCCACACATGTCTGGATTGGTGACGCGCAACACACACCAGCGCGTGTTATCCTCCTCGCCGTCGGCAAAGCGGCACCAGCCATGGCAGACGTAGCCGCAACACAACTCGGCCACCATCTCAGCCATGGGCTGGTTATTTACAAAGACGACGATGGCAGTCCGCGCCACCCACAACTGACATACATCGCAGCAGGACATCCGGTCCCAGATGCGCGCAGTGTACATGCTGGGCGACAGGCACGATTGTTGGTTGAGAACACAACTGCCAAAGACCTCATCCTCGTGCTTATCTCGGGCGGTGGATCAGCACTGATGGTCGATTTGCCCGATGACGTGCCTCTCGATGACATGCAACACCTCACCCGCATCCTACTCGGTTGTGGCGCAGATATCAGCGAGATCAACACCATTCGCCGGCGCATCGACCGTATCAAAGGCGGTGGTCTCGCACATGCAGCCGGCACCACGCCCATGCATACACTAGTCTTATCCGATGTGCTCGGCAATACACTTGCCACCATTGCATCGGGGCCGACCATACCCAACCCGGATACCCCCGATGCCGCTTGGCAGGTTGTTGACCACTACGGTATCTCCGATCAGTTGACGCCTGCACTCATTACCGCCCTCACGGTGCCCATGGCCACGCCTGCACATGCATCACCCGTACACATCATCGGCGATATTACGCAGTCGATACAGGCGGCTATCACCACTGCACAGGTAATGGGCTACACCACGAGTGTGATTGATACCGCATTAACCGGCGATGCACGCACCGTTGGCCAACAGCTCGGAACGATCATCGCCACCTATCATGCTGTTGACACACCCCATTGCATCATCGCTGGCGGCGAAACCACCGTCACCTTGACTGGCAACGGCAAAGGTGGCCGCAATCAAGAGATTGCCCTCGCCGCTGCCCAGTTTATTAGTGGATACGATAACATCATCCTCGCTGCCTATGCTACTGATGGCGGAGATGGCCCCACCGATGCAGCAGGTGCCGTTGCGACAGGTACAACCATGTATCGGGCCCAACAATTAGGGCTCAATCTTGCAACAACCCTCGATCGTAATAACACCTATGCATGGTGGAGTGCGCTCGGGGATTTACTTATGCCGGGGCCAACTGGCACCAATGTTAATGACCTTTTTGTGGCGCTCATAATACCAAAACCCCGTTGATGGCACGTGCCATCAACGGGGTTAATCCATACCTAGATACCGCCATACCTAGATCTGCGAGGCCTCGTCAGAGATTGGCGTCGGCTGCTTGGGGGCAAGCAAACGCAGTAATGGTGGCGTTACCAAAGTGGTCACAACGGCCATCACAATCAAGGCTGAGAAGATTGGCGTGTCAATCGCACCGGCACTCAACGCCACACCCGCAAGCACAAGTGCAACCTCACCGCGCGAAATCATACCGGCACCGACTAACCATGAGTTGCGCCAGTTGACACCACCCACGCGAGCACCAACTGCTCCACCCAGTAACTTGGTGATAACAGCAATCACCGTCAACACGATTACGAGCAACGGTGCGCCTACCACATCGTTGATGTTGGCCTGCAACCCAATACTAACGAAGAAGATCGGAATGAAAATACCATACCCGACCGCTGCCACCCCACCATGTGAAATATGGTGATGGTCAACATGGCGCGCTACAACCACACCCAACAAGTATGCACCGATGATGGCTGCAACGTTGCCGAAGGCCTCAGCTGACCAGGCATAGAACAGAATAATACCGATCAGTATCGCCAAGACCGTCTCTTTTTGGGCGATACGATCTTCGAAGCGACGCAAGAATGGAATCGCCTTGTCAGCGATAAACCATGCAACAGGGAAGAAGAGTACCATGCTGATGAGCGTCGTCACCAGATTACCAGTACCCAACATCAGATTCATGACGACCGCAAAAATCAAAACGCCAAGCACATCGTCGATAATCGCAGCACCAAGAATCACTGTACCCTCACGGGTGCGCATCAAACCAAGCTCACGCAACGTCTGTGCCGAGATGCTGACACTAGTTGCCATCAACACAGCACCGACCAAAACCGCAGTTTTGAGGTCAGCTTCAAATACCAGCATTGCCGCAGTTTTGAGGTCAGCTTCAAATACCAGCATTGCCACAGTTTTGAGGTCAACTTCAAATACCAGCATTGCCGCAATACCACCGGCTAGTGGTAATGCGAGACCGCCTAATGCAGTCAAAAACGCCGGTCGCCCGACGCTCTGCATAGCCTTAACGTCTGTCTCCATACCGGCCATGAACATCAACAACACAACGCCAACCTCGGCGATGATTTTGGTGGTCTTGTCAAGTTCGACCAAATTCAACAACGAAGGGCCAAGTGCCAAACCCACCAACAACTCACCAAACACCGCGGGCATACCAATGCGCAGACTCAACAAACCGGCAATCTTGGCAGCAAGCAACATAAGTGCAATGGGCAAAAGTGCCTCTACTGCAGGATGCATGTGTAACCCTCCGTATCTATCCGGCGTCGTCGAATGGCGGAGGACGAGCCGAAGGGCGAATGTACCGCTAATTATGGTAGCACATATTCTCATTACAATGCATTCATCTCGCTCTAATTCTTTTCTTGTGTATGCGCATAATCCATCATCTGTTCAAGGCAAATATGGTACGCTACAGTACACTCGTTTCGGTCAAGTAAGGTTGTTCAATGAGCACTCACCAAAAAGCATGGTTGGCCCTAGTCACTGGCGTATTTGCCATTAGTACATCGCCCATCATTGTCAAACTTGCTAGCGTGCCCGGCACATCGACCGCGTTCTATCGGGTCTTTATTGGCTGTCTCGTACTCATCCCATGGTTTTTTTTGCACAAACCAACCCTACCTACAGGCAAGGCACTCTGGGCCATCGTCGCCGGCGGCCTGTTCTTTGGGGTAGACCTAATCTTATGGAACGAAAGTCTGCTCCGCGCTCCTGCCACCAGTGCCACCTTGATGGCCAACAACGCACCACTGTGGGTCGGATTGGCCTCGCTGTTCATCTTCAAAGAGCAACTCACCCGCAACTACTGGATTGGGTTAGCGCTCGCCATGATTGGCATGGTAGTAGTTGCGGGTGGTGACCTCCAACTCAACCCAGACGACCTAAACGGCATCATTCTCGCCCTCGGCGCCAGCTTTTGTTATGCTGGCTATATTCTCAGCACCCGCCAAGCCCGTGGCAGCATGGATACAGTGACATTCATGGTATGGTCACTCGCCATCGCAAGTCTCGTCATCTTGCCGTTTGCGGTCTGGCTTGATGCGCCCCTCTGGGGATTTAGTGGCACCACCTGGATACTTATCATCATCCTCGGGCTCTTTGCCCAGACCATCGGTTGGTTGGCCATCAACTATGCCCTCGGTCACCTACCGGCCTCGATTACATCCGTCACACTACTTGGTCAAGTCGTCATTGCAGCTTTATTGGCGGTGCCATTGCTCGGAGAGCCCATCCGCGAGAGCCAAATTATCGGCGGACTCTTGATTATCGGTGGTATTATTTTGGTAAATCGTCGTTGAGGTAGCATCGTCATGACTAGTCCCGTTCGGCTCATCTTTTTGGGTACGCCACAGCTTGCCACTATCCCTCTCCGGGCCCTGCACGCCATACCCGATGTGCAGATTGTCGCCGTTATCACGCAGCCCGATCGCCCGAGTGGACGTGGTCGACAACTTACACCTCCGCCAGTCAAAGTGGTTGCCCAGGAGTTAGGCATCGCCACCATTCTGCAACCCGAGACCCTCAAAGATGACGCTATCGTCGCCCAGATTACCGCCCTCGCCCCCGATATCGGCGTGGTGGCGGCGTATGGCGAGATTCTGCGCAAAAACGTCCTTGCCATTCCTCCCCACGGCTATCTCAACATTCACCCCTCACTCTTGCCACGACATCGCGGCCCAGCCCCGGTCACCAGCGCAATATTGGCCGGTGACAACGAAGTCGGCGTGAGTGTCATGCAACTCGGTAGCAAAATGGACGCCGGTCCAATTTTGTTACAACATCGACAACCATTGTCTACCAACGACCGTGCCGGTACACTTACCGAAGCGCTGTTTCATGTGGGAGCACGTTTGCTCTGCGACGCACTACGACCATATATCGATGGCACGCTCATACCAACCCCTCAAGACGATGCGCACGCCACCTATATTGGCCTGCTCAGCCGTGACGACGGGCGCATCGACTGGTCGCAATCAGCCAGCCAGATTGCCCGGATGAATCGTGCCTACGATCCGTGGCCTGGCACGTTTACTATACTCAACGACCAGCCGTTGCGAATTATCACGGCCAGCGCACTGGCACAACCAAATAATCTGCCAACTGGGAGTGTCGTTGAGACACCTCAAGGACCTGCGGTTGCCTGTGGCAGTGGTCTTTTGCTCCTCCATACCGTTCAACCTGCCGGCAAAAGCATTATGGCGGCGCAAGACTGGTATCGTGGGCTGCGCCAGCCCAACGAGATCATACTCGCCTAAGCGCTTTCACAACAAAAGAGAACGTGCGTGACGACACCATCAACACATCGCCCAGCTTTTGCTGGAATCACGCCTGGGCAACTCGACAATCCCAATATTGCCCAACGCCAATCCCACTACGAACAGATCCTGCACCCACAACTCGTGGCCTTAGCAGACTTGTTGTACACCCATGGTGAACATATCTTGCCCAAACGCTGGTCACTCTACACCACCAGCTTTCGGCAACAACCACGCCAACCACGCCCCGATCACCCAAGTAGTGCTTATATCGTGATCGATCGTCCACCACGTGGTGGTGGGATTTATATCAGCATCGACGGGCCAGCTCAACAACTGGTAGTTGCCCTACAGTTGACACCACGCTTGCGCGAGGCCTTACGGCGCTTGCTCGCCACCGATGAGCACATCGCATCACGCTTGGCCACGTGTAACGACGTGCGCTTTCGCGGGGTCAATCATGGTGACACAAGTGTCCCATGGTATGAGCGTTATCTGAGCCAACGACGGCCAAGTCCACTCCTATTTGGATTTCAGCGATCACTCAGCGACGCCGAGATAGCAACATCAACGATTGGTGATTGGATTTGTGACCATTTTGGCATGTTGCTGACGCTCCACGATGCAATTATTCAGCAGGTGATTGCGCCAGCACCACGCATTCGTGAGGCAACGGCACGGTACGACACGGCACCAGCCCTTGACGTCATCTGTCAGCGTATCGCCCAGAGCGGCGTCATCATGCCTGATTCGATTATCCGTCAATTGCACTTGAGTCTACAACAACGCCCATTTGCGATTCTGGCTGGGTCACCCGGCGTCGGCAAAAGCCTATTAGCGCGGCGGTACGCCGATGCCTTGTACGGCGCTGATACCCAAACAGATAACCCGGCCTTTTTGCGCGTGGCAGTCCAACCTGATTGGCATCATGCCCGTGATATTTTGGGGTATTACAACGCTTTGGCTGATGTGTTCCAACCCACACCATTGACGCGCCTGCTCCTCGAAGCCTTGCGCAAACCAAGCCAGCCGTTTGTGGTCTGTCTCGACGAGATGAACTTGGCGCGGCCCGAGTATTACTTGGCGCCGATTTTGTCTGCCAGTGAAAGCGTAGACCGCCTGATTGACCTTGGCATCCCTGGGCATCAGGCTCGCTTAAGCGATGGCGAGAGCATCCCGAACCCATTACCGCTGGCGCGCAACATTTTTTGGATTGGCACCGTCAATCAAGATGAATCAACCTATGACGTAACACCGAGGATTCTTGATCGCATGCACCTCATCGACATGCCCCCCGTAGATCTCGTCGCTTGGCGCACAAGTTGGACCAACGGCATCGACGATCACCAATGGCACACCGTCGTAACATTGCAACGTTGGTTGCTTACAATCGATCGGCCGTTCGGCTACCGTAGTCTGAGCGATTTGTGGGGAATTGTGGCACAGGCAGATACGGCCTCCCAAGCCGATGCCTTGTTCGACGAACAGTTGCGTCAGCGGTTGAGTAGTCGCCTCAAAGGGCAACGGTCATTAACATTATGGCAACACATCAGCGAGGCGGTAGCCGATTATCCGTTGACGGCACAGCGCATTGCGCAACTCCGTGAGCAACTCCAACGGAGTGGATTCGCTCAACCATAAGTCCTAGATGGCATGAGGGTGCGGGATTTTTTTAAAGAAGAAAGAGGAACACCACCATGGACATGATTGTGAATTGTTTATGTTTGCTGGGGATGGTCTGGGCAGCCTCAGCAGTGATTAACGCATTCCGCGGGCGTCGACGCCCCATGGGAAATGGTCATCCCGGCTACGGCTATAACAATGGCCCCGGTTGGGGCGGCATCTTGGGTGGACTCGGGTTAGGCTGGTTGCTCGGCAGTGCCTGGCAACAGAATCAAGACGAAGCGACCTATCAAGAACAACTCGATACGCAACAGGCCTACATGGAGGACAGCTACGGCGTCGAAAACGACTGGGGTAGTCAGGATACCGGCAGCGACTGGGGTGGCGATTGGGGTGGGGATGGCGGTGGTGACTGGGGCGGCTCGTCCGATTAGTCACCACCCTACCACAATCGCGTTTAAGGCATACTTGTCAACTGTACTAGCGCCTCAAGTGCCCGTGCTTGTTGCACTGCATCCATGGTCAGATAACGCTGTTTCCCACGAACGCCCGGCATAAATGTGGTAAAGCCGTCATCGGCCACGATTACCTTGCCAGGCTGACTCAGACCAAAGTAGCCACGCTCCGGCAGCACCGCATACAACGCCGTAGCCAAATCCCAACACGGGCGCTCCTCGTCGGGTTCGCAATAGGCGTTGTAGGCCTCGACAATAATATGGCGCTCACGATAACCAAAGTCGTTGGCAATTGAAATGCGTGGATAGCGCAAGGCCCAGCCAATCTCGAACCCACCCCAGACAATCGGCGTCGGCCACTTGGCCGCGACCTTTTGCATGGCCGGGATGTCGTTGATGACATTGAACTCCAGAAAACGTGGTTGGCCGTCAATCGGCGCAAACGCTCCAGCCATCACTGAGAGTAAACGAACTTTGCGCTTGACCAATGCCACATCGGCCGGATCATCAAGCATGGCAGCGATGTTGGTGGCAAAGCCGATTTGCACGATCGAGACACTTTGGTCGGGCAGGCGCATTAGCGTATCACGCAGAAGCGTCAAGGCATCGGGCGCCGTGCGCGGTTTGTAGCGGTGTGGCCAGTGTGTACCAACATGCAAAAAGCGATTTTCGGCAGATGATGGGCCATCGCGCATCACGCCCACCGGGATGGTACCCCGGCCATAAAACTGATTGATGGCCGCACACAGTTGTGCAGCATCGTGGCCCGGTCGCGATAACACGACCGCCTCAAGCTGACAATGGCCACGATCCTGCAGATTGTGGAGCACGGCCATCGCCAAGGCATCATCGACGTCGTTGCCCATGTCGGTATCAAGAATGATATGGTGCATCATCGCACTCCTTTGCGGTATGTGGATGGAGATATGATACCGCAGAGTGGCGTAGGTGATTACCAGCTACCACGCCGATCACGCGAATACATGACACAACCGAGCCCCACATCATAAATTGTTTGTATGGATGAATTATCAAATCGCCAACTGACAATAAATCGCGTAGAGATATTACCTCTAGAAAACACTTGCAGCACGGCACTTTTGCTGTTGTCCCACATCGTAATCCATTGCGATGATAATGAACGACCAGAATATATCTGATCATGCACACTCACGATTAAACCACGCACATCTTCATTACGTCGTGCACTATCTATTTTGCGCTCATCCAACATCACTGGACACTGTGTCTGCGATACATATGACTCAGCCACATTCATGCGAATCCGATAATCATTCATCGTTCTTGTCGTGCGAATAGCCTCATCTTCGAGTTGATCTACGCGTACTAACAATTCGTCATTGGCAGCTGTAGCACTATTCAATGATGCAACCACGTCGTTATATTGGGTGATCGTTGTGGCCAGGCGCGTTTGGGTGTCGGCAATGGATTGGGCTTGTTTGGTTATCGTCAGCTGCTGCTGGTTATTTTTGATGAAAAGACTAAAATTGGTATATCCTAGCACTGCGTTGGCGATGACACTCAAAACCAATAGTGCGACGAGAATAATGGTCGTTGTACGCATGAAGGGCTCCAGTTTTATGGCGATGTCCAAGACGTAATTGCTTCTAGGACATCGCATACGTTCATTTAGCGCAATTTAGCGGTCGCCGGTGTACATGATACAGCCGGTGTTTACATCATAGATAGTTTGAATGGCTCGCTCATTATTTGTCCAAACAATAATGGTTTTGGTTAACCCTTCGTTCCACGTGGTTGTCAACATCGTAGTTTTACTATTGGAATCCCACATCGGTGAAAAACTTGAGCGGATGACGGTACCATCATACATTGCCCGTAATGCCGTCAACACCGATGCACGAATATCCTCATTCTTTGTCGCAGCGAATGCCTTGAGCTCATCAACCATCACAGGACACTTCGCCCGCGAGACAAAGTAATTCGCTTGTGAGAGACGATCACGATAATTATTCAAATCACGTTTGTAGGTTTCTTCGGCAGCCTGTAGACGAACTATAGCATTTTGCTGCGTTGTTATCACTTCTTGTTGCGTTGTCACAATTTCGTTGGCAGCTTTGATTTGATTTGTCGCATCGTTGTATTGCACAATCAACTCATTGATGCGCGTCTGCTTCTGATTGACATTCCCTTGTAAAGACAGAATCTGTCGATTAAAGTCAAAGACCACAGCGCCTAGAACAGCATTCCCAGCCAAGCTCAGCACCAACATTACCCCAAAAATAATAGATAATGCTCGCATATGTCACCTCTTTTTATTACATAGTTACGTAATTAATGGTACTCAACATGTACTATTTGTCAACTTGGTAAGCATCACGCCTCATCTTGTATGCGCGGGCCGTGCCATTCGCTGATGCGTTGGTCTTGGCGCAGAGTCAAGCGACGGTGATGCATGCCATGGAGGATGGCGGTTGGGGTGGTGTGTTGTACTGCCAGACTCATATGTGCCTCATGATAAAAGACTTGAGGCAAGAGGTGGTTCTCGTGCTGCAGATATGCATCATGCCACCACGATTGCAGACGATCGGCTGAGGCATCGAGCAACGAGGCACTCACAAGGCGATCACGCTTTTGGTGTTGGTTCACCTGACGATTGGCCGGCACCAGGTTCCACAAATCGCCGTTTGGCCAGGCCGCCCACGGGAACACGTGGTCAATATCGACGGTATTCATCGTCAAGCGGTTACCGCTCCAGATGCAGTAGAGCGGTTGATTACGCTCTAGCAGGCGCGTCACTTGTTGCTTCGCTCTGAGTACAGTGCGCTCTGGGTCAATCCACTCCATGGCGTGATTCATCGTGCGCATATCGAATTCACGGCCTTGCTTTTGGGCATAGCCGCTCATCAACTTTTGCCACTCCCAGATGATAGCCGGCTCGAGCCAGGCGCTAAAGCGAATCATGCTTAACCAGATATGCCGTGGGAGCGTGAATGAGCCATACGACCATAACAACTGCTCATCAATAGTGATAGTGCTATGTGCACGCACGGCACGAACACGTGACACCTCAAAAATAGGACGATTATCGTCGTAGCGCGTATAGTTGACCGGCATCTTTTGGATGACATCACAGACATCCTTGATGGCGGTATGGAGCGCAGTGGCCATATCGCCACCAAACTGCATACCAATCCGTAAATCACCAGCGATATGTAGTGGTATTGCACGATAGGCGGGCGTCGCAAAGCCGAGACGTTCGCTCGAATGGGCATTGAGTGGCGACTGCGGCAAATGATTGTGGGTCAGTGGCAGATACAGTCGCATCCAATATAGCCCAAACAGACCAAATGGGAGCGTAACGGTCTCACGCTCAACATCGTGTACAGCCAAGCCAGGCGCCGAATCAGCAATCCGCACCAGCGTACGGAGCAAGCCGAGTTTGTAGGTTGAGGATTTGTGATCATTCAGAATGACATTGCGCAATAAGGGCAGTGCCCCTGTGCCGTCATCGGGGATACGCAAGGCAAGTTGTAGCCAACGCACGTCGCGCCCTGACTGGTCAGCATCAAGCGCATCGACCTCAATAACCAAGCCATGATCGCGAGACAGTTGATGGAGTTCATCATAAGCAACAGCATATTTGCCACGAGCCTCATCATGCACATCAACTTGGACAGTGAGGCAGAGCAACCCACCTGGCTTTAGCAGACCCAGTACTTTGCGAAAGGCGCGGGCGCGCTGGCGTGGCGGCACGAACATCCAGACGGCATTGAGCAACACCACATCAAACTGATAATTCCGCCGGTAAATGTATTCGAGATTGGGCAGACTATCGTTGACCCACTCGATGTACTGATGGTGGTGATAGTGTTGAGCGTATTCGCGCATAGTATGCGACGGCTCAACCGCAATCACATGATGACCTAATTCGGCTAACCAATGTGCATCACGGCCACTGCCAGCACCGATATCGAGAATCAGGCATGGTTCAGAAGGAAGCAATGGTTTGAGCCACGCATTCAACGTATCGGGCTGGTGACGATCATATTGCACAGCCCAATCACGGCCATGGGCGTCATACCAGTTGATAGCAGCGGATTCTTCGGACATGACATGATCCAATCAACAATGTGCATATCATGATCCCACTCTACCATAGATACGTTATGTCGGGAGATGGGTGTGATGCGAGCGCAGCACGTATGCATCGCATCAGAGCCGTAATAATGCTGCGGCTTTACGGATTTGATCGGGCGCTGCGCATGCATGGTAGGGGCGTCGCTTGCGGCGCCCCTACCGGTCAATGGTACGCCTAGCGCTCTTTGAGGGTGGCCATATATCCGGCGAGCTCGTAGCCGCTGGCTGACAGATCGTGGGCAATGTTGACCGATCGCAAATATCGATTCGTCATCAGTGCGCTCCTACAACCACATCGCGGAGTGCCATATCAACAATTGACACATCAGCTACATGCGCCCACTGTACCGAGCGCACACCACCGTGATCGCTATATTGGGCTGCACCATCTGTCAAAAATTCAAGGCGTGATAAACGATTCAACAGCGCATCCTCATTTATACGAAAGATGCGCCCGGGTGCGTGAATGCCCCACATCAACTCATCAAACGGCATCACCGATCGAGCCGTTTTTTGCATAGCATCAGCAACCGTTGCCACAAATAAATACTCCGGCACGTCATCACGGTTCGTACTTATTAGTCGCACATGTTCATCAAGTGATTGCATAAGTCCCAATGAGGTAAGTGGGCAGAGAAGCGACTCTTCGTTGGCGGCATCATTACCGGTACCTACATAACATCGCTGAACACACTGAATATCACGGCGCAATACATCGACTGCCGGTACCTTGAGATTTTGACTGCCCAACGCATTTTGAATATCACGAATAGCCTGTTCAATATCAATCTCGTTGTTGTTCATCCGCATAAAAAGATATGACCACGTCAAGGCCGGTGACTGAATCAGCTGCCAATGAATCCACCACCGCGCCCACGACGTTACCACAAATGGATCAATACCATCATCGGCAAGGATGAGCCGTGCCATCGGAGTGGGCTGCCAACCACCATCCATATGAGGGACAATCATGCGCGTCATTTGTGCCCAATAGCGCATCGCATCAACCATGTTTTTGCCGACACCAAGTTGCACAACAGCATCGTCATCAGTTAGGGCTGTCGGGGTTTGCAGAAGCACATCGTACACACGCTTCAGCCAATGGGCTCTTAGGACAAATGTCTGATGACCACTAAATACGTAGGTCGATTTATTGCTCATGTGAGGATACTTTCTGATTCTCGCGTTACGCCTGGCGCAACGTGTCCAGCAGTATACCACAAACATATGACGTGATACGTCACACAACACATGCGTGCTATTCAGACAATATGCTTACGATTTTGGGCATTTACACAACGATATTGTCAGAATCAACAATACTAATTTCACCAAATTAATCACAATATTGCGCAATTTGTCACTATGTAGTTGTGACGAATATGAAAATACACTTTACACTATCATTTTCAACATTCCTCATAATGACATACGAAGATATGCTTCATAGCATACATTATGCGTTTTTGTGTAATTTTTTGTGTAAAAAATGCATATGATTCGTATCGGATTAAATACTATTAAAAAACTCATTTGTCATATATACAACATGTGTATGGATATATTTGCAATAAATCTGTTAAAATGAGTGTCAGCCGTATCGCGTGCACTCATTTATAAAACCATATCTGGATATTGACACATCCTTAACAATAACTCCTCATACTATAATCATGTCAACGGGAGGGTCCATGGATCGTCGTAGGTCTGTACTAATTCGTGAGTCTTTAACGCTTATCGGTTTTGTAGCGCTCAATATTACACTATTGATCGCATTTACTTTCTATCCACTGATTCGCGGCATTGAGTTAAGCCTGTATCAGTGGGATTTCATCAGCCCGTTCCGGATATTTGTCGGTACGCGTAATTATGTTCGGCTGTGGAACGATAGTACATTTTGGACAATTCTGCAGAACACGTTGGTGTTTACTGGAATCACCGTCCTGACGACCATTGTGTTGGCTCTTGGGTTAGCGTTATTGTTGACACAACAGCTCAAAGGTCGTGAGTGGGCGCGTGGCATTATGTTCCTACCAACACTATTATCAGGTGCAGCGATTGCACTTGTATTTAATTACATTCTCGATTATCGGTATGGCCTAGTGCAGCAATTTTTGCAGCTGGTTGGCTCGCAAATGCCCAACTGGTATACTGATCCGTTTTGGGCGATGACCGTCATCATTATTACCGTGATTTGGAAGCAAGTCGGATATGCAGCGGTCATTTTGATTGCCGGATTACAGAGCATTGATTATGCGCTCTACGAGGCGGCATCAATTGATGGCGCCAATCGTCGTGCAAAATTCTGGTATATCACACTGCCTGGGTTAGCACCGATGATTCTGTTCGTGGCAGTCACCGGTGTCCTTGGTGCGTTCCAATCATTCGATATTATTCGCGTGATGACGAGTGGTGGCCCGGTAAATGCCACAAACGTCTTGGTGTATGAGCTATATCGACGCGGGTTTGTCAATTTCGAGGCTGGCCCGGCCGGTGTCTTGACCGTGGTCATCTTCTTGGTTATGCTCGTATTCACCATCGTTCAGCTCAATGTAGGGAAGCGCAACAATGCAGTATAAAATGACTAAATTCAACCCCATCAAAATCGTGTCATACATGTTCATGGTGCTTGCGATTTTGATGATCGGTATGCCCCTCTTGTGGATGTTACTTGCTTCGTTCAAAGAGACCCAAGAGATTTATCGCATGCCACCGACATGGTTCCCCGAGAATCCGACATTGGCGAATTATCCGGCGGCATGGAATGCAGTGCCGTTCGATCGCTATTTCTTTAATAGCATGGTAACTACGCTTGCGGCCACTACCTCCAAAGTTGTCTTGGCGATGATGTGTGCCTATGCGCTGGTCTTTACGAAGGCACCACAACGACTCAAAGATGGCGCGTTCCTGATTATTTTGGCCGCATTGATGGTGCCTGCACAAGTCACCATTGTGCCCAACTACATCACGATGGCAGAGTTCAATTGGGTTAACACCTATCAAGGTATCGTGTTACCTAATGCTGCGACAGCCTTCGGTACATTTTTGCTCAGACAATACTGTCTATCACTCCCCGGCGAGGTCGTTGAGGCCGCCGAGATGGATGGCGCAAGTCACTTTCAACGGATGTGGCTCGTTGTATTGCCGATGACGCAACCAGCCTTGGTTACAGTCGGGCTATTTGCAGTGGTATCGGAATGGAACGACTTTTTGTGGCCGTTGATTATCACCAACACCGACAGCATGCGCACCTTACCAATTGGCGTGTTCCGCCTCTTCCAAACCGAAGGGTTGCAGAACTGGGGTGTGATTATGGCCGGGACCGTGTTTGTAGTTGCACCAGTAATTGCCCTCTTTATTCGCACCCAAAAGTGGATTGTCGATGGCATTGCGGCCGGTGCAGTACGCGGCTAACTGTGGTGTTACTGATTGCATAATGCAATCGTGGCATATAGATTGAATTTGTATGTGTGTTGCCTAAGGAGAAGGTACCAAATGGACAAAAAACTAAACCGACGTCAGTTCCTACGTGCCATGGCAGTCGTAGGCGGGAGCACGCTGATTGCCGCCTGTGGTGCATCCACTACCCCTGCAACAGATGCGCAGCCAACCAGTGCGCCAGCAGCACAAGAGCCAGCCCAGACCTCGACCATCGAGATTAGCTACTGGGGTTCGTTCAGTGGGAATCTCGGCGAAGCCGAGAAGGCCATGGTTGATAACTTCAACGCCTCACAGAACGAGGTCAAGGTCAACTACGAGTTCCAAGGCAACTACGAAGAGACCGCCCAGAAGTTGACAGCCGCCATTCAGGCCAAGCAGACTCCAGATGTAGCCTTGATGTCAGACGTGTGGTGGTTCAAGTTCTACTTGGCCGGCGCATTGCAGCCACTCAAGGACTTGATGGCCAGCCAGAGCATCGACGCCACCGACTATGTTGATTCACTCATCAACGAGGGCACGCGCAAGGGTGATATCTGGTGGGTGCCATTCGCCCGCAGTACGCCTCTCTTCTACTACAACAAGGATGTCTGGGCTGAGGCAGGCTTGCCCGACCGCGGTCCCGAGACCTGGGCCGAGTTCGCCGAGTGGGCACCAAAGTTGGTCAAGATGGACGGCGACACCATGGTGCGCTCAGCCTTCGCTCACCCCAACGGCGCAAGTTACATCGCCTGGTTGTTCCAAGGTGTGATTTGGCAGCACAGCGGTAAGTATAGCGATCCTGACTTCACCATTCGCATTCAAGAAGAAAACGGCGTGCGGGCCGGTAAGTTCTTCCAAGACACCGTATTGGGCCAGAAGTGGGCCACCAATGCCCAGGATATCGGCGCTGACTTCACCAACGGTTTGACCGCTGCCGTCATGGCTAGCACCGGTGGTTTGGCCGGCTTCGAGGCTAATGCCCAATTTAATGTCGGCACGGCATTCTTGCCCAAGGTCGACCAGTTCGGTTGCTGCACCGGCGGCGCCGGTCTCGGCATCATGGCCGGCTTGCCAGCCGATCGCCAACAGGCCGCAATGAAGTTCGTTGCCTATGCCACCAGCACCGACGTCACCACCACCTGGTCACAGAGCACCGGCTATATGCCAGTGCGTAAGTCGGCCATTGCTTCAGCCGCCATGCAAGACTTTTTCGGTCAGAAGCCAAACTTCAAGACGGCCGTCGAGCAGTTGGCACAGACCCAGCCACAGGACTCAGCTCGTGTGTTCATCCCCGGTGGTGACCAAATCATCGGTAAGGGTCTTGAGCGCATCATGATTGCCGGCGAAGATATCGCCACCGTCTGGGCTGACGTCAAATTGACCCTCGAAGAGACCGGCGCCCCAACCGTCGATGCTCTTAAGGCAGTCGAAGGCTAAATCAACCCGGAACCGTCATCAGTGGGAGTGGTGGATTACTCCACCACTCCCACTGTTTTGACCAAATCTTTACCGTTTCTACAATCCTCTTTGACTACCTCCATAAACAACATAAACCTTGCCCAGCTACCATGAATAGTGACGAATGACTATTACACTAGGCAAGGGAATCATGAGTAATTCGCACAGACGCAATACGACAAATGCCATTATCGATAGCAGCATGTTCATCGCATTCATCGTGACGACGGCACCACAGTTCACTGGAATCTCGCTCCACGAATGGATTGGTCTTGGCCTCGCTGGTATCACGGTTGTCCATCTAGTGCGCAACTGGGCCTGGATTATGGCCACCATCAACAAACTGCTCAGCCCTGGCACCGTGCACAACAAAACGAGTATCACGCTCAATATCGTGTTGTTTGTACTCTTTACCCTCGTCACCTATAGTGGTATCGCCATCTCTGAGGATATCATGCCGTGGCTCGGAATTACGTGGCTGGCCAATACCGATTGGCGAATCCTCCACAATCTCTTCTCAACACTGACTGTCGTCGCCATGGCCGCGCATGTAGCACTGCATTGGAACTGGATTGTCGCGTTGTTGCCAAAACGACGCCGCACCACATCAACCACGAAAGCCGAGGTACAGTAGATGCTTAAATATCTCTATCACGCACTCATCATCATCAGCGGCGCCGTCATGATAGCCCTGATTGCCGAAGGTGCCATGCTCTTTGTAGCACTACCAATGCCTGATATGACGAATGCACCCATTGATATTGACCATGCAGAGCCGACCGGTCCAATCACTGCACTCCGTATGCTCATAACCTTGGTACAAACGGCAATTGTCGCTACTATTGTAGTCAAAGTAGGGCAACACAATCAACAAAAACGTCGGGCACACAATCAACAGCTCAATCATTAACCACACAAAACACCCCCATCCAATCATAATGTGTGGGGGTGTTTCTGTTACAATCGAATCAATGACGTTATGAGAGTTGTGAGGCAACATGCTTGATCCATTAACCTGTTTGTCACCCCTTGACGGTCGATATCGTGACGATGTGGCCGCCCTCGAAGCCTATTTCTCCGAAAGTGCTTTGATGCGTTATCGTGTCCGCATTGAGGTTGAATATCTTGTCATGCTCAGCAAAGCGCGTGACATCGCTACCATCGCCAAACTCGACGCTGATCAAGTAGCCCAGTTGCGCGGCTTGTACCGTAACTTTTCACCGAGCGACGCTGCCGCCATCGCCGCCTATGACGCCAAAGTCAATCACGACGTCAAAGCCGTTGAATACTGGATTCGTGATCAGCTCGATGCATTTAATCTCGGTCATCTCAAAGAGATGGTTCACTTTGGTTTGACCAGCGAGGACATAAATAATCTGTCGTATGCCCTAATGGTTCGCGAGGCCCGAGACCTCGTCATGAGTCCGGCGATCGGCGAGGTGATGAATCATCTGCATCGCATGGCCGTCGAAGAAGCAACCACCGTTATGCCCGCACGCACCCACGGCCAAATTGCCACGCCGACCACCTTCGGCAAAGAGATGGCCGTCTTTTTGACGCGACTCCAACGAGCGCGCAACACCCTCAATGCGATTCCTCTAACCGGCAAGCTCAATGGAGCCACTGGCACACTCGCAGCACATGTCATAGCATTGCCCAACGTCGATTGGTCCACATTCTCACGGGCATTCGTACGCACACTCGATCTTGAGCCAGTCATGCTTACGACGCAAATTGAACCAGCCGATAGTTTGGCCGAGGTCAGCGATGCACTTCGTCGTATCTGCACTATTTTGATTGATCTCGATCAGGATTTGTGGCGCTATGTATCGGATGGCTTTTTGGTGCAGCGACCAAAAGCCGGTGAGGTTGGTTCGTCAACTATGCCGCACAAAGTGAATCCCATCGACTTTGAAAATTCAGAGGGTAACTTGGGATTGGCCAGTGCCATGTTCGAGTTCTTTAGTCGCAAATTACCCATCTCACGCCTCCAACGCGACTTGACCGGTAGCACCGTGTTACGCAATTTGGGCGTGGCATTCGGGCATATGCTTCTCGCTTGTCGCCGTACATCCAAGGGTTTGGCCAAGGTCAGCCCAAATCGGGAGTACATGCACGCACATGTCGTGGCCCACCCCGAAGTTCTTGCGGAGGCATATCAGACGATTCTACGACGCGAAAATATTCATGAGCCATATGAATTGTTAAAACAATTAACACGCGGCAAACAACAGGTAACATTACAAGACTTACATGAATTTATCGATAGTTTGCCAGTTCTTGCGCATGTTAAGGAGGAATTAAGAAGTTTAACACCAGAAAGTTACATAGGAATTGCAGATAAATTAACGATGAAATTTATCGCCAAGTAATCTATCTGTAATATTTTCATGATGTATATCCACGCTTGTGGTGTAGACTATAAGTGCAATAATATTTGCATAATCACCCCCCACTCCAACAGCTTGCCGTACGGCAAGCTGTTGGAGCGTCTATATTGACCACATTAAGCATTTTCCAACCGTTTTTCAATGAATGTAAGCTATAGTACATAGTATCCAGTGAGATGATGTAACATCTCGTCATGACAAGGGAGGTCCATCATGCGTTGGTATATTGGGTTACTGTTAATACTATCGTTAGTTGTGCCACAGTCGCTCTTAGCAGCACCAGCACACCCGCAACAACGTGATCGCTACCGACCATTGCGAATCTCACAACAGACGCGAAACACCACCATTCGTACTGACAATCCTACCAGAAGAATCGAATTAAGAGCGTCAGTCACCGGTGGCACGCGCCCGTATACCTACACATGGTATGAAGGTGTAGTCGGCGACACCAGTACACCAATTAGTTCACGTCCACGTACACGTGTCACGTTGTCTCATGGCACATACACCTACTGGGCCGAGATAACAGACCGAGCTGGCAACGTGGTGAACTCACGCACAATTACCGTCTCAATCGTCCCACGCACGCTTGGACCATTAACTATTCGTAAACAACCACGTAGTCAAGAGATTGAGAGCGCAGGCGCAGCGACCGTGGTTGACCTCGAAGTCTCTGCTGTCGGTGGCACACGCCCATATACCTATACCTGGTACGAAGGAGTTAGTGGCGATACGACCACAATGATTGACGAAGGTGAAGAGATTATCGTTGAACTTACAAACGGCGAACACTCATTCTGGGCCGAAGTAATCGATGGTAACGGCGATATTGTCAATTCTGAAACCGCCGTTATCAACGTTGTGACCTACCCGCTCGTCATCATCGATCAAACGCTCGATCAAACTATTTTCGCCTATGAAGCCACCGAAGAGGTTGAACTCAACGTTAATGTAGATGGAGGTCTTGAACCATACACCTACACGTGGTATCAAGGTGAGCTCGGCGATACGAGCACCGTAGTCGGTAATGAAGACGAAATTGCGTTAGACCTCGCACCTGATACATACACGTTCTGGGCTGAAATCACTGATAGCAATGGCGATACTGTCACCTCAGAATCAGTCATAATCGATGTGATAGCTGCACCGCTTACATTTAGCCGTGAACCTCGCAATACAACAGCCACCTGGCGAAGTAGCTCAGCACGCACGACATTAACCGCAGAGGCTCGCGGTGGCACAGCACCCCTCACCTATGAATGGTTCCTTGAGGGTATCAGTGTAGGCACTGGAGCATCACTACCGGTAGTATTTACTGATGCGACTGAAGCTCCACGCAATTATTCCGTTGTTGTTACTGATGCTGTTGGAGATACAATTACATCGCGCACTGCCATAGTACGCGTAAGTCTGCCACCATTTAGTATTACGAGTTATACTCGTAGCACAACTGCTCGCTGGGTCAGTGGCAATGCAATTGCCACAGTATCTGTTCGCATACGTGGTGGAGTAGGACCGTTCACGTATACGTGGTATGCAGGTACGCGGAGTAATCCGGGTAGTGTTGTTGCTACAGGTACGCTGGTCAATGGCTATGCTATGGCACGATTTAATACCGGAGCAACTACATCAGGACGCAAGACTTTCTTTGTGACCGTAACGGATGCTGCTGGTACAGTTCGATACGTACGTTCGTATACAAACATCTACATTCCACGTCCACCAGCAATGCCAACCGCCACGCGTACGAGCGTACCGACGGCGACGGTACCGCCAACCATGACACCTTCGACGACACCCGAGCCAACTCTTGAGCCAACCCTCGTCCCGTAACATTGTTGGATAATTGACAAGCCCCCGTTCATCGTACGGTGAACGGGGGCTTTGGTATTTTATGCATTGCATCTGCGTGATGGCGGTGCACGCTCGAGGTAGCGGGCATCGCACCAACGGAGCACAAGCTCCTCAACAAACCAGTACCTGGGCCACAAAGATCATCACAAGATTTCCCACAGTCAATCTTTGCATCATCGGGTAATTGGTCACTGACCCAAATAATTAGTCATATGGGAGTCTTGTATTCCACATATTGTATTAGTTTGGTGGCGGCACATGCTCTGGATAGCGGGCATCGCGCCAGCGCAATATAGGCTCCTCAACAAACCGATAACTTAACCATGATATGACAAACGTCATCATCAGGTATGCTACCGCTAATCCGGCCATCATCACATAATCGATAGCAGCACCAAACGAGCGCTCTAGTCGATCTGCCATCATGATGTGATACAGATATGCCGAATAGCTGACGAGTGCTATCCACGAAATCACGCGATCCAACCCACGCCAACCGAGTGTCCGCACATGTTCCATCGCCGGAATAATGAGTGCAGCACCGGTCGTTGTCAGCATATGTCCTGCAAAAATCGCTATGCCGTACCAGCGACCCTGCTCGAGTAACAGCATATACCCCAACCAAAAGACAATCATCCCTGGGGCAAAACCATACTGCGCCAAGCGGTCAAACCATTGTGGTCGTACTTGACGCATCCAAGCCAACAACACACCCCAAATCATCGAGTCAAGTCGCGCATATATGGCAAATTCAATATTACCCACAACTTCTTCTGGCAGAACAATTTGTAAAACCGCACGAATCACCATCGAGGTGATACCAAAGATGAGTAATCCACCTACCCAAGCGCGTTCTTTGCGCATCACCGCCATGAGCAGTGAAATCACCAGCGGAAAGAAGAAATAGAACACCTCTTCGGCCCCTAGGCTCCACCAAAAACCCAACTCTGTGGTTACATAGTAGGGATTGATTGTCCCCAAAAACACGATACTTGCCAGATAATCGCGGATGTTTTGTGGCGCAGCAATCAACCAGACCACCAATGCAGACACATAGGCGGCTGGGAGCGTACGGAGCCATCGACGCATCCAAAACCGGCGTACGACAGTCGGTTGATGCAATCGATGCAAATTACGCCACAGAATACCACCAATCAGATAGCCACTCAGCGCAAAAAAGATGTCGACACCAATGGCGCCTAAATAGACAAACCAACGGAATATATCACGCTCGGTACGCCATTCAACAACCATCAACGGCGTAAAATGCGCCACAATAACGCACAGGACTGCTACAGCACGCATCACATCGAGACCAAACCGCCGGCCCGTCGTCTGCATCGATTGGAGTAATCGATGTCTGTCAAACCAAGCCCAGATAAGCATGATCATACTCACACCATAGCGACCAGTGGTATCTAACAAGAGTGCGGGATTGACTATACCGACCTGCAGTTCTTGGTAAAGCATAGTGCCATACACCGCAAATAACCCAGCCCACACGACAATGCCAAGCCAGCGTGAGCGCCAGAGCCATACCGCGCCAGCCAGAAGCGGCAATGCATAATCCAAAACACGGAGCAGATGCAGGGCAAATGGTTGACCAAATCGTTGAATCTGAATATCTGCCAAAAACACGCCGAGATCGCGTCGATCACCATCAACACGTTGCGTCGTACTTGCAATAACCATATCGGTACGGTTCGTCGGTTGTGGCAACAACAGCTGCACACTACGCCACGCTAATGTAGGAGATCCATTACTTGTAGTTTGCCCACTCTGTAGTGTCACATCAACCGGTCCCGTCGGAGGTTGCTTCCAACGGAACTGCGCGATGCTCCACGGAGCCCATGCATGACGATTGACATCAACCAGAGCGTAGCCATTGGTCCACGCGCCTTCGGCCTCGACACCCCAGATCCCACGCACACGCTCTCGATCTGTCAACGGAATAGACACAGACGAGGGAGCCCGGTCTATCCAAACATGGATACACCAGCTCCCTATGACCACCAGTAGCACGAGGATGACTCGGTCAATGTATGAAAGAAAACGTCGCATCCAATTCAACTATTCTTGTTGCAACAACACCAGCATACACGCGCATGCTGAATACTCAATGCACACAACCAGTCTACCGATGATCTAACAATCGTTGTGGGGTATCAACGAACAGGCGATTGGCCAACTCAGTACCATACGCATTCATCACCCATTCAAATGCAGTATCCATCGCAGTAATGCGATATGTGTCGCTGTGTGCATCACTCGCAACCACATCAACCATATGCAAATCAAACAATGTGCGACTGTTGTGTTCTGACACAGCAGCAGCCGTAATCTGAAACATCACGCCGCTCTCATGAATACGCCGCAAATCGTCAAGATCTTTTTGGTTATAAATGTAGCGCTCAGGATGGGCCAAAATCACGGTATACCCGTGGGCAATCAACTCTTTGGCTGTCGGCAAAAAGCGCATATCAACAGCGAATACTGGCATTTCTATCAACACTGTACGGCTACCACCGAGAGTCAATAGCTGTTTGCTGTCCAAACGTTGACGCGCATGCGCAATGTAGCTAATTTCGGTACCTGGTTTGAGGGTGACTGCATACCCATCCGCAGCTGCCAATTCTTGAACTTCGTGGGCGCGTTCGGCAATCAGTTGTGGACTGTAATTACGCGAGGCGCTCGACTCAGGACTATGAGGTGTACATACCACGGTATGTACACCAGCTGCATGGGCTTGACGCACCATATTCACTGAGATTTCGCGCTTACGCGGACCATCATCTAAGTCATACAGCAAATGACAGTGTAGGTCAATCATTATGCGTAGTATCCTGATGCTTGAGTTAATTCGGCACCATTAAGCACAACACCAACAATATTGGCCTTGGCCTTTTCCAAAATTGCCCGGGCCTGCTTGGCATGTTCACGCCGCGTTTTACCAGCTTGAAGGACCAACATCACTCCATCAACACGTGGCGCCAAGACCACTGCATCGCTCACAGCCAAAATCGGTGGCGTATCAATAATCACCACATCAGCAGTCGCACGCAAGCTCTGGAGAATCTCACCCATACGCCGCGACCCCAAAATATCCGCAGGACGTGGCGGTAGCGGACCGCTTGCCAGCAACTGCAAACCAGGGATACCAGTATCTTGGAGTGGTGCGGGTGTGCCCTCGCTAGCAAAGAGCATACTAGTCAAGCCGTTTTCGTTACTCAATCCAAACAATGTATGCAAGGCAGGACGGCGTAGGTCACCATCCACCAAAATTACGCGTTGCTCTGCTTGTGCCATGGTGACAGCAAGATTCGCTGCGACTAATGATTTGCCATCGTCGACACCCGTGCTGGTAACGCTAATCAAATGAAGCGAGTTATCAAGGCTCGCAAACTGGATATTTGTCCGGAGCGTACGGAACGCCTCGGCAGCGGCCGATTGTGCATCATTCAATACCACGAGCTGGCTTGATAGGTTACTGCTGTTCGTCATGCCGGTTTCCTTGCATTGGTACGGCGGTCATTGGAGACGTTGCTCGCCGGGATAGCACCGAGAATCGTCAGGCCCACATGACGCTCTACATCATCGGTGTTCTTGAGCGTATCATCAATTGCATCAAGTACAAACGCCAACAGCAAGCCGATAATTAGCCCCAAAAATGCACCAGCCAACACATTGATGCGGGTTTGTGGGCGATACAACTGCGGTGGAGTAGCCGGCGTGGTAATACGCATATTGATTTTGTCGGTACCTTCGAGTCCGTCATTCAGCGAGCTCACCAAGGCGGCCATATTTTCTCCGACAGCATTTGCCAAGCGCGGAGCCATATCAATATCGGGGTAATCAACCTGTACAATCATCTTGCGATCATCAGCGTTGGCTTGGATAGAGATGTGTTCGAGCAACCACTCAGGGCTACGATCGAGTTGTAGTTGGGCGCTGATTTTCTCAATTTGGGGGCGCGCCAACGCCAACTGCTTGTAGCTGTTCATATTGTTTGTTAACACAATCGACAAGCCATTATCGTTACGGTTTGGTACAACTAAATAGCTTGCCTCAGAACGATACAAGGGCTCTTGCAGCTTACTAAAGACATAGGCCGCCACAGCAGTCACCATCACCGCCAGCATAATCACTAAGATCCGCCGGCGTATAATGCGAATATATTCCGAAAGACGCATAATCTACCCTCACACTATCGTCGATAGAGTACAACCAACAAACCAAGTAATAAACCAGCCCCACCACGCAAGACAATCTGCATGACATGGCTGAGCCACTGCGATTCAGGCACTGGGGTATCCTCACGGCGAAGTTCAGCAATATTGACTGCAGTATCGCCCGACTTGCCCCATAGCAGTGTACCATCCTGCGTCAAGACTGCAAGTGCGGCATCACGCACCGCAATCAAATCAGTCATATCGGCACCACGCGCAACGATTGTCACCTCTCGTGCGGCATTGTGCACATCAAGCAGCATACCCACATCCTGCGGTGAGACACGACCACCAAGATAGTCACTGACTTTGGTACGGAACGATGCACCCCGACTAATTGCAGGGAAATCGTATGCCAGTGTATCACCAGTGTCGTTCATCGGAGCCCGACTCGTCAACAAAATTGTCACCGACACCCGATACTGCGTGGTGTACTGCACCAGCGGTACCACTCCAGTAACCGCCAACAACAATGCTGGTACAAGCAAATACCACCAACGCCGCCGGAGCAGGGCAATCAGCCGTAGAACGTCATTCATGCAAGTACTCCTCGCTCCCAGGTGCATGATGGGCAATGAATGCCCGCATGCGCGCCATAAAGCGTTCACGGCTAAACTGCTCAGCATGCGTACGAATCTGTTGCGCCTGCCATTCATGGGTCTGCATAGCGCACAACCCTGCTTTGACAGACTCAACATCCTGCATATCAAAAAACAGGCCTGTCTGCCCTTCAACTACGGTATCAAGCGCTCCACCTGCTCGATACGCAAGCACCGGGCGACCAGCGGCCATGGCCTCAAGTGGTGTAATACCAAAGTCTTCCTCACCGGGGAACAAAAAGCCGCGACACTCGGCAAACAACCGCAGTCGCTCTGCGTCGCTGACGCGCCCGACAAAGCGCACACTCGGACCAGCGTGCGCCATCAGCTCAGCCTTGTCACGTCCATCACCAAATACAACCAATGGAATATTCAACGCAGTACAGGCTTTGACGGCCAAATCGATGCGCTTATATGGCACCAGACGACCACCAGTTAAAAAATAGTCACCCGGTGGCAGGTTTTCAAATGGCGCTAAATCAACGGGGGGCGGAATCACCACAGCCTCACGGTGATAATATTGCTTAATGCGGGCAGCAACAACGTGCGAATTGGCAATGTAATGCGTCACCCGACTCGCACTGCGCACATCCCAAGCGCGCACAAAGCGCAACAAGAATTGCATGACAACCTTGGCGATACCTCGAATATTCTCACGAGCAATATATTGATCAGTCTGCCAGGCAAAGCGCATCGGCGTATGGCAATAGCAAATGTGGATGGCGCCACGACGCGGACGAACACCTTTGGCGTAGGCACTACTGCTACTGATGATTATGTCATAGGCCGAGAGCTGCATGCGCTCAAATGCAATCGGGTAGAATAAAAAGTAATGCCGAAAGAATCGCCGCCAGTTGGGGAGGTTTTGCATCCACGAAACGCGAATATCCCAATCATGGTAAAACGCAGGCATCACCTGTGCATCATAAATTGAGGTATATACTGGTGCATGCGGTGCGATATCGTGAATCGCCTCAAGCACACGTTCTGCTCCACCATATTGATTTAAATAATCATGTACAACTGCAATATGCACCAAAATCCCTCAAATTGCCTATTCACAGAATCCCATATTGTTATTATAGTATGTAGGCGCAATGATGCGGTCATGATTATCGTCTCTGATTTCGGCTGGGAGTGTCATTAATGAGTATGTCCGAACAAGAGTTGCGTCAACTCTTTACTAGTGCCAGCATGGGGCATGTTGCTTATCGTGCGTGGGCAGGTCAAGCACGTCGTGAACGTCGGTTCAATATCGCTCGGCTATTCGATGCACTATGTGAGGCGCGTGGCGCACGGGCAATGCGCGCATTTGTTAACACAAATGGCGTCGGAATTACAGTTGATAACGTCCACTCAGCACTCAACGGCAATGAACCCGAAGCACTCGCAATGCAACGTATCACCGGCACATCAGAGCGCTCACGTGAGCTGCTCGGTCGTGCAGCAATGGCCTTAACGCAACATCGCGATTTGTATGCCAATGAGCTTGGAGACTTATTTGTCTGCACCACGTGCGGTGAAACGCGTGAAGGTGAGCTCGTCGGCGCATGCCCTCAATGTGGTGCAGTTCCCGAGTCACACAAACGCTTTTTAGCAATCGAGGCAATGGGTACGCTTGGACCACACGCCATCATGCATGCACTTGAACACAGTGAGGCAACACTACGCGCTATGCTCGAGGATGTAGATGATGCTATTTTGTCGTGCCTTGGCCCAAACAACACAGCATCGCTCAAAGAAGTGCTCGGTCACCTCAATGACATGAATTTTGTCTTCTGTGAACGCGCCCGCTTAATTCTTGATACCGACCACCCAGAGCTTCCATCGGCGCATCCACCCAAATTAACTGCTGCATCACATTACCGCAAACGTGACATCCGCGCAATCCTCAATGCATTCCACGAGTCACGCATCGAGTGTTTGTTGATGCTCCGTGGTCTCACCAGCGCAGCATGGCACCGCACCGCCTCTCATGTCGTCTATGGTGAGATTAATCTGCTCCATCAAGGCAATTGGATGGTCAATCATGAGCGCACGCATCTGATTGAAATGGCTCAACTGCGCCACGATTTACTTGTAGCCTGTGGCAAAGGACAAATTGACGATACCCGCGCAGACTTGATTGGCGAGCGTCTCAATGAAGGGGAGTAACCCACCACTATCATTCGAAGAACTCACCCCCAACGTTTTTGTGGTGCATGATATTCGTGTTACGCAGTTTTTGCGCGGTGAAGGTGAGCTTGTCGGCAATCGATTTACCCTCACTTCATGGCGACGTGAGGGTTTGTTTGCGCGCATCCGGCAACGTGGACTCATAATGGCGAGTCTTGATGATCAAATCGCCGATTTACCCCGATTACCACATGCACCGTTAATTGGTGATGCCCATTGGCATCCGCTCGGCACACCCCAAATACGTTGGAGCATGTATAACCCAAATCAACGTATCCTAGTACCTCTCGAGCCAGTTATGTTGAATGAGCGTGCAGGAGTGATGATTCCCATTGGGGCTGTTGTTCGACGACGGAACGGCCGTGGCATTCCCGAGTGGTTTGGCTGCCATGCACTCAAAGGCAAGCAACTCGACTTGGTGGCACTTGATGAAGACAACGCATTGCTCTATGGGCTTGCACAAGCAGCAGTAGTTGCGCCAGCACTGCCGTGGGAACGTGTTAACACGTTTGCGTATCTGGCCATCCCGCAACTCCCAAGACCACACCTACAGCTCATCAGTCGCCTTGCTCGATTCGATCAAGAGCGCCAGATGTGGTCTACTGAAATCACGCATCTGACGTTTTTGAGTCAATTCTTACAACGTGTCGGCATCACACTGACACCAGCTGTCCCACCAACTCGACTCTCGCGCAAAGGATAAATGCACATGCCTGATTATCGTGACATCTACCAAGACCCACTTCATGCGGAGCGTTACCACCAACTCGTCAGTCGCGAGGATTATCTAGGCAATATTCTCAACGAGATTCGCCGGCATGTCGACCTCACCACGGCTAATGTTCTCGATATGGGCAGTGGCACCGGACGCGTCGCAGCAATCATGGTACCGTATGCACGCAGTCTGACCATCAGCGACCGCGCACCTGCCATGTTAGCCGTGGCGCAACGCCTGTTAGGGCCAAAAGTACCCGCATTAACCGCTGATAATCGATCAATCCCATTGGCGGCTGGTACGTTTGATTTGGTAACTGCTGGCTGGAGTTTTGGCCATACTACCGAGTGGGTGCCAGGCGCATGGCAAGCCGACGTCCGGGCGGCCATCACCGAAATGCTCCGACTCCTCAAGCCAGGTGGCAGTGCGATTATTTTTGAGACGCTTGGATCTGGCAGTACTGTGCCACACCCTCCCACGCAAGCATTGGCTGATTGTTATACGTTATTTGAGCAAGAATTTGGCTTTGTGCGCACGCCCATTCAAACCGATTATCGCTTTGAGTCGGAGACTGAATGTCGCGAACTTACCGGCTTTTTCTTTGGTAGCGAAATGGCAGGCACCTTGCAACCAGATGGCACCATGATTCTGCCTGAATGGACGGGCGCTTGGCATTTGCAGGTCGCTCAATCGTAACCCATTTGGTCGGGCATGTAGTTGTCTGCAATTGTATAATATCAATAACATCATCCACCTGTTGACGGTGACCTATCATGCGTGAACAACTGGCAATTTGGCTAGGCAGAGGTGCGGGTATGCTCAGCCGTTGGCTAGGGCGCGGTGGGGGTACTACCGTGCCTGGCGTCGTAGCACATCGCATTGCACCCAATCTGCTCCGCTACTTAAGTGCACAACTACCACGAGGCATCATCCTCGTGGCAGGCACTAACGGCAAAACCACAACGGCACGTATGATTGCAGACATCTTGACTCATGCGGGCTGGCGAATAGTCCATAATCGCTCAGGGGCCAATCTGGTCTCAGGAGTAAGTGCAGTCATGCTGGCTCATGCCGATTGGCGTGGTCAGATGCACCATGATGCAGCATTGCTCGAATGCGACGAGGCGGCACTCCCCCAAATTGTCCACGAGACTCAACCACGGATTGTCGTACTCCTCAACCTCTTTCGCGATCAACTTGACCGTTACGGTGAGGTTGATACGATTGCCCAACACTGGTTGACGGCACTGGCCTCACTCCCCGACAGCACGGTGGTATGCATACAAGGCGATGACCCTTCGCTGGCCCGGCTTGCCCAATCACTGACCTGTCGTGTTATTGTCTACGGCAACAATGATATACATAGTGCGCGCAACAGCGTGGCTCACTTGGCTGATGCGGGGTTCTGCCGGTGCGGGCATGCGCTCACCTACACGACTCGATTTTTTGCGCATATCGGCCACTATACCTGTCCGGCCTGTGGCTTTGGTCGACCAACGCCTGATTATGCGATTACCGCGATCCAATCCAATGGGCTAATAGGAAGCACCGTTACTGTCAATGATACTGCGCAATTCTTTGTGCCACTCCCTGGCAGTTATAACGCAATTAATGCACTCGCTGCATACACTATTGCAGACATCCTCGACAGCGAGACTGCAGTGACACCCGCGCTGGCCAATATGCAACCGGCATTTGGCCGTTATGAAGTAGTCCATACACCACAGCACCCTCTTGTTATGGCACTCATCAAAAACCCTGTCGGCGCCAGCGAGACAATTCGCATGTTTGTTGAGGCATGGGAGCAACCAGCCAATTTGCTGATTGTCATCAATGACCGTGATGCTGATGGCACCGATGTGTCATGGTTATGGGATGCCGACTTCGAGCACCTAGTACCCCATATTAATCAAGTGTTTATTAGTGGGACTCGAGCTGCCGATATGCGCGTGCGCATGCAATATGCAGGAGCTTCACCAACGCAAATTCATTATCACGAGTCATTAGCGAATGCACTTGATGCAGTGCTGTCACAGACACCTCAAGGACAGACTGTCTCTGTATTGCCGACATATACAGCCATGCTTGATCTGCGCGAGATATTGGTTGAGCGCACCTGGGTCAAACCATTTTGGCAGGATTAGCACTTTTGGTATATGGTATGAACAGACAAAAAGGATATGCGCCACCATCAAATCGGTGTGCCGTGTCACAGAAAGGATTGAGACTGCGTGGAATACACACTTGATCGGTTTATCCGCCAAGCACGCGAGACAATTGTTGCGAGCGGCCTCGCAAGTGCCGAGCATATTGAGCTTGTGGCACCCAAACCCAACATCCCAGCTGATTTGGCCTTCCCAACCTTCAAAGCCGCACGCGACCGAGCAGTGCAACCACCACAACTAGCCAATCAGTTAGCCAGCCAAATTACCATCGAGGCTGATTCACTTGTTGGCAACGCAGTAGCTGCTGGGCCTTTTTTGAACTTTGCCATCCGCACTGATGCCTATGTCGCAAGTGTCTTAGCCGATGTCGCACGACTGACCAATCACTACGGTAGCGATGATCTTGGTGCACACAAACGCGTGGTCATCGACTACTCATCTGTCAACATCGCCAAATTGATGCACGTCGGCCATATTCGTTCGACAATTATCGGCCAAGCACTATACAACATCTTTAAATATCTGGGCTACGAGGTTATCGGCGATAACCACCTCGGTGACTGGGGCAAGCAGTTCGGCATGAACATCGCGGCGATTGTGCATTTTGGCAAGCCCGAAGGCGACGACGAGGAGGCCATCGCGCAACTCGATAAGTTGTATGCACAGTTCAGTCGCATGGCCAAAGAAGACGCCAAATATGACGAAGAAGCCCGTACCTGGTCACTCAAACTCGAACAGGGAGACACAACTGCAGTAGAGCTCTGGCAATGGATGGTCAATCTGACCTTGACTGCCAATCAATATAACTACGATCGTTTGGGTGTGCGGTTTGACCATGCCTATGGCGAAAGCTTCTATGCACCCATGAACGAAGGCGTCATCAAGGATGCTTTGGCAAGCGGGTATGCCGTACGCGATGAAGGTGGCGCTGTAGTTGTTAGTGAGCTCGAGGAGAACATGCCCACGTTCTTACTCCAGCGCAGTGACTCGGGCACGCTCTACCACACCCGAGACATGGCGACCATCAAATATCGTATGGCCGAGTTTACTCCAAGCCAGATTATCTACGTCGTGGACGCCCGTCAAGAGCTCCACTTTCGTCAGCTATTCGCGCTAGCCCGCGCCATGGGCTATGCCACACCAAGCACCGAGTTGATCCACGTCAAGTTTGGCACAATCTTCGACCAACACGGCAAACCACTCTCCACCCGCGCCGGCAACATGATTTATCTGACCGATTTGCTCAACGACGCCCGTGATCGGGCTCGGGCCGTAGTCGATGCCTCGAGCCCCGATTTGCCCGAGGATGAGCGTGCCAAAGTTGCCGAGATGGTCGGCGTCGGTGCAGTCATTTACAACGACCTCTACCAAGACCCACGCCGTAACATCAATCTCGATTGGGATCGCATGTTGGCGATTGAAGGAAACAGCGCGCCCTATATTCAGTACATGTATGCTCGCTGTCGTTCAATTATTCGGCGCGTCGCAGGTGAACAGGCTGGTATGAGTATCCCTAGCTGTAATGCCGCCTTGTTGACGCATCCATCCGAACTCGATTTGGTACGCCAAATCGCCAAGATGCCAAGTGCAGTCCGCGCTGCAGCCGAGCGCTATGCGACGTTCGTGTTGGCCGAATGGTGCTACGATACAGCACGGGCGTTTTCGGCATTCTATCGCGATTGTCCTGTCGTAAAGGCAGACGACGATGAGTTACGCCAAGCGCGCTTGGCATTGACCTCGGCCACTGCCCAAGCCTTGCACAACGGGCTCGCACTCCTCGGAGTACGTGCACCCGAGCGCATGTAGGAGAACATCATGGATTTGCGTCAGTACGACACCTTACTCCTCGATATGGACGGCGTTTTGTACCGTGGCCACGAGCGGCTTGATGGTGCCGATACGTTGATTCAGTTTTGTCAACAACACGGCATCAAAATGGCGTGTATCACCAACAACGCCACCATGACACCCGAACAATTTGCCGAAAAGTTGGCTGGAATGGGAATTGAGTTCCCCGCTACTCACATCATCAACTCACCAGTGGCCACGCGTCGCTATCTTGAGGGATTAGTCCCACAAGGCACGAAGATTTTTTGCATCGGCATGAATGGATTACGCACTGCGCTCTTTGCCGACGGCTACTTCATCGAGGACAACCAACAGCCAGCCTATGTAATTGTTGGTCTCGATACCGAGGTCACCTATGCCAAGCTCCGTCAAGCCACATTACTCATCAGCGCCGGCGCCAAATTTATTGGTACGAATCCTGATGTCTCGTTGCCGTTACCCGAAGGCCTCGTACCTGGCTGTGGTGCGTTGTTGGCGCTCTTGGCAGCCGCCACTGGTGTCCAGCCTTTTATTATCGGCAAACCAGGGCCAACCATGTTCCATATTGCCACGGATGTGCTCGGTGCCGACCCACGCAAGACATTGACGATTGGTGATCGACTCGACACCGATATCGCTGGGTCTCTAGCCGCAAACATGACGGCAGGATTAGTCCTGACTGGTGTCGTTACGCGCGCCGATGTCGAAGCCTCGGACATTAAGCCCGATATAGTGTATACCGATTTACCTGAGTTACTACACGCATGGCAAGGAGCACTTGCGCAGCAATAGCACTAGACCAAACCGCCTTGCAGGTATACCTGCAAGGCGGTTTGGTGCTTCTCTCTAACCACGTCGTGTCAAATATAGGCCAGATACAATTGCCACCGTGCCGATAATATCGCGTAGCGTAATTGGATCGCCAAGAATCAGGTATGCCGAAATCACACCACCTGCGGGGAGCAAACTCGTATAGATACCAGTACGCGTGGCACCAACCTTGACGACGCCGTTATACCACAAAATATACGCCAAAATAATCGAGAGTAATACGGAATAGGCCATACCACCCCAGCCCTGCACCGTGACAGCACTCCAATCCACCGTCAACGTCTCAGGAATACCAACAAGCATAATTGGAATACTGCCGACACTCAATGTTAAAGCAGTTACCTTGAGTGGCGAGTATTTGGCAAGAACAGGGCGGGCGCCAATGGTGTAGTATGCCCAACACATAGCCGAGATGAGCGCTAATATATCACCAAGAATACTCTCGTAGCTCATGGCATCGCCGTTAAACAGAATGACAAACACACCCACAAACGACAACACAATCCCTATCCAACCGATTGAAGAGAGCTTGTCTGTACCACGTAGTTGTCCAATCAATGCCACCCAGATGGGCGTAGTGGCGACAAGTAACGCGGTGCTTGCAGCACTTGTTAGATTGAGACCGATTACAAAAAATATTTGATATCCACTATTGCCAATCAGCCCCACAAGGATCACATTGCGCCATAACGACCGCTCAATCCGCAAGTCTTTTTCGATGAGCCACACAATCAAAAGCATTAAAATCGGTGTAAACATGAAGCGTACGGCATTAAAGGCCAAGGGCGGCATGCTTTCGAAGGCTGCCTTTACAATCGACATGTTTGCCGACCAAATCACGATAGTGGCTAATAAGCCAAAGTCACTCCAGGTAAATCGTTGCGGCGCAGTACTCACGTAGCCACTACTTTCTTGATACGTCCATGAATCGTATGCATCATACACTAATAACGCCCATGATACATATGATGCATCATGGGCGCTATCACGCTAGACTAACCAAATCGTTTAACGACGACCCTCTGCTTTAATTGCATTCATGAAGCCTTGTACCGCCAAAAATCCAGGGCGTGGGCTCCAATCAGGATTGAGAATACCGAACGAGGCTTGTTCGTGGAGTGGTTGATCTTGCGCGCCCCACAACACAGCAAAGTTCATATTCCACAAGAACATGTTGCCTAGCCATGGATCACCATTTGGCTCACGATAGTTGAAGTAGGCGTACTTCATCGCACCCAAAATATACTCACCCTGTTGTTCGATCGAAACCTGGTTACCGAACTCATACCCAGGAGTCTCATTCTCGGTCGCCCAGCCGTATTCAGTAATCCAGATTTGATGATCGCCGACACCCTCCTCGACCATGAACTTACGCACATTTTCAACATGGCGGAAGTAGAACGTCGGATGGTCGGTCCAACCATCAGCATTACTCGGATTATCAGGCCACATTGTCTCGGGTGGATTTGCTGAACCACCCGGGTGGACAGCCTGAACGTCGAAGTAGTCCTTAATCAAACCGTCTTTGTAGCGATACATCTCACGGAAATATACTTCGTCAGCTACAGCCAAATTTGGATCGGTTACACCCGATGATGACGGAGCACCGGCCAACACAATCGTGGATGGTTCGACCGCTTTAATGCGCTTGTATGACTCAACCAAGAGTTCCACATAGCGACCAGCATCTTCGGGAACAACACGCCCACCATTTTCATGGGCTAAATTCTGTTCATTCCAGATTTCGACCGCTTGAATCTTGGTCCCGTACCGTTTCATCATTGCATCAACAAAATTACCCAATGCAACCGGATCATCAGGCATACCATTGTTCTCACTATAGAACGATGGTGCCTGCACGATACTAATCAACAACCTAAGATTATTTGAATTGACGTCATCCACAATATAGTCGAGTTCGTGCCACAAATAATTACCCGGCTCTGGCCCTTCGATGTCCTTCCAGACAATTTGTTGACGTACCCAATCGAATCCAGCGATATTCGTCAATGCCAAAACCCGCTCACGATCAGTGTAGTACAGGTGGTTGACCACACTAAACTCCATGACATCCGACCGCAACGGCACTTTACCAGTAGTTACTGGTATTGACTCAGTAGTGGCAGTTGGCTCAACTACGGCGGTCGGCTCAGCCACCTCTGTTGGCTCAGGAGCTGTTGTGGCATCAGCAGGAACCGTGGCAGTCGCAAAATCGACTACGGTCTCCGGCGTTGGCTCACTTGCTGCCTCACCACCACACGCCACTAAGATTGGCACCATTAAGCTGAGAACCAGCCATCGATGCAAATTACCCATTCGCTTCATACATTAATACTCCAGCATGCTGGGACTCAATGATTCCCTGAACACGAGGGCACGCAGTGCGTGCCCTCCCCACAAAGTACTTGCATAGTAACACAAGTTTCGTGCACTATCGCTTGAGATAGGCCTTAATTGCGTTGTATGCAGGTCGCGGACTGTAATCAGCGTTGATGATACTGTAGGCATAGAATGGGTCATCGCCGTATCGACCGGTCTTGTTCTTGGCGATTTCATCCGATACCGAGTAGTTCAGGTTCCACAAGAACAAACCTGTCAACCATGGGCTGTACTTGGTGTTAGCCAAGTCGAATGCCTGAATGACATACTGGGCCTGTTCCTCATATGATGTTTGATTACCAAATCGGTAATTCTGCGTATCATTTGGCGTAGCCCAACCAAACTCCGTCACCCACATTGGCTTGTTAATGCCGAATCGATCCATACGCGATTTGACATCTTCAACGCGACAGAAGAAGAACTCGCTGTTGTTGGTCCAACCAACAGCTGGGCTCGGCTTGCCGCCTGGGCAGGTGTCCGCAGGATTGGCTGCGCCACCTGGGTGCGCACCGACAACATCCACATACTGATTAAACCGTGGATCACTGAACATCTGCTCAAAGAACACCAAATCTGACATGGCGACGCTTGACAAGTTGGTCTCAGTCGATGATGGACCAGCTGAGACAACCAACGCACTTGGGTCAGCACTCTTGATTGCTTGTGATGCACCAACCAACAAATCCATGTAGTAGGCTGCACCAGCAACACGACCACCGTTCTCGTGGGCTAAGTTTGGCTCATTCCACACTTCGTAGGCGTTAATCTTACCCTTGTAGCGCGTGGCAACTTGTGACAAGAAGCCGTTGAAGTCGCCAAAGTTCTCGCGTCGTGGCATGCCATCACTGCCGTTTGATGTGGCCCAATCTGGTGACTTAGCCACCGTTACAAGCACTTTAATACCAGCGGCATGAGCATCGTTGATCTTGGCATCCAACTCGCCCCACTTGACCTCACGTGATCGATCCTGCTGGAACTTCCAATACACCATGAAGCGGATCCAGCCCAAGCCAGCATCACGCGTAATCTGCAGTGAACGCTTGCGATCAATACCACTATCAAGCTCTGACAAGTTGATATTGACACCATAGGCGATGCCACCAGTGTTCACTGGGGTGGTTGGGGTGGTAGGTGCAGTCGCCGTACTATTATTGGCTCCTGACAACTCAGCTGGTAGTGCTGCCCCAGGCGTGAAGGCCGGATTGCTCTTGTGGTTGACATCACGATATTCATTACCCAATAACCCCAACAAAATCCGGTATTGTGGGTTCGTCTGATCAGGGTGCCACTCCATGCGCTGACGCTCGAAGTATTGTACCCAGTAGGTCTTGCCATCTGCTTTGTTGACCTCCTGGAATTGCTCCGACAACGGACGACCGAATACTGTCAACCCACCATTGTTGTTATAAAATGTGCGGAATGGTGCCGGTGAGTCACGCAAGGTGTGCTTGCTGACACTATCGTAGGTACCGTCCTTGGGATCAGCCACCGGCTTGAATGGGGTCTCTGCTTGGCGTGATGCCACCAAACGATTACCCATCAAACGACCTTGAATGTAGTATTGCGCCGTGTTGTCTGGATGCTCCTCCAACACCGCACGCTCAAAGTACTGCACACGGTAGAATTCGCCAGGATTGGTAAAGCTCTCCTCGATGAATGGCTGTGAAATAGGCATACCGTACACGAATAAAGCGTTGGGCGTCGATGTCCACTTCTGATAGAAGTAGTTCGAAATTGTGTGCCCTGTCTCAGTGAATGTACGTGACCCAGCATAGGTGCGTGATTGTGGCACTTCGTTCGGGCTGTGTGGGACAGCTTGCGTCACACCAGGCGCGATGATGGTGCCCGCAATAATCGCCACCATCAACGTGATTGATGACAATAATCGTCGAAACAAGATTCAATCTCCTTGACTAGTACTTTTGCACGGATGTTTTGAGGGAGTATCCTAACCAATTCCCATTCTATCACATATTTTTGTTATTTGTAACCTTATTGTAATCTGAAATTTGTATGATATCCAAACAATTTTCTTTTATTACAAAATAGTTACGCCAACAGACAACGGATACACAGTGGGATGCATATCCGTTCCCAACACCTATGAAATTAGCTACTCACAGTCGCCCATTCATCGTAGAGCGTTTGTAACTCACGCTCAAGGTCACTATACCGTGCAGCAAGCTCTGAAATCCGCTTAGGGTCTGTCTCTTGGCCAGAGAGCGCAACGGTAATAATGCCACGCTCACTTTCGAGCACTGCAATTTGTTGTTCAAGTTGTTCGCTCCGGCGCTGACGTTTACGCGCCTCGCGCTCGGCTTCTTTGTTGATTGGTTGATTCGCCGATGCCTGGCGACTCTGAGTTGGCGTTGCTTTGGGTACATTCGGAGTGGCTGGTGTCGCCAGCGTTGTGGCTTTTTTGTCGCGCTGTTCTTGCGACTCCCGATACTCGCTGTAATTCCCGTCAAATACGGTCACAACGCTGTTATCGACAATCCAGAGTGTATCAGCGACTGCATCAATAAAGTAGCGATCATGCGACACAAATAGAATGGTACCGTCGTACTCGTTCAGCACATCCTCAAGCGCCTCGCGGGCACCGATGTCGAGATGGTTGGTTGGTTCATCGAGAATCAGCAGATTACCGCCAATCAACGTGAGTTGTGCCAAGGCCACGCGCCCACGTTCACCACCCGAGAGATCGCCAATGCGTTTAAACACATCGTCGCCACTAAACAAGAATCTCCCAAGGAACGTGCGGGCCTCCGTTTCTTTGATGGTAGGTCGCACACGACGCATCTCATCAAGAATCGAATTATGCATCTGCAAACCCTCATGGGCCTGTGCATAGTAATTAATTTGTACATTACTCCCAAGTCGTGCATGGCCACGCAAAGGGGGCAACTCACCCACCAGCGTACGGAGCAGGGTAGTTTTGCCGGCACCATTCGGACCCATCAGGGCCACGCGTTGCTGACGACGCAACTCGAGCTCGGGGATGTTGATGAGCGTAATATGTTGATTATTGGGCAGAATGTAGCCGATCTCAAGGCGTTCAAAATCAAACACCAAATCACCACCGCGTTGGTTTGCCTGGAGTGCCAACGTCAATTTGCGCTGTTGTTCGGGGCGACTCATCAGGCTTTCGCTCTTGCCACTGCCACCAGTCCACCCCTCTTTGAGACGTTGCAAACGGCGTTCACGTCCACGTGCCTGGGTACTGAGCGTGCTATTTTTGTAGCGGCGGATGAACGACTCCATCCGGGCAATTTCTTCTTGTTGGGCCTGATACTGCTTCCACATTTGCTCCATGCGTTCAGCTTTGAGTTGCTGATATTTCATGTAGCCGCCAGGGTAATCACCATCTAGCCGGCCGTGGGCAATCTCGAGCGTTCGCGTGGTTACGCGGTCAAGGAAGTAGCGATCGTGAGAGACCACCATCAATGTCCCATCCCACTGCTTAATAAAAAACTCCAGCCACTCGAGTGCTGCCAAATCAAGATGATTGGTTGGCTCATCAAGAAGCAGAATATCGGGGCTCGACAATAAAATCGCCGCCAGAGCAGCTCGTGTCTTCATGCCGCCAGAGAACTGTGCGAGCAACATGGGACCATGATAGGCAGGGTCAAACCCAAGTCCTGTCAAGATGCGTTCGATGGTCCGCTCAATGTCATAGCCACCAGCGTGTTCGTAGCGCGACAACAAATCGCCGTAGCGCTCCATCCGCTCAGCCCATTCAGGGTGAGTTGTATCAGCAATCGCCGTCTCAAGCGTAGTCATCTCGCGGTGCATGTGATAGAGGTGTTCGAGCGCCTCATCTAGCAAGCCCCGAAGCGTTTGATGATCATCAAATCGTGACTCTTGGGCAAGATAGGCCATACGCACACCACGAGCGGGCACAATGGCGCCACTGCTCGCGCTCTCCTCACCAGCAATAATCCGCAATAGCGTGCTTTTGCCGGCGCCATTGACACCAACAATCGCCACACGATCTCCACGTGCCACATTAAATGACACACCCGAGAAGATATGCTCAGCGCCAAAGTATTTACTGAGCGTATGAACCTGTAAAATAGACATAGAATCAGTTTCTTCCCCAAAAACGTCGCTAGCTCAACGGTGTCGTAGTCATTGATGGTGGCGGTGTTGGCGATTCATCACGATTGGCCAACATGGCGCCAAGTAACCCGCCAAGTACAGCAAACGCCAATGAGATTAGCCCAAGCAAAATTCCAAATCCAGCCATCACAAACGAGATAATCCCCATCATCGAGGTCAACGCACCACGATCCAGCGGTGCATCTGGTTGCATGCGCTCCATTTGGCGGAAGGCCTCATTCATGGTCGCGGCATCAACGGTTGTGCTAATCAACACGCCAATCACCACCCAAAACAGCGTTACGCCGAGCAACGCCCCGACCCCTGAAATCAACCCAGCCATCAATGATTGATGACGTGCACCACTTCCGTCATGCCAATACGCAGCAAAGAACCCAGCCACCACCGCAATAATCAGCGCAGCAAATGGTGCAGCACAACAACCAATAATTGCAATAGGGGATCCACCCAACAATATTAATGGTACAAAACCGAGCAACGTGGCAATTACAACCGCAATCATCTGCGGCAAAATGAACAATAATCCCGATTTGCTCCCTGCACTCATACGTGTTCCTCAATATAATACACACCCATATGTATTATATCGAATTGTGCGATATCACACAGTAATGCACGAAAGATGCATGCGATTGACTAATTCTCTAAACTTCGACTCCCCGACATATCACGTCGAGCCTCAATCACATCGGGCAAACGATTGAGCCGGTCGATTAATCGGGTCAATTGTTCAACGCTTTGGATACGTACAATCACCCGCAGCATCGAGATATTGGCACGACGCGTTGGCACTTGCTCGACCACGTCAATATTTATCCCGGCATCGGCAATAGTACTCGAGATATCACGCCACAGACCCACACGGTCCCATGACTCGATTTGAAGAGGCACCAAAAAGCCCAGTTTGGGTACTGATCCGCCCCACGTCACAGCCACGATGCGATTGGTATCAGGCTCATTCAAAATATTATGACAATCGGCCCGATGCACCGTCACCCCACGACCACGTGTTACATACCCAGCAATCGGCTCACCGACCACAGGGCTACAACAACGTGCCATGCGTGTTAGCATGCCGTCAAGGCCACGGACACGAATGTCAGCGTTATCGAGGGTACTTTTGCTCGGCGTAGATGGCATCGGTGGATCGACGGGCTCGTCATCGCGCATCTGGGTGGCCAGAATCTTCTGTGCCAACATGCGCGCAGACAGTTCACCATTGCCGATTTGCACTAACATATCATCAACTGGTTTGATGCCAGCGATGATGGCAGCATCATCAAGTGCAACGACCAAACCAAGACGCTTGAACTCTTTTTCGAGCATCTCACGACCGGCAGTCAAGTTATCACCTCGATCAGCCCGCTTAAAAAATCGTCGAATGTGTGTGCGCGCACTGACCGTTTTGACAAAACTCAGCCAATCACGACTCGGACCAGTGGCACTGCGCTTGGTCATAATCTCAACCATGTCACCGGTGGCAAGTTGATGGTCAAGTTGTACCATACGGTTGTTGACTTTGGCACCCACACAACTATTCCCTACATCTGAGTGGATGCGATACGCAAAGTCGACGGGCGTTGAACCGAGCGGCAGATCAATGATTTTGCCACGCGGCGTAAAGACAAACACCTGCTCTTCGAGGAAATCGCTTTTCAAGCGCTCGACGAATTCAGTCGCATCGGCAACTTCGTTGCGCCACGACATCAAGCCACGGAGCCAAGCAATTTTGGCATCAAATGTCTGATCAGAACGCTTATAGCCATCTTTGTAGCGCCAGTGTGCTGCAATACCATGCTCAGCGACCTCATGCATGTCGTGGGTACGAATCTGTACCTCACACGGTTGCCCACCCGGAATCAGCACGGTGGTGTGGAGTGATCGATAGAGGCTCTCTTTGGGATTGGCAATGTAGTCGTCAAACTCACCCGGCACGGGTGGCCAAGTAGTATGCACCAACCCCAACACCTGATAGCATTCGGGGATTGAGTTAACAATGACGCGCACGGCAAGCTGATCGTAGATTTGCTCGATGCGCACGCCTTTGCGCTTCATTTTGCGGTAGATGGAGTGAATATTTTTGGGACGCCCAGTGATTTCGGCATGGATATTCTCTTGGGCAAGTAGCTCATTGAGCCGCTCCATCACACGCTGGACGGTTTTCTCACGGACATCACGACGCATGGCAAGCTGACGACTAATCTCTTGGTACCGTTCAGGCTCGAGGATGCCAAACGAGCGATCTTCGATCTCCCATTTGAGTTGACCGATACCGAGTCGATGCGCCAACGGCACATAAATCTCCATTGTCTCACGCGCGATTCGGCGCTGTTTATCAGGATGCGTCGCTTGAATAGTGCGCATGTTATGGAGGCGGTCGGCAAGTTTGACCAACACCACGCGTGGATCGTTCGCGATGGAGACAAACATTTTGCGGTAGTTCTCGGCTTGTGCTTCTTCTTTGGGACGAATCTCAAGCTCCGAGAGTTTGGTGACACCGTCAACCAAAGTAGCCACTTGGTCGCCAAAGTACGCTTCAATTTGCTCATAGGTGATAGTCGTATCTTCAATCACATCATGGAGCAAAGAGGCAACGATGGTTTCGGCATCAATGTGGAGTTCAATCAAGATATTTGCAACCGCCACGGGATGGGTAATATATGGCTCTCCCGAGGCCCGTTTTTGGTTAGCATGAGCCATATAGGCAATTGCATAAGCCGCACGGATGAGATGGATGAAATGGTCAATATTAGGGTCGTTCTGAGCGATATCACGGAAGCGCACGCACAAATCATTGGCCGTTACCGAGTACATCAACGATTCATCGGGATGGAGCTCAGGAGTATTTGCAAGCACACTACCAGACATATTGATTGTGTCATCACTCATGGCCGACCTCCATCCACCAAGGATTACCGTTACGATGTTTCAACGTCATCAAATATACCACCAGCCGCTGCATCGAATGTTTCGACATAGAGCGCAGGCACGCCAGGACGAAGTCCAGGCGAGGTAAATGTAGCCACCACACTCCCATTGACGGCAAATGAGTACACCTCATTTTGCACATCAAACGTCAGTTGGTTGGGACCATCTGGACGAATGGCAAGATTCTCACTTATTTCTGCGACGACACTCCACTGATCTCCATCAGAGCGGAAACAGCCAACGCGTTGTTGTTTGCTAATCCAGCACACCACATAATCCCGCGTCTCATCAGCACGATATTGAAACCGCAGTGCAACGCCAACCCGTGCCTCACCATCAAACATCACTTGTGTCTGCAAGCGTTGATCTATTCGCGGAGTCTCAGCGGGAGCACTGAGGTAATAGCTCTCTGCCATACGCAAATAGACGCGGTAGACACCCTGTTGGATAGTAATTGCACGACGTAAATCATCACCAACGAACCAACGACCGATATCGGTATCAAACGACTCTTTGGTATATGGTGCAGGCGTCGCAGTTGACATTGGTGTCGCCGTTGATAACGGAACCACCTGTAATGATGTCTGCATTGTTGCAACCCATGGGGCAACCATCGACTTATCACTCTCGGGAACACTCATCACCCAAATTGCCACACTATCATCAAAACGATGAGCACTCACCCACACCCACATCGGTACTTGGAGGCCATCCCGGTTTACACCTTGCCCTGTAGCCTCGAGGCGAACCACACGGTTGTCAACACGCTCTATCTCACCTACCGGTTGCGCATCAAGCTGGGCAACAGCATCACGCAACAACTGATTGTGTGCGTCGTCGTTGATATATGTTGGGCTACCAATCAGCATTAACGAAAGTAACCCACGTTGACCTGGCGCATTCCAAATCCACAGGCCGCGCCCAGCGTCAATGTGACTCTCAATTGCCCAGCCTATAGGTACATCGAGACCGAGTCGCCCATCAGGTGACTGCCACCGTGCGAGCTGTACCGGTTGCAACGTGGCAACCAATGATGCTCCAAATACATCAGCAGCGGCTAATGGCGTCGGCGTAGCCATGCGCGGTGCCATAGCAGGTGGTGCACAGCTACTCAACACCACTACCATAATCAGTTGTCTAAGCCAATACCACATGTTGTTTTTCACATGCACATTATACGGGTGAACGGCAATCTGTACACGAGGAGCTGATTACAAAATCATGTAACGCAGTTGTGCTACGATAGAAACAATATTTTTGCTCATATGAGACTAAACACCTATGCACAGCCGTTGGAACGATAGCGACACGCACCAACTCACATCACTCCTTGATCTCCGCATCTATACGTCACGCTTGCTTGGTGCGGATACTGCACTCGTCTTGCATGGCGGTGGTAATACATCAGTCAAAGTTACTCACACCAATTTGTTTGGTGAGCACGAGCAGATTCTCTACATCAAGGGGAGTGGGCACGATTTGGGCACCATCGACCAGCGTGGGTTTGCCCCGGTACGCCTGAACGAACTCGTACGCATGGCCCAACTCCCCACACTCAGCGATGCTGACATGGTCAACGCAATGCGCTGTGCCATGATTGATAGTAGTGCACCGACTCCATCGGTTGAAGCGATTTTGCATGCAATTATCCCAGCCATATTTGTCGATCACACACATGCCGACGCCGTGTTGACAATTCTTGATACTCCACATGCACAACAATATGTCAATGAGATTTATGGCGATCGCATGCTGGTTATTCCCTATGTGATGCCAGGATTTGCCTTGGCACGACAATGCGCCATGCAGCTGGCAACCGAGCTCAAACCACACCACGAGGGGTTAATCCTACTTAACCATGGTATTTTCACCTGGGGTGACGATGCGCGTACGAGTTATGAGCGCATGATTCACTATGTCGATTTGGCCGAACAATTCGTCAATGCGCGCGTCAACCGGCATTTCCCATCAGCACAACCACTCTCTGCCCTGCGGCAGGAACGCGCTGAGTTACGCACCGCGCTTTCACAGGCCATGGGGGCACCGGTCGTCACCGTACCACGTCACACCGATACTACCGCAGCTTTTGTGAATCGAACCGATCTTAGCGATATCGCCCAGCGTGGTTGTGTGACGCCAGATCACATCATCCGCACGCGTCAGATCCCACTCGTAGGACGCGACGTCTCCGCCTATGTCAATCGCTATCATCAGTGGTTTGAGACCTACAAAGGCACTGTTGATGCACCACTCACCATGCTTGATCCATCCCCTAGGATTGTGCTCGACCCCGAGTTAGGAATGCTATCGGTTGGTCGACGCGTCCGCGAGGCCATGATTGCAGCTGATGTATACAGTCAAAGCATTCCTGTGATGACGGCCGCTGAACAACTCGGCGGTTACACGCCGCTCGGTGATGTTGATTTGTTTGCGATTGAATATTGGGAGCTCGAGCAGGTCAAGCTCAAGCTCCTTGGCACGCCACCACGATTCAGTGGCGAAATTGCCCTCGTTACCGGAGCCGCATCGGGAATTGGCCGTGCCTGCGTTGAGGCACTATTAGCTCAAGGGGCGGCCGTAATCGCCCTCGATATGAATCCCAACTTGCCGACAATCTTCAATCGCCCCGATGTGTGTAATATCGTCTGTGATATCAGCAATGAACAAGCATTGATTGAGGCCGTTGATACCGGCGTCACAGCCTTTGGTGGAATTGACATGCTCATCCTCAATGCCGGCATATTCCCCAAAAGCCGTGCGATTAATGCCATGCCGAGTGCCGAATGGCGCCAAACCATGGCCATCAATCTTGATGCCAATGTTTTTTTGATGCGAGAGTGTCATGGCATACTCAAATTGGCTCCCAAAGGTGGTCGCGTTGTCGTCATCGGCTCCAAAAATGTTCCAGCCCCAGGTCCAGGTGCCGCAGCCTACTCGGCCTCAAAAGCGGCCATCACGCAGTTATCGCGCGTAGCAGCCCTTGAATGGGGGAACGACAATGTTCGGGTGAACGTCGTGCATCCCAATCAAGTATTTGATACCGGCATCTGGAGCGATGATGTGTTGACCAATCGTGCAGCCAGTTACGGTTTGAGTATCGACGAATACAAGAAGAACAACATCCTCCACACCACTATCACCAGCCATGATGTTGCGCGGCTCGTGGTAGAGTTATGTGGCGATGTATTTGCACGGACAACAGGGGCACAAATCCCGATTGACGGTGGTAATGACCGCGTTATTTAGTGGTATCAAGATCCTCCAAAGGAGGTTGGTGTGAAGCTGATTGTGCAGATTCCTGCGCTCAACGAACAAGATAATATCGCCGAAGTTATTCAACATGTGCCCCGATCAATCCCCGGCATCGACATTATCGAGGTCTTGGTAATTGATGATGGTAGTGTTGACAATACCGTCGCTGTGGCTAAAGCTGCTGGCGCCACCCATATCATTAGCCATACCGCACGTCGGGGATTGGCGTATGCCTACCAAACAGGCATCGATACCTGCTTGCGCCTCGGAGCGGATATCATCGTAAATACTGATGCAGATCATCAATACCCAGGCGATGAAATCCCAAGACTTGTAGCACCTATTTTGGCAAAAAAAGCTGACATGGTTGTCGGCGATCGTCAGGTTCAACAGCTCGAACACTTCTCACCAATTAAGAAGTTTTTGCAGTATATAGGGAGTGGTGTGGTGCGCTGGGCATCGGGGACTGATGTACCAGACACGGTCAGTGGATTTCGGGCGCTCTCGCGCGAGGCGGCTTTACGCACCTTCGTGACCAGCGATTTTTCGTATACAATCGAGGTCTTGATTCAGGCAGGCAAGCGCAAGCTAGCCATTCAGCATGTACCGATTCGCACCAACATTGTGACGCGGCAATCACGCTTATTCACCAACAATTGGAACTTCATCAAGCGCCAAGCTGCCACGATTGCTCGCACCTACGCTACCTACGAGCCCCTAAAGAGCTTCTCATACTTAGCAACCCCATTCTTGCTCGCAGGATTCATTCTGCTTGGTCGCGCCGCCTATGTCTACATCGGGCGCAACTTTTTTGGATTAGTCGCAACCAACGATCAAGCCTTGAGCGTCGGCAGCACTGCCTTGATTATCGGTTTTATCATCTTCTTATTTGGCGTGATTGCTGATCGAATTGGTGGGTTACGTCGTGTCGAAGAAGAGGTACTCTACCGCTTGCGCCGTGCCGAAATTGAGCGTATCACGAACCAAGAACAACGCAATGACCAATAACATAGACGACACGCTCCCTCCGAAAGTACATGGAGGGAGTGTGTCGTTTGTGCCGATTACGAATCACTACTATCAGTCACAACGGTACGGTTATTGAGCTCTTGAACTGGGCGTGCATTGCCGTCATACGCAGTCGTAAATGCGGCAATCTGCGCATCACTCAGCATGATTGGCGTCTGTAGCACCATCCACTGCACCCCTTCGGAGCACGGCGGCGTTGTCAAGCTCCCACGATACCGGTAGGTCGTTAAATCTGTTGGCAAAAGGGTTGGCCAATCAAGGGTGGTGGTAGTGGACTCATCGACGTTTGTCGCAATTGCAGTCACAAATGGTGCCCATGCCAGGTTATCCTCACGACTTGCTTCAATCAATACGCCAACTACTGCAAGCGTGCCATCAATGGCTTTATGGACAAAATGCACCTCTGCCAATGCAGGTACACCGTTAATATGATGCTCACTCGGTGTATGAAAGTGCATCTGTGCTAAGGAGTATTCCACACCGTCAACCACAATACGATTGCCCGGTGCAGCGTTCGCTTGCACGGTGTGACCATTGTTAACAACTGTAACCGCACCCGCTTGATACTGCACCGCTGGATTAGCTAGCGCATCACGTGTGGCAGGAACAATGTCAATTGGGGTTTGCTCTGTGCCGTTGGCACAAAGTGCATATTCAGGCGCAAGATTACCCCAATGCACCGGACCTGATTCGCCCGTATAACTCCAGTGTGGTGCGTGGTCAGCGGTGTTGGTATTCTGCGAAATATTTGCACATCCTACAATAACAACACTCATGAGCATCAGTAATATCCGTCGGAACCAAATGACCTGCATGCCTGAACCCCTTCATATAATTCGCCCACATACGTACGAGCTGTCGCATGTTCATAACACCATCTGTGCACTCTCGATTGGTGTACTCAGTCGTGCACATCATTGTACATTGTCATCAGAAGGTGGTTCTTGGTCACACAACGGCAACTCACGCCCACACTCCATCACATTCATGCATTCGGTTAGTTGTACACGTACTGACAAAAACACTGCTCGCCCTGCCTCTGGTACAACCTCAAAGATTGTTGCCGTCTGAGTCACATACGGAGTTCAGCCTTTTGTATCCACAGGCGTTGTCACAGGCTTGTGGGTTAACGTGATGCACGCAGTAGCAGGCATTATCTTGATGCGGCACTTACACCATACAACACCCAAAAACAAATAAAAAACCTCCCGATATCCATTCTGGATATCGGGAGGTTGACACACTACACGGCGGCTGTTGTCTCAGTCATATACGGCTCAAAGAACGCCTCAATGTGCGCCCGAGCTGCATCTGAGTTCGCAGATCGATGTACTGACTCACGCAACTTAGCGGCACCCGGCAAGCCCACACCAAACTGACCAATCAACTGTTTGATTTTGTTGAGAGCCATGCGCTCGCCGATCTCCGAGCGCATCAACTCGAGATAGCGCACCAAGAACTCACACTTATCAACTGGTTGCGGTACAAACGGCGTCTCACCACGACGCAACTGAGCAATTTGCATGAACAACCATGGGTTCTCCATGGCACCACGCCCAATCATGATACCGCTGGCGTTGTAGACCTCGAGGCGACGCAAGGCCTCGTGGGCATCTTTGACATCACCCGATCCAATCACCGGAATCGAGACGACTTGACGCACCTCAGCGACACGGCTCCAATCGGCCAAACCAGTATACAACTGGGCACGCGTGCGTGGATGCAACGCCAAGGCCTTGATACCGGCCGCCTCGGCCATTTTGGCAGTATCGAGATAATTTAAACTATTGTCGTCCCAGCCAGCACGGTACTTAAGCGTCACCGGAATTTGTACGGCAGCAATCACTGCCTTGATGAGTTGCTCCATCTTGCACAAATCTTTGAGGAGCGCTGAGCCGTGCCCGCCACCTGTGACCTTAGGCGATGGACAACCACAATTGATATCGAGGATGTCCGCACCAATTTGCTCAACCTGCTTGGCCGCATTTGCGACCAAATCAGGATCATTGCCACTGAGCTGAATAGTAATTGGGCGCTCCTCAGGTAAAAATTCGAGTTGATTATGTCGTGCCCGTGCTTTGGGGCTGACACTCGCCGCATTAGTCATCTCACTCGAGACCAGACCACACCCACCGAGACTCAATATCGTTCGGCGAAAGATGCTATCGGTTACACCAACCATCGGTGCTAACACGATATTCGGGTGAATTCGTATATGACCCACATTATATTCGTTGGGTAAGTGTTCATACGCCATAGTCAGACAACTCCATCAGTAACGCAATTGTTATTCAGTATACCAAACCTCGATACGAAATCGACCCATACGAAGAATGGTATAATCGACCCATTCATCCCAAATATGAGAAATGCCATGTCAACAGCAACCCACCAACAGCAACAGATGATTACTATTGCACGACAGTTGGCGCAATCATTTGCCCCACGTGCTGATGCATTTGACCGCAATGGAACATTCCCATATGAGTTTTATCGCGAACTCCATCAATCCGGCTATCTCGGCTTTGTCGTACCGCAGGAGTTCGGTGGACGCGGCGCATCACTCTACGATATGGTGCTGTGTCAAGAGGAACTGGCAAAGGGCTGTGGTTCAACCGCAATGGCTGTCGATATGACCATCCACGTCATTGGCCGCATCGGCGAGATGCGCAACTACCCCGCCGACATTTACGCACATATCTGTCACGACATCGTCACCAATGGTGCGCTTGTCAACGCGGTCGCCAGCGAGAAAGACCTCGGTAGCCCATCACGTGGCGGATTACCTGCCACTACCGCTAGCTGGGATGGTTCCCAGTGGCGTATTAATGGACACAAGCTATTCGTCAGTATGGCACCTGCGCTCAACTACTTGATTACTGCTGTTGCAATGCCACCGAGCGAGGCCATGCCTGAAGGCGGAACCGCCAATGCGATTGTCCGTGGTAAAAGTATCGGACTCGATATCGTTGACACCTGGCGCGATGCGCTTGCACTGCGTAGTAGCGGTAGCGGTGATATCATTTATCGAGATGTCGCAGTCGATGATGCATGGATGATTGACCGCAAAGCACTGGGCACACCCGCACCTGTCGAACCACCCACGAGCATGGCTTGGTTTGCTTTGACACTAGCAGCCGTCTATCTGGGTATAGGTCAAGCAGCGCTAGAGAGCGTAGTGAGCTACGCCAAAACACGTGTACCTACTGCGCTTGGCAGGCCAATTGCAACGTTGCCGCTTATTCAGCGCAGGCTTGGCGAAGCAAGCATTCCCCTACAAGCTGCACGCGCGCTCTTACACGACGTCAGCGCTACCTGGAGCAACGACCCAGCGGCACGCATACACCTTGGTCCACGGATTGCCGCAGCCAAATATGCCGCCACCAATGCCGCTGTTGTTGCTACAGATCATGCGTTACGCATAGCCGGTGGGTTTGGTATTACCCGCGATTTGCCACTCGAACGCTTCTTCCGCGATGCTAGGGCAGGTCTGACTCATCCACCCAACGACGATGCCGCGTTGGAGTTAGTGGGCAAAAATTTGTAATCCAAAAAAATGGGTGCCGCACGTGTTCACGTGCAACACCCACTTCATCGTGATAATCTATCGATATGCCCCTTGGACCGGTTTACCACCAACAGTAGGTACCGTAGCCATCACTGAACGTACCACCTCGAGCGTCTGTTCGATGTGGTTGCCGTCAATGCCATAATGGGTCACCGCACGAATCTTGCTAGGCCCGAATGCGCCCACTAGAACCCCTTTGGCGTTCATTGCTGCCACAAAATCGCCTGCGGAACGACCATCGCTCAAGCCAAACACCACAATGTCAGTCTCAATCTGATTGGGGTCGATACTAATCCCAGGGATGGTGGCCAAACCATGAGCCAACACCTTGGCATTGACATGATCCTCAGCCAAGCGATCAACCATCTCATTCAACGCCACAATCCCAGCTGCCGCAATCACACCGGCTTGGCGCATGCCGCCACCAACCATTTTGCGCAAACGACGTGCTTTGCGGATGAAATCAGCACTACCGGCGAGAATCGAGCCAATCGGGGCAGACAAGCCTTTGGACATACAAAACTGCACGCTATCGACATGCTGAGTAATCTCGCGTACATCAACGCCCAAGGCCACGGCCGCATTAAAAACACGGGCACCATCAAGATGTACCAGCAAATCGTTGGCATGTGCCCAAGCCTTGACTTCAGCCATGTAACTCGGTGCAACTACCACACCACCACATCCACCATGTGTGTTCTCAAGACATACTAGCCGAGTATAGGCTGAGTGTGGATCCTCACGGTTACGCACTGCCATGGCCAAATCAGCCAACGGCAACTCTCCTTTGGTAGTGGTGGGCACGGTATGCATGGCCACACCACCAAGGACCGATACGCCACCAGCCTCGTAATTATAGATATGACATTTGTCGCCGACAATCACCTCATCACCACGCTGACAATGGGCCAACACACCACACAGATTGCCTTGGGTACCGCTCGTCACGAGGAGGGCGGCTTCTTTGCCGACTTTGGCAGCCGCGAGGCGCTCGAGTTCATTGACGGTCGGGTCATCGCCATAGACATCGTCGCCAACTGCCGCATTAAACATTGCCTCGCGCATGGCCGGCGACGGTTTGGTAACGGTGTCGCTCCGCAAATCAATCACATTCGTCATCGTGATGCTCCTTTGTATTGGTGTATTGCTATTCTATCCTGAAAAACAAGCACCGCTGCAGTTGACAATTTGCGCCTTCACGAGTATTATTTAGTGAAACGGTTAACTAACAGAGTGAAGACCTGAGTGCCCATGGTCACAATACGTCAGGTTGCCGCACATGCAGGGGTCTCAATTGCCACTGTCTCATATGTGCTCAACGGGCAGGGCTCCATCCCCGCCGACACCCAAGCGCGGGTCTGGCAGGCAGTTCACGCGTTAGATTATCAACCACGCCACGCCGCCCGCTCAATGCGCGGTCGCAGTCATACACTTGGGGTATCGATGGCAAGTGGGTTTGACCGTTTGGCCGATCCTGCGACAGCCGAGATGCTAGCTGGTATGGCTCACGAATCCTCGCGACGAGGTCTCGGTCTTCTTCTCATTCCGATGAATGATGACCTAAGCAAACAATGTTTGACGGCCGCACGCAGTGGACAAGTGGACGGGATTATCATTTGTGACCCTGAGTATCAGGATACACGTCTGGCAGGACTCATGCAGGCAGATATCCCACACGTTGCACTTGGGCCCCAAGGTGACGTCTGGGTTGCAAGCGATATCGTGCACGGCATGCACCTAGCAATCACTCATCTTCATATGCTCGGCCATCGGCGTATTGCCTTAATTGCACCAGATCCTGAGTTGGCGAGTAGTGATTGGTACTTGGACGGTTTTTTGGGTGCGCTAGCGGATGTCGGCCTCGAGTTGATTGATGGCGGCGTATTAGCTGGGGGGCGACGCGAGGCTGACGGCGAAGCAGTCATGTCAGAGCTATTGGCACTACCTGAGCGTCCGACTGCAGTCATAGCAGCAAGTGATGAGCTAGCATACGGCGCTATGCGCGCCATTCGCGATACAGGGTTACAGGTGGGGCGCGATATATCAATCATCGGCTTTGATGATCTACCTCCTGCCGCGTACCTGCAACCTCCACTCACTGCTATTCGTCAACCACGGTTTGACATGGGGGTCAGTGCGATTCAGCTCCTCGAGGAGCAAATCAGTGGGCAGCATACACCTCATCAGCCGCGACTTCTTGCACCAAAGCTGATGATCCGAGGCAGTAGTGGCCTCAACCGTACGTAATCTGGGCGGAGGAGTCATCCTCCGAATATATTGACCGCGTTCGCTCATAGAGGAGATGTAACAATGGCTGGAATTAAGTTCGATCACGTATGGAAGCGCTTCGGCGACTTCTCAGCCCTCAAAGACCTCAACATCGAGATCAATGATCAAGAGTTCTTGGTTTTGGTCGGTCCATCAGGGTGTGGTAAGACCACCGCTCTCCGGTGCTTGGCTGGTCTTGAGGAGATTACCGAAGGTCACATCTACATCGGCGACCGTGACGTCACCGACGTACCTCCCAAAGATCGTGACATCGCCATGGTGTTCCAAAGCTATGCCTTGTACCCACACATGTCGGTCTACGAGAACATGGCATTTGGTCTCAAATTGCGCAAGACCCCCAAGGACGAGATTGACCGCCGCGTCAAAGAATCAGCAGAGATGCTCGCCATCGGACACTTGCTCGACCGCAAGCCTAAAGCACTCTCGGGCGGTCAGCGCCAGCGCGTAGCACTCGGTCGTGCCATCGTGCGTAACCCGGCAGTCTTCTTGATGGACGAGCCACTCTCAAACCTCGACGCCAAGTTGCGCGTCCAGACACGTGCCGAAATCTCGAAGTTGCACCAGCGCCTCAAGACCACCTTCATCTACGTGACCCACGACCAAACTGAGGCTATGACCATGGGTACGCGCATCGCCGTTATGAAGGATGGCGTGTTGCAACAGCTCGACACTCCTCAGAACTTGTATGATAGCCCCGCTAACATGTTTGTGGCCGGATTTATCGGTTCACCATCCATGAACTTCTTCGAGGCAACTGTTGGTCGTGGCAACGGTGGGTTGGTCGTTGACATGGGTCCATTCAACTTGCCAGTACCAGATGAAAAAGCCGCCAAGCTAGAGGCACACATCGGCAAGGCAGTTTACTTCGGCATTCGCCCCGAGAACATCCACGACGAACACTACGTTCCCCGTGGCGTCGAAGAAAACGCTCGCCTTGATGCCCGTGTCACCGTCCGCGAACCACTTGGCAGCGAAGTATACGCATTCGTTGAAAATGGCGGCAAGGAGATGGTCACCCGTCTCGACCCACGCACCAGCGCTTCTATCAACAACAACATCTCGTTGGTGGTTGACATGTCCAAGATGCACGTCTTTGATCGCGACAGCGAGAAAGCAATCGTCTAATTAGTCACTCAAACACCCCCGAGTCATGTGTGACTCGGGGGTGTTTGAGTTGTATTACTGCGCTTTTTCGATGACTGGCGCAATCACCACGGGGATAATTCGTGCATCTACACGCACACCCTCAATCAATATCTCAGCCCCCTCAGCCAGGCGAATCGGTGATTCTGTCCCAAGCCACGCCGGCCAAAATCCACGACTTTGGTCAGGTTGATACTGATCATGGATATAGGTACCATCCGGATGTGTATGCAGGTGTCCAACGATACGGATCAGTCGATTGACATCATGATTAACTACTGTTTGTTCACGCATGTCTGTGCTGAGTTGACTGACGTTTTCGATGACTCCATTGCGAAACTCACCTGTCACAATCGCTGGCACATATCGAACTCCATCTGCATCACGCCACGGCAACAATTGTTGTTGCATCCACGATAGTGTCATCGGGTAGCGTTGTACGGCTACTTGTACTGGCACATCAGGCATCGTCACCACATATGCCGCCAACCACATCTGGTTTGATTGAATGACAATCGCACCCGCCACCACTACAGGACGTTCTGCGTATGATGGCAATTGGGCGACAGGTATAGGTGCTGCAGTGCCACAGCTCGTCAAACTCAACAGCAACACACAAAGCAACAC
>JBMTAN010000007.1:0-77967 GCA_049428765.1 Roseiflexaceae bacterium
TGGTGATTGCGTTTGGACCGTTAATCACGATGCCTCGTTCTGCCGAAGCGGCTAGCACTAAGTATTCACAGCAAACAGTGTGGATCAACAGTGGTGGCGGTGTACAGACGGACGGATCAGACGGTATCAAGCTTGAATTCAACGGAAAATACTCAGGTGGTGACGAGATTTATTTCGCCAACACCACTCAGTATTGTTGTTCAGGTGTCTCAGGTGTGCAATTAAACATTGGTGGTCAGCTCTATGGTAACGCTGGTGCGGCGTCTGGCGGTAGTGCACTAGCATTTGACTCATTGACCATTGGTGAATTGACGGGATCAGCCATCAACAATGATGTGGCCGACGGTACCACTGGTGATGGTTCTGCCGTGTTGACCTACACCAAGGACATTGGTGGCTTGCAGTACGACTTGATCCGCCGTATCGATTACACAGCTCCGAACTTATACTACACCGAGACTTTTACCATCAATATCCCTGTTGGCAACACTGCCATGGTCAAACTCTACAAAGGTGGAGACACTGCTCCAGGCAATTCAGACAGTGGCCGTGCGTTGTATTTGCCCACTCCAGTCAAATCTGTCATGTCTATTGAGCCAAGCTCAGGCATCGTGCTCGGTATGCGTGAAATCGCTGCTGAGAGCAATATGAGCACCTTTGAAGGTGCGGTAGCAATCCGATACAGCGACCCATTTGCTACAGTACGTGCTGGTGGTAATTTGGTGGCACCCGATGGTTCGTCATTCGGTGCATTGAATACTACCCACGACGTCGGCATGTATATTCAGTATGATATTGGTACAGCAGATGGCACTTTTACTGAAGAGAACGAAACATTTGTCGCGTTCCAAGCCGTCAACCTTGATGCTGCTTGGTCAAGTGCACGCGTCAGCTCGATTGGTACCTTGAACATTACACTGACCAATCAGATGTTTGGAACACAATCTGGGCTTGGGTACACCTTCACCATCCCTTCACCATTGACCATCGGTGATGTAGACAATGGTTGTGGCGATAGCTTCAACGGGAGCGTATCAGTCGTTGGGAATGTCATTACCGTCTCTGGTGTCGACATGCCTGAATTGACGAGTTGTGTGGTTACTGTAACCGTTGGTCGCCCAACGGCAGGGAGCACTTCAATCGGCAGCGGCAACGTATCAGGTTTAACAGGTGCTTATTTGGTCAACAACGTCGGTAGTTCAACCGTAACGTTCACCGCCGCCTCACCCACCTTCACACCACGTCCAAGTCGCACGCGTACACCTACGTCGACGAGCAGTCCAACATTTACCAGTAGCCCAACAGCAACCAACACTGCGACCGCTACTAACACATTTACGCCAACCAACACAATGACGCCAACACCACATCCATTCGCCATCAAGGATGTCGCCGTCGGTGCATCATTCACCTTGGCGGTACTCCACAATGGCACATTGGTCACCTGGGGCTTTAACCGCGCTGGTCAGGCAAGTCTGCCACGCTGGATGGCGACCAAGCTCGTCGATCAAGTCGAGGTCGGTTCAAACTACGCCATGGCCTTGGGCACAGATGGTCGCGTCTACGGTTGGGGCGCCAACGACTTCGGTCAGATGCGCATTCCTACCACGGCCACCAGTCGCGTTCGGTCCATCTCGGCCAGTCTCGGCCACATAATGGCACTCAAGACTAACGGTGATTTGGTAATCTGGGGTCGCGACGACTTCAAGCAGACCCGTGCGCCGCTCGCTGCTCGCAAGGGCTTGACGGCCGTCGGTGCCGGTCACTCGCACTCACTGGCAGTCAAGGGTGGCAAAGTCATCGCTTGGGGTCGCAATACGTGGGGCCAAACCAGCGTTCCAAAGAACTTGGCCAACGTGGTTGCTGTTGCCGGTGGATTTGATCACTCACTCGCACTCCGCAGCAACGGTACCGTTGTCTGTTGGGGCCGCAACAACGAGGGTCAGTGTAACTTGCCTCGAGACATGAAAGATGTGATTGCGATTAGCGCTGGTATCGGCTACTCGCTGGCATTGGGTCGTGACGGCGAGGTCTATGCCTGGGGCCGGAGCAACTTTGGTCAGGCAACGATTCCTGCCGGGTTGTCAAAGGCTGGCGCAATCTCAGCTGGCTACGTGAACTCGGTAATCGGGTTGCGTGATGCAAGTGTCGTTGCCTTTGGTAACGCGTCACTCGGTGCCTTGGTGTCACGTACGCCGACGGTTACCGTACGCCGATCACGCTAACACATTCATCTCACAAGCCCCTCGCGATGCGTATCGCGAGGGGCTTGTTATTGTGTAAAACAAACATATTGCCTATCTGCTTATGTCCGTTTTGTCATATATAACCGTAGTGACATTGACGTGACTACATGCCAATATCTTTGTATGACTAATTACTATGTGTTTTACAAAAAGGTATGGCTATTATCTTCACAGATTGACGAGTAACTTTCGTTATCACTTTGGGATTCATCAAAGCCGTATCGCGATCCATAGCGTAGACTGTATCAATATAGTACTCTCAACAACAATTCACATCAACAGTAGTCTCATGAACAGCATGCACCATCATCGCTTATGTTTGTGCGGATAAGACCTCATATAAGGACACCATCTTTATGAGCGCAATGTCACTTGTTCGTTAACCGAGACAGGCACAACGGCGCGACGTAAAAGCAACCAACGCATTTGGCGCAACAAAAACCACCCCATCAACGAATGGTGCGTATTCCCCACATAAAACCCTAGCCCTTGGTATAAGGCTATGGCCGGATGATTTGCAGCATCAACATACAAGCTCACTGTATCAAGTTGCCTGCGCTCTGCGTATGCAATTGCATGCATTAACATGGCGCGGCCGATACCACGTCGATGAAAATGTGAATCCACTGCAACATCGGTAATATAGAGCTCATTTGTGGTGATATGGTGTTCAATGAACGACAACGCATTCAACGCATATAACCCGCGAACAATACCAAGCGACTGGATGAATAACCATTCAACCGGCGTGCTCGGTGGCATCCAGTGCCCTCCACGCGATCGCATCGTAATAGTCCCGACTACATAATGATCTACCTCGGCAACCCACATGCCTTGTAGACCGGTCACGCCTTGGCGTCGCCATACATCGGCCATCACACGCAGACCAGTCTGATATCGTTTATTACCAAACGCAGCAACGAACGTACGATGGAATGCATCCGCATGGATGGCAACAATTCTATCAATATCTGCCAGACTTGCTTGGCGCATGGTAACAACGATATTTTGCATCATGCCGTAAACCGCAATATTTCTTTGCCGACACCTGCACCTGGAGTCACGCGTGTGAGATGTTCAACCCCATAAAACCAGCGCCACAACCATCGTGGCACACGCGTCATACCACCACCTTGGCTTGCATGACACTTCCACGCGGCTATTTTGGCTGGGATCACATGCGCACATGGCACAATCGTCGTAATCGGTGTAATCTCATCAGCCACGCGTACAATATCGATATCACCATTCCGCCCAAACTTCCTTGGATCGCGTCCCGTAATCCGCATCAGTCCGATAATAACCCGCAATAATGTGGTTGAAAACGTCGAATAAAACACATTCGGCACCTGCCATGTGGCCTGTGCTAATCCGATTAACGTGGCATGGTGCATAGCAATATGGTCTGGGTGTCCATAACCGCCATACGGTGGGAAGGCAATCACATACATTGGTTGAATCTCATCGATAAATGCCGCCACCGTATTCGCCACCTGCGCTACCGGTGCTTGAACGAGCGCCTCAGGGTGCGCATTATCTGCGGTACCCGGCATATTGCTATCCCGATAATTCAAAAAATGGACAGCACCCAAATCCAATGCTTCAGCTGCTGCAAGTTGCTCTGCAGTGCGTAAGGCACGTACATCAGCATGCCCCTTGAGGAATTCAGCATCCACCGTGCCACACTCACCACGTGTGGCACAGATATAGTGCACCTCGACACCGGCGGCTCGCGCCGCCAAAATAGTCCCCGCATTGCCAAATGCCTCATCATCTGGATGTGCATAAATGACTAACATACGGGGAACATCCGCAAGCGGACGGCGCACATGGCTCGTTGGCTGTGGTTGAAAAGCGCTCACGATGATTCATCTCCAAAAGTAAAAATATCTGACTATTACTATGGTATCACTATACCGCAAGAGTATAGTACCGCATCGTAAGAGCTATGACACAACCGTTCACCACATAACACATCACAAGACCGTAATAATCCGTTTGACACACACGCTTTCATCAATCAGCGTACATTCTTTCCATCAGTTCAATGAGCAATATGGTATAATTACTACAGATTACAGGAGATTAATTGTGGCGAGTGTAGGCGATAAACAGAGCGTTGTAGACATCATCAGTGAAGCATACTCCACCCTCCATCGATCATGGTGGATTCTCCTCGTACCAATCATTATCAATCTGTTCCTGTGGCTTGTCCCTGGTGTATCATTGGCTCCGCTCTATGAGCAGTTTAGTGCACTTGTACGCGATTCCGTAACAAGTGACACACCCGAGATGCAAGATCTTCGGGCGCAGACATTAGGACTGCTAGCACAACTCGCGCTCGATGATGTACGGCCACAATTTGCCTGGCTCAATGCAGTTCCATATGCCATCTATGGGTTTCGCGCAGCCGGTGCAAGCGCAGACGCATTAGGATTACCGTTTCTGGTGGCAGTGCCTGCAGTCGTAACACCACCACAAGGGTGGTTTATTCACAACGCAGGTGAGTTATTTGTTCTAATCATCGCAGTAAATGCCGTTGGATTGTCGGCGAGTGCGGTATACCTGTTCCTGATACGGAACGCCAGTCAACATCACCCATTCACATTTGACGTTGCCCACATACTACGCATTGGGGCCATGCTCATGTTATATGTACTGTTGCTCGCTGCCGCCGTTGTCATTTTGTTGGTACCACTCTCAATTTTTACGTTTCTGCTCCTGAACATCAACCCTGCATTCGGGGCATTCGTGATTTTCTTAGGCTCGGGTGTATGGTTATGGGTCGGTATTTATCTCGGCTTCACTCGAGAGTTTATCGTGCTCGACCAAGCAGGTCCCGTCAAGGCCATCCAACAAAGTTTCCGCATGGTACGGCGCCTGTTCTGGCGTGTATTACTATTACAATTCGTCATCTTTGTCATTGTAGCTGGCAGTGGCGTAATCTTCGTAGGGTTTTTGGCGACCCAAATCGGCCAAGTCATCATAGTCGGTGTGAGTGCCTATCTTAACAGTGGGCTAGCGTTAGCACGTATGGCGTTTGTTCGCAATTACCTTGCATCTCCAGAGTATCATGCAACGGCCGCCGCAAATGTCCGCTAATTCGCGCATATTGGTAGCGTCAATACATTTGGCTCTACCCCAAACTATAGGAAAAGACAGTATATGAGTGATTTGTCAATGCAAGGTTCAACCTACGACGAAAGTCAAATTCAAGTACTCGAAGGCATGGAGGCGGTTCGTAAACGCCCGGGCATGTACATTGGACCTACCGACATCCAAGGGCTGCATACCATGGTTCGTGAGGTCGTCGACAACTCAGTTGACGAGGTCATGGCGGGGCGTGCCACCACCGTCGAGGTCATCATCCGCAAAGATGGCTCAGTCACAGTCCGCGATGATGGGCAAGGAATCCCTGTCGGTATTCACCCCAAAATGGGTGTCAGCACTCTCCAAGTCGTCATGACCGTGCTCCACGCCGGCGGCAAGTTCGGCGGTACCGGCTACAAGGTATCGTCTGGATTGCATGGAGTGGGTGTTTCGGCAGTCAATGCATTATCCGAGTATTGCCGCGTCGATGTCTACCGTGGCGGTCGCCACCATGTGCAAGAGTATCGTTGTGGTGTACCACAGGCTGACGTCAAAGACATAGGACCTACCGATAAACATGGCACCGAGACGACTTTTTTGCCTGATTCGACTATTATCCAAACCCTCGACTATAACTTCCGCACCTTGGCACAGCGCTTCCGCGAGATGTCATATCTCAACAAAGGCTTGCGCTTCCGCTTTATTGATGAGCGCGACGATAACGAACTCAACTTCTACTTTGAAGGTGGTATTGGCTCGTATGTCCGTCACCTCAACAAAGACCGCGCCACGCTCCACAAGAACCCATTCTACGTTGATCGTACCGCCGACGATGTCGCCGTCGAGATTTCGTTGCAATATACAGAGTCATACGACACGGACTCCATCTACTCGTTCGCCAACAACATCAATAACACCGATGGCGGCGCGCATGTCACCGGGTTCCGCAATGCGCTAACCCGCGTCATCAACAGCTATGCGCGCAACAAAGGACTGCTCAAGGATAACGATAGTAACCTCACCGGCGACGATGTCCGTGAGGGTCTCACTGCTGTCATTAGCGTCAAATTGCGCGATCCACAGTTCAGCTCACAAACCAAAGAGAAGCTGGTGAGTCCAATTGCTGCGACTGCCGTGAATACGGTCTTCGGCGATGCCTGGCAACAATGGCTTGAGGAGAACCCGGCCGATGCCAAGCGCATCATCGAAAAGTGTGTCTCTGCAGCGCGTACGCGCCTCGCCGTCCAGAAAGTCCGCGAGACCGCCCGCAAAGGTGCCCTCGAAGGATTCTCGCTCCCAGGCAAACTGGCTGACTGCTCCGACAATAATCCAGCCAACTGTGAACTCTTCATCGTAGAGGGTGACAGCGCCGGTGGTAGTGCCAAACAAGGCCGCGATCGCCGATTCCAAGCTATTCTGCCGTTACGCGGTAAGATTCTTAACGTTGAAAAGAGCCGACTTGACCGTATGCTTTCCAACAACGAGGTCCGCTCACTGATTACCGCTATCGGTGGTAGCATCGGCGACCAATTCGATGTCAGCAAAATTCGCTACCATCGTATCTTCTTGATGAGTGACGCTGATGTTGATGGCAGCCACATTCGCACCTTGTTGCTCACCTTCTTTTTCCGCTATATGCGCCCACTCATCACCAACGGCAACCTATATATTGCCCAGCCACCATTGTATCGTGTCCGATCCGGCAAAAACGAGCGTTATGTGTTTAGTGATGCCGAGCGCGATGCCTTTATCGCCGAGCTAACCCCCAGCGAACGCAATCGCGTCGAGATTCAGCGCTACAAAGGTCTTGGTGAGATGAACGCCGAACAACTGTGGGACACCACCATGAATCCTGGTAATCGCGTTATCCTTCAAGTCACCATGGATGATGCCGTCGTCGCCGAGGAGACCTTCACCATGCTGATGGGAGACCTCGTACCACCGCGCAAGCGCTTCATCCAAACTCATGCTCCCGAGGTCAAAAACCTCGACATTTAGGCGATTAAACGCCCGTATTGCATCTGCAATACGGGCGTTTTACTACCCAAATAAATGCGAGCAGTTTAGGTAACCATTCCACAAAAGTGACCTTCCGTGTGATAAGACCACGAATTAAATCAATTACCTACGGAATTCACCGCTGCTACCGATGAGGGTACATCTACGTGACCGCCATCACCATAGTTCGGCACTGTTTTCGTACATATGCCACAGGTGCTCATGTCACTATATCCGACACACCATACCCGATTAATACATCGACCAAATTGCATTTGACAACTCTATGTCAGCATCGTATACTAGGTAACAGGTGATTTGGGGGTGTAGCTCAGCTGGGAGAGCGCGACAATCGCACTGTCGAGGCCAGGAGTTCGAGCCTCCTCACCTCCACCAAGTAAATATCATCATGGGGCAATAGCTCAGCTGGGAGAGCGCAACGCTGGCAGTGTTGAGGTCTGGGGTTCGATCCCCCATTGCTCCACCAATCAAAACCGAGAGTCGTAACAACGATTCTCGGTTTTTCTATTATCATACATACACCACCACATCATTGCCAAAGAGGACAATTATGTCACAGCACACAGAATGGTCCAGCAAACGTACACGGATTGCCACATTACTCGAACAACACGACCTCAACGGTATCCTACTCACTCGCTGTGCCAATATCAGCTGGATAAGCTGCGGAGGTCAGGCGCATGTCGGTCTCAATAGTGAGTCTGCCGTCGCAAATATTCTCTGTACGCGCACTGGTGACTACTTGATCGCTAACAAAATCGAGATGCCACGCATGCTCGCTGAAGTTGTCGGCGATTTGCCCCTCGAACCACGTGAGTTCAATTGGTTCGAGCCAGCATCACGTGATACGCTCGTCGATCACCTATGTGGTGCTGGGCGTTGGGGCAGTGACGTTGCCGGCGCGCCATATAATCTCTCCAATCAGCTCACGGAACTACGCATTGATTTGACCGATGCTGAGCAACAACGATTCCGCGAGCATGGACTTGCGACCGGCCATGCGCTTGAAAATGCCGCCCGCATGGTGCGTCCTGGTATGACCGAAATGGAGATTGCCGGTGTGCTCTCTGCTCACATCTATGCCGCTGGAGCTACCCCCGTCGTTGCCTTGATTGCTGCCGACGATCGCATTCAACGCTTTCGCCACCCTGCCCCCACGAATCAACGCGTTGAGCGTACCGCCATGCTGGTTGTCTGTGCTCGTAAATACGGTTTGATTGTTTCGGCAACTCGGCTTGTAGCGTTTGGTGGTATCTCTGATGACCTTATCCGCCGCACCGAGGCCTGTGCCGCAGTTGATGCTCATGCCTGGCACGCCAGTCAACCAGGTCGCACGCTTGGATCCGCTTTCAGTGATATCGTAGCTGCCTACGCAACCTATGGCTATGCCGATGAGTGGCACTTGCATCACCAAGGTGGCATCACTGCCTACGAAAACCGCGAGATTCAAGCACGCCTCGATAGTACCAATATCATTCAGGTGGGTCACGCTTTTGCCTGGAACCCAAGTATCACCGGCACCAAAACCGAAGACACCATGATTCTTACTCCTACCGGCGCTGAGTCAATCACCACCACCGGAAACTGGCCCATGATTGATGTACCAATTAATGGCACTACCTATCAACGACCTGGGATTTTGATCCGCTAACGTACGCCCTATCAATGCACGTTTGGTGGGGTAATACAGAGATACAATTACCGACCGGTCGGTCAGACTTTGGCGTTCTGATGACCAAAAACCGACTTTGTCCTATTATTCACAGACGGAGTATTGTACAATGCAAAACAGTATTGTGCCTATTTGGAGTGCACACTGTTATGCGTACAACACAAATTATCCGCCTGAGTGCCGTGCATATTGCGGTCGCACTCACGCTGTTGCCCATTGATAGCACACTCAATCGAATCATGATTAGTGAGCTTGGCATTCCTGCGTCGCTCGTTGCGCTACTGATTGCCGTGCCGTATCTATTCTCACCTATGCAAATGTGGATCGGCGCACTCAGTGAGCGAGCCCCGTTGTGGGGTTGGCGCCGGAGTCCATATATCATGATTGGCCTCATCATGTGTGCGGGTGGTGCAGCCATGTCACCACAAGCGGCCTTTGCGATTCACGAGGGACTTTGGTGGGGCATCCCACTGGGCTTTGCCGCATTTGGGGCATGGGGGCTCGGATTTAATTTCGCTACTGTCTCGTATCTTTCACTTGCAACTGAGTTATCGGGTCCCGGTCAACGCACCAAAGTCGTCGGCATTATGTGGTTCTCATTGATTCTCAGCATGATCATCGGTGGTATCTTCTTTGCGCGGAGTATCGATCCATATACCCATGAGCGCCTCATATACTCGTTTTATATGATTTGTGGGATTGCCCTCGGGGTTGGCACTATCGGCGTTATCGGGCTTGAGCCACGCTTCCGTGAGACCGTCGTTGAACACAAGCTTAGTATGCGGGCCACCTGGCAACTCATGAGTCGTAACCCGCAAGCCAAATACTTTTTTGGCTATCTCATTATTCTATTGATTGCGATTTTGGGGCAAGATGTACTCCTTGAGCCATATGCTGCAGATATTTTTGGGGTACCACCTGCAGAGACAACGCGCTACACTTCGTTTTGGGGTATGGCGTTTTTGGTTGCACTGCTCATCACAAGCCCATTAACGAATCGTTTTGGGCTTAAACCAATAGCAGGGGCAGGCGCTATCATTGCTGCTAGTGGGCTAGCCACAATCATTTTGGCAGGTGTGCTCAATCGTGTCGAACTCCTTGTCCCTGGCTTGGCGGTATTCGGCTTTGGGGCTGGATTATCAACAGCCACAAATCTTGCGCTGATGTTTGACATGACCGTCGCCGGGCAAGTTGGGGTGTTCATTGGCGCATGGGGTGTAGCAGATGCACTAGCACGGCTCAGCGGTACCGTGCTTAGTGGCGTCATCCGCGATGTCATCGTCTATGGGCTCGGCAGCAAACTTGGTGGCTATGCGCTGGTCTTTTTGATTGAGATGCTGTTGTTGGTTATCTCGGTATTTATGTTGCGTCACATTCATGTTGATATGTTCCAGCAAAAAGCGTTACGCACCGCAGATGTCGTGGGTTTCGCTGGCGAAACCCAATCCTAACCGTATACATCTCTCCCAAACCAAACTGCTCCCTGCGTATATGCAGGGAGCGGTTTGTGATTATGGTCGGGGTGGCAACGCCGCAGGAGTAGGCAGTAATTGTTCGTCTATGAGCTGATATCCACCGTCGACCACACTGATATCATCAATCTCCACTGATGAAGACTCCTGCATACCATCACTCCGACGCATGCCTATCAAGGTAATTCGTGGTCGAATCAACGGATCACCAATCAACGTATACGCCGAAATTACATTGGCACAACACGTGGAACTTGCTGCCAAGTAGACGCTCCCAATAAACGTGGCGGCTCCGAGTGTGCGTATGGGCTGGTTCCCCTCCCGCAACACCCGATAAAAGTTATAGAACATCTGGTTATGTCCCGATGCTACCTCCATTCCTGCCGAACCCCATGTAGCAATTGCACCACCCGTACTCTTAAAGACTAACCGCTCATCAATAGTCTGCCCCACCGTCGATTCTCGCTGGAATGCACTACTCAAACAGGCCATGCTCACCATAATCGGTGTCATTACGCCGTTTTTTAATCCGTCTACATCCCATATATTCATCAAATATGGTGTCGAGGACATAAAGTCAGTTGAGGCCCACTGAAAATGATTGGCATGGCCAACATACGACACCAGCGCTGCACCCGCATTCATCGCATTCAAAAAGTTCTTGCGCAATGTTGTGGCGCTCCGAATTCGCGTGCCCGTATAACTTGATACACGTGTCGGATCATAAAAGAACCGTTGCGCGTTCATACCTTTTAAATAGGCACTACTTTGGATAGTATTTGCAAAATACGGAAAGTCACCACCACTATCCGGGTCATCCGCCGCCACGATATGTTGATTCGTCCAACGCACTAATGGCTGTCGCTCATATGTGCGAATTTTGTTGATGTAATTTCTTAACTCTAACACCGTACGCACCGAAATCCGCCCAATCGCCATATCTGGAGCAGCATCGGTCAGTGGATTATCACCATCTAACCGCACATAACAGCTTTCGCACGCACTTTCGCCTAGGTAATCATCAACTTCGGCCAAATATGGCGGTATATGATTGACATTTGCTGCACCGCTCTTTGTATAGTTCAGCGGATCAACCGTACCATCACCAACCAACACCACCGTGTGTGGAACCTTCTTCCAACGATGTGCGACATACTGCAAAAACGCACGAATTGCAGCTGGATCGACATCGCCATTACTCCAACCATCATAAATTTTTTGGACATCAATGGCAGTTGTTGCAATACCTTGAGCATTGCGATACTGCACCAGTGGTGTCAATGCAGGGAGCAACCGCGCCGGCGCAATATAAATTGCATCAGCCCCAGTCAGCGGCCATTTATGTTGGATTGCACGCGTGATTTTGGGTTTGGCATATGCATTTGGACCAACCACAACCACACGCCGCTGCGCTTCGGTGACTTCAAACATACCTGGTTGATAATGATTACGGAGCATAATGGGTGCAAGCGGATTAGTAATATCAAACACGCGGTGCAAAATAGTCGTTTTGACTGACGGAACAGGTTTATACCAGCCAACCTCTGGTATCTCATATATCACATTTGCAATGATATCGGCGGTGCGTGCATATTCAACAAACTCAATAACTACTTCACTCACCCCGTCACTACGGAATGACAACAAGTGGTTTTGACTGCGATCAACCAACGTGTGTTGCCAAGCCCCAACACCCTCCCACTGCATTTCACTATCATTGAGCGCCAACACATGTGGCCCAGCAGTATCTTCGTGCGTATAGCCACTTACCGTCGCTTTAATTTGTGCACCAGGCGCAACAGGAGCTCGCCATCGCGGCGTCAATTGGATAATCTCACTATCCGGCATCGATGAATCAAGCCGAATTCGCTGACTAAACCAATACTCACCACGTGATCCTGACGCTTTTGGTTCGTATGTTTGGGGATTGCGCACCATCACGACTTCACTAGCTTGCGTGGCCGCACTGACAGTCACACGTGGCATCTCATTGATGTTAATACGCCCAGCCCCACTACCAATACGCAACCAAAACGTTTGATTGCGTTGCCACCGACTTTGAACTGGTGGCGCATAAAAAACAATCTCGTCATTTGCATCAATTTGGAAATCTTCGAGACCATCAAGGAGTAGAGGAATAACTTGCGATCCTTGACGCAATTCCAACTTGACGAGGTTGCGACTCTTGACAGGGAGACCAGCCGCAATCAAGTCACTGCCACGCAATCGCTGCCAACCAGATTGAGTGACTATGCGCCACTCATTTGCACGAAATGCACGAGGGCCTTGACTTTTTTGCAAAAACGGACGCGATGAGCGCAATGATTTGACATCCTCAAGATATGTCACGTTATTCACATTAAACGATATCCGCGTCAGTCGTTGCCCCACAGCACGTTGTGCCACCTCGTTGCCGTCTTCATCGACTATTGATTCCATTTTCTGAAAGCGTGGTTGCACAATAACGCCTACCAGTGTTTGTCCGCGGGCACGCACCACTTGTCCGAGCATAACCGCACTATTTGCGCTGTCGCTATGATCGTCAACAATCGGGAGTGTATTTGTATCAACAATTTGTGTTTGTGACAAAACCGTCAGTGAAGGGGTCATTCCTGTAGCAACCACAAACATCAACTCAAGATTATGATCAGATGCGGTCGGCGTCCAATCAATATTGACTCCGCCTGAACGTGGTGTCTGTATCACAACTCCATTTGTTGTCGCGAAGGCATTCACAGGCCGGAGCACCAGACTTACAACAAACACACCAATGCTCACTAGCACGCCTATCTTTGATTGCTTACTCATTGAATCCCTCCACAGGCCAAGCTCGGACAATCAACCGCTGACTGAACCGATCAGGGCCACTCGGTGGCCAACATGTGACCAGAGTTACCATCTCACTTCCTGTGGGATTGATATAGCTCAAATTGGCAATCTGCTCACTCTCAGTCGCAGTAGCTTCGTTGACATAGATGCTATCAGTCACTCGATAGACATATGACCGACCATCACGCATCAACTGAATTTCATCGTTAGGACGAAGTTCATTCAACCGATAAAACACGCGCCCATATCCGCCCACATGGGCGCTGAGCACAATGTTATTCATATCACCAGGTGCTGCCGACGTAAAATGGTGACCGACTGCATACTTGGCTACCTGCCAGACTAACTCTGACTCACCGAGCGCATTGATAACACGCTCCCAACCAACCTCGACGACGATACTATCGACACCAATTGCCGGAATACGAATCGCCGAGATGCGTCCAGATTGAGTTACAGCGGGCTCAGCCACTCCAACCGCTGTCGGTATAATCGGCGCGGGCGTCGCAGTTACCATCACCACCGGCACCGGTATCGCGGTTACAAGCGCTGATGTTTCGTGCGGTACGACCTGTCCGTCGTTTGCCGCTACAACTGTTGATGTTCCTACACTTTCCATGAGTTGTTGTAATTCAACTGTCGATGATAGCCAAAATAAATAAACAAACGTCATCCCGGTCAACAACAAAATCGGTGCACTTAACAACCGTGTGATGCGCTGACGTTGTTGTCGGATTGGTTTGGCTGCCACCTGTCGCGACTGACGTATACGCAGTCTGCGTATGTCACGTACACGTTGTGTAATTCGGTGCCACATGATCTCTACCAATCAGCCAATAAGCACATGTCACTCAATGTGTACTTAGTGACGCTGACCATAAAACAAAAACGCCAATCCGAGTAAACCTGTTACCGCCATTACAACTACTAAGGGATGATTTAGCCATACCTCGCTACCATCGATGATGCCAGTGTTGGGTAATCGTCCCGGTTGCACTTGGGTTGGCTGTGGTGTACTCGTCACAGCAATCATAACTGCCGTGCTTGTGACTGCAGCTGGAGTAGCAGTTACATTTACGTCAGCCGTCTGAGTTGCTACAACAATAGCTGTCTGGGTATTTGCAACCACTGCTGTCTGAGTCGCACTCGTATTCCCACTCGAGATACTCGTCGGTACAACTGTGTTTGTGGCAACCATACCAGTTGGTGAGATTGTCGGTGTGTAGGTCGGCGGGACAATCGCCGATGTTGGCACAACCATCACCTCTTGCGCCATGATTGGTGTATAGCCTAATGCGAGTGTGAGCCCCAACATCATTAGCCACAGTATGCTGAATCCACCTGTACGCATGCTGTTGAATCCCTTCATTCAAGTATTACTACAGTCAATAGGAATTAAGTTATGTCAGCAGTATACCATCGTGAATTTGATGGAATAAAGCGCTATTCATTGCTTTTTCCTTACAGATACTATAGACAATAGTACATTTATGATGCGTGATTTTCTATCTTGTATGTATTGTGACGTATTCGATGTCACAATCATGAATCAATGGAACAGATCTCACCGAATGTATAATTACATCAATATATACTTCATGGCTACCATAATTCACAGATGACTCTTTTTCACCATGCCAGCACAAATCAATATCAGTCAATAAATTTTCACACTCAGCGAATACACCATCACTCCATCAAGTATAATGTCATCACATATAATCTTTGACAGTGGTATCACACAACATGCATAATTTGTGGTCCGACCGCTCCTCACAACATCAGCCTACTCGTGTACCAATCATCATATATAGCGTGTTGCTAATTATCTGGTTCTGGCCTTTTGTATTTGCCGATCAAGTCGTTGCACCGCAGCTCCCGTATCGTGGAGGAATGCAACCATCCTCTACGTCATTTTGGCATCAAGTCACTGCAACTCCACTTATTTACGGCGACTTCCCCAATCAAGAAATCGGCGAAATAACGTTATCGCACACGAGTCCCAAAAGCGGTGTATTGGCAATTTGGACTAATCAAAGTGGTCATGGACGGGCGCTTTTTCCACATTTTGCCTATACCGAGTCAACATTTACAACGTGGCTTGCAACCCGTATTGGTGGTGATATCCTGGGGTGGGATGTCTATCAAATCACTACACTACGTAATCTTGCGCTTATCTATGTTGCAGGACTGTTTTTGATGCTCTACGGTATACAGCTCCGTCTCCATCCATGGGCAAGCATACTAGCCGGATTCATCTACGCCACTGCACCACCTTTTAGTGCATGGATTGTCAATTATCCGTTCATGGTAACAGGGAGTATGGGAATTGTTGTGTTGTATGCAATTCATCGTCTGACGAGTACCCCACATCTCTGGATATGGTTATTGTTAGCGTGGGCAATTCATATCCAAATGACATCTGGCTATCTGCAACATGTGATATATCTCTTCTATGGTATTGCCGGTTATACGATTGTTCACAGCCTAACTCATATATCTACTTGGAACCAACGCTGGCGCGCTTGGCTCTACGTGGGAAGTGCGGTTTCACTCGGCATGATTGCCTCACTCCCCATGTTGGTAGATTTATACACCGAATACCAGTTTTCGATCCGTGATCTTGGCAAAAACGCCCAAGCCAATGTATTACCCCTATATAATCTCCAGCGGATGACATCGCTATTCATTCCTGAACTATATGGCGTCAAGCCTGCATTCACGCTCCCCATCGAAGACGATTTTCAGCTACTCAATGGTCGTTATTTTACGTGGCTTGCCACGCTTCTGATGCTCATTGGCGTAGCACGTGCCTGGCGACAGGTATGGGGGTGGGTTGTCTGGTTATGCATCGCATTTGCCACGACATACATTCCTGCAATACACGACATCAGTTTCAATAGCATATTCCCTCAGATATCGGCATGGTCCAAACCGTTTGACTTTGCGACACTCCATATCCCAGCTGCCATGCTCATGCTGTGGGGATTACATCACATTATCTCAGCCTCTTGGCGCTATCTATGGATCATAGGCTCAATCGGCAGCATTGTCTTATTCATCGCATTATGGGCAGGGCATATCAATGACGCACAACCGCGTTGGGCCTTTGTTATATTTGAACTAGGCATCATCGCTGTCATCACACTCCGCAGTTGGTGGCCATCCAAACACTATCTCGTCATCATTGCTGGTGCAAGTCTCCTGACCAGTGCACTCGTGACATTCCCTACTATATATCGTCAGGCACATGCCGACATGTATCGGACATCTGAACTCCATGAGATTATTGCCACCAACCTTGAACCAAATCGTTCATTGATCGAAATAAGCACACCTCGCGCACCGCTTTGTTGTTTTGTGCGCGGCAACGAGAACATCATGTTCCAGATACCCACCATGCACATTTATCGTTCAAACGTATCAGCCTACTATTCGAATTTGGTGCGGCGATTGGGCGGGCGTTTCGCTAAGAGAAATGTCTCGAATTATATTCAACCACGATACAACAATTCAGATTTTTGGATGCTGAATGCAGGAATTGTTGTGTCATATCAACCACAAAATCACCCCACACTTGAACACATCATCACTCGTCACCAATTACACATATACCGCAATACAGCGAGTGGCGCAGGATGTTGTTTACATATCCCACAATCTGCAGTTACCTCACCGATATACACAAATGAATACCAGCACCCTGCACTACAGATCGGCAATATTCGCAAACTCCCCTATCAAGAGCTGACGAAAATCGATGACGCTGGTGATCAATATACAATAGTCAACCCAGCTGCCAAGGCAGCCGTCATCGTCCTCAATCATGTATATCATCCAAGGTGGTATGCGTATGGTCTACGCAATGATGCAACAATCCCACTCACAACAATTGTCATCAATGATGTCTACCAAGGTGTGATTGTGCCTGATGGCGTCACGCACGTCTCCATGGCATTCACTCCTTGGAGTCGCTGGATGTGGCTGGTGCACTTGGGGTGGATAGTGAGCGCTGCAATTATCGTTATATCCATGCATTATCGCAAACAAAAGGGGTGATGCTCAATAGCATCACCCCTTACATGTATCGTATCTACCGATCGAGCGTCCCCCAAATCTCTACCTTCTTGCGCACGCGTTTAATTACTTCGTCAGTAAATTCTGTCGTGGTGGCGTGTCCTTGCAAATCAGCAGTTGAGATACCATCATAAACTGACTCAAACACCGACTCTTGGATAGCCCGCGAAGCAAGCACGCCGTCACTACCACAATAACTCAAGAGTGAGGCACCCGCCAAAATCATCGCCATCGGGTTAGCAATATTTTTGCCAAATAGCGCCGGAGCAGTACCATGCGGGGCTTCGGCCATGACCACGCGAGGTCCCCATTGCTCATCAAAACCAATCAGTAATGACTCACTGCCAGCGATTGACCCAAACATCTGCAGCACCATGTCGCTCAAGCAATCACCATCGCGATTCAATGCCGGGATAACCATCGCATCACCGTGACCTGCGAGCAACAACGCATACGTGGCATCGATTAACTGTGGCTCATAACGAATAGCCGGGTGGCGCTTAGCCGCCGCGTCCATCTCCTCTTTAAGCATACCCTCATATACTGGGCTCACCGTGTATTTTGGGCCACCAAACACTTTGGCACCAATCTTTTCGGCATACTTAAAGGCATACTCTGCTACGCTACGACAATGGCCGCGAGTAATCATCTCGGTGCGATAGGCAACCTCATTATCACCCTCGCCCTCACGCCATTCTTTGGCACCGTAGGCATCACCGACTGCCATACGAATCACTGCAATTGGTGCATGGGCACCAGCCACCGTCCGCACACCGGGGATACGCCGTCCCGTACGGACAATCACGGTGCCATCAACTTTCTCACGGAGGATTGCATTTGGACTGCCCACGTCACCGGTAATCTCGGGCGTAATCGTCGCTGCTTTCAGGCCTAATCCAGCGTTCAGCATAGCAGTAGCAGCCTGATTAACCACCTCGTTTTTGGTAGCACGGCGATTTTCAAGACTTAAATCATAGCGTTCAAGTGTAATGGGCACGCCTGTCACAGCCGGATTAATTACTCGTAATCCCTCTTCGAGTAATTCTTGACCGGTTTGGTCCCCTTCAAGTACCACGATAGTGCGAATCATCTATATCTCCCGCATGCGGTTATTATCACGCCCAGAATAACACGTTTTCGTCAATATTCAATAAACTCATGCACCATAGGTGGGGCGTTGCGGCCATCCCGGCGGCGAATCTTCAAAGTCCTGTTGACGCCCATACGGCGTAATATCCAAAAACGCATCCCAGCTTGTCAAGCCCTCAACCCCGCGTTGATATGTGCTATACGTGTGGTAGACCTGGTCATCCATACGAAAGAAGACACTCACACCTTGGCCCTCACCACGCTCGTCCGACACCTTGAAGTCGTAATTGAACTGACTCCCATACGACGAATAAAACGGAAAGCGAATGCCCGTCGCCACCTTGTGCGCCTGTATTTTGGCAAACGGCGCCCGGGCCACAATCGCAAACGTCGTGTCGCGCTCCGCCAAATTCGACAGATCACACAACTCGTTCATGTAGTGCGTACACACCGGGCATCCTGACTCCCAATCCGGCCCAAACATGAAGTGGTAGACAATCAGCTGCCGCTGCCCCGCAAAGACGTCGCTCAAGCGTACCGCCCCATCTGGACCCTCAAACAGGTAGTTTTCCACAGGTACCATCGGCAAGCGCCGGCGCAACGCATTCACCCGGTCACGCTCACGCGTCAGCGCTTTCTCGGCAGCAAGTAACGCCTGACGGGCCTCGGCCCAAGCCTGACGATCAGTAATCGGCGGATGTGGAATCGGTTCTAGTGTCATGGGACACTCCTCCGTATGCAATAAACTCTCAATTATTCTCAGGCCGCCCCGTCTGCCAACTTTCGTTGAGCACCGGCGCCAATATCTGCAATACCTCGGCTATTATCTGCCCATCAATTGGTTGGGCAATCCACGCCAGATTAGCTGCCATGCGATCCGGCGAGGCTGTACTTACGAGCGTGGTGGCTACCTGTGGATGTGCCACGCTATACTGAATCGCTAGTTGGGCAATATCGACCCCTTGCATCTGACAAAACGCTGCCGCCTCAGTATACCGCGCCCGAATATGCGCCGGGGCCGGATGCCACTCCGGTGGGCCTTGCCGTGTCAACAACCCCATTCCCAACGGCGCCGCATTGATAATCCCCACCTCACAAGCCTGAAGCTGTGGCACTACATCCAGCAATCGAGTATTGCCCAACATCAAATGACAATACGACAACACCACATCAAGGTCACACGCCGCCAACACACGTGGATAAATCGCTAGCGGATAGCCACTAATCCCCACTTGGCGAATCAACCCCTCGCGCTGTGCCTGCCGCAACGCCGGTAATGTCTCGTTGATGATTACATCAATGTCCACATACTCAATATCATGACAATAGACGATATCGACATACTCGACACCCAATCGCTGCATACTCTCATGCAACTTGGCACGCACACCGACGGCACTAAAGTCCACGCCATATTTGTCGTATTGACCAACTTTGGTGGAGAGTACGTACCGATCGCGCGCCACACCGCGTAACGCTTGCCCCAACACTGTCTCAGCCACCGTTGCGCCATACGCCGGTGCCACATCGAAATGGTTAATCCCGGCGTCAAGCGCCATGTGCACCGCCCGAATGCCATCGGCTTGATTAATCGCATGAAAGACGCCACCCAGCGACGACGCCCCCATACTCAGCGCTGACAACTTAATGCCCGTATTGCCGAGCACGCGATATTCCATACTATCCTCACTCTAAAAATCTGGCCAAAATTATTTCAAATTCATTTGAATATTCAAAATTAATTTGAAATAACTAGCTAAGACTATCTCTTATTCATCGACGTCATAGTGTATCCCTATGCCAACAGCGCATCGTTGGCGAGCACACCACGGGCCGTCAAATCACGGTAGCGCCGAATCGTATCGCTCACCGCTTGATCGAGTGGCGTATGCGGCAGCGTGCCAATCAAGGCTTCGAGCGGTGCGGCCTCATATTCATCGGGGAACGGCAGTGACTGTTCGGTGTAGGTGATTTTGCCGGCTACACTGGGTGCCTCAGCCTCGATAGCCGTAATAATTTGGGGCATGGTAGCAATACTCCCGCGCAAATTAAAAATCTCGGCGCCGGCAAATGGCACCCGGGCGCAGGCAATAAATGTCTTGGCCACATCATCAGCATAATGATAATCAGCACGCCCACCAAATGGGATATGAAACGGCTGATCGACTGCCGCGGCAAACATCGCTTTGGTGGGCGTCGAGGTCATCCCTTGATCGCGTCCAGTCCCATACACAATATACGGACGCAAGCCAATACTCGGGAACTGTTGTTCGTGCCAATAAACCCGTGCAGTCCCCTCGTTGGCTTGCTTATAGACGCCATACAGCGTAGTCGGGTGGCCAACCATACCATGACTGACATTGCCACTGGCATCACCGTCAGCCGCATCATAAACAGCCACCGACGAGGCATAGACAACCTTGTTGATACGCTCTTTGCGTCGATTGGCCGCCTCAAACATATTGACAGTCCCAACCACGTTCACATGGGCGCCGAGTGGTGGGTTTGCGCGACAGAACGGCACTTGCAAGGCTGCAAGATGAATGATGTTGGTAATGCCGTAATCATCGAGCGTGCGTTCAACAGTGGTCAAATCGGTTACATCACCGTTCACGAACGTAATTTGCGCCAATTCAGCGTCGCTCATCAGTTGTTTGAGACGTTTGGGCTCACCGCCAATATCAAGAATAACCGGTGGCTTGCCTTCTTTGACTAAATTATAGGCCACCCACGAGCCAATGCATCCTAGGGCTCCGGTTAACAAAAAGCGCTCAGTCATCGTTGACCCCTCTCTGATTGATTCATCGATTGAATTACCGCAATTATACGGGAGATTGACGACAATGCCGACAAAAAACCGCGGAGTGGCGTACCACTCCGCGGTTTCATCACACTTATTTGACCGGTTTGGTATCGGCTAAGATCGTCTGTGCTGCTTGCTTGCCGACCTCAACCGCAAAGTTTGTGCCACGGTCCCATGGATAGACATGACTCATGCTGGCCCAGTATAACCCTGCCAACGGCGTCTTGATGGGTGGGATATTCTGACTATGATTCACGGGCGCTACCGGTTGCGCATAGCGCTCACGATGCACCCACGCATCGCGAATCCAGCTCACATCAAACGCAGGATTGATGCGTTGCATGGCCGGCACAAAGCGGGCAATAATCGCATCACGATCCATCGTCATATACTCATGGTCGACCGGCACATAATCGCCACAATAAATGATATGATCACCACCGTAACGCTTGCTATCGACAAAGTGCGTATGCTCGACCATCGCCAACATGGGGAACTCGGGTTTGGGTGTATTAATCCAGTAATCGCCAGTAGTCAACGGTTGACGCAACGCCAGCGTAATCACCATGGCGCCGAGGGAATTGAGCTTGGTAAGGCCAGCGGTATACGCCGGTGGCAAGGCAGGCACCATGCGCTTGAGCATCTCGGGGCCACTCGTTACCAAGATGCGATCGCAGGTAATCAACTCACCATTTACGGCCGTGGCAAACCAGTTGTTGCCGTCGTAGGTTAATGAATTGAGCGGTCGCCCAAAATGAAACTTGGCGCCCTTCGCTTTTAGATCAGTCACTAAGTCATCGGCGAGTGCTTGAAAACCACCGTGATAGTAGCCCAACTTAAAGCTCCGCGCTTTGAAGCGTGACCACAGCCATGCCATATTGACCTGCTCTGCATACGGACCAAATTTGCCGCGCAACAACGGCTCTATCATCGAGCGATAAGCCCGGTCACCCATCACACGCTGGCACCACTGCATCGCCGTCTCGCGCTCGAGTGGCCGCCAGTCGCGCACTAGGTATTTGAGCCAAGCAATCGCAAAGCCAAAGCGCACACGATCAATGAACGGCATCAACGGTAGCTGCAAGACTTTGACAGGACTATCCACTGCCCAGGTACGGTCGCGCCACCATTGCACGGTACGCGGCGCCTCGAAGGAGAGCTTGTGACTCTGCCCGATATCAGCAATCAAGGCGCGAATATCTGCATCGGTCTCAAATAGATGATGATAGAAGCGCTCAAGTGGCCACTCCCACGAATCACTCCCTTTGAAGCCCGACGCCAAGCCACCCGCCTGTGGCGCAGCCTCACAAATGGTCACCTGATGGCCTGCTTTGACAAGGTCGCGAGCAGCCGTCAGACCAGCAAACCCGGCACCAACAATCAGAATATGCATGATTATGATTCTCCTTGACGAGCTGCCACAGCGCGATCGAAGTCATCCCAACCCATTTGATCGCGGATCATATACCAAGCGCCGAGCAACGTAATCGGCAACCAGAGTGCCACATGCAACACCAGCGTATAACCGGTCGCAATCGCTTGGGGCACGCCGTAGCTCTGCAAAATCAAAATACCTGGCACATCAAATGTCCCCGCATATCCGGGCGTCGATGGCACCGTCGTCGCCAGATTGACCACGGCGGTCATCAACATCAACACAGTAAAGTCAACTTCGAACGGGAATCCCTGCATAATTACCCAATACTTGCCCGTCTCAGTCAACCAAATCAACGCCGATGACGCAAAAATAATCAACATCTCGCGCGGACTTTTGAGCGATTGAAGTCCAGTGACAAACTTGGTCACGATATCTTCGCCTTTGCTAGCAATCCGAGCCGGCAATATGCGTTGAGCAACCCAGTTCCACACATTCATCAACATGGTTGGGCGTGATGCCAACACCAAAAAAAAGACCAACGCCATACCAAACACGAGACTGAATATCGTCACAATCGTATTGTACAAGGGCGGCAATGGTGCGAACGGCAACGTCACAAAGACGAACAATAACATAATCAGACCATCAAACAAGCGCTCAAGCACCACTGTTGCAAGCGAGGCACTCATCGAAATACCCTCACGACGACGCAACACATACGAGCGCAACACCTCGCCAGCACGAGCAGGGTAGACGTTGTTGCCCATGTAGCCAATCACCACGACTGGCCACAAACGCTTGAAAGACACCTCCGCCATTGGCCGGAGCATCGATTGCCAACGCCACGTACGGATGACTACAGCCAACGTATAGACAGCAACTGCCGGAATAATCCACCAATAATTAACCGATTGAACGACCTGCCAAAAATCACCAAAATGCAGGCCTTGAAAGGCAATATAGAGACAGGCAACACTAATAATTACGCCAATCCATACACGAAAACGCTTCACAACAACCCTTTCAACGGCAATATTGTTGTTTTCATCTTAAACGCCAATGTGTGCAGTGTCAACGAATCACGATACTAGCCAATCCACAGGCTGATAACTAATGCGACCAAGAGTCCGATAAGCATCCAGTCCCGACGCTGTTGCGCCGTCTCAAGTCGGCGTAATTGCCGTTCGAGTTGCGGAACATGCATGCCCACACTCCCCTGCTCAAACTGACTAATAATCCGATCCAGACGTGCCGGTAAACCAATCAGTAACCGACCGATGCGCACTGCCTCGTCAAAGAGCGATTGCTGATTCTGTTGTGTCCATCGCAGTGCTAATGGCCGTGCAGTTTCAACCAAATTAATCTGCGGGTCAATCATGGCCACAACACCGCTCAACAAACTCAACGCCCGCCCGAGATAAATCACATTTTGCGGGATTTGGAATGGCAGTGATATCAACAGCTCGCGTGAATCGCTTGCTAGCCCCACAAAATCAATGTTGCGCATATCGCTCATTGATCGATTGCTGACCTCGGCTAACACCTGGCGCAACACCCGCTGAATCTCGTCTCGATCCGCATCCGGCAGAATCATATCGAGCGCATCAAGCTCAGTCATAATTCCTGGAATATCGTTGCCAACCAGCGCCACCACACCAGTCCGCAGATGCGTAAGCAACGTCGCCGGCACATACGCCACTGCCCCCAAATCAAGCAGATGAATCACCCAACGCCCATCACCCGTTGGTTCAATCAATATGTTGCCAGGGTGGGGATCTGCGTGGAATGTCCCCGATTCAAAACACTGCACAAAAAAGATTTCGAGCAATGCCTTAGCCAACGCAGAACGGTCAACGCCAGCTGCGTCAAGAGCGGCTCTTTGATCGGGTGAAATCCCATATACCCAATCCATCACCAATACTTGGGCAGTGCTCAAATCGGGGTGAATGACCGGCAACTTTACTCGGGTATCATTGCGGAGTACCTGACTGAGCCGTTGATTGTTCTGGGCCTCTTGGCGATAATCGAGCTCTTGACGCAATACCTCGGCAAACTCATCAAACAACCGTTGCAAATCAGCACGGCGACGAATCAGTGGGTAATCCTTGATGAGGCGTACAATCGCCTGTACCGCCGCCAAATCAGTTTCAATTATTTCGTTGATATTCGGACGCAAGACCTTGACTGCCACCACCCGGCCATCCTGACGCACCCCTTTGTAGACCTGCCCCAATGACGCAGCTGCCACTGGCGTCGTATCGAGTGACTGCAACTGCTCTCCATATGGCACTTGCCAGGCCTCGGTCAGGATTGGCTCGATTTGTGCAAACGGTACTGGCGGCACATGATCGCGCAAATCAGCCAACGCTGCCGTTACCGCACTCGGTAGCACGTCCACTCGCACACTCAAAAACTGCCCCAACTTAATCGGCACACCACCCAAATCAATGGCGAGCTGACGAAACCCTTGGGCCAAACGAATCCAGCGCCGTACCGCACTGCCGGCAAACCATCGCCCAGCTACAATATCGAAAATAAAGACATGGGTGACTATCCCCAGTAAACTCAAATACAGTCGCCAATACCGCTTTTGCATCGTCGCACCTTTGTGCAAATCATCACAAAATCAATTGTACCATTATGTGGTATATGATGGAGTTATCACAGCACATATGAGGTATAGCAATGCCTGAACTTCGTCGTTGTGGCCAGACATTTCTGCTCAGCATACTGCCGTTTTTGGGGCTCAACACCATCGTCAGTCTGCACATTCAGCCCCTACTCGGGTGGATACGACCAACAGGACACACGACACTGCACGAGCTCATGTTATTGGGCATGAGTATGTTGTGGGCCGGATATGGTGCCACTCAGCTACTATGGCCATTACGACGCACCACATCGTGGTCCATGGTGCGCATCATTGGTGGATGCGGGTTGCTCAGCCTCGTACTTGTACTTACCTATGTCCTCGGTGATGAGATTTACCGTTGCGACATCCTGCGTGAAGCAAATTGTGACTAGTCAGCGTATGGTTCAGCGTCATGCCCTTTCAAAAATCCGGCAAGATATATTTTTTACAAAGAACATGATATGATTGGCGCATCCGAATGCACTCAAAATAGGAGGCGCACATGTTAGCAATGTGGGGCAAGGCACTACGGACAATCCCGCGACTCAGTCAAGAGGAATGGCAATCACTCGACATCATCTCGCGCTGGCTGATTGCATCACGGGCTGCTGTACTCGTAATGACCGGCACATCGGCGACCATCGCTGGGTTGTGGGCCTGGCGCGACGGCATGTTTGATTGGGTGTTGTGGCTCTGTTTGTTTGTCGGTCTGACCATGGCGCATGCGACCAACAACCTCCTCAATGATTTGATTGATTATCGGACTGGTGTTGATCATAACAACTACTTCCGTGCGCAATACGGCCCACAACCGCTGGTACACGGATTACTCAATCAGCGCGGGTTGTTGCTCTATGCAGCTATCACCGGGTTACTCGCGTTGATTCCGGGTGCGTATCTGGTTTGGTTACGCGGTGAGTTGGCCTTTTATTTGCTCTTGGCAGGAGCCGGGTTCGTCATCTTTTATACATGGCCACTCAAGTACATTGGCATGGGCGAGGTTGCAGTCCTGCTCGTATGGGGGCCACTAATGGTCGGTGGTGGCTACTATGTGATTACTGGGCAGTGGTCGTGGAATGCAGTGCTCATCAGTTTGCCTCAGACGCTCGCCGCCACCACCGTCTTGTTTGGTAAGCACATCGACAAAATGCCGTCAGACAAGGCCAGCAAAATCTATACACTGCCGGTGATTCTCGGCGATCCAGGTGCTCGATATGTGGCAATTGGGTTATTTTTGGCAGAGTATGTGATTGTTGTCGCCTTGATTATTGCCGGCATCGTCTCGGGGTGGATGGCGATTGTCGGTTTGGCAATCCCGGCAGCAGTCACCGCCATGATGATTTTCACCAAACCACGACCGAATGAGCCACCTGCCGACTACCCCAAGGATGTTTGGCCGTTGTGGTACTCACCCTATGCGTTTGTCCATACGCGTACCTTCGGCTTGCTCTTTTTGGTGGCACTGATTGCCGAGGCGATCTGGCAACGCTTCATGGCATAGTCTATCTCTGCAACATTTATCGCGAATTTCAACGTCTGCATGTGTGTAGTATTTACACCATGCAGACGTTGTGTTACAATAGTACGTATTCATGTAATTGTTTCATGATAAAAGTGTTGAAAAACAAAGGAGAGTGAAATTGGATATACCAATACACGCAACGTGTGTTGCCACCAACGATCAAATTATCCCACTACAAAGCGTTCACGTCGAAGGTGACTATGTTGGGCATTTGAGTATCATGACAGTCACCCAAGTTTACCAAAATCCCATTGACCAGGCGTTGGAGGTACAGTATACCTTCCCATTACCCCACGATGCCACACTCCTCGACGTCACCATTCACATTCGTGGCAAGGAGTTCAAAAGTCAGGTGCTCCCTAACTACGAGGGGCAGCAAAAATACGACGAGGCCATCGCTCGTGGCGATACGACCATCATGATTGAGCAAAAGAGTGAATATTATTTGCTCAAGTTGGGCAATTTGCCCGGGGGCGAAGAGGTCAAAGTTGCCTATCGCTTTGGTCAATTTGTCATGCCACACGACGGGCGCGTGCGAATAGGTATTCCGACCACGATTGCGCCGCAGTATGGCAACCCGACCGATTCGGGGATTCGTCCAGACCAAGCACCCGTGACGGATCTGGCAGTCACATATCCATTTAGCGCGTTGCTACGCTTGCATGGCATTGCAAAGTCGCGCATCAGTGTGGCGAGTCATATCGCCAATATCACGATGCGCGATACGGTGTGCCATGTGGCAATCAATGGTGCCACGATGGATCGTGATGTCGTTGTGCACATCAACGAGTACGGCAACGCGTTACTGAGCATGTACGCACCACACGCCGGTCAGCATTGGTATGCCAATTACACCCATATCACACAGAATCACACGCACGACCTTGGACCAATGCACATCAAGTTATTAGTGGATTGTTCGGGTTCGATGGGGGGCAGTTCAATTCGCCAAGCCCAAGAGGCGGTCATGCGCTTACTAGGGATGTTACAGGATGGAGATTCGATTGCTGTGACCCGCTTTGGTAGCAATGTTGTCGATGTCACCCCTGGGTTGATGAAGGTTGGGCCAGTCATTCGGCGTCACATGAACAACTGGGTAAACACCATCGAGGCCAATCTCGGCGGGACTGCGATTGCTCGAGCACTCGAGTACGTGCTCCAGATGCCGACCAACAATCAGGATTGTGTGGTGATTGTATTGACGGATGGCGATGCATATGGAATCAACCAAGTAGCCACGCTGGCGCGTCAACAGGAACACCGAGTGTTCCCACTCGTGATTAGTTATGCACCTGCGGATGGTGAACTCAAATCATTGGCCGATATTACCGGCGGATTCTGCGAAACAGTCACGCCACGTGAACGCATTGATGATGCAATGGAGCGCACAGTCAACAAAATCCGCTTCACCCACAAAGTCGATACCAAACTTGACTTCGGCGATGCCGTCATCGCCTGGAAGAGGGGCAAATCGGTGCGCTACATTGGTGAACAGGGAATTGTGTGGGCAGTCACCGATCGCCATGTCCAACCGATCTGGCATGAAGATGACACACGCATACCACTTGAAGTTGTGACTGTTGATGAGTCGATGCGTCACGACGTGGTACGTATGATTGCTGCCCAACACCTCAATGATCTGGTCGGAGATTATCAGGCAGAGTGGTCTCAAACTTATGGACTCATGAGCTATAGCACCGTATTTGTGGCAGTCGCCGTCCACGCCAGCGACGAAAAAGTCACTGATGAGCAACTACGAGTGAAAATAGCCCAGCAGATGGCCTATGACTCGCATATGGCCGATGGTGAAGTATATAAGATGCATGCGCCATTAGACCTACATACACATCATGTGGTGTTACGAACCATGCCGACACCACGATCGCGTAGGGGCATCAGACAATCGAACTCCTCTGCCGAATTAATAGGATCGCCGTCACCGTCATATTCATCGAGCCCAATTAACCACATCAAAGATGAGTGGTTCGATAGCGTTGATATAACGGATACGGATCATACTCAAGATGCATCTCAGGACTCGAACGGCTTTAGCATGTATGCGCCGGCATTACATATTGAGCTAGCCAAACACCAAAATGACATCACCAAACTGACGTTTGCATCATTGATGCAAGTTGGGTTTCGTCAGGAACAAATCGATGCCTGTGCTATTATTACCGGCTATAGTGAGACCCAAATCATCCAAGCGATTGTGGCGTTGATATTACCGGAGAAAGAGGCCAAGAAGCTCGGCATCTTTGTCAATACCATCCCAGCAGCGTTGATTGGTGGGTTGCGCATCGTCTTGACCAGCTAATCATTCACACCAGTCAATTCCAAAGCGTCGACGCCCCACGGCATCGACCTCCTCGACACAACAGGCAGCCACCGCACAGCCAAGTTGTGCGACGGTCATCAACGATTGATTGGCGATAAGTGCCACAATCAGACCGGCATAACAGGCATCGCCGGCTCCGACCGTCCCCTGCACCGTTACTGGATAACTTGGACACCATACGTCTTGCTCGGCAAGCGCAGGTGATAAGTGAGCCTGCATCAGCCGTTGTGCGCTTGCTGTACGCAGATATAACCCATGAGCACCTAATTTAATACCGGCAACGGCCACCCCCATCTCAATCAGTGCCCCACACAACTGCTGTGCGTATGTGATATCAATATGGGCATCACACGCATGGCCCCAGCGCGCATAATCGGCAGGGCGTAGCATGGCACAAATCTCGGCGGCACTTGGCACAAACACATCGACGTGCGCCAGTATGAGCGGGAGTAATCGTGGCCAATCATACGCACCCGATGGTCCATTCGGATCGGGCACCACCATATCGATACTCGTCGTCATGGTGTGCGCATGCGCCGCATTAAGTGTGGCAATAAGCGGTTGCGCATCATGCGCCATCAATGCTTTTAGTAGTGGTGGATAGCCGATATGAAGCCATGTAGCACCATGGATGTACGGAGTAATGTGATGGGAGGCAAGCGCAGCAGTCGTACCCGGAAAATAAAAGAACGAGCGGTCTTGGCCACCTGGTGTCACGACAATCGAATATGAGGTTGCAACCTGATCGATTCGGTGAATACGCGTAGTTAAAGCATCATCGTACTGGCTAATTTGGCGTATCACCAAATCACCGATCATATCATTGCCACATAATCCGACCAAGCCTACATCGGCGCCGAGGAAATGCAACGATAGACCTGTATTGGCGACTGCGCCACCAAGGGCAATCATCATCGGCCCAACCTCGTGCAGCTGCCCAGCATTGGCGAAATCTGCCAATGGAATCATGTGCACAGTTGGTATCAGATCAAGACACAAGTGCCCTGCAATGATAATGCGTGACATCAAACATCTTTCTGGTAGGTATACAACTGGTGTATAGTCATCATACCGTACAATTACGTACGGAGGAGTATGCCATGCAGCAATTAACGCATTGGCAACGGTGGGTAATGGCGATTGTGGGGCTCCCATCTGTTGTCGTTTTTAGTACATTTATTGTGAGCCAAACCCAGATTGGGCAATTGGTGTCTATGGACATGTCGTTTCAGTCAACATTTTGGACTGCGTTACAACTTAGCCTTGCGAGCGGACTAGTATGGCTTGTATGGCGAACACCTTCAACAAAACGAAACTGGGCCATTATTGGCAAATCAGTCATCGAGGGCATTGTATTATGTGGAATGTCATTGATAGTGATGTGGCTCCTTGGGTTCACCGACACTACATGGCAGATTAGCATAGAGAGTATCATAGCAATGGTTGGTCTCGCACTACCCATTGCGTGGTGGTCAATGGCCGAAGAGCGAGTTTTGCGCGGTGAATTGCAGACACTTCTAGGCAATATGCCATCATTACTACGTGACTTAATCATGCTGAGTGTCGGCTGGTGTGTGCAGATGAGCCTTATCTCAGTTCATAGTATGTTTGTGGCAATTGTGCTTTTGTTGACTGAGGGGTTGAGTGTGATCACCTGGTCCGGGCACGACGGCTTCGAACGAGCTTGGGCACGACGCTGGGTATGGCGTTGGCTATTTGTGGTTGTGTTTGGGGTGAGTAGTACCGGTTTTGTTACTGCAACACCATCTCCATTGATTGTCATGGTTGATGATCCATTCATATCACTCGTGTTAGTAACGACACCAATAACTCTCTGGTTGATTTTTACCATTGTGCACAATCATGCAACCAAATATGCACCATGAGTATTTGATAAGAACGCCTCAACGCACGCAACTTTGTCACGACCGACAACGTCTAGTATATGGTTGAACAATTCAGCATGAGGAGGTTAATCATGCGTCGATTACTGACAATTGGGGCTACACTTGGTGCCGTTACGGTATTGCTTGGTTCTTTGTATGCGACATATCGTTATGCAGTTAACAATGTCCAGTTGAGCACAGCATACGAGCTTGAGGCTGGCGAATAGCATCTCATCAATTCGAAGCGAAGGGGGCGTTGCAACATTGCAATGCCCCCTTCGTCTGGTTACCACATGTCGTTGACGCGGGTGATTAAACATTTGAGGTATCGTCCCTCGGGGAAGTGGAGTGGGACTGGATGATCACTGGCGTGACCAAACTCACCGAGTACTTGGACATGTTTGTTTGATTCAACCGCCGATGAGGCAACCATCAACCGGAACTCATCGGGGCTCACTTGACTTGTACAACTTGCAGTGACGAGTAACCCGTATGGTGTCAGGCATTTCATCGCCATAGTATTGAGGCGTGTATATGCCTGAATAGCACTTTCGCGTTGTTGGCGTGTCCGTGCAAAACTTGGTGGATCGAGGATAATACAGTCGTATTTACGCCCATCAGTAGTCATTTTGTGCAGTAATTCAAAACAATCTTGAGTCACAAACTGATGGCGCTCTAATGGTAGATTATTTAACACAATGTTTTGGTCTGCAGCCTCAGCAAGGCCTTGGCCGACATCGACGCTGACGACTTTGCGCGCACCACCTTTGAGGGCATAGAGCGAAAATGCGCCAGTATACGAAAAGCAGTTCAGTACACTCAATCCTTGTACATACTGCATCAGGGTATGACGGTTTTCACGGTGATCCAAAAAAAGTCCAGTCTTCTGGCCGACCTGCGGATCAACCACAAAGCGCAAACCTGCATGTTCTTGAACGATAAGATCACCAGTGGGTAAATTACCCCACAGCAAGGCACGGCGTTGTTCTTTGGGGGCATCGTCGTCGCGACTTTTGCTGCCAAGCACTGCTTGGAGAGCCGGATTACAAGCCACCAGAGCGGTAACCACACGTGGCACCAAGGTTGCAGGACCGCTACCATAACTCTGGATAACGGCTACCGATCCGTACAAATCAACGGTGATACCGGGCAAACCATCGCCCTCACCAAATAACCAACGATAGGCGGTCACGCCTTGATTGCGTAACAATGCACGATTGAGCCATGCTGCCTGGACACGTTGGTGAATCAACTGGTCATCAATGCGGGCCCCACTCGTATAGATTCGGAGAGCAATGGCGCCTTGGTTATCCCATAGCCCAATACCACGCCAGCCAGCGCATTTGACAACGACCTCGGTGCCATCGGCAAGCACAGGTTGCTCATCAAGATGATTACGATAGACCCACGGGTGACCACGACGCAACGAATCGCGCAAACCGCGCGGCAAATGGATTTCGGCTCGTGCCATAAAAACACCTAATAACATGACAAGAACCGCACCGCAATAATGATTGCAGTGCGGTATCAAAAAAATTAAATTACTTGCTCTCCAACGCCTTATGATTACCGTAGGTTGGGATCACAAGGCCGTTCGGAGCAGCCCAGCGTACGCCGTTAGCGATAACTAGGCGTACATTCTTATCGAAGTAGGTTGGGTAGCTCTCATGACCTGGACGGAAGTAGAAGACCTTACCATGACCACGATGATAGCAGCAGCCGCTACGGAAGACCTCACCGCCGGTGAACCAGCTGACCATCACCAAGTTGTCAGGGGCAGGGATATCGAAACGCTCGCCATACATCTCCTCGGGCAACTCGAAGTGCTGTGGCACACCGGCCGCAATCGGATGGCTGGGTTCAATGACCCACACGCGCTCAATGTCATCTGACTCACGCCACTTGAGGTCACAAGTTGTACCCATGAGGGACTTAAAAATTTTGGAGAAGTGCCCTGAATGAAGCACAACCAAGCCCATACCGCGCTCAACTACATGCTTTTTGACGCGAGCGACAATCTCATCTTGGACCTCATGGTGAGCCATATGCCCCCACCAAATCAAGACATCAGTCTCGCTGAGAACGGCCTCTGTCAAACCATGCTCGGGTTCATCCAAGGTGGCAGTCTTGACGACAAAGTTCTTGTCGCTTTCTGACAAACCGTCTGCAATAGCGCCATGAATACCATTGGGGTAGATGGTCGCAGCAGGGTGGTTAGCATTTTTTTCGTGACGAAACTCATTCCATACAAGTACGCGGGTCATGGGTGACTCCTTACGATTGTAATTGACCATACCACATTCACTATACCACTTTTATATTGCTTCTGATATATGTTGGTAGCACAAGCCCAAGCAGAGGATGGTACAATACTCAGGCATTCGTAATGATACATGATGGGGTGTGGTGGGCACACGTGCAATCGTCATTTACTGCTGTTTCGACCGAACAACTTATTGATTATATTGCACATGCAGGGAGTACTGTTTCACAGGCGTTAATTGATGGCATTCAATCACGCAAACGTGAAATTACTCCTCATTTGCATGTGTTGTTGGCGAAGCCGCTTTTGCCGTCGGCACATGAGCTTGATGAATATGCGCGGTGTCACGCATTGATTTTTTTGAGTAGCTGGCAAGACGAGCGCACGTTATCAATTATCAGCGATATCTTACGGCGACCGGATGATAATTTGTACATGCTCTATGAATATCTCGAGCATACGATACCAGCATTTGGAAGTCACGCCATAGACGTCTTGGCATCAGTGCTTCATGATGTGCATGCACCACAGTCATCACGGATTGTTGCTAGCACAACACTAGGCAGCATTGCAAACATTCACCCACTGACCACGCGTTCGGTCACCAAGATATTGCGCGATATACTACCACATCCAGCACACGCGACACCAAACGATCACGAACTTTGGTCGTGGGTTGTAGTTACTTTAGCCGAGTTGCGTAGTAAAGCGGCGCAACCACAAATCAATCAGCTCTACCAAGCAGGATTCCTTGATCCTGCAATTTGTGGGCGCCCCGACGAACTTGCGCGGGCCGTCAACGAGTCGATTGTGCGGACAGTTTTTCAAGACCCACTTTTACTGTACCAATAATTGCTATGCATGTACCTTTTTTTGATACCACAAATGAACAGCAACGACGGATGGCATGGGCCATTATGGCCGGGTTACTCATCAGTGTATTAGGGGCTGCATTACTGGTGTATACCTATTTTTGGGTACCGTTTGTACTCATGGCCGTCATAGTCGTGGCATACTATGCGCTCGGCAGTAACCGTGTCATGCTCGGCACAATTGTTATGCTGTTCACGGTATTACCATTTGGCACGTTGCCGTTCCGGGCGATTATTACGCCATCACTCTTATCACTAGCCATTGTGGCGTTGTTGGTGATACGCATACTTAATGTATTGACCACACCTGATTATCGCTTAGACCTCACTGGATTTGCGCCTGCGGTACTTGGTTTTTTGGGGTTCACGTTGTTTGCGTTGTTTTTGGGAGCACGCGGGTTACCTGATGCAACGACGCTCCACAATTACGCCAAATTCGTATTGGGCATTTTGTTAATGTTTGCGGTGCTCGATATCATCAAAAACGACGATGATTTGCAGTGGGCGCTCCGATTACTCTTAATTGGAGGAACCGTATCAGCTGCTATCGGTATGATTCTCTATATCATTCCTGACGCGCTTGCCGAGCGGTTTCTCGTATTATTTGGCCGGATCGGCTACCCAACAAGTGGGCGTGTCTTACGCTATGTTGAGGACGACCCGGATGGTCTTATGCGGGCAATTGGACTAGCAGTTGATCCCAACAGTTATGGTGGTATGTTAGCGTTGATAGGAGCGATTGCGGCAACACAAACGATTGTCGCACAGCCGATTTTTTCGCGGCGCATCATGATATTTATGACTGGCTTAATTGTGACAGTATTGTTTTTGACATTCTCACGGGCGGCACTCGGTGGATTAATTATTGCGGCAATATATGTGGCAACTGTGCGGTATCGACGCTTATGGTGGTTGATTATCGGCGGTGGAGTGCTTGCGACTGTGTTAGTCGTTTTCGTGGGTATCGGCGAGCAATTTGTTAATCGTATCGTGCAAGGTGTGCAGTTCCAAGACCAAGCGAATCAAATGCGCCTAGATGAGTTCAACAACGCATTTGCCGTGATTCAGGCCTATCCGTTTTTTGGGATTGGGTTTGGGCGGGCGCCCGATATCGACCTTGTTGCCGGTGTATCAAGCATTTATTTAGCGATTGCGCAGCGGATTGGGCTGATTGGCTTAAGCGTTTTCTTGCTATTAATGGGGAGTTTGTTTGTGCGGAGTTGGGCGAGTCTCAACCGTGCGATTCAGCGCAACGACGAGATGCATGCAAGTTGGTTGATTGGACTCCAAGCTGGGCTGGTTGCAGCACTTGCTGTGGGTGTCTTAGACCATTACTTTTTTAATATTGAGTTTAGTCATATGACTGCACTCTTATGGTGTACGGTTGGACTCAAACTGGCAATTGCACGGAGTATTGACCATGCACACGATGAAGAACGACAATGAAGCCATTTATTTTGGGCATCGCTGGTGGGAGTGGCGCTGGCAAAACCACCATTGTCAATCAACTTGTTGGACGGATCGGGCACGAGCAGATTGCCTGGTTGCCATATGATGCGTATTATCACGACTTAGGGCATCTGACGCTGGCAGAACGCCAACAGTACAACTTTGACCATCCTGACGCATTTGATACTGAGTTGTACATGACGCATATTATGGCATTACAGCAGGGTCAAACAATTACCATTCCCAATTATGACTTTGTCAGTTACACACGCGTTACAGGTGGTATTGAGACGGCACCGCGACCGATTCTTGTGTTAGATGGTATTTTGTTGTTTGTGCCCGAGTCATTACGCAGTATCATCGAGCTACGCGTGTTCATTGATACCGCGGATGACATTCGTCTGTTGCGGCGCATGCAACGTGACACCACAGAGCGTGGGCGCAGCTTTGATTCTGTGCAACAGCAATACTTGGACACAGTCCGCCCAATGCATCATGCATATGTAGCTCCGTCTCGTCAATATGCACATGTGATTGTGCCGGGTGATAACGAGATTGACGTCGCCACCACATTGCTCCAGCATCATATTCAGCAACTCTTGATGCATACATGATAGCGATGTGCAACACATCAAGATGGTGACACTTTCATGAAACCAATAATTTACGCGTTACCCCCACGACTGACCCATAGCAATTACTTAGCGCATCTCCACGAGGCGCTATCAGAGCGTTATGCCATTTATGACGGCTCACTTCGTGGTGCATTATGGCAAATGGCGTGGAAACGCGATTTGTGTATTTTTCACATTCATTTATTTGACGAGATAATTCAACGTCCACAGTGGCTTATGTCTTGGATACGAATGGTCGGGTTTATTGTCATGTTGATGTTTTTACGTTGGCGCGGTGTCCATCTCATCTGGACCGTGCACAACCTCAAGCCACACATCTGTTGGCATGAGGATATTGCACATACCACGGTACAACATGTTATCAATCAATGTCATGCGGTGACCTGTCACCATGCGGTTACTCGTCAGCAACTATTAGCAGATTATCTGGTGACTATTCCAATTACCGTCATACCGCATGGGCATTGCGCTGAGCCATTTGGGCCGTTGATGTCACGCCAGCACGCACGTATCCAACTGGGACTGGCCCAAGATATTCCGGTGTTTGTATTTTTGGGAATGATTCGTCCATACAAAGGAATTGACACAGCCATTGCTGCAATGCATGCCATTCCACAAGCACATATCATTATTGCTGGATTGCCTACAGATAAGCAGTATTTATCCCAGATACACCGTCAAACGGCGAACATGACCAATGTGACCGTCAAGCCGTACTTTTTGCCAGATAGCGAGGCTGCGCTCTATCTTGCAGCCTGTGATGCTCTCTTGTTACCGTATCGTGCAATTACCACGTCTGGGATGCTGGTAAATGCCCAGGCAGCAGGTGTCGTTTGTGTAGTACCAGATTTACCGCCGCTCGCGGAGCAGGTTCATGATGGGGTGAATGGATTCGTGTACAAATCTGGCTCTGTGGATGATTTATCACGTACATTGATACGACTGCTCGAACACCCTCAACGTGATACAATCGGCATACGTGCCAAGCACCAACTAAGTGACCATACATGGGACATCATCGCAAAACAATTTCATCTGGTTTACATGCGTTTTTTTGATGTAACTGCGCGGTAACCTCCAATTACTGATCCTTGAGGAATCACCATGCCACACCGTCCACACATTGTATATTTGCTCAGCCATGATGTTAGTATTGACACGCTAGAGTACGTTGTGAATCTGATTGAACATGTGCATACGTTGCCGTATCGCATCACCATCGTGATTCAGTCATCCCATATATATCCACGACTGACTGCCGTCAGCCAACTTTATTCGGTTGACATCGTTACTTTACAAATTCCCGAACATGCCTCTTTTCTCTTTCGGTTACGCGTGCTTATCGCATTGTTCCGAGAGAAGCAACCAACGCTGGTACATTGTTTAGCGACCTCACCGGATACTGACACCGAGAGCATCATGGCGATGTGGCTCGCACAAATCCCATGGCGCATTGTGACGTTTGCCCACGTACCTGTATCCCTCAAAAGTGATGGCATCCGGCCGCTGTATAACACAATAATGAAGCGCTTACTACGAACACTTAGTAGCATCATTGTATATACCAATAGCGCGAAACAACAGATTCAACAACACTTTGCCATTACAATGACGCCAATCCATGTCATTCCAATTGGGATTGATAGTCAGCGGTATGCGTTACACACCGTACCACATATATCTCGACACGACCTAGGACTCCCCGAAAAAGGACGAATTATTGGAGGAATCGGACAATTCACTACTAGCAAAGGGTATGCCACACTCATTCACAGTATGGACAATGTCTGGCAGCAAAACCCGGACTGCCATCTTGTTTTAGTTGGCGAGGGAGAGGATGATATGTATCTGCGACAACTCGCCCAAAAGAGCGCCCAACCGCACCAGATTCACTTTCTTACCCGTGAAATATACCACGATAACACAGATGTGTTACCAGTTATTGATATTTATGTACAGCCGTCATTTGCCGAGGCAATGTCATTTAATTTGCTGATTGCAATGGCCATGGAACGCCCGATTGTAGCTTCAAATATTACCAATATTCAAGAAATCATCGATTCAACAGCGAGTGGATTGTTAGTACGTCCAGGCGATCCAAATGCTCTGGCCACCGCCATCAACCGCATGCTCAACGATCCAAATATTCGCATCACCACGGCACTCAATGCACGGTCGCGCGTAGCTCATCGTTTTTTGATCGAAAACTGGCAACACGCCACAGCTGCCTGCTACCACTTTGTGTAGATAGCTCCGCCACATTCACACAGCTCAGGAGTGCTCACGATGACACAGGTTGCAGCAATTATTCCATCACTTCAGGGGACCAACCTCGAGCCACTCCTTGATGCGCTCCAGCATCAGACACATCCACCAAACGAAACGATTATTATTCGCGGTGTATCACCCAATGGGCGGGCACGGAATATGGGAGTGGCACAAACTGATGCTGAGTGGCTATTGTTCATCGATGACGATGCGATGCCAGGGCATGACGAGTTAATCAAGCGCATGCTGATTAGTGCACAACAACCGGGCGTCAGTGCAGTGGGGAGTGCGCGGCTCTTACCTCCAGATGCTTCTGCATTTCAACGCCAGGTTGCCAATCAAGTTGCACGAATTATTCACCCAATTGTAGCCGTCGATACCATTACAAATCCAGATCCGCCGCATTTTTATTGTGATGTGACGACGACATGCCTTCTGATCCATCGCACCCATTTTGACCGCATACAGGGATTCAACGAGACATTAACACGTGGTGTCGATACAGAGTTTTTGGTGCGCTTACGCCGTACTTCTACGCCTGACTGGCCGGCGAATATCATTCAAAGCGGTCAAACGTGGGTTTATCATCCTGCACCGGATACATTTGGTCAATTATGGCGTAAGCACATACATTATGGGATGGGTCATGCACAAGAGGTACGACGCGATCCTGTGCGTGCGCGTGGTGGCAATTGGTTTGCCACACCAATCCATGCAGTCGTATGGATTCTGTGGCGTACGCTGATTGTTCCAATCCACTGTATCCTACCGTATTCGTTTGCTGATCCACGGTGGCGACTCGATTGGGCACCGCTCAAAGCAGTCGCATCATATGCAAGTGCACTAGGGTATCTCTATGGCTGGTACCGACATGCAGACATCTAAGCTCCATATATGCGTTGATGGGCGATATGTAGCCAATCACTACCCAGGCATTGGGCGAGTCACCAGTATGCTCTGCCATGCCTGGGCGAATCATCCACAAGTATCACGATTAGATATTATCATCAACCCACGTTCGCCACGCGAGCTATTTGTCCTACCTGACAGACAAGCACATGTGCATCTGTATAACCTTGATGCACGCCCATTCAGTATACGCGAGTGGTGGCAAATACGTCATTTGACGCACCAACTGATGCCTGATTGGATTTATGCACCATACTTTGTCATGCCACCGCACAAAGCGCCATCCAAGCGCATGTTAACCGTACACGATGCAATTCCACTCGAGCTCCAGAGCATGTCATTAATACAACGGGTACTCCTCACGCATCTCGTTCGATTCAATATGGCGCGTGCAGATTGTGTCACAACGGTATCATTACACGCTGCCCAGCAAATACGACAACACTATAGATATTGCGAGGCACTTGCAGTCATACCCAATGGCGTAGAAGATGCATTTTTTGATATACCGTCTTCAAATCAATTCGCACATTACGGTATTACCCAACCATTTGGATTGTGTGTCAGCTCGAACCAACCACACAAAAATCTCAATGGACTAATCCATGCATGGGCACACGCATATCGATCGGGAGATATTCCATCGCATAGTCAACTCGTCATCGCAGGGCACACAGATGCACGGCGGCACCTACCATGGTGTGACCCAGAATATGCTGACATACCAATTATTCATATATCAGACCCAGAGGATGGGTTACTCAATCAGCTCTATCATGCGGCACATATATGTATCCAACCATCGCTTGCTGAGGGGTTCGGATTGCCTATTCTCGAGGCATTGGCAGCTGAGCGAGTGGTGCTGTGTCACGACTATCCGACTATGCGCGAGCTCCATGGAGAGGTTGTGGCATACACCGATATGCGGCACACGCATCATATTGCCGATGCAATTACTCGTTTATGGCACAACCAAGCACTGCGCGAGCACTATATCCGGCAGGCCAAAGCGCACGCGTTACTCTTTCGATGGAATGCCATTGCAGATCGTTACATCGCACATATGTACACGCACTGACGCTAGGCTTCGACCTTCGTCAGTGCGTATTAGAGACATAACCATGTACGGTGGTCAGTTTGTGATGCGTGCAGGGGCCTCTGCCACGGGAGCAACGGTCTCAGGAGCTACATAGCGAACCCCACCATTGGGTGTTAACCCGGGAGTCCACAAGTTCGGCGGCGGTGGTGGCATCTCAATGATAGGTTGGCCATTTTCCATATCTTCGGGATTGAGCACAAAGATATTGGGCCAAGGTTTGAACTGGGTCAAAAAGACATCTTGCGGGCGCTCGGTGCCGTCCGGGTTCGTTACGATACGACGAATCTCAATAGACAAACCGTCACGCGCACGGTCGCTGTGCTTGACCGTACCAACCGGTTGCTCTTCGTCTGCAACATACACAGGGTCGGTAGGCGCCGATGCACGAGCATATATATTATGAACCAACTCCACTGTACGATTGGTAGGTGTTCCATAGAACTTAATCGATGCCACACCTGTTTTGGCGTCTGATTCAGTCTGCATCAAAATCCAGTTACCAGTATCATTGACAAACTTCAAATCAGGGCCACCTGTAAAGATTGTGGAGTCCATGCCGGTTGGGCCATACTTGTCATACCAACTGATGTAGAATGAGTGTCCCCAGCGCTCAGTAATCGGCAATCCAGCCCAAAATGCAGCTCGGAACAAGGTGGTCGAGTCTTGACAAATACCACCACCAAACTCAAGCTGTGTGCGATTCGCAATAATAGCATATCCTTCAACAAAGCCGTTTTCGGCATCGATATTGCCGATAGCATTATTGAAAGAGAACTCCTCACCTGGAGCAATCAAGATACCATCAAGACGCTTAAGCCCAACCTCAATGTTGGTCACACGATACGGGGCTGAACCGGTGAAGTCGCTCTTCCCCTCAGAAATCATCTCGACAATACCAAGTGTATCAAGATTCGACTGATTAATTGGTACTGGCACATAGCGTGGGAGTAATTCTATTGTACGGTTCGATTGATTGACACTGGCAATCACCAAATCGCGACCCTCATATTGATTGACGCGCCACCCTGGCTCACCAGGATAGGTAATCGATAAAGTCCCATTATCCCACTTCAACCGCGGATTGACATGCAACGTGAAAGTTTCATCTGCAATGGTTGCAATCCGACGTTCAAGCATATAGGGATTAAACGCCAATTCAAAACGATCACCACCATTCTCAGTAGTCACGTGCGCCACATCGATCATACGCGCCAAAACGTCACTATCCCATACATACTCTTTGTCGCCAACCTTCAGCACAACAGGTTGACCAATTAGCTGATAAAATCGCGCTTGTGCGTCCTTAATTGCTTGGTCGCTAATACGTGGGGCAAGCGACTTCGTCGCAACTGTAACTGGTTGATTGGGGACAAGTGTCGGCAATACCTCGCGGATGCGAGCGACCGTCTCATCAACTAACATCATTCGACCGGTCTCACCAGGAATAACCCACAACGAAGTACCAGTCGCCTGGAGTCGCGGATCAACGGCCGGTTTGTCGATAACACTGGCCAACCGCGACACACTCGCTTGGGCTTTGCGCTCATCGATTACGATTGTTACCGGTATTTCAGTCCCTTGTTGTAATACAGATTGAATGGTCTGCATATTAACAACCATGTCGCGTGTACGACCGATGCGATACGCCTGCTGTAGACTCGCATCGAAATTCATGGTCAATCCGAGTTCTTCACCAGTTACTCCCCATGTCCGATCCTCAAATGTCAGCACAATCGGGGTCTCATAAAATGGACGAACATGGTCTTCGAGTGCTTGTTTGGCCTCAGTTAATGACAAGCCACCAACATTAACCCCAAGCACAGTCACATTTGGATAAATACGTGATTGATAACGCCGCTCAATAGATAAGAACCACACAGCACCGGCGGCAATCAAAATCAATAATACGAGCACGCTATTCATCATGATTTGGGCACGACGACGAATACGCCGACGCTGCTCAGTCACACTACGACGCAGCGGGCGTTGGCGATATTGTGTTGATGCGGTATCGTTAGAGCGTTCAACAGCCATGAGATGCTCTCTTTGGTGAATGAAAATCTAGCAAGTTAGTTTGCAACTATCCAAGTACATTTATACCATATTCACTGATAACATGTGTCTCGCAAAAGCTTATAAACGACTGATATACCACTCATGCGTTAATTTGAGTTTGATTTACGGTTTTTGCGACGCAATCGATTCCGCAGCTGAAACGTTGCTCCTGATTGTTGACGTAAATTATCAAGCAATGACATACTAAACAACCGCAACCGACGACGATGTTCATCAGTCTGCTCGCGACGACGCATCCACCGCGGTAATTCTGCCATTTTGACGAGCCGTGACCGCCGTACTAGTGCAGGAGGAGCAGTATACAGTTGTTCAATGATAATGTTCGCAATACGATGTGCTCCATCCCGTGGTACCGCTCCCTGCAAACGCTCGACTGTCGCCGCATGCAGTTCTGGATTCATCAGGTCACCAACTGATTGCACGATGTCACGAATATTCCGTGAGTGCGCACCAAGTCCACGTGCAAGTACAAAAGTAATATTCCCAGTCTCTTGAACGCCGACAGCCTCAGTGATCACCACCGGGCGGCGCATCACCAATGCCTCCATCAGCGTACCTGGTCCAGCTTTGGTGACAACCACATCACTCGCAGCCATCAGCTGTTCCATGTTATCCACAAAGCCATAAATGTGTACATGATTAGGCAAATTGAGGCGCTGTAATTCGGTGCGCAACGCAGCATTACGCCCAGTAACGACCAACAATTGCACGTCAGGATAGGCCGCATTCAGTGAAATCACCAACTCACGTAATCGCCCTGATCCAACGCCACCAGCAGTTAACAACACCGTGAAGCATTGGCGGTCAAGTGTCAAGATCTGACGCGCCATATCTGCGGTCAGGGTACAAGCAGTGAATTTCGGGTGTACCGGGAATCCCGCAAACAATACTTTGTCCTCTGGCATGCCCTGGTTGATGAGCACTTGTGCCCCTTCGTGGGTTGGTGCGATACACAAATCCGCATCAGGATCACCCCATGATGCATGCAAACTCACCAAGTCAGTCACCACAGTCATAAACCGAAACGGCATGTTATAGGTGACCCGTGCATGACCAATAAATCGATTTGCTATCGGATGAACGGATACCACCATGTCGGGCTTAAATTCATCGAGCGTACGCTTGATATTGCGTTGCGCAGTCAGATACGCAATTTGTGCAATGGTATCAACGCGTCGTCGTCCATTGGTTAGTTGAAAAAAAAGATTGAACAACGGGAGCCAACGCGTTGAAAGTTGATCATACAGATTTGGCGCGTTGCGGAGCAACGGTAACCCTGTCGCAGTAATTAAATCAATCGTATCATAATCAATATCGCGACCTTGAGGATGTTGTAACAATGCGGCGTGCAATGCCTGTGCACCCGATCGATGACCACCGCCGGTATCTGAGATGGCAAATAAAATGCGTTTGCGCCGGCTCATACGGTAACACTCCTGCTGTATCACGGGTGCGATGTGCAATTCCGAGTACTAGACACACCAGTCGAGTAATCTGATTTGTACACCATACTACCATACCTTCATGAACTTTCTTTTAAATGAAATGATAAGCCCTTTGATTGTATTGCCCATGGGCTATCCTTTATTTCTACTACACGATATAATACATACATGTATACCCCGTATACTCATCACAAAGAGGACCCATGGCTCCACTTACTCACGTGCTAGATACATGGCAACAGATGCAACGCCAACGCAGACGACCGCTATCACCAGCAACTGTGGCGTCATATAGCGACGCTTGGAGCTCGTTCGTCCGGTGGGCCACGAGTCAACAACGTCATAACACCGAAGATATCGTCGCTGATGATGTCGCTCGTTGGATTAACTCACTCAGCCACCTTGCTGATGGTTCCGTCCAGACATATAGTCACGGCGTGCTTGCGATTCTCCGTTATTTAGCTGATCGCAAACATTTAACCTGCGATGTATCGCTCATCGAAATGTATGTGAGCGATGCGCTCCCACGGGTCAGCCCTGGGCGCGCCCCTGACGTGGCGGACTTACGCCGACTAGTAACATTTTATGATATCGAATTACCTGCAGGCTCACTCCATAGCAAAGCCGAACGTGAGCGCCTGAGTGGGTTACGCAATGCAGCACTACTTCATCTACTGTTCTCAACTGCCTGTCGCATCTCCGAGGTACTAGCACTGGACACAAGCGATTTACGAGGTGATCATGGAACCATATCGCCTCGTGTATCAGTTGTGGGCAAGGGCAACAAACGTCGCACCGTGTTTATACGACCACATGCGCGTACTGCGCTCGAGCGTTACTTACTTGCAAGACGAGCCGCGTTCCCTCAAGCATTACCAGTGTTTATCTCGCATGGGCCACGCGGCGCCGGACATAGACTTAACCGTATCGCTGCCTGGGATGTCGTCACACATGCAGCAATGACCCTAGCAGACCAGGTTGAACAGAACGGTCGCTTCCGCGAGGCTAGTCTACTCCGCGAAACAACTCCCCACACATTCCGCCATTTCGTTGCAATGTGGTTACTCAACGAAGGAGTGCAACTCTCTGAGGTATCAGCGATTCTCGGGCATGCAAATACGCGAATTACTGAACAGTACTACGCACGTCATACCGATGATCGCCTTGCAGAGCTCTACGATCAGTTTGCTGCTGACCCCGAGGGGAACAACAGCTAACGCGCCGTCTTCCCCCTTGTTGAGAATCAAGGCAATCCGGTTGAGATACAAACCATATCAGGTGTAAACCCAAAAACGCCGTTATTTTGCAAGGATGTGGATACACTAGTACAGTCATGACCTCATCGTTTTGTCATCATTACATTATTAGTCAGTAGGCATTCGCTATTGAAGAACCTGACAAAATCATGCTATACTCCGAGGTGGTAAATACGGAGTTTTTCAACATCGTGTCTTTACTGTGTTCTAGTGCGATATGTAACTTTTTCGACGATGAGATACTGCCAGCATCTTATACGCCGTCCTGATGATATGTGGTCGTTGCTCATCCATACCACACATACACCACACACCATCAGGTTCTCCGGGAGCTTTAGTGAATGATTAACCAATCGCCGCGGATTCCCCCTTCAAATAGTGAACCATTTGACTTGCTGAATCGTGTTGAACGCAACCGACGAAGCTTTGATCGCGACGACCCCAAAACACTCATGACGGATCGTATTCCGACACTCAACACATTACTGCAACACCCGGCATCGATTGCCCGTGTGTTTTCGCATCGGGCGGTGATGCATGTGCTCGTTGTGAGTCTCATCCCATTCGCTATGATGGTTTCGAATAGCGATATTGTTCAACCAGCAGCTGAATTGTCTACCACAACCCAAATGACCGTGACTGCAGATGACTTCACTGTCAATGTGGCTCCAATTACCGAAGAATCTGTGGCAACCGAGGGTGATGCTCCACTAATGGAAAGCGAAGATCTCCCGGTGCCAATCTCGCTGGTATCACGAAATCAGACTTTGGCACCGGTAGTTGTCCCAGTTACGGTGATGGTTGACAAAGCATTCATGCGTAATGGACCTGGTACTAACTACGACCCAATTACGCGTTCAGTTGCAGGAATGTCGCTTCAAGTCATCGGTAAATATGGAGACTGGTATCAAGTACGAGAGCGTGTTGATACACCGGTCTACTGGATGGCCGGTGAGTTACTCAATATGCCCGTCGAGTCCGCAAATTTAGTACTTGACGTGGTCGAAAGCAGTGTTCCTGCATTGCCTCCACCACGTGTTGGTGTCGTCAAAGAGTCAGGCTTGACGTTGCGTGACGGTCCCGGCACAAACTATGTCGCAGTCACGACGTTAACAAACAACCAGAATGTCGAGCTACTCGAGCGCTACCAGAACTGGTATCACGTGGCCATTGATCAGGCAACTGAAGGGTGGGTTCGTGCCGATTTCTTGGCAGTGAATAGCGATGTCGAGCAGCGTGTCATCACTGCAGATACCATCCCAGACCCATCACCCGAGTTAGTCGGGACCATTGCGGGTGACCAAGTGAATTTGCGTCTTGGACCTGATTCACGGCATGCACGCATAGATATGGTCAATCAAGGCACCAAATTTGCGTTGATTGGCAAATACAAGGACTGGGTACAGGTACTGCACAACAACAAAAAAGTATGGGTCTTCAAGGAATTGTTGAATGTCTCATCCCATGTGTTGCGACGTGTCCCAAACACAACTGACTTCCCCGCATTGCCGATTGCACCGGTACGCAATGCAACTAAGTTTGCAAATGTGTCGACAAGCAGTGATGTTGCAAATATTGCGCTACAGTTTGTTGGCTACCGGTATGTGTGGGGTGGCACCACACCAAATTCGGGGTTTGACTGTAGTGGATTGATGCAATATTCGTTCAAGCAGGTTGGCGTCACAATTCCGCGGTTAGCAGCCTCACAGTTTAGCGCAAGCAATGGCGTGCAGGTTGGTGGCTATGACAACTTGGCACCTGGCGATATGATGTTCTTTGTAAACACTAGTGGTCGTCGAGGCATCACACATGTATCTATGTATATTGGTGATGGCAGGATGGTGCATGCGATGACGCCACGGTATGGCGTACAAGTGTCGAGCATCTATGACAAATACTGGCTTGATCACTACTATGGTGCAGTGCGCATTCGCCGTTAATAGACAGATTCGTCACGAAACGGTCAGTATGAAGGACTATCATACTGACCGTTTTTGTGTGTATACTCGTAGAGAACATAATCAAATGGGACGGATGCACACATCAAAGGAGCAACCATGAAGGGGTTAATTTTGAGTGGCGGCAAGGGAACGCGCTTACGCCCAATTACGTACACAAGTGCGAAACAGCTCGTCCCAGTTGCCAATAAGCCAGTTCTTTTTCGCGTGATTGAGACAATCCGAGATGCAGGAATCGTCGACATTGGCATTATTGTTGGTGATACCGGTGCCGAAGTGCAGGCAGCTGTCGGTGATGGGAGTCGTTGGGGCGTCAAGATTACCTACATCCAACAAGATGCTCCTCTTGGGCTCGCACATGCCGTCAAGATTGCCCATCCATTCCTTGGAGATGACCGATTTGTTATGTTCCTTGGTGACAACTGTATTCAAGGCGGTATTTCAGGCTTGATTCAACAGTTCCAATCAAGCGATTACAACGCTCAAATCGTCCTCAAAGAAGTGCCTAACCCTCGTTCATACGGTGTCGCCGAACTCAACCCAGATGGTAGTATTTTGCGCCTCGTCGAGAAACCCAAAGAGCCCAAATCAAATCTGGCACTTGTGGGTATCTATATGTTTGACAAACATATTTGGAATGCTATTGACTCTATCAAGCCATCATGGCGTGGTGAACTTGAGATTACTGATGCAATCCAGGCGCTCGTTGATGGTGGCAAAGTGGTATACCCCTATGTCCATCGTGGTTGGTGGATTGATACAGGCAAAAAGGACGACATGCTCGAGGCCAATCGACTCGTGCTCGAAGAGCTCTCCGAACAGCAAGACGGCACCGTTGATGTTAATTCACGCCTGATTGGCAAGGTCATCATTGAGGCAGGTGCCGAAGTTGTCAACAGCACTATTCGGGGGCCCGCCATCATAGGTGAGGGGACCCGCATCGTCAATTCATACATTGGACCGTTTACCTCAATTTATCATCACTGCACTATCGAAAACAGTGAAATCGAGCATTCCATTGTGCTCGAGGATTGTCACATCAATGATTTACCAGGTCGATTGTGTGATAGCTTGATTGGCCGATCGGTAGTCGTATCACGTTCGACGCTGCGCCCAAGTGCATATCGTCTGGTGCTTGGCGACCATAGTCACGTTGACGTACTGTAGACGTCCGACACTTACAACCAAAGCCAATCAAAAGCCAGTCCTTGAGATAAATTACCAAGGGCTGGCTTATTTGGTATGGTGATTATTCGTTTGGGACGTAATCAATACCTGATACGCGCATAAGTTTATCCCAGCGATGAAATGACTCAATATGGCGAATGGTACCTGTCGTCGCCCGCATCACAACTGAGTGCGTGCGTGCACCTAATTCGCTGTACTGCACACCCTTCAAAAAATCGCCTGACGTAATACCTGTAGCTACGAAATAGACATTCTCGCCACATACTAATTCATCGGTCGAATAGACATGATCCACATCCATACCTTGGTGGGCAATCAAGGTACGCTCTTGATCGTCGCGTGGCCATAGTTTGGCGTGAATTTCACCACCAAGACACTTGAGCGCACAGGCGGTCACCACAGCCTCAGGCGCTCCACCAATCCCCATCAACATATCGGCAGGTGCATTCTCGACGGCAGTCATCACACCGGCTGCCACATCACCATGGGCAATCAAACGAATACGCGCACCAGCCGCACGAATCTCGCTGATAAGTTGATGATGGCGAGGTCGGTCAAGCACAACGACGGTGATATCCGACACCCGTCGACGTAGTGCATGAGCCACGGCGTTGATGTTCTCGGCGACACTTGCGTTAATATCGACACTACCACGCGCAGCCTCACCCACAGCCAATTTATACATGTATGGGATTCCACTCCACGCATGCAACGCACCGCGCTCAGCTACAGCAATCACAGCAATAGCACCAGGCATACCCTCCGCGAGGAGCGTTGTGCCCTCAACAGGATCCACCGCAATATCGACGGCAGGCGGTGCACCAGTACCGACACGTTCACCGGTGTAGAGCATCGGCGCATTATCTTTTTCGCCCTCGCCAATCACTACTACACCATCCATAACAATCCCATTCAACGCAAAGCGCATCGCATCCACTGCTGCTTGGTCGGCTGCATCCTTATCGCCACGCCCCATTAACCGGGCTGCGCGTAATGCCGCGGCCTCTGTACAACGCACCAAATCCATACCCAAATTGCGATCAAGTTGCATCGCTCACTCCCTTGTGATTATTGACTATCAATGGATACGTATCATGCTGCAACAAAGTTTGTTTTGATTCGCGTTTTGTTAAATCTATATATGAATTAGCACTCTCATCGTTTGAGTGCAAAAATTTGCTTGACAAGCAATTTGTGCTTCACTATAGTTATGAGTGGTTAGCAGTCAATTTAGTTGACTGCTAAAAGTAGGAAAAGCATTGAGGAGGCAGATGATGGCAAACTTCCGCATTCGTCCATTGGCTGACCGCGTAGTTGTCAAGCCAGCCGAGCGTGAAGAGAAGACGAAGGGTGGTATCTTCTTGCCCGATACCGCCAGCAAAGAGCGCCCGATGGAGGGTGAGGTCGTTGCAGTCGGCGAGGGTCGTCGCACCGATGATGGCAAGTTGGTACCAATGAGTGTCAAGACTGGCGACCGCGTGTTGTTCGCCAAGTATAGTGGCACTGAGTACAAAGTTGACGAAGTCGACTACTTGGTTTTGGCTGAGAAGGACATTCTCGGCGTCATCGAAGGTTAATTCACACTACCAGGAATTATTGAGGAGATATTAACCCATGCCAAAGCAACTTCACTTTAACGAAGATGCACGTCGCGCACTTAAGCGTGGTGTAGATGCTGTTGCCGATGCCGTCAAGACCACACTTGGTCCCCGCGGTCGCAACGTCGCCATTGACAAGAAGTTCGGCGCCCCAACCGTCACCCATGACGGTGTGACTGTCGCCAAAGAGATTGAGCTCAAGGACCCGTTCGAGAACATGGGCGCCCGCTTGCTCGTCGAAGTCGCCACCAAGACCAATGATATCGCTGGTGACGGCACCACCACAGCTACCGTTTTGGCTCAAGCCATCGTCAACGAAGGCTTCAAGATGGTTGCAGCCGGTGCCAACCCAATGATGATCCGCCGTGGTCTCGACCGTGGTGCTGAGGCCCTTATCGCCAAGTTGCGCGAAATGGCCACTCCAATTCGTGACCGTGCTGACATTGCCCACGTGGCTTCAATCTCAGCTGCTGACCGCGAAATCGGTGAGATCATCGCCGAAGTGATGGAAAAGGTCGGCAAAGACGGCGTTATCACCGTCGAAGAGTCAAAGGGCATCGCCTTCGAAAAAGAATACACCGAAGGTATGCAGTTTGACCGTGGCTACATCTCGGCCTACTTTGTCACCAACTCAGAGCGCATGGAATCAGAGCTCGAGAACCCGTACATCCTGATTACTGACAAGAAGATCAGTGCAATCCAAGAGGTTTTGCCAGTACTTGAGAAGGCCCTCCAGGTCACCAAGAATTTGGTCATCATCGCTGAGGATGTCGACGGCGAAGCCTTGGCAACCTTGGTTGTCAACAAGCTCCGTGGCACAGTCAATGTGTTGGCCGTCAAGGCTCCTGGCTTCGGCGACCGCCGCAAGGCCATGTTGCAAGACATCGCCATCTTGACCGGTGGCACCTTGATTAGCGAAGAAGTCGGTCGCAAGCTCGACAGCGCCACCATCGAGGATCTTGGTCGTGCCCGCCGCATTGTCTCAGACAAGGACAACACCACCATCATCGAGGGTAACGGTAACGAGAAGGCCATCAAGGCCCGCATCGAGCAAATCCGCAACCAAATCGACCAGACCACCAGTGACTTCGATCGTGAGAAGTTGCAGGAGCGCTTGGCCAAGTTGGCTGGCGGTGTTGCCGTCCTTAAGGTCGGTGGCGCTACTGAGCCAGAGCTCAAAGAGAAGAAGCACCGCGTTGAGGATGCATTGTCAACCGCCCGCGCTGCCGTCGAAGAGGGCATCGTCCCTGGTGGTGGTGTGGCCTTGATCAACGCCATCTCAGCCCTTGACAGCGTCACAGTTGCCCACGACGATGAGCAGTTCGGTATCCGCATTTTGCGCCGTGCGCTTGAAGAACCAATGCGCATCTTGGCCCGCAATGCCGGCGAAGAAGGTTCAGTCGTTATCGACGCCGTTCGCCGCATCCAAGCCGAGAAGAAGGACACCAACTACGGGTACAACGTCATGACCGGTGATTTCATCAATTTGGTCACCGAGGGTATCATTGATCCAGTCAAGGTTACTCGCAGTGCCGTCCAAAACGCAATCTCGATTGCATCATTGGTTTTGACCACCGATGCATTGATTGCCGATATGCCAGAAGACAAGCCAGCTGCACCTATGCCAGGTGGTGGCGGCATGGACTTCTAGTCTATCCCACACACACCCCTGTGTGCCATATGGCACACAGGGGTATTTTTGTGCACAATAATGCACCACAGTATGTGTAACTGTGGTGCCAATACGATGCAGATATGTGCATCATGGTCGGGGTTGAGGGATACGTTGCTTTACCAATCGCGAAGGGCGCTGCATGACTGGTACATTCAATAACCGCTCAACCTCAGTTGCCACAGCTATTGAGGCATCTGGCATCCCCAATTGACGCGCAGAATAGGCCATAGATTCACGTAGTGGTTTGCTACTCAATAACGTCGTCGCATAATCTGCAAATGCTTGAGCATCACTGGCAACTAATCCCGCCCCGTGTGATACCACATAGTTGCGGTTGCCTTCTTCTTGACCAGGAGCATCACCATAAAAGACCAATGGCTTGCCTGCAGCGAGACACTCACTTACCGTGAGGCCACCTGCTTTTGATGCAACAACATCAGCAGCACGCACTACATCAACTAACGGCACGAAATCATACACGTGTGTACGGTTATTCCATTGATGTGCCCGCAGTTGTGTAGCCAACTGCGTGTTTCGTCCGGCAACAATTACCAGTTGATACCCTTGCATGTTCACATCTAATGCTTTGGCCATTTGATCCACCGGACCAATTCCAGCTCCACCACTTAACAGCACAAGTGTAGGCAAAGTTGGATCCCAACCGAGTGTATGACGGAGTGTGATTTTGTCGGTTATATGCTGGCCAAATGCTGGATTAATCGGCAAGCCAGTGTGGACAACTTTGGATATATCAATACCACATTTAAGTGCTTTGTCACGTACAGTCATTGTTGGCACAGCTACGCAGTCATCCGCATGATTGAACCACGTACGGTGGACATTCCCTAAATCCGTTACTACAGTCATCAGGCGCGGGCGATGTTTGCGCCAGAACATACTCGAGATAATCCGCGTAAAGAGAGGATAGACACTTACGACTGCATCCGGTTGATGTGTTAGCACGAGCGCAGCCAACGATTTGCGTAACGCACCTGCCAATGAGTACTCCAAAAACAAGTCGATTCCCGGAGCATCTGTTAATGTATGAGCTAATGCGTACTGGTCAGGAGCTCGATGCACCACACTTAAGTAAAAACGCTCTGCTTCAGCTAACGTGTGGGGAGCAAGAGGGTGATGAGCGGGATTTGCAATGACGGAGGCTACACCACGCGCACGTAATGCATGTTCAATTGCACTTGCCGCACTACGGTGACCACTTCCAGCATCACTCGTCAGAATTAACACGTTTTTGTTGGTGAGTAATGTATTCGTCATGATGTATCCTTGCGCTTGTGGTCATACACAATGAGCACTACCGCTACACTGCATGGTCGCACCGTTGCAACACCAAATGACATGTTAATTATATGGTGAGCAACTACACGCAACGTTAATATTGGATAAAGAACCATTAAAGACATACTCACAAAATGGTGTGTTCATTGTGACGACTACCATTTGTATTTTGTTTCACATAATTAGACGATACCGTTCATACATATGCAGACATCGTTTGTAATCATCTTGGTACATACATCATGAATTTTTGGAGTAAACTACTATAGAATCTCCTGTGGCATATAAGGACTTGCATGCTGACACCAAAGCTATTTCGGCGGAGCATCATCGAACATGCGCGTAGTGCGCCTCAGCAAAGCCCGACGTGTCCCCATGCACCACCACTTGACATGTGTGGTGGGTGCACCTTTCAACATATTGGCTATCAGCACCAAATCAACGCCAAAGCAGTTGCACTGAACGGGTTATGGCAAGAGTATTGGCCAATCGAAACGCAACCACTTGCTGTCGTTGGCTCACCCGATCCCCTCACGTATCGAACACGCATGGATTTCATTGCGAGTAAAGGGCGATTCGGGTTGCGACGTGGGGGTAAGTTCAATTACATCATCGATTTGAGCACGTGTCATTTGATTCCTCCCGAAGGATTTGCTATTGCACATACCATGTGGCAAGCACTTACCGCACGTGAAGTTCCCGATTACAATCTCCGCAGTCACGAAGGTATTTTGCGTTACATTGTGGTACGGCGGAGCACAACCAATCAGTACTTGATTGCACTCATCACCTCGATTCCTGACGAGAATGCCGTATCAGCAATTCATGACATAGCACTCGCAACACTCCAGAACCCTGCGGTGGTAGGAGTACACTGGTTACGAAACGATGGGCCAGCCGATGTTTCGTTTGGTGAGCCGTATCAGCATTGGGGGGATGCCTTATTGCCAATGCAAGTTGGTGATGTCACCCTTTCAATCGGGCCAAATACGTTCTTTCAAAACAATATCTATTTGCTTGACCATCTCCTTGAGGCAGTCAAGACGGCGGTAGGACCTGCACACAACGTTGCTGATTTATATGGTGGTGTAGGCACAATTGCCCTCAATCTAGCGAAGCACGTAGGGCACGTCCATTGTGTTGAATCATTTGCACCGAGCATTGAACTATGCCATCACAACATCGCCAACTCACCGTACACCAATGTCACTGCAGAGGTCGCCGATGTAGCGCAGTTTTTACAGAATAGCGATACACGCTTCGATGTCATGGTGGTGGACCCGCCACGTGCCGGCTTAGGCCCCGAGGTGTGTGCGCAAATAATCCGCCATGCGCCACGACGTTTGGTGTATGTGTCATGTAATCCCTTGTCACAAATCGAGGACACAAAACTGTTGCAAGCGGCCTACGATGTAACGGCGGTCACGGGATATGACATGTTCCCACAGACACCACATTTTGAGACAATGGCTATTTTTGATATACGTCCCACCTAAACGAGAACGACGATGAGCACGCGCAATGACATTTTGTGCCCGGGGTGTCGCCGCATCAATCCGCGGCGCTCTGAGACGTGTTTGTTTTGTGGGCATGAATTAGCATTTATTGACGGCGACATGCGTTATTTTTTGTTACGCGTCATCAAAACGGGTGGACAGGCAGTCATTTTTGAGGCAATTGATGATAGTGCAAATCGCGCATATGCAATCAAAGAAATCGTCCTCCCGCAGGATCCAGAGCGAGCCAGCGAGGCTTTTCAGCGGTGTGCCCTCGAAGCACGGCTTCTGGCGATGCTCTCTCATCCAGGGATTCCGCGATTTTATACTTGTTTGATTGAGCGCGGTCGCATCTACATTGTGATGGATCTCGTGCGCGGTATTGATCTAGAGGATTTGGTACGACAACGTGGTACGTTGAGCGAGCGCATGGTACTATCGATTGCAAGTCAAGTGTGCGATGTATTACAGTATTTGCACACACAAGAGACACCGGTGATTTTCCGCGATGTAAAGCCATCAAACATCATGTATGACAGCAACGGGCTCGTCAGCATGATCGACTTTGGAATAGCGCGACTGACGAGTAGTCAGAGCGGTCACATAATGGGTACTCCTGGCTATGCCCCACCCGAACAATATCGAGGGGATGTTTCGCCGGCCTCTGACATCTACGCCCTTGGTGCTACAATGCACCATTTATTGAGTGGGCGTGACCCACGTGGTCAGAAGCCGTTCGAGTTCCCACCACTCAAACAATTAGCACCGCAAGTCAGCGAGCAGACGAGTGCAATTGTGCATCACGCCTTACAAATCGCACCACACGAACGATTTTTTAATGTGCTTGAAATGCGGACTGCAATACGTACAATTTTACGTGGCGATGAGACTGATAATCTCGGAGTTCGCCCTACTAGTCCAATATCAATCATAGTGCCCCCTCAACTGCAATCATTCCAAACGTCCCCAAGAGGCGTTACTAATCGCTTGGCATCAGACGAATTTTCAACGCGAAATATAGCTCCAGCCGAGGACTCCACAGTCGCTACGCATGAATTAGCCTTTAGCTTTACGGTCCCTGTGCCCACTGTTACGCCCGAACCTCCCATCGAGAGTAATCCAGCATCAGCCAAACCTATCGTCAATCACTGGCGATTACTCATCTTTGTTGGCTTGACCTTGTTCACTGTATTTATCGTATGGGCATATACAACTGGATTCTTCACCATGGGATTGCCGCAGCCGAGCTCACAACAAGTCACGGTCGTGCTTGAAGTAGTCGTTGCAGACACCAATCAAACCATGCTGGACGGAGTGTTTCGCGAGGCCTACCAAGCGCATATCAGCGACACGTATGGAACAGAGTGGTCAATCAATGGCGAGCTCAAGTTTGTGGGTGCGCCACCTGAGGTCATCACACAACAAAATGGCCAAATAACATACCGTGGCCGCGTTACCGCAACGATTACCACACTACCATAGCCGCATCTGACTTTGACTGCCTGGTAATGGTTCGATTGTAGATTGGTTGATCAACCATGGCTGGCGCGGATGGTTAGTCAGCGCAAGATACATCGGTGTCGCTGCTTCGGTCATCATGAATACACGGGCATCAGCACCACGACCAAGCAATATACCGTGAATACCATGCGTAATTGAAAACCAGACCCCTTGTTCATAGCCTTGTTGCACAGGAATAACGACAGGTACAGGCTGATGGTGATTCCATTTACCAGCCTTGACGCTTTCACGTTGTGCCCATCCAGTCGCAGGCATACCACGATGCGCCGAGCGATTCCCCCATTCGACCAATAGTGTATGGCCCTCAACATGCACTGGCAGTATCGGATGCACACCCCAATACTGGCTTTCGTACCCGACATCAGTCTGTGGTAACGCGTTGAGCAGTGAATCGTTCACATCATGCCAATGAAAGCGCACTGCACCGCACATATCGCACCTCCTTTGCACTGCTCTTCATAGCATACTCGAATTGGTTGATGTCAATTTCATGACAGAAGAACGAGAGTACACTACCCTCACATGGTATACTAGAAGGTACGAAAGCATCTCCTCGAAGAAAAGATACACGGTAGCACCATGAACGATTTTGTCCATTTACATGTCCATTCTGAGTATAGTTTGCTCGACGGGTACGCCACCCTCAAGGGAATTGTCGAGCGCGCTGCAGAGCTCAATATGGACAGTATTGCAGTCACTGACCATGGCGTCATGTATGGTGCCATTGATTTTTATAATGTCGCCAAAAAAGCCAACGTCAAGCCTATTATCGGACTTGAGGCCTACATAGCACCTGGCCATCGAAGCGATCCCATCCAGCGTGGTGGCAAAAACTACTACCACCTTGTGGCATTAGCAACAGACCAAGCCGGCTACCGCAACTTGGTCAAACTCACCACCAAAGCACATCTTGAAGGTATGGGAAACAAGGGCGTCTTTGCCCGCCCACGTATTGACCGTGAGTTGCTCTTGCAACACCACGAAGGGCTCGTACTCACTTCAGCGTGTATTGCGGGTGAGGTGGCACAGTACATTCAAGCACGTCAACCCGACAAAGCCCGTGAGACAGCGGCATGGTTCCGCGATTTACTCGGACCAGACCGCTACTACCTAGAGTTACAGTTACACGAAAATGCCCCCGAGCTCGAGGAGATTAACGACGAGTTGGTTAAAATCGGCAGTGAACTCGGGATTCCTCTTGTTGCTACCTGTGATAGTCATTTTGTGCGTGCACAAGATCTTGATGCACACCGCATGGTCATGGCCATGGGATTCAACATGACGCTGAATGAGCTTTGTAGCAAAAAATACGACATGGACGAGAGTTATCACATCATGTCGGCGGACGATATTTGGCAACGCTTCAAGCGCTATGGCACAAGCCCCATCGACAATACTCGGCGTATTGCCGACATGGTCAATCTTAAGCTTGACTTTGGTCGCGTCGAATTACCGGCCTTTGAGATCCCCGAAGGTCACGATGCAGCCTCGTACTTACGCTTTGTGTGTGAAGAGGGATTGATGCGCCGATTCAACGGCACACCACCAGTCGGCTACCCAGAGCGCTTAGCCTATGAGCTTGACGTGATCAACCAAACCGGGTTTCCCGATTACATGTTGATTGTATGGGACTACGTGTCATACGCACGCCGAAATGGTATTCCTTGTCTACCGCGTGGTTCGGCTGGCGCTTCACTGGTTTTGTATTGTTTGGGGATTACCGATGTCGATCCAGTGGCCAACAAGCTGTTGTTTGAACGCTTTTTGAGTCCTGAACGTCTCGAAATGCCCGACATCGATGTCGACTTTGCCGATAGTCGCCGGGGCGAGATTCTCGATTACATCGCAGCCAAATACGGGCGTGAGAACACGGCACAAATTATCACCTACGGTACTCTTGGTGCCAAAGCAGCGATTCGGGATGTCGGTCGTGCGCTTGATATCCCCCTTAGTGAGGTCGATCGCATTGCGAAGCTGATTCCATCAACTCCAGCGAATACGACCCTCAAAGATGCGCTCGAGAAGGTGCCTGACTTCCGCCAACTCTATGAATCGAATGGCGAAGCACAACAAATCATCGACTGGGCCCGCAAAATCGAAGGGCGCATGCGCAATGTCGGCACACATGCCTGTGGACTTGTTGTCAGTCGTAATCCGCTCGACAATGTCGTGCCGCTCCAACGCACCACCAAAGACGAGAACTCATTCATGGCCGCCTATGAAGGTCCAACTCTGGCAAAAATTGGCTTGCTCAAAATGGACCTACTCGGATTGACCAACTTATCAGTAGTAGCCGAGACATTACGATACATTGAGCAAACCACTGGTCGCACGATCGAGCTCGGCGATATCCCGCTCGACGACAAAAAGACCTTTGAGTCATTGAGTAACGGCCACACAACCAACGTATTCCAGCTTGAATCTGCAGGGATGGTGCGCTACCTCAAAGAGCTCAAACCAACACGCGTCCAAGATATTTACGCCATGGTGGCGCTCTACCGACCAGGCCCGCTTGAACAAATCCCGGTCTACATCGAAAACAAAAACAACCCACGCGGCATCAAGTATTTGCACCCGATTCTCAAGCCAATCCTTGAGGACACATATGGTGTCATCGTCTATCAAGAGCAGATTATGCAGCTGCTCCAGGTCATCGCCGGCTATACACTTGGTCAAGCCTATATTGTTCTCAAAGCCATCGGTAAAAAACAAAAAGACCTGATGGCGTCCGAGGAGCCGCGCTTCAAAGATGGCTGTGTCAACAACGGCCTTACCAAAGAGCAAGCCGACATTTTGTGGGATCTGATTCAACCATTTGCCGGCTATTCGTTCAACCGTCCACACGCCACGTTGTACGGCTTGCTGTCTTACCAAACCGCCTATCTCAAAAACAACTATCCAACCGAGTACATGACAGCCGTACTCAAGGGTGCTGCAGGTCAAATCGAAGATGTAGCCAAAGCAGCCAACGAATGTGCCAAACTCGGTGTGGCCGTGTTACGCGCCGATATTAACGCCAGTCAAGCGGACTTTACCATCGAAGATCTTGATACTGATGCAGTCGGCGGACTCATTCGATACCCACGAGGTATTCGCTTTGGCCTCGCCTCCATCAAAAACGTCGGTGGCAGTCCTGTTGAAGCCTTGATTATTGCGCGTGGCGATCAACCATTCAAGAGTCTTGAGGATTTTTGTGATCGTGTTGACCACAAGCAAATCAACAAGCGCGTGCTTGAAAGCCTAATCAAAGCCGGTGCATTCGATGCACTCCCTGGCACGCGCATGCAAAAACTAGCAGTATTGGATCAAGTACTTGATGCTGCTAGTAATGCTCAAAAGGCCCGTGCGAGCGGCCAATCAAGTTTGTTTGATTTTATGGGGGCAGAAGATACCAGTACTCCGGTTAATACGGGCGCTGTGTCGTTCCCGATGATTCACGAAACACGCGAACATCGCCGTGAGCAACTCAGCTGGGAGAAAGAGCTCCTCGGCATGTATATTTCTGATCATCCGGTTGTACAAGCGCTACGTGATGCCGATTTAAGTGGTATCACCACATTAGGTACTATCAGCGATGAAATGGTCGGCCAATCGCTCAGTTTTGCAGGCATGCTCACCGGTACCAAAACAGTCACTACCAAAAAAGGTGACACCATGTTCATCGGCAATTTTGAGGATATCGAGGGTAGTCTCGAGTGCGTCGTGTTCCCCAAAGCCTTCGAGAAATTCAAGGCATTGTTGCACGACGATGCCGTAGTCCGCGTAGTCGGTAAACTCGACCGACGCAATGATGGGCTCCAATTGATGATCGACAAAGTCGAAATCTTGGTGTTGAGTGATGAGCTACCACCACCATCAACAGTATCGTCACAACCAACACTCCACGAAGAAGCACATCCCTCCGCTTCGACTCCGGTATCCTCTACACCCGAAAACACACAATCAGTACCAGCTGTTTCGTCAGCGGTTCCACCTGCCTATGGAGCACTTGCCCCTATGACACCACCCAATGATGCACCCAAATCACGACCTCAAGCAGGCGCAAATGATGTTATCAAAACACAACGCAGTCAGGCGGTCGCTCCCAAAGCAACTCCGACACCTGTGACCAACGAAATCACTGGACCTGCACAGGTCTTACGCATCTACTTCCCTCATTTTGATAATACTGAGAGCGCAGTAGCACTGATGCACGAGATTTATGCACTGACCGAACACTTCCGTACTGCAAGTCATGGTGATGCAATCTTGATGATTCACCTCCCCGTTGATGAATGCAACGTCGTGTTACGCATGCGTGGTGAGGTTCGCGATCCTCTGCAATTGTCTGATGCGCTACGTCAACGTATTGGGGCTGACGCCATTATTCTTGAGTCTGCATAAGCTATTCATCCAAAATCTGTGCAAACTCATGCACCCGGTGTAATCGTATGATTACACCGGTTTTTAGGTATTTAGCTGATTTATTTCAAGAATTCGCCCTGTGTAGAGCTTTTAATGAGGTATAGTTGAGTATTTGCAAATGATTGACAAAGTATTGACATGACAACAAAAATCGCATAGAATGTGGATGTGCACAAAAGCACTAGGGAGGGCGTCGCCATGACGTTACAGCAAACTGTAGGACCCACCGAGCAAGACACATCTCTTCCAACTATCGTTTCAGCCACAGATGCCGATGACCAGCTGTTAATTGCAGCTATTGCTCGTGGTGAGAGCCAAGCGTTGGAAGTACTATATGATCGTTATTCGGGTGTCGTATACCGCTTAGCATTCCGTATGCTCAAGCATCGTGAGCAAAGCGAAGAAATCGTCCAAGAGGTGTTCTGGCGCGTATGGCGTCGGAGTGCAAGCTTCGAGCGCGAACGTGGTCGAGTAGCCCAATGGATTTTCGGTATTGCACACAACCTCTGCATCGATGAGATGCGCCGGATGCGAGCACGTCCTAATCCTGTCTATGATGACGAGAACCATCCAGTCATTCAGCAACTCGTTGACGATCAAGTTGATGTTCCTGCGGCAGCCTGGGCTAGTGAGCAACGTCGGGTAATTGTCAGCGCATTAGCAAGCTTGCCTAGTGCACAGCGCGAGGCCATTGAGCTTGCATACTTTGGTGGGTTGTCCCATCAAGAGATTGCGGACCAGCTCGAACGCCCACTTGGCACCATCAAAACACGCGTCCGCCTTGGCCTGCAAAAACTCGGCTCAATCTTATCATTGAGTGGCTTACAGGCTGGCGATTAATCACACCAAAATAAATCGCCGGCGGTGTACATACACCGCCGGCGATTTACTGTATGAGCGACCCTATCATAACTGCAATCGTGCTTGTGGAATGCTCCTCAAGTCATACCACATATGACACCACCTGTTCGTGTCATACATCCGTCATTTGCAAACCGCCTGAACCCACACAACCAATAAACGCTACATCACATGTTGCAACGTTTATTGCGCCACTGGTGTCTGTTGACGGATCATGGGCAATACCGTCAATATCACTACGATTGTCGCAGCCAAAACCAACAACCCACCCGTATGATACGGCGCAGTCACATGCACGGTATCAGACAATACACCTGCCAGTACAGGGCCAACCACAGTCGTTAACGATGTAAGTGCTTGACTACCACCGAGTGTAGCTCCTTGCACATCAGCAGACACACGCCGCGATATCAAGCTGGTCAATGATGGTGTGGCCATACTACTGCCAATTGACAACACCACAATCGCTGGATACAACAACATTGGGGTGGGTGCTAGTGCCAGGCCCTCGAATCCAATCGTCATCAAGATTAATCCAACGGATGCCAACCGAGCCTCACCGAATCGTGGTACCAACATGCGCAACAAAAAGCCTTGGACGATGACAGCCACAAGTCCAACAACTGCAAAAATCATCGCATTGTCGAGGGCAGTCAAGCCAAATCGGCGATCACTGTACACTGCAAAGTTGCTCTGCATCCCAGTGAACGCTAAATTGAGCAATACAATACCGATCAACAGTACACGGATGTTCGTGTTCTGTAAGACTGACCACACACGCTTAAATGGATTGCTGGCCTGCACACGTTGACTGCGGCGTTCAATCGGTAGTGACTCGGGCAATACAAAGTAACCAAATACGACATTCGTAAATGCTAGGGTAGCCGCAAAGTAGACCGGTACTGCCAACCCATACAGACTCAGCCACCCACCAAGAGCAGGGCCTAACATAAAGCCGAGCCCAAATGCAGCGCCAATCATGCCCAACCCACGTGCACGATTCTCTGGCGTTGTCACATCAGCAATATATGCTTGTGCAGTAGCGATATTTGCACCCGTCACACCATCAACAACTCGCGAGATAAACAACGCTCCTAACATCAGCCAAGGACTAATTACCAACAGGTGCTCGGATAAGCCAAAAATAACATAACCCACACCTGTACCAAACAAACTAATCAACAGTACCGGACGCCGTCCATAGCGATCAGATAGACTGCCTAGCCATGGAGCACACAAAAACTGCATCAGCGCAAACACGGCCGACAGCCCACCCACAAGCAAGGCCCGATTAGCAATCAACCACGGATCGCCACTCTCCTCGAGGATTTTCACATAAAAAGGCAGAACTGGAATAACAATCCCGATACCTAATAAATCAATTAAAACCGTAATAAAGATAAATAACATCGGCGAACGTTTAGTCATACTCAGGAATTCCTCTACTATACCGAACGGTCATATATACATGATGCAGAGTATAGTACCAGCATTTTCAATATTTTGCCGAAGTTTTGTATATGTTTTGCAAAAGAAGTTCATACATCGAACAACGGTGCAATCGTCGTTTACAAGAAGTGCATCCTCATCAACAATTGCGCATCTTTTGTACCTACGGGATCATTTGCATCAATCTTCAACAAGTGCTATACTTACGAAACGAGTTGCCTCACGCAGGCAATTTTGTGTGTTATTCAACGACCAAGAAGGGGTGCTGCCATAACGGATCGCTTACGATTCAACAACCGCATTCGCGCACGCGAAGTACGACTTATCGACGAAGAGGGCAACCAAGTAGGGATTATAGCGTTGCGTGATGCACAGCAAATGGCTGAAGAGCGCGGATTTGACCTCGTTGAGGTTGCACCAAACGCTGTTCCGCCGGTTTGTCGCATCATGGACTACGGCAAGTTCCGCTACGAGCAGTCGAAGAAGGAGCGGGAGGCGCGCAAGCACCAAAAGCAATTCGAGCTCAAGGAAGTCCGTCTGAAGCCCAAGACAGACGACCACGACATTGATGTTAAAGCCAAACAAGCACGCAAGTTTTTGTTAGCTGGCGACAAAGTCAAGTTCACATTGCGTTTTCGCGGTCGCGAGATATTCCATCCAGACATTGGACTTGCAATGCTTGAGCGCATGGCCGAGGATTTGCGCGACGTGGCAGTTGTTGAACAAAAGCCACTGATGGAAGGACGTGTATTGTCGTTGTTATTGGCACCTGGTGCCAAGGCACGTCAACAGGGCAGCAAATCAGCTAGCCCCGCACCGAAGCCGGCAACGAACGTTCCCGCCGGCCCGGTCGCTGATACAAAGGAAGCAGAAGAGGAATAGGTATCATGCCAAAGATGAAGACCCACAAGGGTACAGCCAAGCGCTTTACCTTTACTGGATCAGGCAAGTTGGTCAGTGCCATGGGGCAACGTGGCCACTTCCGTCGCCGCAAGTCAACGCGATTGTTGCAGAAGCTCGATCGCATGCAGGCAGTACACGAGACAACTGTTGAGCGTGTGCTTCGTGGGTTGCCATACCGTAAGAAGCACGCACGTTAATTAACGTCTGTGCATTCGTGGCTAGTCATTCACTAAGAAACAACTCGACAGAGGGAGAAAGTAGACCATGGCTCGTGTAAAACGTGGAATGATGGCGCGCAAGCGCCATACCAAACTGCTCTTGCAGGCAAAGGGTTACCAAGGTAGCCGTAGCCGTCGCTATGCAGTTGCGAAGCAGACTGTCATGAAGGCGTTGTCATACGCATTCCGCGACCGCCGCGCTCGTAAGCGCGACTTCCGTCGCCTATGGATTGTGCGTATCAATGCTGCCGCTCGCATGTGTGGCTTGTCATACAGCCGCTTGATGCATGGGCTTAAGACTGCTGGCATCGTTATCGACCGCAAGATGTTGGCCGACTTGGCTGTGCGCGATATGGACGCATTCCGTCAGATTGTCGCTCAGATCGCCAAATAACATTCGTGATTCAAAGTACTGCTAATCCGCAGGTACGATTCATCCGCTCACTCCGCGACGATCGCTCGTTGCGTCGTAGTGAGCGGATGTTTGTGCTCGAAGGCGTTCGACTGGTGGGTGACGTGTTTTCTAGTGGTCAACAACCGCAATTTGTACTCTACGACCCCGAACAACTCCAACAAACCACCGCCGGTCAAGCACTCCTGGCATTGCTTACACGCCATAATGTTCCCCAAAGCCCAACCACAGCAGCAGTCATTAAGTCTGTGAGCGATACTAACTCCCCACAAGGCGTGGTTGCGATTGCTCGCTGGCCTGAATTGACTATTAGCCACCAACGGCTCGTAGTAGTTTGTGACGAAATCCAAGACCCCGGTAATCTCGGCACTATCATTCGTAGTGCTGATGCCGTCGGTGTTGATGCCATTTACTGCACCATTGGGAGTGTTGACGCATTTGCACCCAAAACCGTTCGGGCCAGCATGGGTAGCATCATGCGCGTACCAATCCGCACCGACATGAGCTGGGATGCGATTATGTCAGCATTACGCGGCGTGACCGTTTATGCAGCAGATGGTGGAAGCACCAGCCAACCACACACAGCAATTGATTGGTCTCAACCTAGCGCATTAATTGTCGGGAACGAGGCACGTGGACTCGGGGTGACCGCACGTACAGTCACCAACCACTTTGTACATATCCCGATGCGCTCGGGTATTGAATCGCTCAATGCCGCCATGGCCACTACAATTATGCTCTTTGAGGCGCAACGCCAGCGTCTTGCTAACAACTAAACATTCGCACCAGCATGTTTTTTGCTATAATATAAATAAGTCAATAATGCGATGATGAAGCGAGTACGGTTATTACGACGTCCAGGGAGTGCCGATCAGCGACTGTGAGTCGGTGCCGCACGAATAACCCGAAGTTCCCTTCTGAGCAGTCCACTGAAGTACGCAGGTATGGGTAGGATGGACCGGCACCCGCCGATATCGGGGTTGAGGGTTGTAATCATAGTACAACCGAAGCAGGGTGGTACCACGAGCCACGCATCGTCCCTGACGATAGCGTGGATTTTTGTTGTGCAACCCGACTAAATATGGAGGTAGTCATCTGTGAGTATCATCGATCAGCTCGCCCAAATCGAGCAAGATGCCCTCGCTGCCTTACCAGACATCAGTAGTGTTGATGCACTTACTGAGTGGAAGAGCAGCTACTTGGGCAAACAAGGTGCCATCGCCAAACTCAGCCGTGAGCTCGGCACCCTACCAGCCGATCAACGACCCACCGCTGGTCAGCGGTTTAATGCGGTACGTGGTACGCTTGAGAGCGCATTGAGTGAGCGTGAAAATTTCATCAACAGCGCTGCACAGAATGAAGCGTTCAATCGCGAGGCGGTTGATGTAACCTTACCAGGGCGCCCCACTGTTGTCGGTCGTTTGCATCCTAGCACGCGCGTGTTGCGTATGATTACTGACATCTTCGCCGAGATGGGATTCCAAGTATGGGAGAGCCCCGAGGTCGAGACCGACACACTCAACTTTGAGTTGCTCAATATCCCCGCAGACCACCCGGCGCGCGACATGTGGGACACATTCTATATTGATACACCTGCCGGTGCCGAGAAGGTGTTATTGCGCACGCATACATCACCTGGCCAGATTCACTCCATGCGGGCACATGCACCCAATCCTGTTCGTGTCATTTTGCCAGGGAAGTGCTATCGCTACGAGCAAGTCACAACTCGCCACGAAATGATGTTCCATCAAGTTGAAGGAATTGCCGTCGGCGAGAATATCACGTTCTCTGACCTCAAGGGTACGTTGATTGGCTTTGCCGAGCGGTTATATGGTGCTGGCACCAAAACCCGCTTCCGCCCCAGCTACTTCCCATTTACAGAGCCGAGCGTCGAGCTCGATGTCGAGTGCTTTTTGTGCAAAGGCGACGGTTGTCGCGTGTGCAAGCACACCGGCTGGCTCGAAATCTCGGGCGCTGGCATGATTCACCCCGATGTATTACGCAACGGCGGGTACGATCCAGCTATCCACAGCGGATTTGCCTTTGGTATGGGTCCTGAGCGTATCACCATGTTGCGTCATGGGATTGACGATATTCGTTGGTTCTTCAGTGGTGATGAGCGCTTCTTGGAGCAATTCGTCTAAATGACTACACACACAACGCGCATCCAATTTATTGTGCTCTTCAGCTTGCTGACGGTATTATTCGTCAACAGTAGCATGCTGGCGTTGCGCAGTCCACTTGGCGAGGCACCAGATGAGCCAGCCCATATGGATTATGCGCGTTTTGTGGCTGTCAATCAGCGGCTACCTGTCCAATGTGCCAATCCATGTCGGAGCGATGTACCAGGTGAGGGGCATCAACCACCACTCGCCTACCTCATCGCCGCCGCCGTCACCTATCCATGGATTGACCATGGTGAGTGGGTACCACAACCAGTCAACCCTGGCTTTGTCTGGAGTGACGGTACCGACAGACAAGCCTTAATTCATGGGACGCGTGAGCTGTGGCCGTGGCAAGGTAATATCTTGGCATGGCGCATCATGCGCATGCTCTCAGCCGTGCTCATCACCGTTGCAGTCGGCGTAGTCTGGCTGATTGCCCAACGAATCTCTACACCCAACATCGCACTCACAGCAGTGGCATTGCTGGTCATCACGCCACAAACTGCAATCGTCGGTAGCACCATGAGCAATGATGCATTGTTGATGCTGTTCAGCAGTGTTGCGATCTATCAAAGCGTCATCGTCACAAGACGGCGTGGCATGATATTACTTGGGCTATGGCTTGGCTGTGCCATCATTACTAAGTTGAGCGCCATCGTGTTATTGCCTTTGATTCTCTGGAGTAGCTGGAAGGCACTCAATGGCCACGCTCGCTGGCAGGGATTTACACTCGCCTGTACCATCATCATAGCCACAAGTGGTTGGTGGTTTTGGCGCAATTATGGGCTCTACGGTGATATCCTCGGATATGAACTCTTTCAGCAAACCTATGCAACGGGCGCTATCAACATCGTAGAGCTCAACACCTGGCAACAATTCGTGCAGCAGCTCATCCGCTCAACCTGGGGGGTATATGGCTGGATGAGTCTCTCGATGCCCGATTGGTGGTATGTGATTGGTGGCACTATAACCATCATTTGTGGCTTCGGAATCGGACTACGGCTCAGTCGTATGTCACGCCCGACGGCGATTTGGTGGCTATTCATGATGCTGATTGTCGGCGCTTATATCTGGTTGATTAGTTTGGGGATGACGGTCGGTGCGGTAGCCTGGCAAAGCCGGCTCATCATCATGATTTGGCCAATTGCAAGTATCATCATGGCTGCTGGTCTCATCCGTGGCCTTGGTGCAAAGCTTCACCCCATCATACTCTTAGGGATTGCAATTATTGGATCAAGCACATCGATGTTTATTTGGGCAGCCCAGATTGCGCCCTCGTATCGCTTCGATATGCCGGCATGGTCGACGACCGAAACGCCACTCACAGTCATGCACAACGAGATGTTTGTCGAGAAAACCTCCGGCGGTGGCATTCTTTTGCTGGACAGCGACGTCTCACCGGCGCCCGCTCCTGGTCAAACCGTCACTGTCCGATTACGTTGGCAAGTTGTCTCACGCCCAGCCCAAGCATGGGAGGTATTTGTGGTCGTACGCAATCCACAAAAAGAATGGTTCGTGGATATGCGCGATCGCATGCATCCAACCATTCCATCTACCGTATTCACGCCTGGTGACCGCTTTATCAGCACCCACCAAGTCAGCATACCAACATCACTTCCATCCAATGAGTACATCATGCAAGTTGGCTTAGTAGACACCGCAACGCAACAACGCGCTGTCAAACGCAACGATGCAGGCAAGATTTTGGGTGATAGCATAAATGTGTCTTTCCGCGTTGGCACACCAGCGCCGTAGGCCTTCATTTTTAAGGAGAAGTATCTCATGCGTATTCCGCTTTCGTGGCTCCGCGACTATGTGGATGTTACCCTACCTGTCGACGAGCTCGCCGAACGCTTGACTCGTTCAGGGCTCGAAGTCGATGCCATCGAAAAACTCGGTGTAGCCGACTCTGATCTCCCCTGGGACCCCACCCTCGTGCTCGTCTGTAATATTCTCGAGGTCACACAACACCCGAACGCCGACCGCTTGGTACTCGCTGATGTCGAATATGGCCCTGGCCTGATCCACACCGTAGTAACCGGTGCTCCCAATTTGTATCAGTACAAAGGGATCGGGCGCCTAAGTCATCCGCTCAAGTCAGTCTTTGCCAAAGAAGGCGCAGTGCTCTATGACGGCCACGTAGAGGGTAAAGTCAAGGTTAAGCTCAAAGGCAAGCCAGTCCGTGGTGTCATGTCGGATGCCATGCTCTGCTCCGAGAAAGAGCTAGGCATCTCCGAGGAGCACGAAGGCATCATGATTCTGCCCGACGATGCCCCCACCGGCACACCACTCGTCGACTACCTTGGCGACGTCGTCATCGACATCGACGTTCTGCCCAACATGGCCCGCACCTTATCAATGGTCGGCATGGCACGCGAAATTGCCGCACTCACTGGCCAGTCTGTGCGCCTACCAGCGCCACAGGTCGACACCAGCGGCACTGATATCAACAGTATCGCCAAGGTCACCATAGAAGCCACCAAGCTCTGTCCACGCTTCACCGTGACCATGGTCAAAAATGTCACCATTAAACCGTCGCCGTTCTGGATGCAACGTCGCCTAACTATGGCCGGCATGCGTCCAATAAACAACATCGTTGACATCAGCAACTACGTCATGCTCGAACTCGGCACGCCTAACCACACCTTTGATGCCGATTGTGTCACCAACAACCATATCGTAGTGCGCACGGCCAAAGATGGCGAGCAACTCACTACACTCGACGGTCGTACACATCAACTCAATTCCAGCCATTTGCTCGTGTGCGACACTGATCAGGCGTTGAGTGTGGCTGGCGTCATGGGTGGTGAGAGCAGTGAGGTCAGCGAGCGTACGCACAATGTGCTCGTCGAAGCCGCAGTCTGGGAGCCAACCATCATCCGCCGCATGTCAACAGCCTTTAAGTTGCGTTCTGAGGCCTCAAAACGCTTCGAGCGTGGTGTCGACCCCGAGATGCTTGACCTCAGCCAGCGCCGATTGACCCAGCTCCTCAGCGATTACGCTGACGGCGAAGTTGTCACTGGCATGATTGATGTCCGGAGCCAACCTAAGCGCAATATCATGATTGCCTTAAGCACACACGAGGTCAAGCGCATTCTCGGATTGACATTCTCACGCGATCAGGTGGCAGAACTCCTCGCCCCTCTCGGGTTCACCTGCACCCCACACGACACCGATACCCTACACGTCACCGTGCCTAGCCACCGTGGTGACGTCAGCCATACCGCCGATCTATGCGAAGAAGTCGCACGTATGTATGGATACGACAACCTACCCAGCACCATCATGGCCGACGAACTGCCAGTGCAACGCACCAATCTGGTACTCGAGCGTGAGCATTTCAGCCGCGATATCTTGACTGGGGCGGGACTCAACGAGGCTATTACCTACTCACTCACCAGTCGTGAAGCTGCTGCCAAGCTTGACCCTGCCGAGCTTGAGGCCACGAATTATCTGCGCCTAGCCAATCCGCTCTCGCCTGAGCGTGAGTTCATGCGACGCTCAATCCTGCCAACGCTACTTGAGGCCGCCAACGTCAATATCCGCGAGCGTGGCGTCACCCGCTTGTTCGAGATTGGCCGTGTCTACCATCCACGCCCCGATGCCATCTTGCCCGATGAGCCCCTACGCGTCGCCATCGTGTTGGCAGGCCCACGCATTCCAGCCTCGTGGCAATCATCGGTCCAAGAGCCAATGGACTTCTTTGATGTCAAAGGTGTCATCGAGCGTCTTGTTGAGCGCTTGCGCATCGACGATGTCACCTACACACCCAGCACGGTCGCGTATTTGCAACCTGGACGTGCCGCAGATGTGGTCGTCAAGGTTGGCAAAGAGCACATTACTATCGGCCATTTCGGTGAGCTTCATCCTGAGGCGCGCGAGCGCTTCGGCTTGCCCTCGGTGCGTATTGGCATCGCCGAACTCAACCTACACACGATGCTTGAGCTCGCCAGCGTGCCACGCTACCAGAGCATCTCGCGCTACCCGGCCACCACCCAAGATCTGGCCATGATTGCGCCAGTAAGTGTCAGCGCCGAGCAAATCGAAAAATCGATTCGCAAGTACTCGGGTAATTCCCTCAGTAACATCGAAATCTTCGACGTCTACTCTGGTGCCCAAGTCGGTGAAGGTATGCGGAGCATTGCCTACCGCATCACACTGCGCGCCAGCGATCGCACCTTGAGCGAGGACGAGGTCAGCAAGATTCGTGCCAAGATTATCCGTGGCGTCGAATTCGATACCGGTGCCAAAATTCGCAGTTAATCATCACCATGCGGCGCGTCTCGTCATGAGGCGTGCCGCTTTTTGTTGCCCTACTCCACCTCTGCATTGCGTATACGTTCTTTTAGAAAGCAATCCCACCCAACTGTCATGTATCGTCCGTAGCATACATCTCCCAATACTTCGGCCATTTCGCCTTATACAACCATCTACATACACCATCCTCTTTTATTCTCATCCACAGTTCATCTTGTCAGTTGACAGGTTGCCAAACAATTACTATAATTTTATATAACAAAGTAATTTGATAATATTACTTATGTATTAATTCATATATCAAGAGGGAATTCGATGACATATCATTTTGATCGTAGTGCACTACGATTTGGGCAGATTAGTCTGATTGCAGTCTTAGCGATTGGGTTTCTGTTCGGTGTCGAGGCATTCATATATATTGGAGCATTCATGCTTGGCGCTTCACTGGTTGCACCGCGGGTGGCCCCTCAGCTGTTGGTGTATCGCAGCCTCGTCCGACGGGGTTTGATACACACAGAGCTTTATGACGAAGATCCAACACCCCATCGTTTTGCCCAAAAGATGGGGCTTGGGGTATTGGCCATCGGTGTCATCAGTAGCGTCATTGGTTTGAGTGCCGTGGCCTGGGGTGCAGCCATCGTAGTGATTACATTAGCGTTGATAAATGTCACAACAGGGTTTTGTGCTGGATGTTTTGTGCATGCGCAGCTTGCACGCATGCGGAGTTAATCATCATGTTCACACGCATTGTTATTTTGTTGATTGTATTGGCTGCAGTGGCTATATTTGCTTGGTACATGCGCTGGCGCAGTCAAAAAGCCGGTGAGCAAGGCATGATACTTAAGCACTTTCCATTAGGTAAGGTTGGTGTCATCGCGATTACAACTGAGGATTGTATACAGTGTGAGCGACTGCAAAAGCCGGCGCTCAAGCGCTTACAGTCTCAACACGACGATGTCGAAGTCGTCTGGCGTACCGTCGATCAAGAGCCAGAGCTCGTCAAGGAGTTAGGTATCATGACCGTCCCAAGCACGCTCGTACGTGATGCCAACGGCAAGGTGGTCAAGGTTAATCTAGGGTATGTGGATGACCGTGTGTTGATGCAACAGCTTGCACTCGTTTCGGCTCCCCCGCACTGTGCATAACATATGCCAGTCGTTTTTATACACCCCTAGTTGATGCGGTACACATCAACTAGGGGTGAGTTGTTTTGCTCTGCAAATTACATAAACTCAAACTAGCGTCGACCAGTCCGATTAAACAAGCTAATCGAATCGACCGAGATACCGCTATGAATCCGTTGAATCACCTCAGCCATCAACGTAGCCACTGACAGTACTTTGAGAGTGGGGTAGCGACTCGTATCACGTAACGGTAGAGTATCAGTGGTGACAAACTCTTTGATGGGGCTAGCCGCAAGTCGATCAAGCGCTTTGCCTGCCATAATTGAATGCACAACGGCTGCTGATATATCCGTAGCACCTCGATCAGCAAGTAATTCAGCTGCCGCTACAAGTGAATTACCAGTAGCTACCTCATCATCAACCAAAATACAATGACGCCCTTGCACCTCGCCGATGACATTCAATGCCTCAACATGACGCTCATTTTCGTCGGCCGGTTGAATATGATGGATATGGCGTTTTTCCACAATCGCCAATGGAACACCCAACTGCTCAGCAAAGTTACGCGCACGCTTGGCGAAGCCCATGTCTGGCGCTACCACCGTATAATTCTCCACCCGCTGTTGTTGAAAGTGGCGAATCATCAATGACATGGCACTCAACTCATCGACAGGAATCGAAAAGAATCCTTGAATCTGGCCGGCATGCAAATCAAGTGTCACCACTTGTTGAGCCCCAGCCACTTGAATCATATCTGCTAACAATCGAGCCGTAATCGGCACACGTGGTTGGTCCCGCTTGTCGGTACGACCATAGGCAAAAAACGGAATAACGGCTGTTACACGCCCAGCCGCAGCACGTCGACAGGCATCGAGCATAATCAACATTTCAATGATGCGATCGCTCAGTGGTGCTGAAAGTGACTGCACCACAAAGACATCTTTCTCGCGCACACTTTCATTGAGTCGAGCAAAGAGGTTGTCATTAGGGAACTTGGTCAAGGTAATATCACCAAGTGTGACACCGAGCCGATCCGCAATCGCTTTGGCTAACGCTGGATTGCCACTCCCACTAAAAATTCGCATATCGCTGAAGCGACTACTCATGAGCATCCTCTAGTTCAGTGTACTGATTCCTTGGTTCTATTGTAGAGCGTTTCAGTCAATGCCGCAAAAACAGCTATACACCGCTTTTCCCACTCTTCTCCAACGGTTATCCACGCAAAATCCCTCAAGTTATCCCACATTTCCACACGTTATCCACATTTTGTACGAATCCCTCCACAAACAATGTATTTGTGAAGGGATTCATAGTACTGTTATTGTTGATTTGTCTCGTCGAAAATCCCATACCTATGCCGGTATTACACACAATCCAGCCGAAAGGTCGTTTACTGTGTCTTTACCACATTCCGTGGCAACGGCCACAATACGAGTACCACAAACCCGATGGTCACCATTACCACGCCGTACCACGCATCAATCACATTGGCTTGCACCAGCGTCGGTGTCCCCAATACGGATCCCTCATATCCGACCACCAGACCGGCATACAAATTATTCACCACATGCATGCCAATCGCACGCTCAATGCCGTTGTCACGAATACTCAACACCGCAGTCCCCACACCCACCAAAAAGTAGTTCAGAGCCATTGGAATTGGCCCACCCAATGCCGATCCCATCTCAGGGTTCAACAAGTGTGGTGCCATGAATGCGACGCCTGAGAGTAATACTAAGAAGACCGGTTGCGCCCATAGCCGGGCAAAGGCCTGCATCAGATACCCGCGGAACATCAACTCCTCGCCTGAGGCCTGAATCGGAATCGCCAACAACACCAGCGGCGCAATCAAAATCCACTTACTCAAATCGAACGTCCACTCATAGCGCCCCGGATGAATCAACGCCTCAATCACCGTAAAGAGCACACCAAGCCCCAACCAAATCGCCATGCTCTGCCACACCAATGGCCAACGGAAGGTCGTAGTTGAAGTGAGTTGCGTCAACGTGCGCCGATGGACGAGGCGCTGCGCCAGCCACACACCTACGAAAAGCATGATAGGACTAAACATTACCAAGGCAAATTGGACTGGGTCTCCAGATCCACCAAACGTACCACTCTCATCCAAATTAATCAATCCCATGCCTGCGCCAATCACCACCGGAATCGCACCGAGAAAGACATAGCACACTAGAATCACCACCAGCCCAACCCACCAACTCCACCACTTGCTGTTCCCCGTCTGAGTGTTATGCAACCACTCCATGATGCATCCTCCTTGTTATGGAATCATTGACCCAATAAAATATCCCAGTATCCCACCACATATAGCAAACAGTAATCCGAACCCCAACCGACTGATGCGCACATCGATGCCAGCCAACCGTAATCGATACGCTATCCACGGCAATCCTGCAAAGATACTGATTGTGGCAACCACCGTTATCAATAGACCGAGCCCGATGGTAACCGACAGCACCAGCGTCGTATCAGCTTGTGTCGCCAACCATGGTGACACAATGCTAAACATGAGTATCAGTAGCACAACTAACCCCACGCTGCTCCACAACGCCGGCTTCGCAAACATACGTGCCGCTCGTTGATACTTAGTCGTTGCATCTGTTGGGCTAAATATCGCTGGTGTCCCTGGTACAGACTTAAACAAATGAATCTGACGTTCAATCGACGTCACATGCTGCCAACCAGCGGTTGCGCACATCTCAAAATACTCGATATCTGGTTGATTCTGATAGTCGATGGTAAACACAACCTGCTCAGGTGGCGCATGTTCAAGCTCCATCCACATACCACGAATCTTGGTGAGGCGCCATCCCTCGGCCGCCCAGGTCGACAAGCGCTGCAAATCATACTCCTCAGCGAATGCCAATCCCGAGCCAATTTCACGCCTTGTCAATAGGATTATCTTGTGTGGGGTGTTCATCCCAAATCCTTTCTCGTACCCAAGCATCAATCCAAATCATATCTAATTGTTACCATGGCATTTTGAAAGCCCGCTGCAATCCCTGCAAGCTCACGCATTCATTACCGATTAATATCAACCTTTATCTCACGACCAACCCCAAGAACATGACGACGGTTATCAGCGCAGTAACAATCGGTATCGCCGATAGCACCATCTGTCCCGATCCGCGCCATTGACGTATGCGATACGCCAACCATGGCGTAAATGTAAATATCAACAATGTCTGGGCGGCAATCACCACACCCAACAAACCTATACTCCCCATAATCGCCAACCATGCTGGCTCAAGCTGCTGACTCCATGCACGACCCCACATAATCACTACCCACCATACGACGACGACCACAGCAACACCGGCTATCGTAGCGAGTAATAATCGCCCCTCTGCCCGCTGATACTTCTCGCGTATCTCTGCAGTCGAAAACATCGGCGACGTGCCGGATGGCGCTTTAAAAACATGAATCAACTTGTCCATCGATACGACATGCACCCACCCGCTGGCATGGCACAACGCGAAGTACTCTGCATCAGGCTCATACATGTAATCCACCGCAAAATCCACCTGCTCTGGTGGTGCTGGCTCTAATACATAACTCAAACCCTTAAACCCAATCAGTCGCCACCCTTCAGCTGCAAGTTCACGCAGTCTTTGCATATCACCCGCTTCGTCAAATGCAAGTCCCTGACTAGGCTCATATCGTACTGCTGGTTTATTCATGACTCACATCTCCGTGTAAGGCACGCTGTGCAAACTCAACCATTGCTCGCTTGCGCGCAATTTCATTGTGTAATCGTATTTTCCCCTCAGCCGTAATCACATAAATCTTGCTTGTTCCGTCTGATTCACATCGCTCAAGTAAGCCAGCATCAACCAACTGACGAAGCGTCGTGTACAGCGTTGCAGGTCCAATGTGCACCGCTTGGTTATCCACTTGCATCAACATTTGCATCACTGCATACCCGTAAAGCGGCTCAATCAGCGCTGCCAAAATATAAAACTGCGAGTCATTCAACTCTCCGTTCGAAATTGAGTCGCGCCTTGGCATCGTTGTTCCTACCTACATCCAGCTATATCAATAATTGATACATAAATTATATCAATTATTGATATATGTCAAACGAGTAGTGTAACCGAGCAGGTTTCGCCATCATTTATCGCAACATTCAGGTTATTTTTACGCAAAAATTCCGTCTCGGGTAGTTATAGCTTTCAAGCATATTACCGAGTTCGTACCAGCCTCACGCGTTTTGACACATGCATAGATGCGGATGGATGCTCGACACAAAATAGCCCACAGGTATTCACCTGTGAGTATGTCGCCCAGTATAGTATTAGACTACCGGATGTTCTGTGGCTTATTTTGATTGAGATACGATCGTATGCCCCACACAATCAGAGGTGTGCCAATCACCGTTGGCCATAACCAGCGTACCAATGGTGGCAATACATCGAGATTCACTGCTGATACCGCTGACACTGTTGCAATAAAAGCTCCACCCATTGCACTTACATGTGCAACAACACGCTGTTGACGATTGCGCTCAACTGTGCGGCGTATACCTCGCCAGCCATATTGTGCCGAGATTACCCCAAATACAACTGCAGCAATGCCAAATAAATCACCCGTCACGATCCACAATATACCCACACTAATCAATAGTATGGCGGCCAAAAACGATAAAACCCCAATAATCTTTCCTAGTTTTGGGCTATCTCCACGTGCTGGCAACCACCCCGACAGCGCCATTGCTGCCGAAAAAATAGCTACGGCAAATAAAAACGGATTTGGTCGAATAATCGACATCACTATTGCAGTTGCCCCCACGATAAGCATACCAACCACATACACGAGTCCGGCTCGCCGATGTAGTTTTGATCCTTTGCGTGTGAGCATTGCAATTACCCCACTCAGCAACGCAATTGTTCCTGCACAAATGTGCAACCATAATGAAACGGTGTGTGTCATACTCATCTAGTGTCCTTACAGCATACGAGCATACTCATTTTTATACTGTGACTGAGTGCATCATATCTGTATATACTAATCTGCACGCGTTACAGTTGCATTGCGAAGCTGCACAACTACACAACTAACAGGAATGTGTGCCGTCTCTCAAAAGCATCTATACCATACCCGAGTTCATTAAACACGATGCGTACTTGTTTACCATCTCGTTATTTTCTCAGGCATTCCACTATTTCTTCAGGTATGATGTCACACTGTTTGTCGGCGAAAACGGTTCACTCAGCTTCAAGCAATTGCATGGAAATATGAGTTTCATGTAGATGGTGGTGGGCGAAATCAGCGATATCATCATCATCAACGCTCGCGCAGGATTACGACTATCCTGGTTCCCTACAGTAACTGATAGTTTTTTCTCCGAGCATAGCGTTTCTACTACTTTGCCACATATCTCGACGAAATCGCACAAGATGATTCAGGTATCTGACAGATACGGCGGCAAGTCGTTGCATGCGCAATCACACAGAGAATCATTTCTTAGTTTGTTCATGCAGCGCTTCACTAGTGGGTTATTTATTCTTGACGAGGTTGAGGCAGCATTATCACCACACCGACAACTTCCGTTCATACGTATCATTCACCAATTAACTGCGACCGGGCGAGCTCAATTTATCATCGCTACACATTCACCGATACAGCTTTGCTATCCAGGTGCTGAAGTGTTCAGTACCGATGGTACAACACTTAATTGCATTGATTATCGAGATAGTAAAGATTATGAACTCATACTTCGTTCCTTGCTCATCCTGATCGCTACTTTCGTCATTTATTTGAAGATTAATCATGTACTACTATTAAGTACCCCAATAGTTTTTGGGCACACAAAACCCCACCAAAAGGAATTTTCTGGTGGGGTTGTACATGGTAGCGGCGAGCGGATTCGAACCACTGACCTTCGGGTTATGAGCCCGACGAGCTGCCACTGCTCCACGCCGCGTCATATTACAAGTATAAATCGTTTTGACTGATTCACTATGAGAGTCGTATGAGCAATACGCGTAGATAAACGCGAACCCCCCAAGAAGACGCATCTTCTTGGGGGGTTGCTACCAAATTGGTAGCGGCGAGCGGATTCGAACCACTGACCTTCGGGTTATGAGCCCGACGAGC
>JBMTAN010000008.1:0-75065 GCA_049428765.1 Roseiflexaceae bacterium
GGTGCGCGGATAATCCGCGCACCCCTGCTTTATGATTAACTATTTCAGAAAAATCTCGATTACTGGGACATGGACATCGGGCTTGACAATTGGCACTTGCAGTGCCACCGGTGTACTTGCATTGCCAGCCATCCCCGACCATGATGCCTCGAGGACCTCGCCGATATGTACCTCACTGCCATCGTGTAAAAACTGCGCATATTTGATGCGTTCGGCTAGTCCAGGGCAATAGATGTCTCGGAACGGCCACGCAAAAATATGCAGATACAAGGTGTTGCGCTCAGCGTTATAAGTATAGCGACAATCGGGTGGAGCCACGAACTGGGCCGGCGCCGGACCACAGTCATAGATTGATCGGCTATGTAGTTGCATCCATTTGCCCATGCCCTCGAGTCGCTCTTTGGCGCGGTCATCGAACAATCCACGAGCAGTTGGTCCGACATTCAGCAACAGATTGCCCCCTTTGCTGACACCATCGACCAACATACGAATCAGCAAGTCTATACTCTTCCAGGTGTGTTCATCGCGGTAGTATCCCCACGAGCCACTAAACGTCTGACACGCCTCCCATACCATCGGCTTGCCGTTTTTGTCTTTGAGCCCGTCAGCCGGTTGGAATTGCTCAGGGGTGACGAAGTCGCCTACATCGGGCAAGTCGAGTCGGTTGTCGACGAGTGCATGCGGCTGGAGCTCTTGTACGATGGCATACAACTCCTCTGACTCCCAATCGTTACGTCCCTTACCGTCCTCACCCGGGTATGAAAAATCAAACCAAAACAGGTCGATTTTGCCGTATTGCGTGCATAACTCACGCACCTGGTCTCGCATATATTTGGCATATATCCGCATGTCTCGCTGACTGTTTTTGGCTCGCTCCTCGGCATTGTTGCGCATTGGATGGATGCGGTCCACCGTAAACTCGGGGTGGTACCAGTCAATCAACGAGTAGTAAAAGCCGACTTTGATTCCCTCAGCACGGAATGCATCGACCGTATCACGAATGAGATCCTGCTGATACGGTGTGTTTTTGATGCAGTAGTCGGTGTATGCGCTTGGCCACAAGCAAAAGCCGTCATGATGTTTGGTGGTTATCACAAAATACTTCATGCCGGCTAACTTGGCCATACGTGCCCACTCTTTTGGGTCAAATAGGTCAGGATTAAAGTGTTCGAAGTAGCGCTGATAATCAGCAATGCTAATCTCTTCGCGGCTACGAATCCACTCGTGACGTGCTGGCATGGCATATAGCCCCCAGTGGATGAACATGCCAAAGCGGTCCTGCACAAACCAAGTTGAATCAGGTTTTTTGAAACGTGACGTCATTGTCGTTTCCTTTGTGTATGTGTTGTACCGTCAATTATCAAGCCGCAGTGTATGTGTGTCGCCATCACCCCGTCGGGCTACTTTTGAGCATATATGTCTCGGGTGTGTCGAGCTGCCGTAACTCGGGGACCTTGGCAGTGGTGCCGATAACAACACCCACACACAAGATACCGCCGATCATGACTGCGATGGGTGCGCCGATGATACTTGCAGTTAAGCCGACGACAAACTCCCCCAACTGTGGTCCACCGGCCACAAACACCATGTTAACGGCCGTCATGCGTCCGCGTAACTCGTCAGGGGTCATTAACTGCCGCAACGTGCCACGAATGACCATGCTGACCGTGTCGGCCATTCCGGTAATCGCCAGCATTACAAGTGTGAGAGGGAACCAGGTCGATGCACCAAAGAATGATGTGGCAGCGCCGAATATGGCCACTGCGCCGAGTAATACTGGCCCTTGGTTGCGAATCTTGCGTGAGGTCAAGAATAGAGCAGCGATAAATGCACCAACTGCCGGTGCTGCGCGCATAAAGCCGTAGCCTTGTGCTCCCACTCCAAGAATGTCGTTGGCGAAGATCGGCATCAATGTCATTGCCGCGCCAAAGAACGTTGCAAAAAAGTCGAGCACCATGGTCGAGGCAATAATCTTGCTCTTGAAGACAAACTTCAAGCCTTCGAGCGCATCGACCAAACGCACTGGTGGTCGCGCCGTGGTTGGCGCAGCTGGTGGTCGAATGTTGATGGCCGCATACACGACTGCCAAGTACGTGGCAGCATCAATCCAATACAACGGCACCACGCCTAACGAGGCAATCAGAATACCGGCAATCGATGGCCCGAGCACAGTGCCTAGTTGCCACGAAACAATCCCGGCACTCATCGCTTGCGGTAGTCGATCAGGTGGGACCAAGGTGGGAATCAGCGCTTGACGAGCGGGCATCTCAAACGCATTGGCAATAGCCGTGACGACGACCATGGCATAGACCAACCACAGCGCAGGGTTCTCGAGACTACCAGCAATCGCCAAAATGACTGAGGCAAATAAGGCAACAAACGAGGTTACCACAATCACATAGCGTCGGTCATAGCGATCGGCAGCAACACCAGCAAATAAAGCACTAATGGTCATAGGAATGAGACGCATCAAGCCGATAAATCCTAATGCCAACGCAGGGTTTACCCCTTGACCAGTGGCAATCGTGTAGACTTGCCAGTCCACTGCCACAATACGCATCTGTGAGCCGATGATTGAGATGAGTTGACCAATCCAGAGCAGGCGGAAATCACGATATTTCATGATTTCCAAAAAGCCAGACTGACGTTCCATTGATCTCCCTTTGGTATGGTTAAGTGCGTGTTAACCATCATAGCAGAAAAATCGCCGCTCCCCTTTATGCACGCTGATACACTGGATAACGTTGCCCCCAGAATAATAGCGCGGTCAGGGCCATCAGGATGATGTGCAATGCAATCGGCCAAAAGAACCCGCTCGCCACCTGCAATATGCCACTCGCCCCCGCTGCTACCGCCCATCCGAGTGACCAAAACATGTTGTTGATGCTCGTAGTAAAGCCGCGTTGTGCTGGTGCAACGGTGTTAAGTATCAAAATGTCCCCAGCTGGATAAATTTGACTAATCAACGCGCTACCCATTGTATATGCCACCACAAACACCAACGGGTTCGGTAGAAATGCCGCAATCATCACCAGGCCTGCACCAGCTGCAGACCATACAACGGTACGCTGTGCGCCAAATCGATTGGTAAAGTATCCGCTCACAAGCCCCGCGAGCATAGACGCAAAGCCAAAAAACGCAATTGTTGCACCAATTTGCTCGTCAGGCATGGCGTATGTTTGACGCAAATACAAATTCATGAATGGATACAGCATGCCACCTGCCATGCCCAGCGTGATGCGCCCAAGCGCTCGGCGCGCAATCAATGTTTTGGCGACTAATACATCGGGCTGTGCTAGTCGATCAACATGATGATCATTATTTACTTTACTTGTCATAATGCTCTTGTGCATGCCACTGAGCGAGAGTACTGCCAATACGGTAAAGCCAAAGACGGCATACAACGTCGATCGATAGGCTGCGATTGATGTGGGTGCAAACCCCTGCCAATCAGCAATCATGCTTGGCAATGCTCCACCAAGTATTGCACTGATGCTGCCTGTGGCCATTACTAACGCAAAATTGATACCGAACAAGAGTGGTCGCTGATCGGGTGTGGTAACACGCGTCAGCATTGGCAAAATCGCCGTTGCCTGTGCCGTGAATAATACTCCTGAAAAGAAGTAACACACTCGAATGATATTAATATCTGCAGTGTTTAGCAGGATCGCCCAGGTGATGATATTGATTACGCCGGCCAGCTGAATCACCCGCACACCACCGAATCGATCGACAGCCAGTCCGAGTGGTATACCGAACACAAATCCAGCAATGCGTACCAAGCTTGCCATTTGGCCGGCAACGGCATTGTCAAATCCGAGGCTCAACAAATAGAAGTTGAAGATGATCTCGGGTAGACCGCCAGTAATCCCTACGATTACTGTAAATACCAAAAGTCGCCATACTAATGGTGAATAATCAGACCATCGGTGTGATTGCATATAAACCTTTGTGTGAATGGGCCAGTGAGTGTGCCACATTGTATGTGATGTATGTGCATCTGTAAACCCATACCGCTACGACTCGAATGTCGTAAGGGCGTCCGACAGGGCGCCCGGATGGGAGAGATGTGAGGGCGGGTTGTTGTGTGCGGCGCTCGGATAGACTGCTGGTAGTGGCATGGCTCGTGGCGCCTAGTTTGTGCTGATGGATGATCGCTGTCGACACAACAAACCCCTGTACGATTATCGTACAGGGGTAATTGGCGGGGAGAGAGAGATTTGAACTCTCGAGGGCTTGCACCCTACGGCATTTCCAGTGCCGCGCACTAGACCACTATGCGACCTCCCCATAATCAAAACAGCCAGCACGCGGCTGGCTGTTTGGTTGGTGCCAAGTACCGGGGACGATCCGGTGACCTCATGTTTTTCAGACATGCGCTCTACCAACTGAGCTAACTTGGCCAATTCCACCAGGCGTGTTGTGGTGGGCGATGACGGACTCGAACCGCCGACACCCTCGGTGTAAACGAGGTGCTCTACCAACTGAGCTAATCGCCCGCTAACCGCGAGTGTGGATCTGGTGCCGAGAAAGGGACTTGAACCCTTACGAGATTTGACTCTCACTAGCCCCTCAAACTAGCGCGTCTGCCATTCCGCCACCTCGGCAACAATCGGTATTATACGCACACTGGATGGTGTTTGTCAAACTGAGTTTTGTGCATGACGGTATGCCCATGATATTGAGTGTGTCGTGAATGATAGCCATATCTGAATCTTTTTGTAGACATGCTAAGCCTGTTGTATTCGTCAGGTGTGATTTGTACGTTGGAGTACATGGCAAAACCCGTAGCCACATGGCCACGGGTTTAATTGGCTGGGGTACAAGGATTCGAACCTCAACTACTTGAGCCAGAATCAAGCGTACTACCGTTATACTATACCCCATTAGGTTTGTGGTGCCGATGAAGAGATTCGAACTCTTACGAGGTCACCCTCACTACGCCCTGAACGTAGCGCGTCTGCCAGTTCCGCCACATCGGCGCATGCAACCACGCCTTGTAATATACACGATTGAATAGGGGTTTGTCAAAGCCAAGATTGCATGTGCCCGTGATGCGCTATCCGCATACGGGCACATGCTGATATCGTAGTTATCCCCTAAAAATGCACTACACTAAAGCTCTCAGGGATGTGTGAATCGTATACGCCATGTGGGTTTAAACTCCACCCTGGGTTCTGCGGTAATGGTGCCCCATGTAAACGTAAAGCCTCAAACCGTGAGAAGTCGCAGCGCAACGTGTCGCCTGGCGCTGGTGGCCATGCTCGATCGGTGAACATGAACGCCATGCTTTCCCACGGGATGGCTACCTCAACGCTCCATCCTCTATCAACATCGCTGTTATTGTTGATCGTGCCCTGCACCTGCACTGCTACCTGCACCCCTGGCATATCAAAATCGAGGAACCCCCAGCGGCGCCCACGAGGATGCTTGCCATAACGATAATCTTGGAATCCGCCCAAGATATCCACGTTGCGCGTATACACATCAAACTCGGGCCGATCAAAGCGTCCGCCTTGTTTGTGGACATCCTGCCAAATAAAGAAGCACTCGTAGATGGTACCGTAGGAGTTAATCTCAAGCTCGTAATAACAATCATCGCCACCAATAAATAGTTCAATATCGTTATCAAACCAAATAAAACTGTCACGCTCTGTCATTGTGGCAGTGACAAACGGCTCCTCGACCCAGTACCCCACATACAAATGCGTGTCGTCGTACAATACGGCTACACGGGTATCGTAGTAGGCTGGCTCACCGCTTACCATGTCAACAAAGCGTGGCGATTTGGTGGCCTGCTGCCAGACCAACTTAGTCAAATCTCCGTTCACCGTGAGTGGGTGCGTGATGCGTTGGGCAGTGATGTGTGTCAGTTTGTCGGCGCTGACGCCGTAGCGTTGTGTCATTGTTGTTCCTTCGTTGCCGGTGGATGGCTCTATTATACGGGGTGTACAGCAATTTGAGAGGATTTGAGAGCTTTTGAAAGTATCTGACGTTGACAATTACTACCCCACTGCGTAGTATGAAGGCGCAACGATGTCGTTGCCTGTTGGCCGTGTGAAAGGTATGTCTATGTCACAGATGCACAATGACGTGCTGAGCTGGAACAATCCTTCGGATGCCGTTTTAATCGAAGCGACCATTGCCCATAACCTGGGGCACTTGACTGACCATGGTGCACTAGCCGTTCAAACTGGCGTCTATACTGGTCGTTCACCTCTTGACCGGTATATCGTGCCAGATCCGGCACATGCGGACGATATTTGGTGGGGCGAGGTTAATCGTCGTATCGACGAGTCTATCTACGCCAAACTCGAATCTCGTGTTTTGACGTACCTCCTGACCCGCGAGCACTATGAGCTCAGATCATCCGTAAATGCTGACCCCACGTACGCCTATAACGTCAAACTTATCTCTGAGAGTCCATGGCATACACTTTTTGCCAAATACCTGTTTCGCGATAGTTGGCATGCTGCTGCCGAGATGGTGACCATTCTCCATGCTCCATCTGTTGTTGCTGATCCGGCGGTCGATGGCACGCGATCATCAGTATTTATCATCCTCAACATTCCTCGCCGCACGGTTATCATCGGTGGGACTTGGTATGCTGGCGAAATCAAAAAAGCCATGTTTACCATGCTTAATTACCTGCTACCTCAACGTGGTGTGATGCCGATGCATGCAGGTGTAAATATCGGCCATGCTGGTGATACGGCAGTTTTCTTTGGCTTATCAGGAACGGGCAAGACAACGTTGTCGACCGATCCACAGCGTCCGATGATTGGTGATGATGAACATGGTTGGAGTGATGCGGGGATTTTTAATTTTGAGGGTGGTTGCTATGCAAAAACAATCCGACTCTCACCTACTGGAGAGCCCGAGATTTATCGAGCAGCCAATACCTATGGAGCGATTCTTGAGAATGTGATGATTGATGCAACGACGCATCATCCTGATTTTGATGATGTATCGCTGAGTGAAAATGGTCGGGCCGCTTATCCACTTACTATGCTCGAAAACGTTGAACGTAGCGGCTGTGGCGCGCATCCGCGCACAATTATCATGTTGACCGCCGATGCATTCGGTGTACTCCCACCGATTAGTCGATTGACGATTCCGCAAGCGTTGTATCACTTTGTCTCCGGTTACACGGCCAAAGTTGCCGGCACCGAGCGTGGTGTGAGTCATCCAATTGCCACATTCTCGACGTGTTTCGGCGCGCCGTTCATGATGCTCCACCCTGGGCGCTATGCGGCCTTGCTCCATGCGCGTTTGACTGCTCATAACGTCAATGTATGGCTGGTCAATACTGGTTGGAGTGGAGGAGGCTACGGGACAGGGGTGCGTATGTCACTGGCGCACACGCGTGCAATGGTGAATGCGGCTATTTCTGGTGCGCTTGACGCAGTCGACTATCGGATTGATCCGGTATTTGGGCTGGCAATGCCAATGCACTGTCCTGGCGTACCTTCACATGTGCTTGAACCACAACAGGCCTGGCAGAGTGCTGATGAGTGGCATGCGGCAGCGGAAGCGTTGGCGGTTCGATTCCATCAGAATTTCGTGCAATTTGCCGATGCAGTACCACTCGTGACCATGGCTGGAGCACCCACGTACAAATCAAAACCGCAGCGTGACACACCGTAGGGGGTCACGCTGCGGCAAATGTGTTGTTTAGAAGAACCCGAGCTGATCGCGGGCTTCTTCGGTCATCATGGCTGGGCTCCAGAATGGGGTCCAGACCAGATTGACACGTACGTCCTCGAGATTTTTGTAGACATCACCGAGTGCGCCCACCTCACGCTTGACCTGCTCGATGATTTGTGGACCGGCTGGGCAGGCTGGGGTGGTTAAGGTCATATCGAGATCGACAACTTTGCCATCTTCAAGAATGTCAACGCGGTAAACGAGACCCAAATTGACGATATCCAACCCGATTTCGGGGTCGATGACATTCTTGAGCGCGCTACGAATTAACTCTTCGGTTAACACAGTGGTACTCCTTTTAGCAAACACTCACCTCTGCATGATACCATGAGTATTGTGTGGACGCATCCAAGCAGACGTCTTGATCGTCAAACAAGTGTTCTGTGTGTGAGTGTGTTCTGAGTGATGACGACTGTTGTCACATCGAGTTATCTAGTAGGAGTTAGGTGCGCATGAATATGCAATCACGTCTTGCTGCCATTGTTGCATTAATTGCGGCAATTTTGGCGTTGGGCGCCGCGACCACGCGGTTTGCACAAATCGACGAAGGTACGCGTGGTATTGTTGTGACGCAGGGTGCTGTTGAGGGTATTCAAGAGCCAGGGTTGTTCTTCCGAGCATTTGCGCCGTTTACACGTATTGAGATTGTCAATGTGCGTCGTCAATCGCGCCAAATCGAGCAGAATGTGGCAAGTAGCGACAAGCAACTCTATGACATTTCGATTCAGGTAGACTATAGCCGCAAAACTGCTCCTGATGCCCTGAAAGCCATGTACGGTCGTATCGGTGTGAGCGATACGCAGTTGAATTCACAGCTTGATGGCTTTATTAGTGAGGCCCTCAAGACGGCATCAACGCAATTCACCCTTGATGAGGCCTTGTCGGATCGTGGTGGCTTCAGTCAGCGTATTCGCCAGTACCTCACTACCTCACCGGGTGATGGTCAACAGGCTCCAGTTGATCAGTTGTATATCAATCTTGATGCAGTCAAAGTACTCGACATCAATGTTGGTGAGCAATATGCCAAGTTGTTGGCCGAAAAAGCCAACCTTGAGGTGCAAATCGAGACCGAAGAAAAGCGCCGCCAGCAAATCGAAGCCGAGCAAGCCAACAACCTGTTCCGCGCTGAGCAAGAGGCTAAGGTTGCTTTGACAACAGAAAAGGGTCGCACAGCTGCTGCCCTCGAAGCTGCCAGCCGTGAGTCACAGGTACGTACGGTGCAGGGTAAGTCGTTCCGCGATAACCCTGAGCTGCTCCGCTTGCGCGAGCGTGAGTTGATGGTTGAGATGCTCAAGAGTGGCAATATCTGGTTTGTTGACCCCAACACCAACTTGACCTTGCTCCTCGACAAGATGGCCACTGATAACCCGATGGTCACGCAACAAATCATCCAAGAGTCACAGGTGATTACCCCGTAACATATCGCAGGTGATATCATCAGCCCCCACGAGTGTCATGAATGCTCGTGGGGGTTTGTGTGTTTAGATGTCTTTAATAGCGCTAACTGAGTAGTGCGCCGAGGCGTAGGAATGTGAGAGTGTCTTCCTGGCAGCCCCGTCAGTGCATGGCCACGGTATGAGGGGGTATGCATTCGTGTCGTATTAATCGTGGCCGTGCAATTTTCTCTTTTGGTGTGCAGAGGCCCTAAGCTCGTATGGGTGTCTGAGAGGGCGCCCAGCACTTTTTAAATGAAGCGGTGCTGAAGAATGGCAGTGGCACGCACCATATTCTATCCACGATTCTGGTCGTTTTTTGCAATAGCAGAGATAGACACAAGGGAGCGGATTTCAATCAAAAGTCAGATGCGTAACCTGTGGTGCGCATCTGACTGTCGTGCATGAAGTATTGATTAGTGGTCAAGGTGATAAGGGACACTGACTACGACGACGTTCTTGGTGAACAGAAGCATAGTCTTGATGGCTAGGGCTGTCTGGTTGTGCAAGAAGTTCTGCCACCAGCGATTGGGAATGAATTCGGGCATCACAATAGTGACCACATCGTGACTGTAACGGTGTGTTAGTTGCTCAACGTATTCACGTATTGGCCGGACAAGTGATCGATATGGCGACGGTAACGTGACAAGCTCGATACCACAACCCCATTGCTTCCATTTGTCTTTGATACGCTGTGTGCCCTCGTCATCCATGTCGATGTAGAGCGCTTGAATATTATCCGACGTCAGTGACAATCCATATTGAAGTGCAGGGATGACGCCACGATGGACACCGCTGACAAGTACCAATACGGTGTGTCGTTGAACTGGTTGGGGCTTGGGCGCGGCTGTTAACGATAGCTGCTCGGCTACATCCAAATAGTGCTTCCGTACTTGGAAGAGCATATACACTGTCAGTGGGATAATCAGTAATACTGCCCATGCCCCCTGCGTGAATTTGGTTACGGCAATGACCATGAATACGATGCCAGTGATAGTCGCACCAAAGCCATTAATCATGGTGTTGCGAATCCAGTTAGGCTCACGGAGTCGAATCCAACGCAATACCATACCGCTTTGAGACAAGGTGAATGCGGCAAATACGCCGAGGGCATACAACGGCAACATTGCTTGTTCGCGGGCATCAAAAATAACCACCAAAATGGCTGATATGACGCCCAAGAAGATGACGCCATTCGAGAATACCAATCGGTCTCCACGCTGGGCAAATTGGCGTGGCAAGAAGCGATCAACCGCCAAAAAGTATGATAACCGTGGAAAGTCGGCATAGGCAGTATTTGACGCTAATATCAAAATTAACATCGTGGCGATTTGAATGACATAATAAAAAGGCGATTCTCCGCCAAAGATAGCACGGGCAAGTTGTGAATTCACCGTCTCGGGCTCGGGTGCACCATCAGGAATTACGTTGTATTCGCCTGCAAGTACGGTAATTCCCACGAACATTAGGCTCAAAATTATGGCCATCGCCCCCAATGTGATTGCCGCATTGCGTGATTGTGGTTGCTTGAACGCTGCTACACCATCGCTGATTGCCTCAATGCCGGTAAGTGCAGTACATCCCGAGGCAAATGCGCGCAAAATCAAAAACCATGTCAGCGTTTGGTTGAGCTCGGCATGGATGACCTCAGGTGGGGCGGCCGGTGATACATTCCCTGTCCAGACTTGATAAAGCCCGGCTATAATCAGCCCAAACATGCTCACAATAAACAGATAAGTGGGTACTGCAAAAATACTGCCTGACTCTTTGATGCCACGTAAATTTGCAAGTGTAAGTAACGTGATTAATACTACCGCCATTACAACCCGATACGGGTCAAGCCAGTGTAACGCCGAGGTAATTGCGGTAACACCGGCAGAGATACTTACTGCTACCGTCAAAATATATGACACCATCAATGATACGGCGGCGATAAGAGATGGCACAGTGCCGAGATTCTCACGTGAGACAATATACGACCCACCACCATTGGGATAGGCCATGATAGTTTGGACATACGAAAAAGCCACCGTGATTAGGAGAACGGTAATACCAAATGCGATAGGCGTAGCAATACCGAGCGCCGATCTATTGGCATACATCAACGCAATTAAAATTGCTTCGGTGGCATATGCGACAGAGGAGAGTGCATCTGACGAAAAAACCGCTAAAGCGGTACGTTTGGGTAATCGTTCGTGAGCTAATTGCTCGTTGGCAAGCGGTCGACCAACTAACAACCGCTTGAACTCACTTAACATGACTTTTCACACCTTACTATAGAAGGCAACTGACCAGCACGTCGTTGAGCGGAGGTTGTCTCGTATCAGCTATTCGTGTACGCTTCGTTGAAGTACGTGCAGATAATAGCACTGTGCAGAAAAAAGTCAAGAGCAAAATCAATGGTATCGAGGTAATCGAGGAAAAACTTGAAGATTATTGGATATTTGGCATCATACATATATGATTTATGCTGGTAATAAATTAGGGAAATAGTGCTGTGAGCTAAAGTGTAGGACGCCGAGATTTACATGCCACTCGTACGATGTCGCATGTAAATCTCGGCGCACGATAATTATGATTTGATGGCAGCGTACATAGCTAAGGCGGCATGCCGTTGTATGGCATGATCGACAATTGGATATGGATACTCAACACCCATAGTAATCCGTGCGTTGCGCATATCGATGCCTTGGAGGAGCCATGGTGCGTGGATAAACTTGGTTGGGACGTAGCGTAACTCGGGGAGATATTTTTTGACATATGTCCCATCGGGATCGAACTTCTGGCCTTGACTGACCGGGTTGAAGATACGAAAGTACGGCTGTGCATCAGTACCAGTTCCAGCGGCCCACTGCCAACCACCATTATTTGCAGCAGTATCCCCGTCGAGGAGTTTTTGCATAAAGTAACGTTCGCCCCAGCGCCAGTCAATCAACAAATCTTTGGTCAAAAACGATGACACAATCATGCGTGCCCGATTGTGCATCCAGCCCTCTTGGTTGAGTTGGTGCATCGCCGCATCAACAATTGGGTACCCGGTGCGCCCTTCGCACCATGCAGCAAACCAATCAGAATTGTTTTCCCACTGAATGGCATCATAGACCGGTCTAAATGAACTTTTTGTGACATGTGGAAAGTTATACATAATTTGGTGATAAAAGTCACGCCAGGCTAACTCGCTTAACCAAACTTCGGCACCACTACGCCCCTCACCGGCGATATGCGGCATGTGTGCTAGTGCAAGTCGAGCACACTCTTGTGGTGATAAGATGCCGAATCGCAGGTATGGCGAGAGTCGCGATGTTCCCGATTTGGCGACCATGTCACGCCCTGTGGTGTAGTCGTCGATGGCATGTGTGGCAAATTGCCGTAGCAGATGCTCGGCATGTGCTCGACTACTCTCGGGTAATGAGATATCACTCTCTGGCCAATCAGGCCATATTGGAGTGCTCGATTGATGGGGGTGTTTGATGAGTTGCGGTGCATCAAATGCATCTGCCAGATCAAGGACTTTGCGCCAGGCTCGATAAAAAGGTGTAAAAACAGTGTATGGTGTGCCGGCTCCGGTTTTGAGAGTAGTCGGTGGCACGATAGTCAACGTTTGGCTAGTTTGACCAGCTATCCCATTGTTGAGTAGTGTCTGGGCAATCTCACGGTCGCGTTGGCGCCCCCACGGCCCAGTATCACGCTCAAATGTCACCATGGTTGCGCCGTATTCGGCAGCGATGCTGAGCAATACGTCACGAGGATCGCCGTAGGCAATCATGAGTCCACTGCCACGTGCCACAAGTTCGTGGTGTAATGTACGGAGTCGACTCGCCAAAAACGCTAGGCGATTGACGCCAACGCGCGATGATTGCACGAGGGTAGGGTCCACAATGAAGAGTGGAATTACACGTCCGTCGCTGAGTTGACTTGCAACAGCTAAGGCTTGGTTATCTTGTAGACGTAAATCACGCCGAAACCAGTGGATGCTATAGTTCATCAGATTAGGTGCTGTTCTATACGTAAGCGCTATATCTTCCTCTACGCACTACGCATCATCGCTAGATGTATCAGGCACTTGTGTAACCAAGTAGTCAGCACAGGTAGATAGTGATGGTGTTCGTATATCTACTGGTACATCATCCCAGCGCATATCTGTGGTATCAGGCGAGGTGATCCAGGCGCCATGAAGTCCTGCATTGATTGCTCCGGTGACATCCCAGTGATTCCCTGAGACGAGCCACACTCGATCGCGCCGTGTACCACATTGCTTGGCTAATGCATGATACACGTCTGGATGTGGTTTATAACATTTGAAAGGAGCGACACTTATAACGTCATCGAGATCGTTGATTAGTTGATTGTGCGCTACCAGTGCCTCAAGTGTTCGAGGTGTTGCATTACTGAACAAGACACATCGCCAGCCATGGGTGCGCAAGCGTTGCAGAGTGGTAAGTGTCTCGGGTTGACAATCGAGCCTTGTAATGGCTGCACATATCATGGCTTGATCGGTTTTGGTGATATATATCCGTGCTTCAGCGAGGGTGTGCTGTAATGCATCTGCGGTCAGCGTGTCAAAATCAATATAGCGACTCATCGCTGCTCGGCGGATGAGATATTCGACTTGTAGTTGGCGCCAACGATGATAGATCGTTGATGCTTGTGGCCCGCAATACTGTGTTAAGACACTGATTAATCCGCTCATGTCAATAATGGTGCCGAACACGTCAAAGGCGACGACTCGTGTATACATGCTGAACCTCGGGTATGATACAAAGAAGGAGCGATGAGGAGTACCTAACTGTGCAATACACCATAACACAGGCAACTGCGCATGACGAAGAAGCATTGTGGCAGATGTTATATTATGCGGCGTGGATGGAGCTCGATGGTGCTATATCGTATCATGTTGCCCTCGAAGATCCGCACTTGCGTGACTATGTGACTGAATGGGGAGCGCTCAATGACATTGGTATCATCGCCCGTGATGGGAATCGCGTGATTGGCGCAGCTTGGGCAAGACCTGTGTTGCATGCTGATGAGACAGCGATGATGACAACTGACGACGGCGAATTGGCCATTGCGTTAGTGCCTGAGTGGCGTGGACACGGTGTGGGAACGACGCTCTTAGCCTGTTTGTGCGCCTTGGCTGATGATCGGCAGATGCCACTCGTGCTGACTGTGCGCGAGCATAACCCTGCAATTTTGATGTACCAACATGCCGGCTTTGAGACCCAAACGACAATCCAAAACCGTGTCGGTGGCACTTCGTTTGTGATGCGACGAAAGAGTAAATCATGACAGAACAACAACGACTGGTGACGTGGCAGAGCCCCTCGCTGTATATCGACCAAATGCGTGAACTGAGTGGCACAGAGTATATCGACGCCGTACGCGCCGGTACAATTCCAGTTTCGCCGATGTTGCGCCTGCTTGATATCCATGGTCAAGAGTGGAGTGAAGGGTATGCGTTATTTACTGTCGTGCCCCAAGAGTTTCATTACAACCCGATGGGTATGGCACATGGTGGATTGGCTTGTGCCTTGCTCGATACGGCCATGGCGGTATCGGTGCTAACAATGCTCCCCAAAGGCGTTGGTTATGTGACACTTGAGATTAAGATTAACTTCACCAAACCAATTGTGTCAGATGCTGGAGAATTGCGCGCCGAAGGGCGTGCTATCCACGTTGGTAGTCGTACTGCTACGGCTGATGGTCGTATTTATGATGCTGCTGGTAATTTGTATGCACACGGCACAACGACATTGCTTCTGATGCGCCCGAGCGTTTAATCACGCGCCGTCGGTGTACAAAGATGGTGCTCGATGGTGAACCGGGATCATCGAGGTACAGGGCTAATGCAATCACACTCTGACCTAGGGCAGTGATTATATCGTTTGCGCTCACTAGCTGTTGCATACTCGCCTTGACGATCGCAAGGATATTGCTCGTAGGTGCTATCACCGCTCTGGTTGCTATGCGTCAACTTCAGGAGGGATGTGCACCTGTGGGCGGCAACATTGCCTTCTGACACGTTGTGTATCACTACTCGGATCGACGCAGGCCATCCAGCCACGATGACCGCAACGCGGTAAATGAATCGTCTATGATACTCTGGCGTATTTCACGCATTAAGCGCAACAAGAACGCAACATTGTGGAGGCTCACCAGTCGAATACCGAGTAACTCCTTCGCCCGGAATAGGTGATGAATATACGCCCGTGAGTAGGTTTGGCATACATGACACTCACACCACGCATCAAGGGGCTCGCTACTATCTCGACAACTGGCGTTATTGACATTGAGGCGGAAGTTGCGCGTGGCGTCCCTAACCAGTGCCGCACCGTGTCGCCCGAGCCGTGTCGGGCTGACGCAATCGAACATGTCGATACCGCGGGCCACGCCCTCAAACAAGTCATCGACGTCACCAATGCCCAGAAGATGACGCGGCTTACTGTCGGGCATGTGCGGCACCGTCATATCGACTACATCGTAGATTTGCCCTTTATTGGCACCGAGTGAGCCGCCGATACATAATCCATCAAAGGCCATACTGCCGATGTGTTCGGCGCTCGCTTTGCGCAAATCCTCGAACACACCACCATGCACAATGCCAAACAGCGATTGATCGAGGTTAGGCATCGGAATGTCGTGTTCACCACGCAATGTTTGCTGATGGTAGGTCAAGCAACGCTCCTCCCACGCATGGGTACGCTTGAGTGAGCGACGAGTATAGTCGTAGCCGGCACGGAACGGCGGCAACTCATCGAAACAGAGGATAATGTCGGCACCAATACCCTTCTGGATTTCGATGCTTCGTTCTGGTGTGAATACATGGCGTGAGCCATCAATGGTTGATTTAAAGATGACGGCATCGTCGGTGACTTTGACCATGCCAGGGCGTGGTGTATAGGAACCACGGCCTTTGACCTCATCGGCAATTCCACCATATTTAAGGCTAAAAACTTGGAATCCACCACTATCAGTCAAAATAGGTCCGTCCCAGCGCATAAATTTGTGCAGGCCACCATGCCGTGCGATGAGTTCATGCCCGGGCTGTAAATATAGATGATATGTGTTGCCGAGAATAATTTGAGCGCCGTGAGTTGCTACCTCCTCGGGGGCCAGTGATTTGAGCGTACCCTTGGTACCGACCGGCATAAATACTGGTGTTTCAATTTCACCGTGGGCTGTGACAATACGACCTGCGCGGGCACGTGTCTGCGTATCTCGGGCCTCGGTTGTAAAGGTAAGTGGCATGAAGCCTCCGTAGTGCGGTATTCAATCATATGTATGTTAGGGCAGGGATACGTAGCCTGCACTATGCGTCATGCATAGGGGTAGGGGGGCAACGACTTCCACAAATAACTGATGAGGAATTATAGTGTACTCTCGAACAGAATGTCCAATCTATGACACCATGGAATCATGGTACTATTGAATGCAAATCATTCATTTATGGCGTTAGGTTCAACAAATGAGTCACGAACAACATCGTCAATACGCATCCGACCAAATTGGTGGTATCCGCTGTGGTGTTTTGACTATTAGCGATACCCGTACTATTGAGACCGACAGCGGTGGTCAGCTTGCCCAAGAGTTACTTTTGGCGGCGCACCACGGTATCAATCATTATGCGATTGTCAAAGACGAGCCTACACAAGTTATTGAACATGTGAGTGCTTGGGTGGCTGCCGGCTGCCAGGTGATTATTACAACCGGAGGTACCGGCATCGCCAAACGCGATACCACCATTGATGCAATTGAGCCGCGGCTTGAGCGTAAATTACCTGGGTTTGGTGAGTTGTTCCGCATGTTGTCGTACGACCAAGTTGGATCGGCTGCCATGTTATCACGGGCAACGGCCGGCACTTGGGGTACTAGTCTCATCTTTTGTTTGCCAGGATCGCCAGCTGCTGTTGAGCTGGCGATGACTCGCTTGATTGTGCCCGAGTTGCGTCATTTGGTATGGGAGACGTTGCGTCAAGGGCCGTTAGCACAGAAAGCGAATCAGGCATGATCAAAACAATCGCTTTGGCAATGGTGCGCTTTTATCAGCGTCATTTGTCACCACTTAAGCCGCCAAGTTGTATTTATTCACCAACCTGTTCGGAGTATACGTATCAGTCCATCGAAAAGTACGGCTTTGTGCGCGGCGTGGCTATGGGGGTTGAACGCCTGATGCGGTGCCATCCGTTCTCCCAAGGCGGCGATGATCCTGTGCCGTAGGGTGGGCAGCTGTTCATATGGATATGACATCGCTACAGTGAGGGGTGTCGCGTGTGGCGCTCCTCCATATGTATCACCGAAATATCTCATACACATTGTTCATCGTAAAGTGGTATACTACAGGCGTCAATGATTGTTATTATTGACACATGTATGTCATGTATTTTTGTGCACACACGATGTGCCGAAGACGCTTTTGGATGAGTTGCTTGTAAAGTGTCGTCATATACGCGCTTTACCAAAGACAAAAAATACGCATTTTCATATTCTTAGACACAATGAGTTGACTTAAACTGCGGCACAGGTATGCTGTTGCGCGATGCGGTTTGAGTGTCATGTGCAAGTATAGTGCGTCAACATCCTGGCACCTTTGGGTTTGTGTGTGTGCTCAGTAGAGGAGCTCACACCGCGTTATGGCAGAGCAAGTACGTAAGGACGTTGCTGTTTTCATTGACTTCGAAAACATCTATGTCAGTGTTCGCGATAAGCTGGACACAAACCCAAACTTCGAAATCATCATGGATCGTTGTAATGAACTCGGTCGCGTTATTTTGGCGCGCGCGTACGCCGACTGGTATCGTTACCCGCGTATCACCAGTGCGTTGTACGCCAATAATATTGAGCCAATGTATGTGCCGACCTATTATTACGACAAAGATGCTGGTCGTACAGGTCGCCCGATCAAAAATAGCGTCGACATGAATCTCTGTATCGAGGCCATGCGCACATTATTTACGATGCCTGGGTTATCGACGTTTGTACTGATTACTGGCGATCGTGACTTTATTCCGCTGGTGAACAGTATTCGCCAACAAGGCAAAGATGTCATTATTATCGGGGTTGGTGGTGCTGCTTCGTCACACTTGGCTCAGAGTGCTGACGAGTTTATTTTTTATGAGCACCTCATCGGCAAACAAATCGCCACAGCGCCTGCTGCAACATCAAATCGTCGCTATAGTGAGATTGATGAGTTTGAACGTCCTGCACGCGATCGAGCTACTCCCGTGGTCCAACGTGCATCACGCGCTGAGGCCACAAAGCCCGACAAAGCTGAAAAGACTGAGCGCAAAGACAAAGAAACAACAGGTCTTAGTGAGGATGCCGTATGGGATTTATTGGCCAAAGCCGTGGTTGAAGCACGCGCCCGAAGCATTGTTCCATCCGTAGGGTCACTCAAGACGCTTGTACGTGAACTTTCGAACGGTGAGTTTCGTGAGAGCATGGTTCGTGATGCAAATGGTCGCCCCTGCGAGCGATTCCGCGATGTCGTATACGAGGCAGCCAAACGTGGTAAGTTGATTATCTCCACTGATAGCATCGTCAACGAGATCTTTTTGCCTGGTGAAGATCCGCGCACGCTGTCATCATTTAATGTGCCGATGGAGAAACCACCTGAGCGCGCCGAGGAACCGTTGCCGTCTGTGGCTGCGGCTAATGAGGTACGCGCTACCGCAGGTCAAGCCAATGCTGATAAATCGCGTCGTCGACGTCGAAATGATCGTGATAGCAAACGCCAGCAACCAGTAACAACTGCAGCAGACGTTGCACCGATTGAACCGGTCGTACCAATAAGCGATGAATACATGATTGCAACACCTGAATCAGTCATTGCACCATTGGTCGTCGTGCCCGATACAACAGTGGCAGCAGATCAACCGGTACAAGTTGCTGGAGTACCGTTTAGTGACGAAGAACGCCAAATGGTGCGCGATATTGTCGCAAGCAGCGAACGTGCATTGTCGTTTCAACAGATTTATGATGCGCTTCGTTCAACTCGCAATCGTGGTGGTGAACACCAAGTTCCTCGCACCAATGAGGAATTACGCTCACTGGTGAAGTCAATTATCAATGCAGGTGAGTTACAACGAATAGGTCGTGGTAATCGTGTGAGTTATCGTATGGCACAACCCAAAACGCCAAACGCAATGCATCAGTCGGTGAATGATACCTCTAATGATGATGCACATGTTGCTGAGGTAACTCCTGATGAAGTGGCTATGGTGCCGGTTGTAACGAGTATGACTACGGTCGTTGAGAATACGGCTCCAGTTATGGTGCCAACTCCTGATGATTTGGGTGACATCGACGATGGCCTATCTTTGCCACCATTGACCCCATCTACGGTCAAAGTGACTGATTCGGTAGCCACGCCGCCGACGAAGGTAACGACCAAACCCAAGAAGCAACAAACCAGTCGTGCCAAGTCAAAATCATCGTCAGCGACTACCCGGACATCTAAGCCAGTTGAGCCAGTCACGCCAAGCGAAGCGGTTGATACTCCAGACACTCCAAAAGCTGCTGCATCAACCACGCCCGCTGCGTCGTCTAAAGCAACGACAACGCGCAAGAGCTCACCGAGTAAACAACGCGATACCAAGTCCAAATCGACATCAGCGCGTGCAAAGTCGACGGCAACTGCGACGACAGCAAAGCCTGATACCAAACAAGTGCCATCACCAGCCGATGCTACAGCGAGCGCTCCAAAGCCTCGCCGTCGTAAACAAACACCGGAGAGTTAATGATGCTCGTCAAGATATGTGGAATTCGTTCTCCTGAACATCTGTTAGTTGCCGCAGCGGCGGGGGCTGACATGATCGGCCTCGTCTTTGCTCCGAGCAAGCGACAAGTTGATCTTGAGACCGCAAAGATGTTAGTACAGCAGCTCCGTGATGCCGGCTATACAACCAAAGTCGTCGGTTTGTTTGTCAATGCAAGTCCTGCTACGATTCGTCAAGTCGCTCAGGAGTGTCAACTCGATTGTATCCAGTTACATGGCAATGAACCGTTGAGTATTGTGGCCGAGCTCCCTGAACTACCAATCTGGCGTGCAGTACGCCTACAAGGTGCCGATGATGAGACTGAATGGTTGACAACCACCCATCCGCGTGTGACCCTGCTAGTTGATGCGCATGTGAGTGGGAGCTTTGGTGGTACCGGTGCTCAGGCTGATTGGACCAAGGCTACGGAGTTGGCAACACAGCGCCCGATTGTGCTTGCTGGTGGCTTGAATCCGAGTAATGTGGTGACAGCTATTCGTCAAGTACATCCTTGGGCAGTCGATGTAAGTAGTGGCGTTGAGCGCGATGGCATCAAAGATAATGGCTTGATGGCCGCGTTCATTGATTTGGCCAAACAGGCCTGAGGATAGTGGCATGTTGCGACGTTGGTGGAGTATCGTAGGGGCAATTGCGACAATGGTGTTGTCAATACGGTATGTGTTGACACGTGTGCGTCCGGTTGTCTTGCGTCCAACCGAGGATAGCACGCCCGAATTAGGTGGACCAGAGACCGCGCTCGGTATACGCCGAATTATCGTCAGTGATCTGCACCTTGGTGCCGGTGATCGCCTTGATGATTTTAATGCGGACCGTGAGTTTGCTGAGTTCGTACGTGAATACGTCATGAACCAGCCGACCGAACTGATTTTGGCTGGCGATACCTTTGAATTTTTGCAAGTTGAGTTACCTGATATCCCAGATTTTGAGTGGAGTGGCCGGGCCGCTGAACGGCGGCTTGAGGTCATCCTTGATGCACATCCTTTGGTCGTGCATGCGCTGAATGAGTTTATTCGTACTCCGGGTTGTTATTTGACGTTACTTGTCGGGAATCACGATTTTGAGATTCATTATCGCAGCGCCAAAGCGCTGTTGCGTCGTAAATTGCATTTGACTGTTGATGACCCACGCTTGCGTTTTGCGATTCGATATCATGGCGATGGGGTGTTCATTGAACATGGTAATCAATTTGAGCAGTGGAATAGCTTTGTACGCTTTGAGGGCATCAGTCAGCCGTTCGAGTTGGTGCGTGGTACCTATGCGGTCAAAAGCGTGATAAACACGCTTGAGCGTGCTCCACTCCCGATTGCACCGTACATTGATAATGTAAAGCCGAGCTCGGCGTTTTTATGGCATCTGCTCGGATTGACACGGCTGCGTGATTGGCAGGTAGTATCGTTTGTCATCCGCGGTGTGTTTATGGCGATTCGTAGCATGTTGATGCCACTCTCATATCGCAAAAGCGAAGATTTGCTAGAGTCTGCTACATCAGTACGCCATCTTGAGAACCAACGTCGACTGCAACGTGCTATCAACACGATGCGTCGGGTCATTGAGCGTCGTACCGAGCGTCGAAGTGATACTGTGCCACCATATTTAATGGCTCATATCGAGCGCGAATCGCGTCGACAGTTGCTCCGTGAAGTGCGCGAGTTCAACGTATCGGTGCTTCGTGAGATGGTCAAAATTGCACATGCGCCACAGCATCGTGATACAGTGTTATTTGTATGTGGGCATACGCATTTGGCGCAACATGTTCCGTTCAATGAGCGTCAAACATACATAAATGTTGGCACGTGGACTGACGTGGTTATAGATATTGCCACGGGGAAACGCCAGCATCAGCGTTGTCCGTTTTTGCAGGTTGACTACTTTGAAGGGAAGATGCAGTACGAGTTCTTGGTGTGGCGTGGCACGCAAATGGATCCGACTGCGTGGTCTCCTGAGGCAATTGGTCGTCCACGATTGCTACGACGGACCACAACTCCCGCACGTTTTCGCTCAGATGGCGTTACAATAACAGCATGGAAGCAAGGAGGAGATTCACAATGAAGTCATTTTTTCGTCTCGTAGGGTTGCTCGCAGTCGCCGGTATTGCTTTGGTCGTCTACCGCGCGTTACGCCAAGAGAGCAACGCCCCTGCATCATCAGCGGCTACCCCAGCTACCGGTAAGCGCTCAATCAGCCCTGATTTGTTGGCTATTTTGGCAGATCCTGGTGACAAAGGCCCAATTGAGCTGATGAGCGATGCTGATGGCCGTGAGTGGCTAGTCAATCGTCGTAACGGCTTTCGCTACCCTGTCGAGGATGGCATTCCGATTATGCTCATCGAAGAGGGCGAGAAGCACCGCGATGCATCATTGATTACCGGTTAATTCTCTATAACGATGAGAGGCACGGCAATTGCCGTGCCTCTCATTTGTTTGCGGTATTATGTTGCTAAGCCGTGTTCTACCAGATACTTCCAGCTCAGTGGAATCTCGTCGTGATTGCGCATCTCAAGAATAAGTCGTGGTTGGTGCGATAAATGCTTGAGTTCAGCAAATATCGCTCCAAAGTTGATATCGCCGAGCCCAAGCCGGTGGTGCCAATCATAAGTGCCATCAGTATCTTGTAGGTGTACATGGCGCAAAATATCGCCGTTCTGGCGAATCCACTCAGTGATGCTTGCACCGCCACGTGTCATGCCAATCCGAACATGACCGACATCGATGCTGTGTTGTACCCACGGTGATTCAAACGCTAAGACGAATTCGCGTAGGACACGTGGGTTTAAATCTTGAATTGTCTCAATAACCAGCGTACAGCCTATTTGACTAGCAAGTGTCACCACCGGTTCTAGTGTACGCCGTGCATGTTCAATTGTGTGTGTCATAGATGTTGGATTGACTGCACTGAATCCTGTGCCGAAATTGATGAATGGGCTGTGCACAACCATTTGCTTGGCCCCGATTTGCCCAGCAAACTCTATTCCTTGGAGTAATCGACGTTGGACGACTGCTTGAATGGCAGGATCACTACAGCCAATATCGAGTCCATAAAATGGCCCGTGGATGCCTAGTCGTCCTGTGTATCCATCAAGCATACTCCGGATGCGTTGTGTGCGCTCGCGCCAGTTGCCGTCAAGACAATGAGGGTCAGTTGCATCTTGAATCTCGAGATCGCGCTGCGCTGATAGGATCCATTCGAGATGTGTATGGAGTTTGCTGCTTGGTACGGCAGCGCCGACAATAGGAATTGGCTGCATATCGTCCTCGCTTGTGTCTATAACCCTTTATCACTATGCCAAAGTAGTATTAAGGGATAGCAACAATTCGATGAAATATTGTTTAGCGTTTTGGCGTGAGTGATGAGCGTGCTAACGCCAATAATCCCAACATACTTGCACCGGCTGCGACTGCGGTCACTAAAGTCATTTGTCCAGTGGAATAGAGCCACTCGCTACTCAGCGACGAAAAGATGCGCCCAAACCCGATTGTCGCCGATACAAGCGCCATCATCGTACCACGTGCCTGTGGTAATGCCTCACTCAGAAGTGGGAATGTCGCCACAATCGCATATTCAATCATAAAGTAAAAGACGAACAAGATAATGACTGTGCTCACCCAATTGTTGTCAAAGATAGGCATCAGCAATAGACAAATACTCGTAATCGTAAATGATGAAAGCACTGATCGTCGTTTGCCAATCCGATCTGAGAATGCAACAACTGCCAATGAACCGGTTAATTCGGCGATGCCAATCAAAACAAATAGATTACCCAAAACACTCTCATTGGCACTGAGTACATCTTTGAGCCAGGTACTTTGTGTGACAAAGAATAAATCATTCCCACCAAGCGTCAAAAATGGAAAGAGCAGCAGTAACCATAAGGCTGGCAATTTGGCCGTCTCCCAAGCAAATCCATTATCGCGGGGGGCAGATGACGTGGCTTGCCGTACATGATGTTCAGGTAATTGAAAGACACTCAGGAACCCAAACACACCCACGCCTGCCAAGATGGCGTATGCCCAACTGATATTGTTCTGTAGATCAATTAGATACATGAGAGGGGCCACGCCGATAATCGCCGAAATAGCCCAGGCGGTCTCGAAGATGCCGAGCATCCGCCCACGTTGTTCGTATGGGCTCCGTGCACTGAGATAACTCTGGGCTGACGGCAAATAAAACGCTGTGGCCAAACCAATCAACAAATAGCCCAATTGAAATAGCAAAAAGACATCGGTGAAACTACAAATCAATGCACCAACAATGAATGTTGCCAGTCCACTCAACATGACTTTGCGTTCACCAAAACGGTCTGCAAGAGTGCCTCCAATGGGCGATGCAAGTGATGCTGCTGTCTGTAGCGCAACGAGGGTAGCCACTTGTTGGAGTGATACATCAAATCGGCTACTCAAAAACGGTAACAATGGATAGACAATGCGGAATGCCGTTGTTGATGCCAGTCGCCCACTTGTTACAACAATTAAGTCAATTGGGCGTAGTGGTGGTAATGGGGTCACAATCACTCCTATGAGCTATTGCGTTGCATCATGATTGACGCAGTGTCGCACAGATAGTTGCGGTAACGTGCATTGTGCACGATGATTGTATCTACAATCGCTTTACATCGATTACGAATGACCGCATGAATTGTAGCATTAATGTACGTACTCTGCAGTGATTCCTCCTGTGACAATTGCGCTAACTCTGGTGAATCGAGTGGGTGTCTTACTCTTGACATGTCATCTTTGGGTGATGGTATGATACAGATAACTACTGCGTGGAGGGATGGTATGGGTATTGAGATGATTTTGAGCGATATTGTGCCAGTCATTGTCGGTATTGCTGCGATTTGGATTGTTTGGAAGATTATCTCTGGTATGTTGCGTATCGTTATCAGCGTGGCTATTGTTGCTGCTATCGCCTATTTGTTTATGGGGAACATGTGAGTAGTCGTCTGCGTAGTGTGCAGGCGACGCGGTATATCATGCCGCTCCGCGAGGGTGGTTCATTGCCTGGATTGATTGAGGCCGATGATGACGGCATCTATGTCGTGAAGTTTCGTGGGGCTGGTCAAGGTAGCGGTGCACTCGTGGCTGAGATTGTGGCTGGTGAAGTAGCGCGTCTGCTCGGGCTGCCCGTGCCCGAATTGGTGTTTGTTGAGATTGATCCGCTCTTAGGGCGCTCCGAACCCGATGGCGAGGTGCAAGCACTCATTCAGAACAGCGCTGGCCAAAATGTTGCATGTGATTTTTTGCCGGGTGCACTGCCGTTTGATGGTGCAATGATAGGGCAAATAGACCCCTTACTCGCTTCCAAAATTGTCTGGTTTGATGCATTTGTTACGAACATCGATCGAACTGCACGGAACACCAACATGCTTTGGTGGCATCGTCAATTGTATTTGATTGACCACGGGGCATCATTGTTCGTGATGCATGCTTGGGATGGCTACGAAGATCGCATTCGCTCACCATTTAGTGCTATCAAAGATCATGTGCTGTTGCCGATTGCTCGCCATGTCGCTGAAGTAGATGCGGAGATGTCGGCTACTATTACCCCTGCACGGCTAGAGGAAATCTGTCAGTTGGTGCCAGCAGAATGGTGGCCACTCGGGCGCCGCTGGAGCGATGCTGAACAAGTCAAATCGGCGTTGATGAACTATTTGCTCGGTCGCTTGGCCTCGCCACGACCATTTGTTGATGAGGTGTTGCGTGCCCGCGCTACATTCGTATGATTACGCCATCATTCGCCTAACTCCGCGGTTAGAGCGCGGCGAATCAATTAATGTGGGTGTTGTGCTGTATTGTCGTACAAAGCGCTTTTTGGCGGCACCAACGCATCTTGACACAGTCCGTGTTCATGCGCTTGATGCAACATGTGATCTGTCTGTTATCCGTGACCAGTTGGCGTTATTTAGTGCGGTTGCGCGTGGGGATCATGATGCTGGTCCTATCGCCACCTTGCCACAACCAGAACGCTTTCATTGGTTGGTTGCGCCTCGGAGCACAATTATTTATGCAGCCCCTGTTCACTGCGGCTTGACTGAAGATCCACAGCACCTACTTGATCGATTGATGTTTCAGTTGGTGCTGTGATGGTGCTAAGATTGAATTGAAAGTTGACGTAATGTATCAGGATGGCGCTGCAGTTTGAGGAACGCCTCGATTGTGGCGTCAATTCCGTCTTTACCAGCGCGGAAAATGCCCTCGTCCAGATAAATCTGCTGTTGTTGAGCGGCTCGCTCTGCCACAGGGAACGACCATTTGCGCGGATCAAGCCTGTCAGCATACTGCACTGCAACTGGTAATCGTGACAAATGTGGCTGGAACAGTGGGTAATTGCTCATGGCGTCATACCCGACCCAACAACCGATCCCCTCTGCGTCAAGTGCATCACACACAGTACTATTTGTGACTCCAGCGAACGCTTCGGGTTCAATTGCCACAATAAAGCGATAGAACGACAGGCGTGTTATTCGCTCGTCGATGTGCATTGCACGGACACCAGGAACCTCGTTGAGGCGTTGCATGAAGTAACGCGCGTTTTCGTTGCGTTCATCCATTTGTGCAATAAACTTGGCGAGCTGGCTGTTGAGTAGTGCTGCATGCAACTCACCAAGACGGTAGTTGCAGCCGAAGGTATATTCTTGTTCGGCGGGATCTTTGGGGCGTCCACAGTCGATAATCGAGTGGGCCCGGCGCGCAAGTGCCTCATCATCGGTGAGGAGTGTGCCCCCCTCTCCAGCCGTCAAAATCTTTGAGCTTTGGTGACTAAACGATCCGAATGTGCCAATACATCCTACACCTTTGTCGCGCCACATTTTGCCGGGACTGTGAGCGCAGTCCTCAATTACATGCAAGTTATGCCGCGCAGCAATCGCCATGATTGCATCCATATCACAGACAATTTGACCAGTATGGACGGCGATAATAGCACGTGTGCGTGGGGTAATGGCTGCTTCAATCGCCTCAGCATCTATTCCCCAGCTCCGTGGTTCAACATCGACTACTACGGGTAATGCCCCTGCTGCCATGGGTGCATAGGCGGTGGCTGCAAAGGTGAGTGCCGGTACAATCACCTCATCTCCCCAACCGATGTCCAACGCCTTGAGTGCGACCTCCATTGTTACTGTGCCATTGACCATTAGAATGCCGTGCGTGCTCCCCTGGAATTTGGCGAAATCAGCACAAAAACGCGCATTGTACGGACCTGGTTCGGGATAGCCTCCCCAGCGACCACTACGGAGTGCCTCAAGGACAATTGACTCGTCATCTGCATCAATGACAGGCCATGTAGGATACGGAGTTGGTCTTGTTGGAGTACCACCTGCAATTGCTAGACGTTCTGACATCTTCGTCTCCTTGCTAGTTGTTGTGGCTGGTAAACACCGCTCTCTGCAGAAACCTGTGAGAGCGGTGAGTTGTTATGGGGTACGGACGATGAGGATGATTTCTTGACTTGTTGGTATTAATGAGCCAACTGGCGGGTTTGTATTGACGACAAATCCAGGTTGAATAGTGTCACATGCAGTACCTAGTGTGTCACATGTTTGGTAGTCACTACTCGCAATCTGAATCCCAGCAGCAGTTAGGAGCTTTATGGCATCTTGTTCACTAATACTCGTCACATTGGGTACACGTCGGTTATTCCCAATACTGGCGTAGACGCGAATTGTATCGCCTGATTGCACTTGCGTGTATGCCGGCGGATCAGTACGTATGATTGTGTCTGGCGCAATTTCGGGATTGGTCTCTTCGATAATGATGACACGTAAGCTGAGTGCTTCGAGAGTTTGTCGCGCTTGGTTAGTGTTTTGACCAATGATATCTGCTGGTACACTCGGCGTATTCCGTCCCATACTCAACACATAATAAATTGTCTTGTCGTCTGGGAATGCTTCGCCAGCTGCAGGACGTTGGCTCATGACTAAGCCAGCACTGACCGTATCTGAGTATTGACTGGGCTCTGGAACTGCTTCAAGCCCAGCCTCACGCAGAATCGATAGCGCATTTTGTTCATTCTGGTTGAGAATGTCAGGGATTTGTGCCACGCCTAGGATCGTTGCAAGTGCTGTTGGTGTTGCTGCCGCCGTGTCGTTGTTCGGCTGTACCGTGGCCGCCGGAGTTGTTGGCGCTGTGACCTGGCTGAATGGACCGACGACAAAGAGATAGGCAATGGCGACTACAAGCGTCAATATCAATAACAAAATAATGAATCCACCGAACTCGCGGCCCTCGCGCGAGGGGAGTGGTGTAGTGGGCGAGCGCAACGGCGGCATGTTGCGCATTCCGCTTGATATTGATGTTGCGCTGCGTGATGAATTGACAGAACGATATGGCGGTTGATGCGCCGTGTCACGCACTTCGGATTCTTCTTGGGCGCGCAACAATTGCGCAAACTCGCGTGCTGATGTAGGTCGCTCAGCTGGGTTCTTGGAGAGTGCGCGCATTACAAGTTGTTCAAGCGCTGGTGATACGTTTGGGTTGTGACGGCGAATTGGTGGTGGTTTTGAACCGACATGCTGTAACGCTACTGCTACTGCAGTATCGCCAGTAAACGGTAATTGCCCTGTAAGCGCCTCATAGACGGTGACACCAAGCGCGTAAATGTCTGATTGCGCCGTGGCAGGTTGCCCACGTGCCTGCTCTGGTGAGATGTAATCAGCGGTGCCGAATGTGACTCCAGTATCGGTTTGGGCAGTTGATAGACTGCTTTTGGCGATACCAAAGTCAGTGATTTTGGCGGTACCATCGTGTGTTACCAGAATATTTTGTGGTTTGACGTCACGATGTACCATGCCGAGTTGGTGCGCTGCGTCGAGGCCATCGGCTATGGCAGCTGAGATTTGGAGCACTTGTTGTACTGGGAGTTGCTTGTAGCGCAAAATCATGCTCTTGAGATCACTGCCGTCAACAAATTCCATTACAATGTAATGCTGACGATCCTCTTCACCCTCATCATAAATATCAACGATGCTTGGGTGGCGTAGGTTGGCGGCAGATTGTGCCTCGTGAATAAACCGTTTGCGGAAGTTCAGATCGGCCGCATGATGCTGATGCAAAATTTTGATTGCAACTACACGATTCAAGCGCAGATCACGCCCACGATACACGGCAGCCATGCCTCCATCGCCTATTTTTTCTTCGAGTTCGTATCGTTGGCTTAAAATCTTTGTTTGCATAGATGTTGGCATAGTTGTTGCTACTCAGTGAAACATACGCTGGACGTGTACGTTCGTATCGGTTTGTGAGACTATCCCCAAATGTGCCTCGAGCCTGTATAGGTTGATGACATCCTCTTGGTTGTAGTTGAGTAACAACTCAAGGGCACGTGTGTCGTTGTTGTATTCGTATAAATGCCATAAACGTGGCGCATCTGAACCGGTAATTCCTGCAGTGTCACGCGCAATACCTGTCATGACTTCAATACGCTTGAGACCACCGCGTAACCCGTGCTTGCGACACACATACATCAAATCACTATGGCTGAAATCTTGCTGTAAATTGACGCGTAACGCCTGCTTGATACACGGTAAATCAAACCCTGTCCCGTTAAACGTAACTAGGGTCGTGATTCCCTCAAGCGCAGCATAGAGCGCTCCATCGCGGATAGCACTATCAACCAGCTGAATTGTGCCACGATCTTGCCGATAAATACCAATCACGCTGATGCGACGGTCATGTGTCGTCTCGATATCGAGATAAGCGCGCATAAATCAACCGCTCCTCTCGTGCATCGTTGGATATCAGCGTAAACTAATGCAATTATGACATACTGTAGTGAGTATGTCAAAAAAGTGTAATATATGTCTGATTGCTATATAAGTGTTGACACTTAAGCATAGATACACGTTATTGAGATGTGTAAAATCAAAAAAATCGTTAAATATTTGTTTAATAAGTGATAGCGCATGTAGTTGTACTATACAATACACAACAATTGTCATACCACAGGAAGGTAAAGTGATGCGGTCGGTGATTCTTGATACTGATCCAGGTATTGATGATGCATTAGCGATACTGCTAGCAATTGCATCACCTGAGGTGATGTTACGTGGTGTCACGGTAACTGGTGGAAATTGTGCAATGCGTGATGGTTGGCAGAATGCGCGTGCAGTACTCGCCATGGCGCAACGCAGTGATATTCCCGTGTGCGCTGGTGTTGAACTCCCATTATTGAGACCGGCATTTATTGCAGCAGAAACGCATGGGGCTAGTGGACTAGGGTATGCAAGGCTCCCTGATTCGATACATCCAGTAGATAATCGTCATGCAGTTGACTTTTTGATTGATACAATTATGGCGCACCCGGGTGAGGTGACACTTGTGCCGGTTGCGCCACTCACGAATATCGCTATGGCTATTCGCAAGGAGCCTCGAATTGTCGCTGCAGTACGTGATGTGATTATTATGGGTGGTGCAGTCCGGGTAGACGGCAACACAACATCATTGGCTGAATTTAATTTTTATGTGGATCCACATGCAGCGCATATCGTGATGCAAAGTGGGATGCCTATGACATTGGTGCCGTGGGATATCACCCGTGATGTCATGTTGTATCAGTCACATATTGACTTATTACTGAACGTCAATTCGCCAATATCGCAATTTATTGCAGATGCAACACGCTTTTATTTGGAGTTTCATCAGGCAAGCTTTGGGGTAGCCGGATGTGCTATCAACGATCCGGTAGCACTTGCCCTCGCATTTTGGCCAGAGCTCGCACAGACAACTGCTGTACATATTGATGTAGAGTATACGAGTGAGTTGACGATGGGGAAAAGTGTTATTACCTACGTGGGAGATACGACAGATGCCCCGCGTGATACCGATATTACTGGATTTGATCGGCAAAAAAGGGTCTGGCGAAGCATGCATCGTCCCACCCCTAATGTGCGTTTGGTGACACAGTTTGATCAAGCACAATTCATCGCACGATTTGTTGAGCGAATGATGCATCTCGCGATGCAGGTTCCAAGTCTTTAGTCTTTAGCGTGCAACTATTTGATTTTTGTATGCGTCTACCAAATTGTAGTAAAAATGTTGTGAAAGGGAGAGACAATGAGCAACATTAAACGGCTTGAGCGTAGTCGCTCGGATCGTATGATTAGTGGCGTATGTGGTGGGATTGCCCGACAGTTCAATCTTGACACGGTGATTGTCCGTGGATTATTCGTGATTGTGGCATTAATTCCAGGGATGTTGGGTGTGGCTGCAATTCTGTATGTGGTGGCTATTTTCTTGATTCCTGAGGAGCCTGAGACAGGTGCTGCCAATACGCCACATCCAGGTTGGCGTTATGATCCTTGGACAGGCGAGCCGATTGCCAACCAGACGACACCACCGGCGACCGCAACGAATCCACCTGCATTAGAGAGCGATACAGTGGTAAGTGATGATACGACTGATCGTACTCCATCTAAACCAGACATGTAAGAATGAATATCATTAATGGGGGTGCGTCATGCGACGCACCCCCATTGTAATGATTTGTCTCGTTATCCTTCAGTGACAATGCGAAAGCCCAAAAAAGGATTTGTCATGTCTGGTGCCATACGAAAGCGACACGCACACCGCGCATAGCCTTGTGGATTTACATAACAACCGCCACGGATGACTCTGCGCCCGGGCGCTGTGGGATCATTTCGCCCATCGTGGTCATAGTATGGGTAGAGCAAATCCAATGATTCAGTCCATTCCCACACACTTCCTGCCATATCAAGCACGCCCCATGGACTAGCACCGCTCGGATATGATGCTACTGGGGTCAGCCCGGCACCTGATTCACGCGTGGTTGTATGGGTGACATCAAACGTGTTGCCCCAAGGGTATTGACGGCCATCAGTGCCCCGTGCTGCACACTCCCATTCAGCCTCGGTAGGGAGTCGATATACGTGTCTAGTTGCATGTTGTAGCCATGAACAGTATGCGCGGGCCATAACCCACGTGATGTTGACAACCGGTAAATCTTGTTGTGTAAGTTGACGCTCAAACTGTGCTGGTGCAGTGCCACCATCAGCGACGTAGCGGCGATATGCGGCCACGGTTATCGGTGTTTTGCTTATTGCAAACGATGAGACAAGCACACGATGTTGTGGTGATTCTTCGCGGTATGACTCGCGAGTGCCACCGTACGCTTTCGCAAGTCTGCTTAAATCTGTTTCGGGCGTACCCATCAAGAATTCGGTCGTAGGGATGGAGACAAAATCGGGCAGATCGAACGTGCTCATGACATGATTTCCCATTGACTGGTTTGACTAGTACGGCGGATATGGATTTGGGTGGGGAACATATCGCGGACTTCGCTGACATGGGTTATCACCAAAATCGTACGAAACTCCTCGCTAATGCTGTTGATTGCCTCAACCAATCGTTCACGACCTTGGGCATCTTGGGTGCCAAATCCTTCATCGATAATCAGGGTTTCGAGTCGATGACCAGCACGGTGTGCTAACAGTTTTGAGAGGGCAATTCGCAGCGCAAAGCTGATGCGAAATGCTTCGCCACCACTAAATGCCTCGAGAGGCCGGGTTCCAACGGCGTCTGATACCTCGATTTCGAGCACTTCTTGGTTGCGTCCTTGTTTGGTGACATGACTTGTCTTAAATGACAGATAGAGTTGATTATCAGTCATGCGTGCGAGGAGGCGATTGGCCTCGTGCTCAAGTGCTGGTAGCGCAAATTCGTTAATCAGCATGGCTTGGATACCACGATTTGAGAACGCCTGGTAGAGTGTTTCAAAGCGCTGCCGTTGCTGCTCTTCGGCGTGGAGTTTGCGCCGATTTTCCTCGAGGCGGAGCTCGGCTTTTTTGGCGTTTTCGAGGCGTTCACTCAGGCGGCTCACAATATCGCTAATTGACGATACTGCCACATCGGCTTGTTTTTGCAGTTGCTGAATGGATAGATTGCGTTCATTGGGAGGAAACAAGGAAGCATCAGCGTCAATAGTACGTTTGATGCGCTGTTGTTCTTGTTGCCGGCGTTGCAGATCCTCGTTGATACGCTCGAGCTCACGATTGATGTCTTCAATAGTGCTATTGAGAATGGTACTGGTTTGCTCGAGTCCTTGTAGCCGTGTATACGTTGCTTGAATATCGCCAAATGCACCAAGCTCTGCTCGTGCTTGTGTGAGCGCATGTTCATCAAAGTTGAGCGCTGCAAGATGCGTATCAATCTCGGCTATGCGGGCTATGTCCTCGGCACCAATTTGATTGGTTGCTAGGGCTGTCATGAGCTGATCGCGTTGTACTTCATGTGCATCCCGTTCGGTTGACTGGGCGGCGATGCGTGTGAGTTGCGTGCGAATATCGTGAGCTTGCTGTTCATTTGATTTGCGTACGGCCAGTTGGTCACGGAGGGTTTGGATTTGGCGATCGAGTTCCGCTATTGTCGATTTGGCTGTGACAATTTGTGTGGCAATCTGATTGGCATCTGCGTTAGTAAGTCGCTCTTGTACCTGCGAAACTGCATGGATTTCGTCAGCAAGGCGTTGCTTCTGGGTCTCAAGGTGTGTCATTCGCTTGCGTACGGCCGGTAGTTGCGTAATGGTAGTGGTGAGCTGCAACTTCTCTTCTTCAGCATGTTCAATTTGCTGGCGAATGGCTTTATGTTGGGCTTGAACCTCGCGATAGGCGGTGCGTAACTCGCCGAGTTGTTGATCAAATGTCGTATGTGCGTGGCTTAGATGAGCGTCGTCCATCACTGTTTGACAGGTTGGGCAGGGTTCTCCTGCTTGGATGGTGTCACGGCGCTGTTTGAGTTTATCAGCTTGTTGTTTGAGTCCTTCAAGTTCTCTTGCAAAGCCACGGTCTTGGGCGTAGTAGTCACCAAGCAAACGATCAAGTTCGTTTGTTCGTTCTTGGGCGTGTGTGAGTTGTTCGAGTTGATTCGCTGTATCGTCATATTGAGTAACGTCTTTTTGAAGTTCGCTGATACGTTGTTGGAGTCGTTGTAGTTCGATGGTGTCGTTGGCAATTGTTTGTTGTGTGAGTTGCAATGCACTCAGATGTTGTTGTTGCATGGCAAAATCTTGCATTTGCGCATCGAGTATGGTTGCAGTATCGGCAGTATCGTGGAGTTGGGTAGTGAGCGCAGTGAGTTTTTCCTCAAGGTTGGCGTGTTGCTGGCGCATGCCATCAAACGCGTCGATTTTGGCTGTGAGCTGAGCCATCGTGACTTCAGCAGTGGTACGTTTATCGCGAATGGCATTATTGAGCGCTTGGCGTTCTTTAATAAGAGGTGTTACCTGCTGTTGGAGTTGCTCAAGCGACTGTACCGTATCGCGGCTTGCGATGTACTGAGCATATTCGGCTTCGACCTGTGGTCGTTGTGCAAGTTGTGTGGTGTAGGTTTGCAGTGTCTGCTGATGTTCGGTTAGTCGGTCTGTGCGTTCTTGGCGTTGGCGCTCAAGATCAACGAGGTATTGTTGAATGTGCTGATATTCCTCAAGTGATTCGACATACCGTTTATATGCTTTGGCTTTGGTGAGATGCTCTTCTTGTTGTTGGAGGGCATTTTGATGTTCAGGAATCTCGAGTGACTGGCGTTCATCTTCGCTAATGATGCCATGTAGAGTTTGAATGGCTGCATTGAACTGGTCGCGGCGATGTTTAGCTTCTTGTTGGTAGGCGTCGTACTTGGTGATTTCGAGAATTTCTGCAATAACCTCACGGCGTTCTGATGAGGTAAGTTGGACAAATGCGTCGGCTTTACCTTGGCGTAAATAGGCTGAATTTTGAAAGATGTGATAGCTCATGCCTACGATATCACGGGTGATTTTTTGTTGGGTTTCGGTGATGCCACTGCCATTGAGGACAGTCCACGTGCTCAGTGAGGCGTCATTGGCTTGAGCAAGGTCGAGTTTGCTTGCGCCACGTCGTTCGGAGCTAAATGAGCGTGTGACACGATAGACGATGCTATTGACTTCGAATATAAGCTCAACCATCATCGATGCTTCACCGCGACTGATGAGTTCGCTAGTATCGTCGACCCGGGCTTTGCCCCAGAGTGCCCAATGGATGGCCTCAAGGAATGAGGATTTGCCGGCTCCGTTTTCGCCTGATATACAAGCAATATGCAGAAGACGGAAGTCAAACAGTGGTGTTTCGCCGCGATAACTCAAAAAATTGCGCATTTTTAGGGTTAGTGGAATCATACAGACCTCGATCTATGATTTCAGGGACGAGATGGCATGTGCAATAGATTCGTGGAATGTGTCATCTTGACAGGTGGTCCACACTTCGGGGAGTCGTTGGCGTTGTTGTGCTGCCTCTTGACGTAATGTTTGAATTATGCGTTTTCCATCAGGTGTATTCAGTAGGCGCATTTGTGTGAGTAGTTGTTGTGCAACCACTGCATCTTGGATGGTTCCGAGATGATCTTGGATGACAATCAGTCGTTGTAGTGCAACATCGCCTGCGGGCAGTAAGACATCACTAAAGCTTTCGAGGAGATAGCGCAGATGTTTGATTTGGATGCGCAAATCATGGAGTGCATCATCGTCCATTTTGATGAGCGATTTAGGGTGCGGTTTGGTAATATGTGCTTGTTGTGCGTTGATGCGGTCGGTCAATACAACAGGTAATGATTGAATAGTGACGATATTGCCACTGTTAGGCATCGTGGTAAATTCGGCAAATTGATGAAGAAATTGTTGGTGTTTGTTGTTAGTGAGGAGTTCTCTGAAGTTATTGAGTGCTTTTTGGCGTATTTTGGCAAGCCCGATCTCAAAGGTCTCAGGAATCTGGTGTACGTTTAGAATGCGCCGAATATGGTCACTAAATGCGTCACAATCGCGCATCTCACCGAGAAAACGTGCCATGCGGCGGAAGCCACGTCGGAACTGTGAGAGCACTTCTGCGTCGTAAATACCTTCACCGCACTCAAGTAGTGCGCGCATTTTGCGCAGAATGACGCGGACGCGATGTACATCATAGGCACTGAACCCTACAAGCACTTCGGCTTCACGCGTCAGTAGTGATCGTAAGCGACTACGAATCCGTAGCCGTAGCACCTCACTAAACGGTAGTGTGATGATATCAATGGGTGGAATAACTGCCGTGTAGTGTACATACGGGGTATGAGGTTTGAGCGTTTTGAGGTGGGCGTGTGTTTCGTCATCGAATGCTACCCAAAATGGTTCGAGCAAGAGATTGCGCTGTTGTTGCATGCGCATCATGGTTGCCACAAGGCGTCGATTATCGAGACTGTCATGATACTGCATTGGAATCAATAGTGCTTCATCGGCGCTGCGTTGCATATCCGTGAGGACACGAGCGTGTTGTATGAGTGATTGATCGTTCGTCGGTGTTCCGGATTGATCTTGCAGAAACAGATTTATCTGGTTCCACATATCACGTTGTTCAATGCGATGAGGGATGTGTTGGTAGATGTATTCAAGAATGGCATCAATATGTTGACTTGGCGCATGTGCCATAGGTGTTAACAAAAGTGCATCCCATGGTTCATTATGGTTGTGTGTTGAGAGTATGCCTTGGACAAACGTAGCGTGTAATAGCTCTTGACCATGTTGGTCGAGAATTCGCCGATGGTATGCTTTGCTGATGTAGTGTGCATTTGGCAACAGATGATGCGCTTGGATGTTGTTTGTTGATAGCCATGCTAGCACGGCGTGTGGCCAGGTCCTGTCGTTAAGGATATAGGTGTCAATATGTTGTGGAGTGTGACTCGTAACATTATGCCAGGTAAGTTGTTGAGGCTCTTTGGTCAGCAGGTTAAGTGAAATACTCCGTTGAGCATGATAGACATCGCGGTGTGGTGTATCAAAGTAGATTGTATGTACTGATTGTGTGTGTGCAGCATCAATGGTGTATTCGAGTAATGTGCGCCGCTGCAACACGCGTTTGGCAACTGCGCTATCAATAAGATGTAGTTGGATGTTAGGTTGTGTTGCCATACGGTACGCACTCGCATAATCGTGGATATGCTATGTATTATAAGTTAATAGTCACTGGTGTGTGTAATGGCTGTGTGCGGACCTCGGTACTGTGTTATTGCACGTACAAATTACATGATAGATACTCGCATATCTGACATCCGTTGCGCTTCATGCTATAATGCCGTAGAAATACATAATTCGTCGCGCCAACTGTGGCGCTTTTCAGTACGGAGTTTTCGGTGAAGGTTACAAGTGAGCGCTTGCCGCGCAGCATCATGCAGTTGACGATTGAGCTCGAAGAGACGATGGTTGAGAAGGAACTCGACCGTGCCGCGCGAAGCTTGTCACAAAAAGTTCGCGTGCCTGGATTCCGCCCTGGTAAAGCCCCACGCGCCATTCTAGAGCGCTTCTATGGTCGCCCAGCCTTGGTTGAAGAGGCCACGGATGGTATTATCAATGCCGGTTTCCGCAAAGCACTTGAACAAGAGGGTGTTGAGCCAATTGCACAGGCGAACGTTATTGATGTGCAGTTCGCCACGACGCCATATACCTTTGTTGTGCATGTGCCCGTTGAGCCAATCACCAAGATTCCAGACTATAGTGGTATCAAAGTGCCATTCAATGTGCCAGCCGTGACTGACGAGGTTCTACAGCGTGCCCTTGACGATTTACGCGAGAAGCATGTCGTCTTGCGTGAGCCCGAAGAGCCCCGTGCTGCGCAGCAGGGTGACTTGGTTACTGCAGAGGTTGATGTCCGTAAGGATGACGTCTCAATCAATGGTCGCATCGATGGACAACCAGCTCCAAGTACTGATCTCATCCTCGAGCCAGGTCGGTTAATTCCCGGCTTGATGGAGAGCGTTATTGGCATGAACATCGACGATCAAAAGAACATCGATGCCACTATGCCCGACGATTACTCAGATGAGGATTTGCGTGGTGCCACAGTCGTTTTTGATGTGACGGTACGTCGTATCCAGGATCGCATTTTACCTGAGTGGGACGAGTTGCCAACGCTCGAGGAGAGCGAAGGTTCATTGGCTGACCTCAAGCATAAGACCAGTGATGATTTGGCAAAGAATGCCCGTCAGAATGCCGAAAATCGCGTGGTGAACGAGTTCATTGATGCATTGGTGGCTGGCGCTGAATTTGATTACTCAGATATCATGATTGAGCAAGAGGCCGATCGCTTATTACAAAGTCAAGAGTCAGAGTACGTGCGCTATGGCACCACTGCTGAAGCTGTCTATAAGCAGATGGGTCGTGATCGTAGTGAATTTGTTCAGCAGATGTTACCCCAAGGCGAGGAACGCCTTAAGCGTAACTTGGTGATGCGTGAGTTCATCACTGCTGAAGGAATTACCATTGGCGATGAAGACATTGATGCTGAGATCGAAGAGATGGTAAATGTCTACCCAGCTGAACAGCATGAGATGATGAAGAGCATCTTGCGCGGTCAGTTACTGACAACTGTTGCGAATGGTGCCCTCGATAAGAAGGTCCGTGCGCGCATTATCGAAGTCGCCGGCGTTACTGGTGATGTAGTTGAGGCTCCAAAGAAGAAGAGCACCAAGAAAGCTGCTACTGCAGATGCTGCACCAGCTGCCGAGGCTCCAAAGAAGAAGAGCACCAAGAAAGCTGCTACTGCAGATGCTGCACCAGCTGCCGAAGCCCCAAAGAAGAAGAGCACCAAAAAGGCTGAGTAAGTATTAGTGTGTGCTCGTGGAGGTAGTTCTATGACATCAAAATCATCATATAACGTGGTCGGGATGGCACCACTCGTTGAGCAACTCATCCCTACTGTGGTCGAGACGACTGGACGCGGTGAGTATCGCTCAGATATATACTCGCGGTTACTCAAAGAGCGTATTGTAATGCTCAGTACACCACTTGAAGATCAAGTGGCAAACTTGATTGTTGCACAGCTGCTCTTCTTGGAACACGAGAATCCAGAGCGTGATATCATGCTATACATCAATAGTCCGGGTGGATCAATTACGGCGGGTTTGGCCATCTACGACACGATGCGCATGATTCGACCAGATGTCGCCACAGTGTGTCTGGGCATGGCGGGGAGTATGGCTACCATTTTGCTCGCAGGTGGTACCAAGGGCAAGCGCTATAGCTTGCCGAATTCGACCATTCACATGCATCCAGCTGGTGGTGGCGCACGTGGGTATGCTCCCGATGTCGAGATTATGGCGCGTGAGTTGCTCCGTGAGCAGCAAATTATCCGCGAATTGATGGCTGCCGATACTGGGCAAACCATTGAGCGTATTGCGAGCGATTTTGATCGTGATTTGTTCATGAGCCCTGAGCAAGCACAAGAATATGGCATCATTGACCAGGTGCTAACCCGTGAGTCATTGCAACAGCAATCACTGTAGTTCGCTTATCATGGCTCGCTGATGCACCAAATTGTGAGGGTGTGTCAGCGAGCAATTCTGTTTTATGCCTGATGAGGTGTCACATGGCAACCAATGGCCGAGGTGTCTATCATTGTTCATTTTGTGGCCGAAGCCAAGACGAAGTGCAACGCTTGATTGCTGGCCCTCCACCCATCTTTATTTGTGATGAGTGTGTGGGTATTTGTAACCAAGTCATTGCAGAGGAGCGCCAGCGTGCTCAACCAGCACCTGTTGCAACTGATGCACACGCGCCGTTGCCGATTCCCCGTGAGATTCGCGATCACCTTGATACCTATGTGATTGGTCAAGATCGTGCCAAAGTCATGTTGTCGGTGGCCGTCTATAACCACTATAAGCGTATCCGTGCGCGACAACAAGATAATAGCGTTGAAATCGGTAAAAGTAATATTCTTTTGATTGGCCCGACTGGGAGTGGTAAGACGCTCTTGGCCCAAACACTAGCCAAGGCACTTGATGTGCCATTTGCGATTGCTGACGCTACAGCCTTGACTGAGGCTGGATATGTTGGTGAGGATGTCGAGACTATCTTGTTGCGGCTAATTCAAGCCGCTGATGGAGACATCGAGCGCGCTAAGACGGGTATTTTGTATATCGACGAAATTGACAAAATCGGACGCAAAGCTGATAACCCCTCAATTACCCGTGATGTGTCGGGTGAGGGCGTCCAACAAGCGTTGTTGAAGATCCTCGAAGGGTCGGTTGCACATGTACCGCCTGTGCCGGGTCGTAAGCATCCACAACAAGAGTACATTGCGTTTGATACAACACATGTATTGTTTATTTGTGGTGGTGCATTCGAAGGTATCGATAAGGTGATTGCTAGTCGTGTTGGCCAACAGCGTGCTATTGGATTTGCTGCTAGTGGTCAATCTGATGCTACATCACTGCCTGAGCACTTGCTTGATGTGATTACTCCAGACGATTTGCTCAAGTATGGGTTTATTCCTGAATTTATTGGCCGTATTCCAGTTGTTGCACCATTGCGCCCGCTTGATCTTGATGCAATGCGCCGAATTTTGACCGAACCTAAAAATGCAGTGGTCAAACAGTATCAACACCTATTGGCTATGGATAACGTCCAACTTGAATTAACAGATGATGCAGTTGATGCAGTGGCGACCGCAGCGCTCAAATCGGGTACTGGTGCGCGTGCGTTGCGCAGTATTCTTGAGTCTGTCTTGCTCGATGTCATGTTTGATGCTCCGTCTCAAGTTGGGCTTGAGCGCTGCGTGATTACGGCTGATGTCATTGAGAAGCGCGCCGCACCGTTATTGGTTTTCCGTGCCGATGAGCCGAGTTCCGTCATTTCGGACGCAAGCTAAAATCGCCTATTCACAAATCCAGTATTTTCGTTGTATAATATACTACACGTGGTCGTATTAACAGAGTGATTGTGACTTGTGGGGTGCCATACCACGTAGCACAGTCACTTTGTCACGGGTCACCAAATTGAGTTGTGGCGCTCGTAGAGCGTTACTTTTTTGGCACGTAATATTACTACAAAAGGTGGTACTACCATGAAGTTAACGCGCAGAGTTTCAGATCGAGGCGATCAAGTCACACAACGACGGGTACTCTTTGCTGATGACGATCCGTCAATTGCCACGTTGATTCAAGTCACCTTAAGTGGTCCGCGCTATGACGTAGTAGTCGTCAAAAATGGTCTCGAGGCGCTCAAGACATTTAGTAATGGGGCATTCGACATTGTGTTACTTGACGTGATGATGCCGTATGTTGATGGATTTGAGGCATGTAAACGTATCCGTGAGCAATCTGATGTACCCATTATCATGCTGACGGCTCGTGATGGCACTGACGACGTATTACAAGGTTTTGAGTTAGGGAGCGACGACTACATCACTAAGCCTTTCAAGACTGTTGAGTTAATTGCGCGAATTGAGGCAATTTTGCGACGTGTTGAAGGGATGAAGAATCGCCAAGCGCCGACCATTGTGCGTGTCGGTGATATCGAGATTGACGCACCTCGCCATCGAGTTACCCTTGGCGGGGATGAAATTAATCTCACGCCAATGGAGTTCGAGTTGCTGTACTTTTTGGCGGCTAATGTCGGCGAAGTATTCGACCGTGAGACATTGTTCCAAGAGGTGTGGGGCTACGATTATGTTGGTGAGACAAATTTGGTTGATGTATGTGTGCGGCGACTTCGTGAGAAGATTGAAGGTGAGCCATCTAAACCACGGCGCATTTTGACGGTACGTGGAGTTGGTTATAAGATGGCTGACATTACGGCGTCAGAGGCGATGCCAGCGGTTAGTGAGCCAGTCACTGAGCCGTTGAGTGCATATGCCACTGATGATGCACCAGCTGCCAAATAATTTACTGACATTCAAACCCCACCTGCTACGATAGTAGCAGGTGGGGTTTTTGTAAACACCCTTGTATCACGCCATTGTGAGACAGGAGGGATTTTACTCGTCGCTCGCTGGCTCATCGCCTTCATCGCCTTCGTCATCATCGCTTGAATCAAACATGTTGACGCCAACCATGTCGCCGAGATCGAGAATGCGCTTTTGTTTTTGGGTATCATCCTCAGGCTCATCGGCTGCCATAGCGACGACTGAGTCGTTCTCATCGAGTGAGAGGACCCGTACGCCTTGCGCGGCACGGCCACATGCACGAATTTGACTGGCTTGTGTCTTGAGGACAATGCCGTTGCTCGTGATGAATGTTAGAAGCATGTCTGCATCGATGATGCGCGCGATTGCAATCGTATCACCTTCACTGATACCCATGGTTTGCATGCCTTGGGTACCGCGGCCTTTGGGACGATAGAGATTGATAGGCGTGCGCTTGCCTTTGCCGTTCTTGGCGATCGTCACGAGTTGTGAGTTTGCCGCGAGTGCAGGTGCAATAATATCCATGCTTATCACCTCATCGTGGTCGCGTAGTGCGATGCCACGTACGCCACTTGCTGGGCGTCCCATTGAACGTACTTGTGCCTGTTTGAAGCGGAGCGTCTTGGCCATTCGGGTTGTCAAGACAATATCCTCATCGCCGGCAGTGGTGGTGACCCAGCCGAGCTCGTCACCATCTTCGAGACCAATAGCAATTAATCCGTTTGAACGAACCATGCTGTACTCTTCGAGTAAGGTGCGTTTAACTTTGCCGCGGCGTGTCGCCATGAGTAGGTACTTGGCATGATCATAGTCGGGGACCGACAATACAGACGTTACGTGTTCATGCGGTTGCAGGTCAATCAAATTGACTAGTGGTAAGCCCTTGGCGGTACGACTAGCGTCTGGCACTTCGTGGGCTTTAAGCCGGTATACCCGGCCTGAATTTGTAAAGAAAAGTAGGTCGTGCATGGTATTACATGTGAGGATATGATTCATCACATCCTCTTCACGCATCGCTGCGCCCTTGATACCGCGACCACCGCGCCGTTGCGTCCGGAAGACTTCAGGTGCTTGACTTTTGATATAGCCACGATCTGAGAGGGTAATGAGTACCTTGACATCGGGGATGAGGTCCTCGTCATTAACCTCGCCGTTGACGCCATAGACGATTTGGGTGCGCCGGGCATCACCGTACTTCTCTTCGAGGTACTTCATATCAGCCTTGATTAAGCTGTTGAGCTTGGCTGGGTTTGCAAGAATCTCCTCGAGTTCTGCAATTGTCTTGCGAATCTCGGCCAACTCATCTTCGATGCGCTTGCGCTCAAGTGCTGCTAATCGGCCGAGTTGCATATCAAGAATAGCGTTGGCTTGGGCCTCGCTGAAGCTGTAATCGCGTATCAAGTTATTGCGAGCTGATTCACGGGTACGTGAATCACGGATGGTCTGAATCACTTCGTCGAGGATGTCGATGGCGCGTTTGAGCCCCTCGAGGATATGTGCACGAGCGCGAGCTTTGTCGAGGTCGAACTCGGTACGGCGTCGAATAATCTCGCGGCGATGTTCGATGTACTCCTGTAGCATGCGCTTGAGCGTCATCAGTCGGGGTTGTCGTCCTCGCTCTCCTAGTGAGAGCATGTTGATCCCGAATGAGGTTTGCATCTGTGTATGCTTGTAAAGGGCATTCAGCACCTTGCGGGGCTGCGCATCTTGTTTAAGCATGATGACGACGCGCATACCGGTGCGGTCTGATTCGTCGCGGATGTCACGAATACCTTCGATTTTCTTTTCGCGGACCAGCTCGGCGATGCGCTCTTGCAGACGTGCTTTGTTGACTTGGAACGGTAGTTCAGTCACGATGATTTGATGACTGTTGCGCGCGCCTTCTTCGACATGTGCTTTGGCACGAATCGTGACTTGTCCTCGCCCAGTGCTATATGCGGCATTGATGCCCTCGTTACCGAGAATCAATCCACCAGTGGGGAAGTCAGGTCCAGGCACGATTTTGACGAGATCCTCGACGGTGGCGTCTTCGTTTTCGATCAAAAATGCGATGGCACGACAAATCTCACCTAGATTGTGTGGTGGAATGTTGGTTGCCATACCGACTGCGATACCGTTAGCACCATTAAGGAGCAAATTGGGTAATCGGGCAGGTAATACGGTGGGTTCGCGGAATGTGCCATCAAAGTTATCACGGAAGTCTACCGTGTTCTTCTCGATGTCGAATAACATCTCTTCGGCAATTGCGGATAAACGCGCCTCAGTGTAACGCATGGCTGCTGGTGGATCACCGTCAATACTGCCGAAGTTGCCTTGGCCGTCAATCAGTGGGTAGCGCATGTTCCATGGTTGTGCCATGCGGGCTAATGCATCATAGACCGAACTGTCACCGTGAGGGTGCATCTTGCCGAGTACATCACCAACAATACGAGCACTCTTTTTGTAGGCGGTGTTGGCCCGCATGCCCATATCCCACATGCCGTATAAAATACGTGTTTGGACAGGCTTAAGTCCATCACGGATATCAGGCAATGCACGCGATACAATGACGCTCATCGCATAATCGAGATACGCCGTACGCATCTCATCAGTGATGTTTCGGTTCTGAATTACTCCAGCTTCCATCAGCATCTCCTAGTTAAAGTGTAAAACATTACAATTTGATTACGAACAGTATATCATAAAAATGATTATTTGTCACTAGGGAATAATTTGGCGCACGATAGTGCGACAAAACAAATTATTCTACATAGATATATTATACACCAAGAACAGGGATAGGTGTGAAGTCAATCGCATCACAGGCGGTCAATTGGTAAATAATTCCATTTACACTGCCTTGAGTTGCGTTATGCCAATCATCGGGGCGATGGAGGTGACCATAGAGGCATGTGGCGATGCGATACTTTTCGAAAAGACGAACAAACTCGGTTGGTTTTTTGTCGATAAATGGCGGGAAGTGGATCATACACACAATTGGTTTGGTATCGGTCAATGTGCGAGCCTCTTGCAAACCGCGCTCCATACGTAACAGTTCACGGTCATAGATGCGTTTATCGGTTTTTGAGTCGAATCCAGGCATATCGGGTGCCACCCAGCCACGGCTGCCACACACTACGACTGGTCCAATATCAAGGGCATCTGCTTCAATCAGCTTAATAGATGGAGGCATTTGTGGGCGAATAGGGCGAGCTCGATCCCACCAATAATCATGATTGCCTTTGATGCAGTATTTGGTACCAGGGAGTTGATCGATCCAGCGCAAATCGACAAGCGCATCGTTGAGATGCATTGCCCACGAAATATCGCCAGCAATCAACACGATATCATCAGGCTTGATGAGTCGGTGCCATTGGGCAGCGATGCGCTCGGGATGATTGCGCCAGCGTGTACCGAAAATATCCATTGGCTTTGGTTGGGCAAATGAAAGATGCAAGTCCGAGATAGTCCAGATCATTGATGTTGACTCTATGGAAAGCGTTGGATCAACGCATGCAAACGAATTACTCATCGTTCATAGTAGCAGATGCGGACTGTAATGCCAAATCATTGGGTGCCCATAACGGAAGTGGCGCAACCAGCCTTAGCGGTTCATCATGAATGGGGTGTGGAAGTGTGAGTTCCCACGCATGGAGGCGATGCGGTGGTACGTCATCTGGACGACCATGACTCGCATCACCGACAATAGGAAAACCGAGAGCCGTTGCATGTAATCGAATCTGATGTGTTCGCCCAGTTTGTGGTAGGGCGAGTAACCATGTGGTGGCATCGGGACCATGTCTAAGGACACGAAACGACGTAGTCATCTCTTTGACGGCATCTCCATTAAGAAGTTTTTGACCGATGCGCTCTTGCGGATACACGCGAAAGCGTCCGTTCTCGGTACGACCATGTCCGGTTTTGATGGTATGTTCTTGCCACTCGGGGATACCGTGCACATGACAGAGGTACTGCTTGTGCGCTTGGTGTGTTACAAAAATACGCTGAATAGCAGGATTAGCATGAGCATGACGGGTAAACAACAAGACACCTGTGGTATCGCGATCAAGTCGATGCGCCGGATGAAGTGTTAGCATCTCGCCATAGTGTGATTTCCATAACGTCGTAAGCGCCTGTCTAAGGTGATTATCTGCGTCCCATGGCGTGGCATCAACATAGGTACCGGTAGGTTTGTTGATAGCTATCAACCAGCGGTCATGATAGATGATATGCTCAGGTGTCAGCACGCACGGTGATGCATGATCGGGTGGTGTATGAACCGACACACGCATGCCTGGGAGAAGCATTGCCTCTGGTTCGCGGACGCGCTCGCGTTCAATCCAAGCGCCACCGCGCGCAATTAACACAAGTGCAGTGGCGCGACTCTCGAAGAGTCGGGCCACTGCGTCAATTAATCGCTCGGGTGTATCACAGATGAACTGGAACGAACCTCGATTAGGATTGGCGTTCGGCGTATTGTTTGCGGTAGTAATCGCGGTATTCTCCACTTTTGATGGGGCGCCACCAACTTGGGTTATCAACATACCATTTGACCGTCTTCTCGAGAGCTTGATCAAATGTGTGACGACTCTGCCAGCCTAAGGCGCGTAATTTACTGGTGTCGAGTGCATAGCGACGGTCGTGGCCGGCACGATCTTTGACATACTCGATAAGCGAGTGTGGTTTGCCTAACAAATCAAGAATTTTGTGGGCCATGTCAATGTTGCGTGTCTCGACGCCTGTGCCGACATTGTAGGCCTCGCCGGCAACACCACGATGAAGTACAACATCGATTCCCTCACAATGGTCGGTCACATATTGATAATCACGCATCTGTTTGCCATCGCCATAAATCGGAATCGGCAAATCATCCATTGCGTTTGTGGTAAATAATGGTACGGCCTTTTCAGGGTAATGAAATGGCCCAATATTGTTCGATCCACGGGTAATCGTCGTATGGAGACCATAGGTGATGTGATAGGCATACACGATGTGCTCAGCGCCTGCCTTACTGGCTGAGTATGGGCTACGTGGCTCAAATACATCATGTTCACTAGATCGATTGGGTTCAGCAATTTGGCCGTAGACCTCGTCGGTGCTGATTTGATGGAACCGCTTGAGGCCTAATTCACGGGCAGCCTCGAGCAGCGCCCATGTGCCATTGACGTTGGTGCGGATGACAGCGTCTGGCTGCATGATTGAGCGATCGACGTGGGTTTCAGCTGCAAAATTTATGATGGTATCGATATTATGCTGTTGAACAGCTTTCTTGATGGCGTCAAGGTCACAAATATCGCCTTTAACAAAGGTGAATTTGGAATTATTCTCAGCCGCTGCGAGATTCTCGAGACGTCCTGCATAGGTGAGCGCATCATAGACTATAATGTGATAATTGTAGCGTTCGAGCATATAGTGCACAAAATTACTGCCGATAAAACCGGCACCCCCGGTCACAAGCAATCGTTGCATAGCGCATCCTTATTACACATATCGTGTATATGATACACGTTTTTTGGCAAATTGACACTGATATCGCTATGGCAATGAGATGACAGCCCGATAGAGATAGGTACCGTCATTCCAGTACAGCTGGTTTTGAGTGATAGTGTATTGTTGAATAGCCGCACTCACTCGACCAATGGCAATAGTTGCACGCTTTTGATAGCGATTCTGTGAGAGATAGTACGCATCAAAACCAAGGCGATTTGGTGTGGTGGCAATGGATACAAATGGTTGACTCATGAGTAAATCAGGGACTAACGACGTATTCGCCTGTATCTGTTGTCGTACAAGTTGTCGTGTGGAAATAGTGTATTTGAGTCGTGTCCACCGTGTGCCATCACTGCCAACAATCATCATGGCGGGCACTAGTCCATTGGTCTGAATGCGAGCAGATATTGACGTAATTGGTTTGGTCAAGGTAATGCGTAATCTGTTATTGAATGATTGCCCTGCACGAACTGGCAGTACAAAGCCGCTCCTGTTGAGGTTTCGTCCAGCTACTAACACGGTGAACTCACCCGAATCGATATTAGTGAGTGCTGTAATTGCACCATTGATACGTCGGCGTACGAATGCCTCCGTAAATGTAGCGGAATTACTAAGTGTGATGAGTTCGCCAAAAGCAGCACGTGTGCCAGATGCAGCATGATTAACGGTCAGGAACACGTATCGACCAGTACTCACAATTGCGCTCGGCGTGCCCATTGTTTTGTAGAGCCATACACCTGTGTTTGTTGGAACACCACTAATTAGCTCGAAGCGTTGGACTGCAATTAAATTCCAAGCATACCGCCCAACCACAAATAACTCGTTTTCGTTGTGTTGGTTTAGACCGAGTAATGTCGCATTAACCCCATCGATAATTATGCTATGACGCTGAGTTAATGTGGATGGATCAAATCCAAACAATATCGGTGGGTTAGATTGTTTAAGCGCCCAGATCATTGTATCGTTGCTACGAATTTGGCTAAACTTGCCCCTCAGTGCTATGCGACTGACACTATTTGGATCAAACAGTCGGGCTGGGGTTGGTACACGAGTCCGTGTTTGCGTTGGTTGATTGGTACGTGTACGGGTAGCGCTCCTTGTAGCAGTTGATGTGTGTGTGGCAGTTGGTGTATGTGTGGCTGTCGCAGTTGGAGTCCGTGTCTCGGGCTCTGCGGTTGCGGTCATATCATCGATGAGTTGCGTAGCCGCCACTGCTGTTTGAGTCTGTTGTAGCGATTCAGTTGTAGCGGTTTTGCGCGACTCGGCAGTTGCAGTACGAATGATACGAACCTCCTGCGTTGCAGTGAGTAAGGCGATTACGCTTTGCATGGCAGGTACAGGAGTAGAAGTCGCCACGACGACTGATGTTGCGGTGCGTGTACGACTTGGTGATCCGCGCATGACTTCACGTGTAGCAATATTTCGGTCGATGGCTGAACGTGTACGGGTTGCAGCGATTTGCGTTTGCATAGGCGCATGAGTTGCGGTACTCATCACCACCTGTGTACGTACATACGGTGCATATGTTGGTGTTGGCTTAATCACGGTGATTTTGATGGGCCGCAACTGACACGCCCCCTCATTTGTTGTTCGGTTACATACCGTATCGGGATATCCAACCCAGTCTTTTATGAGACCGAATGAGACTGTGTATGTCCCTGGCACCGTGAATCGCACGCGCCCCGTGATAGTCCGGGTGGCGCCTGGTGCGAGTTGGCGTGTGCCAATACTCCAGCGCCAAGGGTGGTCGATGGTGCTAGCAACTGGACAACTCGTCACTTTATTTGCGTTGGCGTTGTCCCATCCACGGATGCCGGCGATTACTCTGAAGCGATTATTGGCCTCGCTGGCGATATTATCTGGCCGCGGGAACCGTGATTGGTCGCTATCATCCTTGAGGGCCCAACATTGTGTTTGATTGTAGGTGAACCCAGCATCCGCATTACCAAACGAAAACGCCGATCCGCTGATTGGGATGGTCTGATAGATGTTCTTGATAGTCATGCGGAATGTCACGACATCGCCGGCTACCACACTAGTACGATCTGCCCTAACCCCCCTGATCCATTGGTCGTCACTTGGTTTATTGATGTTTTGTGCCGCACGCTGGCGAATCTCAGGAAGTTTGGCATACAGAAAGCTCCCTGGGCATGCAGTTGAGCCGACATCTCTGTGTCCCACGATAGTATTAAGCATTTTGTTTTGGTAGGCATAAAATTGCTCACTACCGAGGGAGATGTTTTTGCTACTGCCTATCCACGCTAATAGATTATCGAGGGCACGCAGTGCTGCGGGATTTGGTTCGGCTGTTTCGAAATTACCCATCAATGAAATACCGATGGTTGCGCGATTGTAGCTGCGTGCATGTGCACCATCGGCAACATTACCATCATCGCGCACACCAGTGTAGCGCCCCTCATAAATAACACCATTTGGATCAATGAGGTAGTGATAGCCGATGTCACACCAGCCAAGGGTCATCGCATGATAACGCCAAATACCAAGGACACTCGCCGGCCAGTTATTGGTTGTGGGATCAGCGTAATTTGTTCCTGCCGTATGATGAATAACCACATGACTCGCAGGTGCAATCTCAGATGGATCAGGGACCCAGGTGTGGGTATTAGTTGAACTATTACAGTAGCCACTCCACGGTGCTGCACTGGCATCCCAACGTGCAAGCGTCGCATCGCCCCACATTGATCGGGTGACGATGGGTGGTTTGGCACCCCGCGGGAGTGTCTTTGCGGCACTTGGGAGCTGTAATTGCCGCGGATTTGCGCCTTGATTATTCATGGTGATAGCGTGAATCGACCTGAGGTAGCTCTGTGCGTTAGGTCGTATGATTACTTGCATCTGCCACGAAGTATGGAGTGCATTAAGGTCAAGAAGGGTACTTGTGTATTGACTCCGTGGTGCGTTCTCAGGGGCGAATTCTGGATTATGCTCAATAGGTTGCCAGTTGCTCCAACGATTATTTATCAAAAACCGAGCACGCAATTGCACATCATTGGCGTTGCCAATCACCGTCCAATTAAAAATGATTCCATCGAATTGAGCCGATGGTGTAATTCGGTCAAGTAAGCGACTAGTAAAATCAATTGGTTGTGGAGACTCGCCATCGCTTACCAACTCGATAACCTGATCTACTAGACCAGATGACACTGGCGAGGTGGCACTTGCAATCTGCGACATGAACAACTGTGCAACTAGAATGAATGCGATGCCGATGTGAAGACCACGCATGTTGCCACCTCTATAACCACACATGCGATGTGGAAAATACCGTACTACATATGCACGTATTTTAACAGTTTTTGTCATACAGTAAATGAGATGCCTGTGAGATACTACTCACGTGTTGATTTTAAATAGACATAATGAAATCAAAGATAGATGTACTGCATATGACATCGGAGCGACGTATAATAGGCACATGAGTGGATAGAGGACATATGAGCGTATACGAGCGAATCCTAGCAATAGAGACATCGTGTGACGAGACTGCTGCTGCAGTGGTTGCGCATGGGCGCACTATTATGACGAACATTGTTGCATCACAAATTGATATTCATCGGCGGTATGGTGGAGTAGTGCCTGAGGTTGCATCACGACAGCATATTTTGAGTATTGAGCAGGTTGTTCGTGCCGCAATTGAGGCATTACCAAATGGTTGGGGTGACATTGATGCGGTGGCGGCGACATATGGCCCTGGTTTATCGGGGGCACTCTTGACGGGACTCAACACTGCCAAGGCGATTGCCTGGGCGCGTGGGCTGCCATTGATTGGTGTGAATCATGTTGAAGCGCATATGTATGGTGCATGGTTGACTGAGCATGAGCCACCGCCATTCCCATGTGTGGCACTGATTGTATCAGGCGGTCACACCTTGTTGGTGTTGATGCGCGATCACGGTCAGGCAGAGCGTTTGGGTGGAACACTCGACGACGCAGCTGGCGAGGCATTCGACAAAGTTGCGCGCCTACTTGAGCTTGGGTTCCCTGGTGGACCTGCGATTCAGCACGCAGCGGTTGCGCCAGGTGATCGACACGAACGATTGCCAAGAGCATGGTTACATGGAACGTACGATTTTTCATTTAGTGGACTAAAAACTGCTGTGCTCCATGAGATGCAGGCGGCACGAAGTGCGCTGGGGAGCGATGATGATGCAATCCGTCGTCGCCAACGCGAATTGGCGTACCTGTTCCAAGAGTCGGTGGTTGATATTTTGACGCGTAAAACGCGTGATGCGGTCACGCAGACTGGTGCTAAGGCGGTGATTTTGGCTGGAGGCGTTGCGGCTAATACACGCTTGCGCGAGGTATTAACCAAGCGCGCTCGGGTGCCGGTGCATGTGCCACCTATACATTTATGTACGGATAATGCGGCGATGATTGCAGCCTGCGCGTATTGGCGACCACATGTCGGTGATTTGGCGATGACGGTTGATGCCAATTTAGCTTTTGTCTAAATCACCAAAAAGCACACACCGCCACTGGTTTTATGTGCGACCAGTGGCGGTGTGATATTGTTGTCTACTGCACAAAGTGCACGATGTTTTCGCCAAGCATGAAGAGTGCCACAACGGAAATAAAAATTGCGAAGTATTGGCGCAACTTGTCTTGATTGATTTTTTTGCCAATAGGACCACTAACAACCATGGCAGGTAATGCACCTGCTAGCAACGCGCTAATCAGTGACCAGTCGAACACTGTATTGAGATGTCCTAGTAGGCTAGCGCTACTGTTCATGGCGATGACCAGCAATGATGTGCCAACTGCGATGCGCATCGGTAAGCCGACCAGTAGTACGAGCGAAGGGACAATCACGAACCCACCACCGACGCCGAGGGTTCCAGTAATCAAACCAACCCCTGCACCGACAGTTAGAATCAACCAGAGTGGACGGGGGGCATCGCTTTGTTTGAGATTCTTATTGCCTCGATACATCAGTACCGCAATGATGAGTAACATAATACTAAACACGGTTAGCAAGATGCGGCCATCGATATTGCGTGAAACGGTTGCCCCCGCATATGCAGTAAGCATACCTGATGCGCCGAACAAGAGCGAAGTTTTGATTTGGGTGCGACCATCGCGCCAGGCCATGACGCCACCTACAAGAGCGTTAATACCAACAATGATTAGTGCAGTTGCCAGTGCTACATGTTCGTCAACGCTAAGCAAATACACCATGCTTGGCACGATTAACACCGCCCCGCCACCTCCGAGCAAACCGAGTGACATGCCAACAAATGCACCAATTAGCGCCGCCACAACGAATGTCGTCATCTGTTTATCCTTGCTACCTCGTCACCGTGATGACGTTGAACGACATGCGCGTGTGACACAAGCTGACCCGAGCAGTGATTGTACCACTTAACTTGGTTTTTGACCATCTAATGCCGGTGAATCATCTGATGTGTGGTCATCGATCCACTCATCGTCTTGTGCTGTCATGTCGTCGAGCTCGAGGAGCTCACGGGCAGCATCGGCGAACTCTGCGGGTACGACGATGCGAACATCGGCAAGGAGACCACTTTGTAACCCAAAGACCGATGCGCTATCCGCCCCTACTGTTGTGGCCGGGATGCCTGCATCGATGAGTTGCGACACATACATTGAGGCCTCAACTGGACCACTGCAGACCATGAGGACGACGGGAGTGCTTGCTTCATCGGATGTGCTATCGGTATCCGTCGTAGGAGTAGACTGCCAGAGTTGTTTGATTTTCTGCCACATGACAAGGCCCTTTCTTGCAAAGACGAAAAACAGACGCTCCTGACACACATGGTCAGGAGCGTAGTGCATTGAGACGAAAAATGCTGAGATGCACCTAGGCTTCAGCTGACCGGCGGAACCATGTACGCCATTCGCGGTTCTCCCAGACAATCAGCAATTGGGCTGCATTGAAGATTGAAGAGTAGGTGCCGCTCAGAAGGCCAACAAGCATGATGATGACTAGGTTTTGGATGCTGGCACCACCGAATAGCAACAGAGCGAGCATGGTAAACATGCTGGTGAGCTGGGTGTTGAGTGAACGGGGTAAGGTCTGTATGATACTGTGATTGACGATATCCTCGTAGCTCTCACCGGCGCGACGGCGCAGTTGATTCTCGCGGATACGGTCAAACACCACGATTGTGTCGTGGACTGAGAAGCTGATGATGGTCAGCAGGGCAGTCAAGAAGTAGGCATCGACCTCGAGGCCGATGAAGTAGCCCAAAATCGCAGCAACGCTCAATACGACCAACACGTCGTGGAGCATGGCAATGACGGCACATACCCCATAACGGAATGGATTGGGGGCACGGCGGAATGCTGCTGTCAAATAGAACAGAATGGCCAAGCTCGCACCAGCCACCGCAATCATGGCACTGCGCGTGGCCTCAGCGCTGACGGTTGGTCCAACGCTCTGGAGTGATTCACGACGAACCTCGCCGAATGCAGTATTGAGCGCTGTAATGACAGCAACCTGTTGTTGTTCAGGATCGGTGGCGCTTAGTTCTTTGGTGCGGACCACGGCTGACGCCATGGGAGCTCCATCGACGGTGACTGAACTTAATTGGACTTGCGCCCCCTCAAATCCATTGGCGGTGAATACGTCACTAATAGCATCTGAGTTCAATTCGCTCAATTGTTTGCCAGGGAAATGGATATCCCAGAGCGCACCACCGGCGAAGTCAATACCAGTACGGAGGCCGAACATGGCGTAGAAAATTGCACCTGGGATGATGATGACAATCGAAATGAGAAACCAAAGATACCGTAAACCAACAATGTTTTTCATACGTTCATTATCCTCGTCAGTTAGGCCGTACGCTGATCGCGTACATCGGTATCAGTAGTACTGCCTGCCTCGTATAACCATGGGGCTTGGGCAAATGAAAAGCGTGAGGTGATGCGCAAGAACGTGCGTGTGACCACCACTGCAGTGAACAAGTTGAGCAACATACCAAGTGCGAGCGTCAAGGCAAAGCCCTTGATGATGCTGACACCGAAGCTATTACCGAAGACGAACAAAATCGTGCTTGTAATCAAGGTCGAGGCACTTGAGTCGCGAATGGCTGGCCATGCATCCTCAAACCCTGATTCGATGGCACGCCCGAGTGAACGACCGGCACGGAGCTCTTCTTTCATACGCGCAAAAATCAACACGTTTGCGTCCACAGCCAGTCCTATCGACAAAATAAAACCGGCAATACCGGATAGTGTCAACGTGATTGGGATGAACTTATGAATGGCAAAGATGATGATCGAGTAGATGATAAGCGCCAATGTGGCTAAGAACCCTGGCATGCGGTAGAAGGCCATCATGAACAATGCCACAATAATTAACCCAACCATGCCAGCAATGACACTTGCCTGTACCGAATTAGCTCCCAAGGTGGCTGATACGGTACGGCTAGATTCAACATTGAGCGTGATAGGCAATGAACCGTATTTGAGTTGGTTCAAAATGCGCTCGGCATCGTCTTGAGTATTGGTGGTAATCTCACCGCTACCACCGACCAACGCAGACTCGATAACTGGACAGCTAAATACGATGTTATCGAGGACGATACACATTGGGCGCTGAATATTGGCTGCCGAGAATGTTGCCAAGTTATTAGCTGATTGGCCAAGGAAAGCAAACGTGACTGCTGGGCGCGCTGACACACTATCGGTGGCAACGCGAATTGCAACTTGACGTGTGTCAAGATCGCGACCATCGGTGATGCTCTCGTAAATTTCGTCGGGGATGGTAGGAGCAGGATTCTCCGGGTCTGGCTCAGCATTCGGATCAAAGCCAGGGATGGTTGGGTTTGGATTGCCTGTAGTGCGCACCAACGTGCCTTCCTGCAGGAATGCCCCCTTAGTGTCGATGAACTCGAGCCGCCCAGTGCCGCGCAACGTCTCGATGGCTTGCTCTGGGTTATTGACACCAGGCAACTCGACAATGATGCGGTCATCGCCGGATAACTGCACGACGGCCTCACTCACACCTAAACCGTTGACGCGCCGTTCGATGACGGTAGCGGCTGTTTGCATCAGCTCGCTGTCAACAATGCTGTCGGCTTTCATTAATACTTGGGTGCCACCTTGGAGATCCAACCCAAGCCGGACGTTGACATCACGCCCTAACCACTGCCCGCCTGGTGCAAATGAAATCCAGGCACTGAGCGCAGTTACCAAAATGATGAAAATTAAAGGTACCGTTTCGCGGTTACGCACGATGTGTTTGCCTCCGTATCGAGTTGGTGACATTTTGTTCTGTGAACAACGTACTAATGGATAATTATAGCGCTTACAAACGTCATGTGTCAATTATACTGTGATGAATGCGATGTGAATTGCTTGTGTGATATGACGAAAATAAACGACCACTCACAGTGAGTGATCGTTTATTTGGACTGGCTGGGCGAGCCGTCTGCTTACTGCAATGAATCGATGTAATTGCGGACAATGACGTCCATCTCCTCGATGGATTGTGCACTGCTCATATCAAGGACCATGCCATTGACTGCGAATGAGGGGGTGCCTGGTAAATTCAAGCCGAGTGACCCTTGTTGGTGCTCGCGGACCTTGCGCTCAATCTCGGGCACTGTCAAGCAACTTGCGAATGCCTCAGTGTCAAGATTAAGTTGTTGGGCATACGTAATGAACTGACCGTTTAATGAGCTTTTTGGTAAATTTGACCACTGGCGTTGATTGACAAAAATCATATCGTGCATCTTCCAGAACGACTCGGTGCTTTGCTCACCAGCACAACGGGCTGCTACAGCAGCTGATATGGCGTTCGCATGGCCACCAAGAGGGAAGTCTTGGAAGATGACACGTACCTCGCCGTTAGCCACGTAATCACGCTGGAATCCACTTGATACCGACGTGGCATAATACCCACATCCTGGGCATTGGAAATCTGCATATTCAACGACCGTGACGGGAGCATCTGCATTGCCGTAGTAATAACGACCATCATCGGTTTTGCCGACTGGAATACTTGGATTGCGATCAACTGGCAAAATACCCGGTGAGCCACTTGCTGTTTGATTGTCGCCACCAATTGACGAATAAATCACGGCACCGATGCCGAGAATAGCCACGACCGCAATGATGATATAGTACATCCCTGCCTGTGACTTTTTCGTGGTCGCACTGACTACACGACCGCGCGATTTTTGATTGCTCATCTGCCCAAATCCTCACGTAATTATCGAGTAATGACCAAAATATTATAATGGGTCGAACTGAGCGATAAATAGAGAGTTTGGTTAGAATGTGGATGCATCACCATGCATCCGTGATGAACTGCTCATTGCAAGGATTGATTATGCCCGCTACTATCAGCAATACTGATGCCCGTCGTATGTTGATTCATGCCCAAGGATTAGCTGCTGCACCCACGCTTGCCACGTCTGCGCAGGTTTTGCAGTGCATCGAACAGATGGGTGTGCTTCAGATTGACACCATCTCAGTCGTCAATCGTAGCCCATATTTTGTGTTGTGGAGTCGGATCGGTGCCTATCCAACAACATGGCTCGATGATGCCCTGCGCCAGCGTGATATTTTTGAAGCGTGGGTGCATGAGGCGAGTTTTATGCCGCGCTCGTGGTGGCCAGTACAACGGACTCTCATCAATACACCAGATCGGCCACATACGCGTCGTTGGGCACAACGTACAATTGATGCGCATCCTGAACTGACACATCACATCAGGAGTGTGCTTGATGATCGTGGGACAGTGCGCCCGGCGGACTTTAATGAACCACGGACGACTCGTGGTACGTGGTGGGACTGGTCGCCAGCCAAACGCATTCTCGAGTCGTTGTTTGTGCTTGGCGATGTGGCTATTTCGCACCGCGAAAAGTTTCAACGTGTCTACATGCCAACAACACAATACCGACCCGATTGGGATGATGCACTTGCCCCTACATATCACGAAGCCCAACTGCGCCAAATCGCCAATGCGGTGCGGGCATTGGGGGTGGCTCATGAACGCTGGATTAGTGATTACTACCGCATGGGCGGTAAGTATTCATCCGAGTTCAAGTCGAAGCGTGGCTTGTTTGCTGAATTAGTCGATCGGGGTGTATTGATTCCGGTCGAAATCGCTGGATTGGCTGGTGCGGCATACGTCCATGTTGAGCAACAGCACCTCTTGCAACAGGAATTAGTCACTACGCATACGACGTTATTATCGCCGTTTGACCCGATTGTATGGCATCGACAACGCGCAATGGATTTGTTCGATTTCCAGTATCGAATTGAGTGTTACACACCTGCGCCCAAACGCCAATATGGCTACTTCACGTTGCCGATTTTGTACCATGATCGCTTGGTTGGGCGGGCTGATTGTAAAGCACATCGCGCCAAAGGTGTATTTGAGGTGATTTCGTTGCATTTTGAGCCTGGGGTAGCGCCGGATCCGCAGATGCATGCGGAGATTCTCGCGGCACTTCGAGCCTGTGCTGCGTGGCATGGAACACCAGAGGTGGTCATGCGGAGGATTTCTGATGAAATTCATACATTTGCCTATGCTGATGTAGTTGCCCCAAGCAAGTGAATGAATTACAATAGCCACATACGCTGATGTATTTGTATCGGAAGCGTATTTTTGTTGTCTGATTTTACAGACGTAGTTTCAAATGATTTTGGAGGCGGGAGTTATGCCAACGTACGTTTATGCGTGTGACACATGTCAAGTGCAATTTGAAAAGTTCCAATCTTTCCATGATGAACCATTGCGCGAGTGTCCCAGCTGTCAAAGTGCGGTACGTCGTGTACTCCAACCTGCCGGTATTGTTTTTAAGGGGAGTGGGTGGCATATCACCGACTACAAGGGGAGTAGTAGCGCAGTTGCATCGAGCGCGAGTACGAGTAGCGATACAACAAGTAGCGATACAACAAGTAGTACATCGAGCGCAAGCACTCCAGCAGCCCCAGCTCCAACGGCTCCTCCAGCAAGTAGTACGGATGCCTAGCATGGCGCACTTTTTCCGCTTGGTGCGGGCCGATATCGATGCTATTTTTCGCAATGACCCAGCAGCTTCAAACATTGCTGAGGTCTTGCTTTATCCTGGATTACATGCAATTATGTTGCACCGTATTGCAAATAGCATGTGGCGCTGGCGTGTGCCTTTTGTACCACGGTTTATCTCGCAGCTTTCACGCTTTTTGACCGGTATCGAAATCCACCCTGGCGCAACGATTGGTGAAGGGTTTTTCATTGATCACGGCATGGGTACGGTGATTGGTGAGACTGCCGAAATAGGCGATCGCGTTATGCTTTACCAAGGTGTCACGCTGGGTGGGACTGGTAAGCAATCGGGCAAACGCCACCCAACACTCGAGGACGATGTCATCGTGGGTGTGGGTGCGAGTGTGCTTGGTGCAATAACGATTGCCAAAGGGGCGCGAATTGGTGGTGGTGCCGTTGTTGTCAAGGATGTACCGCCGTATAGTACGGCAATTGGTGTGCCAGCGCGTATTGTGGCGACGCGAGATCCAGTTACCGGTGAGACGCGTCGTGTCGAGCAATTACCTGACCCCGAGGGTGACATGTTGCGCCAACTCCGCGATGTGATTTTGGAACTTGAGGAACGGATTGAACAGCTCGAAGTCCATACGGTGAATCACCATCATCACCATGTGCATATGCACAACGAACAACTTCATTCGCCGATTTGGCAACAACTTGATACGAATTCCGCGCCAGTTGAAGCGCTGACTGATCAACAACGAAGGGACAGATCATATGACGATTCGTCTTTATAACACGATGACACGGGCGACCGATGTGTTGCATCCAATCACTCCTGGTCTGATCCGTATGTATGTTTGTGGGGTGACGGTGTACGACCGTGCGCACATCGGTCATGCCATGTCAGCGATGGTATTTGATGTGCTACGTCGCTACCTCGAGTTCCGTGAGTTACAAGTCATGCACGTTGTCAACTTTACCGATGTCGACGACAAAATCATCAATCGAGCCAACGATCTCGGACGTGATCCGGTTGAATTGGCCTCGAGCTACGTCAACGAGTTCCGTGAAGACTTGATGTCACTCAATATCTTGCCGGCAACAGTCTACCCACGCGTGACCGAGTCAATGCCGCAGATTATTGCCTTTATTGAACAGCTGATTGCCAAAGGGTATGCCTATGCTGCCGATGGTGATGTGTACTTTCGGGTGGCCAAAGATGCTGATTACGGTCGTTTGTCGGGGCGTAGCTTGAGCGACATGGTCTCAGGCACGCGCTTTGATGTCGATGCCCGCAAAGAGCACCCCGGTGACTTTGCCTTATGGAAGGGCGCTAAACCTGGTGAACCAGCATGGCCAAGCCCGTGGGGGCCAGGGCGTCCAGGGTGGCATATCGAGTGCTCAACTATGAGTTTGGACCACTTGGGTGAAGAGATTGACATTCATGGAGGCGGTAACGACCTTGTGTTCCCCCATCACGAAAACGAAATTGCCCAGAGTGAGAGTTTGACCGGCAAGACGTTTGCCCGGCACTGGGTACACAATGGTATGCTCCAAATTCAAACCAAACTGGCTGATGGCACCTACAAACTCGAGAAGATGTCGAAGTCGTTGGGCAACGTGGTGACAATTCGCGACTTTTTGACAGAGCATCCTGCAGACGCCTTGCGCTTGGTCGTGTTGTCGAGCTACTATCGCAACCCACTGGCCTACGGTGTCGATATTGTGGCCGATCAAGAGCGCAAACTTGAGCGTATCCGTGGTGCGTTGGCGCAAGCAACTGGTACTATCACTAGTGGCGATGCAGTTGATCGATTGAATGAAGCGACTGAAGCTGCCCGCCCTGCGTTTGTCGCGGCGATGGATGATGACTTGAACACCTCGGTAGCGTTGGCGACCATCTTTGAGTTGGTGCGTTCAATCAACGTTGCGCGTGATGCTGGTGTCAGTGGTGTTGCGTTCGAGTCAGCCCAAACTGAGTTGCGCGCCTTGTGTGGTGTGTTGGGCTTGACGCTCGAAGCAGGTCCAAGCAAGGTGGCTGAGGCGGCACCGTTTATTGAATTGTTAATCGAGTTGCGTGCCGAGTTGCGCAAGGCCAAGCAATACCAGTTATCAGATATGGTGCGTAACCGATTGAGTGACCTCGGGGTAACCCTCGAGGATAGTGCGCAGGGAACGCGCTGGAAGGCATAATCATGGCCTGGTTGGAATGTAGTGTTGACGTTGAGGCTGAGGCCGTCGAATCTGTCAGTGAGTTGATGGCACAGTTTGGCTATAACGGTGGTGTTGCTGTTGATCAGCCGGTGATTCATGGTGCTGACGGCCCAGATTATCAGTACGATACTAATCGTCTGGTGACGGTGCGTACCTGGATTCCGCTTGATGAGTCGAGTGAGGAGAGCAGAGCGCGACTCGAACAAGCCTTGTGGCATTTGAGTCTTCTCCGTCATGTGGGACCACTCAAAGTAACTCAACTTGAGGAACAGATGTGGGCTGAGGCGTGGAAGCGTCATTACACCGTGCAGCGCATCGGCAAGCGCTCGGTGATTGTACCGTCGTGGCATGAGTATACTCCTGAACCCAACGACATCGTCCTTAAACTTGACCCGGGCATGGCATTTGGTACGGGATTGCATCCCACTACCCGCATGTGTACGCTATTACTCGAGGAGTACATGCCAGCGCACACACGCGTGATGGACCTTGGCTGTGGCTCGGGGATTTTGGCAATTGCGGCAGCACATCTTGGTGCCAAAGAGCTGTTGGCAATTGACACCGACCCGATTGCGGTCGAGGCTACCAAAATCAATGCCGAGATTAATGGTGTGCTCGACAACATGAAAATCCTCGAGGGTAGCCTCGGCAAGGGCAATCAACTTGGTCACTGGTTAAGCTGGGATGTCCCTGAGGTGCCAAGTGGCGTGGCGATTGACCCTGCGTCGCTGCAATGTGATGTCATCGCTGCTAATTTAATTGCCAAGGTGCTGGTCTACTTGGCTGACGACATGTTGGCTGCGCTCAAACCGGGCGGTCTGTTGATAAGCTCGGGCATCATCGCCGACCGCGAGGACGAGGTGGCCCTCGCATTTGTAGCAGCTGGCCTTGAGCGCGTAGATCGCCGGAGTGAGGGCGATTGGGTGGCGTTTGTCCATCGTCGACCTGCCTAAAACCGTGGATAATAGAGGGTGTCAGGAATAATCCTGGCACCCTTGTTTGGTCTGAGAAACAATATGCCCAAAATTGCTAACACCTTTCGGTTCTTTTTACCACACGATGTCATTCATGCTGGTGGCACTAGTGATGCAGATATCGTCCATCAATGGGGACGCGTGCTTCGCATTCAACCTGGTCAGCGCCTGCTGTTGCTTGATGGGCACGGCGTAGGTTTTGAAGTGGACATAACGCATATTGACAAAAAACACGCACGCTGGATAATTGTTGCTACGCAGTCACTTGCCGGCGAACCGAATCTCCATGTGACGCTGGCGAGTGCGATTATTCGCTCAGAGCGCTTTGAGTGGTTACTGCAAAAAGCGACAGAAATCGGCGTATCACGATTTGTGCCGATGATTGCTGAGCGCAGTCGTGGTGAGATTGAATCAGTCAAAGGGAAACATGAGCGTTGGCAACGAATTATCCGTGAGGCGGCTGAGCAGTCGTGCCGAGCGGTGCTACCAGAATTAACGGATCCTGTGACGTTGCGCTCGTTACAGCTGCCAATCGATGCAACGTGCCTATGGTTGCATGAAGGGAGTGGCACTCAACCGTTGCGGCAACAGTTACAACAGGTACAGCGTACGATATGGATTGTTACAGGTCCCGAAGGTGGGTTTAGCGATGATGAGACGGTGTGGATGACCCAACAACCACGCTGGCATGCTAGTGGGTTGGGACAACGAATTCTCCGTGCCGAGACCGCGCCACTTGTAGCAGCCACGATTGCCTTGGCAACCCACGGTGAATTTGATGGAGCATAATTGATGCAATGGTTACGCTATCTTATAGTGTTCTTTTTGGGCTGGCTTACGGCCATGGTGTTGGCTGGGACTCCATATGCCGGTGACATTGCACGGGTAATTGGTCCCGGTACTACTGCCCAACTGCAAACGCCGTGGGGGCTGCGTGTGGCTTTTGCACCATTTTGGGAGGCGTGGCATCTGGTCGATAGTACGTTTTATAATCGTGATCAAATCGACCATACGCGCATGATCAAAGGAGCGATTGACGGCATGTTAGCTACACTCGATGATCGCTATACGTTCTATCAAGAACCCGAGGTAGCTGAACAAACCCGTGATAATATGCGCGGTGTGACTGCTGGAATTGGTATCTACCTGCGCATGGTCGATAGCAAAGTACTGGTGTGGCGTCCAATTGCCGATGCGCCGGCGGTCAAGGCTGGTATCCAACAGGATGACCAGATTCTTGCAATTGACGGCGAGTTGGTGGCGACGATTATCAACGGTCTCGATGAAGGTGATGCTGTCCAGGCGATTGCCTCTCGCATTCGTGGTGATGTTGGCACCATGGTGCGCTTGCGCTTACAACGCGGTGATGCTGATTCGTTTGAGGTGACATTGACGCGCGCCGAGATTATTTTACCGAGTGTTGAATGGCAAGTCATCGATGGTGACGTCGGCTACATTCGCATCAGCGAATTCAAAGGAAACTCACCTGATATCTTGTACAAAGGTATGCGCGAGCTGACAACTCAACCATTACGGGGGTATGTCATCGACTTACGTAGTAATCCGGGTGGGTTACTCGATAGTGCCCAACGCATTCTTGGATTCTTTTATGACGGGACTGCATTGTGGGAGCAACGGGCAACTGGTGATCGGCGCGAATTAGTCACAATTGGACCTGATGGTCCATGGGATAAGCCACGCCTGCCAATTATCATCTTGATTAACCAAGATTCAGCTAGTGCCAGCGAAGTCGTAGCAGGCGCATTACGTGACCGATATGATACTGCGCAGCTTGTCGGAGTACAGAGCTTCGGCAAGGGCATCGTGCAGAGCATCTACCCGCTCAGTAACGGCGGGACGGCCCGTTTGACGGTCAGCCAATGGTTAACCCCCAACTTCACGGCGATTCACAAACTTGGCCTGACACCTGATGTGCGTGTCGAGGATGCCGAGGATGCGCCATCAGATGCTCCGTGTGTCGCCAATCGACGCCCTGCCATCGGCCAGTTATTGTGTCGTGATCCACAGTTGAATCGCGCACTTGAGTTGTTACAACCATAGTCATAGTAGTGTGTACCCGACTATTACGTTGCAGCAGTTATGATATAGAGCTGGTGCGTGCTTTTTGTGAGAAAAGTAGAGAACAGCAGAATATTGCGCTGAAGCGGGCATGATATGAGGTTGGCCGGTATTACTTTTCTGCATAGAAAGTGTGGAACGTCGGAATTATAATGCATAAGCGGGCGTGATGTAGGATTGGCCGATGCCACGTTTTCGCATACAAGCATGGTACGGGTAGGAATTGGCCCCATCGGTTTATGGAGATACATCCAAGCGCTCGCACAGCTTACACTGTGCGAGCGCTTATAGGGTAGAGTGTTCCTGATTTATGGTTCGTAGACCTTGCCAACGGCCGCAGGTGGACGTGCCCGACCAATTACGCCGGCTAGCACGACGACTGTGATGACATACGGTAGCATCTGCACGAACTGCGATGGCAAGGCAAAATCGAAGCCTTGGATTTTGATTTGTAAGGCATCAGCAGCACTAAACAACAGCGCGCCACCAAAAGCGCCGAGTGGTGTCCAATTGCCGAAAATCATGGCGGCTAGGGCGATGAATCCTCGTCCATTGGTCATGACATCATCGAAGTTGTAGCTAGCCTCGAGAGAGAACCATGCACCAGCCAATCCAGCCAACATCCCCGAAATCCAGACGTTGAAGTAGCGCATGCGATTGACATTGATACCCATTGTGTCAGCTGCCCGTGGGTGTTCACCGATTGCGCGAGTGCGTAACCCCCATGGGGTACGGAACAGCATGATGCTGACGGCCGGCACCAAAATCAACATCAAATAGGTAATAGGGCGATGCTGGAAGAACATCGGGCCGAGTAGTGGAATCTGCGATAACAACGGAATATCAATTCGTGGTAACGCTGCCCCAATCATACCGTTTGATTGCATCGGCAGAATAACATTGGTGCGCAGATAGCCAGTGACACCGACCGCCAGAATGTTGATGACGGTACCGCTGATAATTTGGTCAGTCTTGTAGTGGAGCGATAAGCCAGCATGAATCATCACGATGCCACTACCAGCTGCCATGGCAATTACCATGCCCATCCATGAGTTGCCGAATGCAAGTGAGGCTATGAATCCGATACAGGCTGAGAAGAGCATGATGCCTTCGATGGCAATATTGACGACGCCTGATCGTTCACACAAAATGCCTGCAAGTGCACCGAGTGCGATCGGCGTAGCGAGACGCACCATGCGCCCGAGCATGTCGACAATGTCGGTGCGATCATTGACAATTGCAGTCAGCAAAATGCTGAAAATTGTAATACCGATGACGGCTGCCATATAGGCGGCGGCCCAGTGTAGAGCCTTGCGCCATATCATCACACCAGCAGCCACAATCAACCCAATCGCCATCACGATGATGCTGCCGGTGGTGGGTAATGGGATATCGACGAGTGGTGCATCTTGTGGCCCACCAAATGCATATGGAATGCGCAATGTTGAAACGCCACCATTAGGTACAGTGCTTTGGACTAACCATAACAATCCAATGGCAACGATGATGCCGATAATTCCGATGACGCGATCACGCGTAAAAAACTTTTGCATACAGTTCCTCGCTTAACGTCCCCAACCACGGGTCAGCGTCATGCCGTTTGATTTGCCACCACGGATGCGATAAATTTGACGGACGATTTGATCGGCTGCCACAAATGCAATCACCAAGGCTTGAACGATGTTAATCAAATTTATCGAGATGCCGCTTTCGAGTTGCATCAAGCCAGCGCCATTGCGTAAGGCTCCCCAGAATATGGCGGCTGGAATGACCCCAATCGGATTGCTGGCGGCCAACAAGGCGATAGCAATGCTATCAAAGCCATAACCCGCTGAAAATGCAGCTTTGAGGTTGTGCTCAAGCCCGAGAACCTGAACCGCTCCGGCCATGCCGGCTAACATACCACTCAAGGCCATGGTTGTGATGATGGTACGTGGCACATTCATACCAGCGTAGTGGGCAGCATCAGGGTTCGCACCGGCTGTGCGAATCTCGAAGCCGATAATCGTGCGTTGGAGTAACCACGTTATGAGCCATGTCACCAATAATGCAATCAAAAAACCGGCGTGTAAACGGTACTCAGGACCAAACAAAAATGGAATCTCGGCACCATCAGCAATAAACGGCGTGCGTTGTGCGGATGACTCTTTGTCGAGGAACGGCACCTTGATCAAATAGTCGGTGCCACGAATCGCTATGTAATTAAACATGATGGTGGTAATGACCTCGTGTGCCCCAGTGCGCGCACGCAACCAGCCGGGGATTGCGCCCCAGGCCGCACCACCGAGGGCACCTGCCACAAATGCGGCAACCATATGCAAACCAGGCGGTAAATCTACGAAGGCTCCAACGATGGCTGCACACATTGAGCCGACGGCGATTTGGCCCTCAACACCGATATTGAATAATCCAGCGCGGAAGCCGACAAGCACCGCAAGCCCACCAAAGATATACGGAGTGGCATCGACAAGGGTATAGGCGATAGCGCGAGGAGTACCAATGGCGCCCATAAATAGTCCGCCGTAGGCTGCCAAGACATCGGCACCGGTAGCGACAATAATAATGGCGCCAATCACAAGTGCAGTGAAAATCGCCAAAACTGGCACAAGGAGTGAGGTCGCTTGAATGCGCCACTGTGGCATCTCTGCCGTTGTATTACTCATGAGTAGACTCCTGTGTGACACCGGCCATCAACAACCCTATCTTGTTGCGATCTGCTTGGGCTGCTGGGATATCGGCAATAATTTGGCCATGGAACATGACCAAAATACGGTCTGAAAGCGAAAGAATCTCATCAAGTTCGGCTGATACGAGCAATACGGCACTCCCTTGATCGCGTTGGGCAACGATGCTTTTGTGAATGAATTCAATGGAACCAACGTCGAGCCCTCGTGTTGGCTGTGCCGCTACAAGTAATGTGAGTGGTCGTGCAAGTTCGCGGGCAACGACGACTTTTTGTTGATTACCGCCCGACAATGTCGATGCAAGTGCGTCAGTGCCTGAGGTACGGACATCAAATTGCGCAACTAATCGTTGGGCTTGTTCGTTAATCGCCTCGGCATTGATGACTATACCCTTTGCGAACGGCGCGATGTCGTAGGTCGAAAGCACCATGTTCTCGGCGACAGAATAACTCAATACCAAGCCATGATGATGACGATCCTCTGGTACGTGACCGACGCCGGCATCGATGGCGATATTCGTTCCAAGCCCAGTGATATTGCGGCCATTGATTATGACCTGTCCACTACTTGGGTCACTGATCCCTGTGATGGCCTCAACCAGCTCGGTTTGGCCATTGCCTTGGACACCGGCAATACCGACGATTTCGCCAGCCCGAACTGTGAATGACACATCGTTGACAGCAACTGAGCCGCGATCATCAAATGCTGTGATGTGTTGCACCTCAAGAATGACGTCTTTGGGCGTCGCGGGAGTTTTCTCGATGTGGAGTACGACATCGCGGCCTACCATCATGCTTGCCAATATTGACTCATTGGCTTGCGCCGGGGTTGTTGAGCCAACTAATTTGCCACGTCGGAGTACACTGATACGATCAGCGAGTGCGAGTACCTCGCGCAGTTTGTGCGAGATAAAGATAATCGATTTGCCTTGTTGTTTGAGTCGATTGATGATGACAAACAAATCATCGGCCTCTTGCGGGGTGAGCACGGCAGTCGGTTCATCAAGAATCAGAATATCGGCACCGCGGTAGAGAGCTTTGACAATCTCGACGCGTTGTTGGACACCGACGGGCAGGTCGTGGATATAGGCATCAACTGGGATATCAAGACCAAAGTTCTTGGCGAGCTGACTGATACGCTGTTGTGCTTGGGTAATATCAATCAAGATACCATTGACGACCTCGTTGCCGAGGATGATGTTTTCGGCTACGGTTAAGGTCGGTACGAGCATGAAATGTTGATGAACCATGCCGAGGCCACGCCGGATAGCATCATTGGCGCCATTGATATGAACGACTTGGCCATCGAGCAAAATCTCGCCTTCGTCGGGCCGATAGAGCCCATAGAGCATGTTCATGAGGGTCGACTTGCCGGCACCGTTTTCGCCGAGGAGTGCATGAATTTCGCCTTTTTCAAGGGTGAAGTTCACTGCATCATTGGCCACAATACCGGGGAATCGTTTGGTGAGGTTGCGTACTTCGAGCGCTGGTGTCATAGACAACTCCATTGATGTCGGTACTATGTAGCATACCATAGATGAAAATGTGCTGAAAAGCGATTGAGATGTGCGTTACCAGAGCGGGATACGTTTGGCATTTGCAAGATTCTGTAGCTGTGCAACCACGGTATCAGGCACCATTACGGTAGCGCGTCGTTGCCGTGAATCGCCAGGAATCCGTGGATTCCCACGGCTTTGACGAATGTGGCTGATCCATGCATTGCCGACATGGGCTAGTTGTTCCTTGCCGCCAAACATTTGTGGATTGATGGCAATTATACAGAGACTAGCCGGTGTTGCCTGGTAGGGTTCTGCAAAAAACGACGGGAGTTGGTGGTCGGATACGCCTCCTATCATGCTACCAGTTAACAGGCCAATTGCCAATCCAAGACCATATCCTAATGCGCCTGCTGGCAGAATGGCGCCTGCCAACGCTGAATGCGGATCGCATGTGGCATTGCCATGGGCATCAATTGCGACATGTGCTGGGAGTGGTTGTTGCGTATCCGCTGCCGCTAGTAATTTGCCACGAGATGTGGCCGCTGTCGATCCATCAAATATCATCAGTGGTGTATGTGGGCCAGGGATGCCAATGGCAATCGGGTTGCTACCGAGCAACGGTTGGCTACCGCCGATTGGTGCCATGGCCACAGGGGAATTACAGGTAACGATACCGACGAGTTGATGATCGACGATGGCCCGAACATAGGCATCAAGGGCACCAATATGTTCACAACGTTGTGCACCAACGCAGGCGACCCCATAGCGTTGCGCTAAGCGTATGACGGTACGAGTGGCCTGGGTTGCGGTAATTTGCCCCATGGCGTGTTGCCCATCAAGCCAAGCGGTGGCTTTGAATGCGGAGATGGTGCGGATGCGCGCGCGCGGATTGATGGCACCAGCATCGATGCGTGCTAGATAGTTAGGCAGTCGTCGAATACCGTGTGTGACTATGCCTCGTTGATCGTTCTCGATGATGTGCGTGGCACAGATGCTGGCGTTACGCGGTGAAAGCCTATACGCACGAAGTAGGCGCGTCACGAAGTCGGTTAGGGTGCTTGTGTTGAAAGATTGCATAGAATGGTGCTCAACAAAAAAGCGACGGTCGCCCATGTGGACGACCGTCGTGGCAATCGCAACGTGTGACTAGTTGAGGGTCACGCCGGTGGTGATTGAACCGTCGGCCAAGCCCTTGAGGATCTCGTCCATCTTGGCCTTGACTTCGGCTGGGATAGCGGCATCGGCCTTGTTGAATGAGGCCAAACCGATACCACCGTTGGTGGCGTCGTATACTGCTACGCCGTTGGTGAACTTGCCATCAACCACATCCTTGATGGTCAAGAACACGGCCTGATCGACGCGCTTCATGGCGCTTGAGATAATCTTGTCTGAACCAGGAGCGGCACCGTTCTGGAAGGTGGTGACATACTCGTCTTGGTCAACGCCAATGACGAATGCACCAGCCTCAGCAGCAGCTTGAATGCCACCTGAGCCAGTTTGACCACCAGCACCGAAGACGACATCGGCACCCTCGGCCATGAAGCTCTTGGCAGCCTCAGCACCACGAGCGCGATCCGTGAAGCTATCGATGTAGACGGCCTTCACGCTGATATCGCCCTTGACTGACTTGGCACCGGCCTCGTAGCCCTTGAGGAACTTCTGGACAGGTGGAATCTCGATGCCACCAACGGCGGCAATCGTACCACTCTGGCTCATTGAAGCAGCCAATGCGCCAGCCATGTAACCAGCCTGGTCTTCAGCGAAGACCAAACCACGAACGTTTGGCAAAGCTGGATCGTAGGCGAAGTCAACGATGGCGAACTTGGTGTTGGGATACTTCTCTGAAGCGACCTTGACAGCATCGCCCATCATGAAGCCTACCGCTACCACCAACTCACAACCCTGATCGACCAACGACTGGATGTTCTTGTCGTAGTCGGTTTGAGCTTGAGTCTCGATGTACTTGATACCGATGCCGAGATCGGTTTCAGCCTTCTTCAAACCGTCGAAGGCGTACTGGTTGAAGGTACCGTCGTTGATTTTACCAACATCGGTAACCAACCCGGCCTTACAACCGGCTGCTGGGGCGTCTGCTGCTGGGGCGGCTGCACCACAAGCGGCCATAATCATGGCGCCTACGAGCAACAGCGCAGCAAAAAGTGACTTGCGCATCACAACCTCCAATGTGCGTTTCCGCAGAAATCTGTTAACGTGCATTAACAATGCACTAATTACTGATTATACTGACATGTATGGTGTGATGCAACTAGTAACCTGTGCAAATTTGTTACACTACCAGATCTTATTGCAGTATATTCGACATATTAGTGGCATCATGCATACTTGACCGTTCTGGTTGCGAGTACAATAGAGCAAAAGAAAAGCCTACCATCTGTGATGAAGCTGGCTGTTTGTGTATACAAAGGCATCAACCTATGACAAATGAACCATTGTATGATGAGCGATTTAACCCGCTACAACTGTGTATGGGGTTGTTTACGATTCAACATATGACGCGTGATCGCGAGTTTTATGTGGTAACTGCTGTGCCACTGCGTGATGCTCAAACGACGTTCATGGCCTTGCAGAAGCGTGCGAGAGTAGAGGGTTATACCGCGTGGATGCGCGCAAGCACAAGTGATTCTGCTGCGGTTGAACTTGTCTTTGTGCCAGGTGTGCCGCCAATTACGCCAACACGATGGGTACTTGCGTCTTTGTTATTTTTGGCGACAGTGCTGTCGACACTAGCGTGTGGGGCACTCTATCGTGGCATTGATATCTTTGCGAATCCATGGGGTATTTTGCAGGGGTGGCAATTTGCTGGAGCGCTGTTATTGATTTTGGGGACACACGAATTTGGGCACTATATTGTGGGGCGCATTTATGGTGCACCCGTGAGCTTACCATACTTTATCCCGCTTCCCCCACCATTGAGCTTTACTGGCACGCTCGGTGCCGTGATTGTACAGCGTGAGCCAATGCAAAATCGCAAGGTGTTGATTGATGTCGGTCTGGCTGGCCCATTTGCCGGGTTAATTGTGGCGATTCCATTGTTGTTCTATGGTTTATCGATTTCGACGGTGGGACAAATGCCTACCACTGGTTACTTGCAAGAAGGCAATTCGGCTTTTTATGTTCTCGCAAAACTTGCAATGTTTGGCCAAATCCTGCCCAATAATGGTGTTGATGTTCAGCTCAGCGATATTGCATTTGCTGCCTGGATTGGTTTACTCGTCACGATGTTTAATTTGCTGCCTATTGGTCAACTTGATGGTGGACATGCAGCGTATGCGATTTTGGGACCGTCAGCGGTCTACTTGGCGTACGCCACAATTGCATTCTGTTTCATGCTTGGGATTTTTGTCGATAATACGTGGTTGATTTGGGGAGTGATTGCGTTGCTCGCAAATCCGCGTCATCCAGCGCCCTACGATGACGTGACACCAGTCGATTGGCGCCGGATGCTCTTGGCATTAGTTGCGGCAATTGTGTTGTTGTTTCTATTGACACCATCTCCATTACAAGTTGTGCCAGGGATTGAGGGCACTATTGGGTAATGTAGAGTGGATTACTCATCATCCACGGTAGCTTGCTTTTGTATGATTCGATTCGATAAACACCAATCGTATTGACTGTGACTAGCAGTTGCCGTTGCGCCTCTTGGAGTACTTGCCCGTTACAAATCAGGCGTACTGGTGCATTCACCCCTAAATCGACCTTGATGGTGATCGGTCCAGTTTGTAAAGAGGCGATATCACCTGCATACCAGTGTTCCGAACCGCGAAACGCGCGAAATTCAACGTTAGGGCAATCCCCCTCCATGCGGTTCACCATGTAACTACGTCCTTGGGCGAGCGCGCCATAGACCATGTGGAGTGCTGCAGCAAAGTTACCTGGCAGCCGCTCTGGTAACCATAGGTAATTGGTTAATGTGCCGAACATCCATTGGTACGGGAATACTTGGACACGACCAAATGGTGTTGACCGCAAAAATGCATGCACATCGACGCCAAATACGCCAAATGCACGCTTACCTGCCATGTTTAGTGCATCCCACCACTCAATTGTGGCCTTTGTTGGTCCACGTAGTGCTTGTTTAGGTGCAATATAATTGAGTAATGTGTTGTAGTTTGTGAGCGATTCACCCCAGTCACTCATAAAATTCCACAGCTCGATACCAATACTCCGCCCTGTGCTATTGGTAGGCATGTGAACGTTCCAGTCATCCCAGCGATACACCCCTTTGAAGCTATTGTATTTTTGTTCGTCAGGATGGGCTATGATGCCAAATCCACCACTATTGTAGACTTGGTCGATAAACGCTTGTGGTGACTGGTTGCTGGAGATAACCTGTTCAAGATTAAGCGCTAAAAAGTGATTATGAAAGGGTGTGATTTCTTGATCAATTACGACAAGGACTTGATCGTGCCAGCCGTTTTCGAATCGACCCTCAAGTGTGTCGTGGTCGGTAATGATAATCCACTCTAGACCGGCCGCTTGCGCTGCGGCGCACACATCAGGTATCGTACCACTCCCATCTGAGTAATGCGTATGAATGTGGAGCGCACCAGGGCTAACATGCATGACAACTCACCTTGCGTATTCTAATAAACCTTAGGGATGAATTTTGCGACCTTGTTGGAGTATACGGCATAATCGGCGAATTTGGCACGTAAAAACGCTTCCTCACGGGCAGCTTTTTGATCGAACCAAATGGCGAGTACGACACATCCTATGCCTGCCAACCAGCTCCCTACGTAGATACTATACGCCAATGACCCACAAATCAACGATACATAGATTGGATGGCGCACGAATGCGTAAATTCCATGGGTGATCAACTCGCCATCAGCGAGGGGTTTCGGGAACGGTGTCAGGTTGCGTCCAAGGTGTGAAAATGCCAAAACAACCATAATCAACGCGAGGCCACCTAATAGTACGCCAATTATTTGGGCAATCATGTGACTCGATGTGCGCGCAGAGTCGAAATATCCTACAATAAGGATGACTGCAAGAATGACAAATTGACCGACAACCCACCATCCACCACGTGATGTCGTTTGTTCCGACATTGTGCTAATCCTTTTGCTAGTACCTACCAACGAGAACTGTGATTATTATGACACAACTACACACATACTCATACCCACTACACATTATTGACGAGCAATCGTATGGGCGTATTCAAATGCGCGGTGCCGATTCACTCGCGTTGCTCCAACGACTGACCACTAACGATATGCTCAAGTTGCAACCGAGTACTGGTTGTCAGACCGTGTTGACAACGCCAATTGGGCGCATGATGGACGTGCTCCATGTTGTCAATGACGGTGATGTTGTGTGGGTGTTGACCAGTCGCGATCAAGGGCCGGCTGTCTATACCCACCTTAAGAAGAACATCTTCTTCAATGATAAAGTCACCCTTGCCCCTGCGGGACGGAGTCACAACCAAATAGCGCTGTATGGTACTCATGCGACTGCGTGGCTTGAGTCACAATACGGTGTGTCGTTGGCGCAGGTGCCAATGTGGCATGCGCACATACACGATGGTGTCATGTTTGTGCGTGTGGCCGCAGTTGGAGGTGATGGTTGGCGTATCTTGCTGCCGAGTGATGGTGCGCATGCGGCTGCATTGCACTCTTTGCCGGTACTGACTGATGCGGATTTTCAATGTTGGCAAATCGAGGCCGGTGTACCGGCATTTGGTGCCGAGTTGACACTCGATTACATCCCACTCGAGGCCGGCTTATGGTCAGCAATAAGCTTCACCAAAGGGTGCTATGTCGGCCAGGAGATTATCGCTCGTATGGAGAGTCGAGGCCGCTTGGCCAAAACGCTGACACGTGTACGCCTTTCGCAGCCTCATGCTACGCCGGCATCGATTACCACGACCGATGGCAAAGAGGCCGGTGTGTTAACGCGCATGGCCGAATCACCGCGTTACGGCCATATTGGTCTTGCCTATCTCTCCACCAAAATCGATGGTAGTGAACCCCTCTCCGTCAATGGTGATACGGTTGTTCGCTGTGATGAACACTGGCAATAAGGAGTAGGAATATGACGCACCCAGTTGAACGTATTTGCCCTGAATGCCGCGCTAGTCAGCCACTTTCGTCGCACTACTGCGCTACCTGTGGTGCCCAACTCGAGCGTTTTCTGCCGGTTCCAGCACGGCAGTGGTTACCTGCGCGCATGCGTCAACAGTTGAGTCATCCAATTGTCAAGGGTGTGGCAATGGGCGCCATGGCGCTTGCCGTCGAAGTTGGCATCAAAGTGCTCCGCCATATGCTAACTAACCGTACGGCTGACCAGATTACTGCGATGCGTGTAACAGGAGCTACGCCGCCCGCACCTCCCGCGCGGACGGTGATTCATGCGCGTCGGCGCTTTTGGCAAAAAAGTGACGCACACGGAAATATACGGAGTGAAGAGCAGATTACCTGGCAACGCACAGATCAGTAAGTAATAGACACAGCGAAACAAACCAAAAGAATATTCCGTCTTGATCCTAATAGCGTGTGGATGGGATTTGATCAACCAATGGCATCCTAAAGAAGGTCCTCATGGCAGTAACAGTGCATAATTGGCCACGCACGATTCATCGTCATATCATGCGCATGCTCTTTGTTGAATATGTGCAGGCGTCGATTCGCCCTGCACTTGTTGCAAGTGGAGTCATCGTGGTGATTGGCCTACTCAGCCTGCTTGTGCCGCTGATTTGGCGCACCGCCTTGGTTGGCACTACCGTCATTTTGTGGCTTGTTGCATCGCTGATTCTCCACTACCTGCGCTGGCGTGCAATTGCTCTAGTCCGACGAATCGATGCTGCGTATGGCTGGCAATCAGCCATGACGACCATGGTAGATTTTGTACACCGCGATGATGAAATTGCCTTGGACCAACGCACGCATACGCTCACCCTTTTGCACACAACACCGCCGAATCAACTTGCGTTGCCCACGATGTATTCATGGCTACTACTCTGTGTATTAAGCGTTACGGTCATCGTTTTGCCAACACCATTTGATTCATATATGCGTACACAACAACAGATTCGCAGCATTGCACAGTCAACTGCACAATCATTCGATACCTTACCAACAATCCCCGAAATGAATGTGCCGATGTTACAACAACAACTGATGAGTGCGAGTGATGCTCAAGGGGTATTGGCCACCCTCACCCAAGCACAATCAACACTCGATCGCGCCCAAACAGCGAACCAAGCCTGGCAACAAGCGTTGAATCAGGCGCGTACGACCGATGCTGAACAACTCGATGCTGCGACGTTGGATGCTCTGACGGGCGCACAACGTGCACAACTTGATGCTGCCATTGCAGCTCGACAACAGGGCAATATGCAACCGCTCAATGAATTGCAAGCGTCGGCGCAGTCGCGCAGTCAATCTTTGTCTGAATGGCAACAAGCACTGCGCCAGAGTGCCACCCAAACTCGTGCGCAAGCGCCTAATCAGTTTGCACTCAATCAATCCACAAACTCCGAGCAACAAGGTACCGAGCAACAAGGTACCGAGCAACAAGGTACCGGGCAACAAGGTACCGGACAACAAGGTACCGGACAACAAGGTACCGGACAACAAGGTA
>JBMTAN010000009.1:0-70256 GCA_049428765.1 Roseiflexaceae bacterium
AAATCTCGGCATACGAAGTGGTCAGTGGGCTTAAGCCGAGACGTAAGTTGTCCGGTTCGCGAAAGTCAGGAATCACGTTTTGTTCAGCAATCAATGCTTGATTAATCTGATACCCAAGCGGATGGCGTATACTCACATGTGAGCCGCGAATTGCAGCATCTCGAGGAGAGCCAAGGCTAAACCCTAACTCTGCGAGATGTACATCATAGAGCTGAATCATGTACTCGGTAATGAGCACTGATTTAGCCCGAATTGCATCGATACCTACCCCTACAATCATATCAACAGATGTTTCAAGTGCCGAGAGCGAAATCATCGGCGGTGTACCGGCCAAGAATCGATCAATCCCACTCGCTGGTGTGTACTCAAGATCGAAAGCAAACGGCGACTTCTGGCCAAACCAGCCCCAAATCGGCGACTCAAGTTCGTCTTGAATGGACTTGTTAATATACAAGAATGCCGGGGCGCCTGGCCCCCCATTGAGATACTTGTAGCCACAGCCAATCACCATGTCAACATTCCATGCATCAAGCTGCATGGGCACGGATCCTACTGAGTGACTCAAGTCCCAAATCACAAGTGCACCAACCTCATGTGCCTTGGCGGTAATTAATTGCATGTCGTAGATATAGCCACTTTTGAATGTTACATGAGACAAACTGACAAAAGCAGTATTGGTGGTAATCAACGCCAATAAATCAGCGGTATTGACGGTGATTTCGTTATCGCGTGATTGTACTAACTTGAGTGTATGCTTATTGCCGAAATGAGCGATTGCCCCCTGCATAACATAGAGGTCCGAAGGGAAGTTAAGCGCATCGCTAACGATATCTGTGCGCCCTGGTCGCGCCTTGAGTGCTGCCATTACACATTTATAGAGATTGACTGATGTTGAATCACAGGCAATAACTTGGCCAGGGCCAGCACCGACGATCTGGCCAATCTTGTCCCCAATCCGGGCGGGTGCTTCGTACCAGCCACGTCCCCAACCACGAATCAATCCATCGGCCCATTCTTGATGGACCACATGCGCAACTCGATCGGCGGTAACTGACGGCATGCGCCCGAGCGAATTGCCGTCAAAGTAGACAACATCAGGATCTGTAATCACAAATTGCGTTCGATACGAAGCAAGCGGGTCATGTGAATCCGCAGCTATGGCCGCAGCAAGTCCTGCATTGGCATCGGGGGGGCTAAACGTCATTGTAGGCCTCCTCTAACATCTCAACAGTTTCGTCCCAACCAACACAAGCATCAGTAATCGAGAGCCCATACTGCAAAGCCGACTGATCTGCACCAAGTGACTGTTTACCCTCAACAATGTTGCTCTCAACCATCATACCAATCATCTGGGTCTTGCCACGTTTTCGCATGTCAAGACCTTCACGCCATACGGCACGTTGACGTCGATAGTCTGAACCCGAGTTTGCATGAGAACAGTCAATCATGACTGCCGGTGCAATTTTGGCAGCACGCATCAAATCAAGTGACTTGTTGACACTTAATTCATCATAGTTTGGGCCTTGACGACTCCCGCGCAATATCACAAATCCATCCGGGTTTCCTGCAGTTTTTACTACTGCGCCTACACCGTCCTGCGTAATCCCCAAGAAGCTGTGCTGTGCAGCCCCAGAGATACATGCATGCACTGCCACGTCGATTCCACCATCAGTCCCGTTTTTGAAGCCGACAGGCATTGATAGTCCGCTAGCTAATGCACGATGCATCTGCGACTCCGTGGTCCGAGCACCGATGGCCGCAAGAACGACGACATCGGCAGTATATTGCGCACTAATTGGATCGAGCATCTCGGTAGCAGTAGGTAATCCCATTGCAGTGATGTCACACAGTAATTTGCGTGAGACATCAAGTCCTGCAGACATATCAAATGATCCATCAAGGAATGGATCGTTCATCATGCCACGCCATCCGACTGTTGTCCGCGGCTTTTCGAGATAGACACGCATGACAATTAATAATCGGTCGCGCATGCGGGCCGCGATACTGCTTAAGCGCTGTGCGTAATCAAGTGTTGCAGCCACATCATGAACCGAACAAGGACCAACTACCACTAACATACGTGAATCCTCACCGCGAATGATGCGCCGTACTGCTTGCCGCGATTCATAAATAGCAGTTGTCATGCTTGTGGTCAAGGCATACTTTGTCTTGAGTTCTCGTGGCGTCGGCATTGCACCCATTTCTCGTACACGAACATCATCAACCAGGCTCACTGTGCACCTCATGTTGCTTCAATAGGAGGCGGGTTTATTCTGATTCCGATGGCCAAAAGCATTGAAATCAAAATGAACCCTACTCCTAATCCAAATATCAATGATTCATTCACCTGCATCGATACCAATACAGGTGTTGTCAGTGGCACAATGATGCCACGAATACCACCTACAAGGTGAATCGACGCAAAATACGCTTCCAGTCGGCTACGATTTGCGAGATTCATTGCTGTATTGGTAAATCCCAAGTCAAACCCACCAAAGAGTAACCCTTGTGCTATGAATGCAGGTACAAGCCACCAAAACGAATCGGCGAGCATAAATCCAAGTGGCATCATTGCGCCACAGAACATGCTCAACAACAAGACGAAGAGCGGGCCCTTTTTGTCGATCAAATTCCCCCAAAAGAAATACCCTAGTAACCAGGTAATCGATTGGAGTAAGCCCAAGTAGCCCACCTCGGAATAACTCAGTCCAAGTCGATTGACCTGTACTACTGCGTATAATGGAGCCCCTATGAGGGTGCCGATACCAAAAATCGTATTGAGTACCAGAAACAGCAAAAACGAACGGTTTTGGCCTATTTCACGGATAATTTCACTTATGTTTGTCTTTGCGTGAGCAGTATTGACCTGCACAGGTGAATCATCAACGCGGAGCTTCATAAACACCAATGTTGAGAGAATGCCTAATATGGCAACAATCGGCAATACGATTGTATGATCGAATACATCTAGTAACCACCCCGCAATCGGCGTCATCACCAATATAGCAAGGGTCATGCCGATACGCACAAAGCTCATAATACGACCACGGAGATTGTCTGGGTACAATCGTTCAAGTAATCGTACATAGCCGGGCGATGGCATAAGCTCGCATACCCAAAAAATTCCAATCAACACCATAAATAGTGTCACATTGTTTCCAACAAACGGCACAAACAATAGGGTGCCACGCCCAAACATCCAAACAAAGCTCGCAATTTTGACTATTTGATAACGTTGAAAAATTGCAACACTGATTGGTGTCAAAATTAATCCAAGTGATTGAAATACGACGTAAATAGCAAGCTGATCTTCACTCGCACCCATATTTCGCAGAATCACAGGAAAGAATCCAACTGTAGTAGCCCAAAATAAGCCAAACAATATTGAGGTTATTGTCTCAACCCAGACGTTGTAACGCAGGTCACTACGCATCGGGCCGAGCATTATACGCTCGACCCGATGCAACACTGCCTCAAACACATTAGGAGATGACGAAGAAGTCATTAGGAGCGAGCTGCTTTCATGGCCGCACCAAGGCGACGGATCCCCTCAACAATGTTCTCATCATTCTGATAACTAAACGCCAGTCGGATCTCGTGTGTACCTTGTCCATTGGCATAACACCCCATGCCTGGCAAGAATGATACTTTGTGCTCACGCGCTTTGGCCATCACTGCCGTCGTTGGCAAGTCGACGGGCAAGTAACAGTACACAAAGAATCCACCTTGTGGAACAAGATACTTCACATCAGCAGGGAAGTGTGTTTTGATCGCCTCAACCATCACATCGCGCTTACGCCGGTAAGTCTGGTTAAGTTCACCAATGTGTGATTCTAATCGACCGTCTGCCGCAAATCGCTCAACTAGCCGCGTCAAAAATGGACCACTGCTTCCCTCAACTTTGAACTTGGCAAGACGTTGAATAATTGCCTCTGGACCACAAGCCCAGGCCATACGTACACCAGGTGCCAAAATTTTGGAGAATGTACCAATGTGCAAGACCCATCCTTTGGTGTCAAGCGCCACAATTGGTGGAATAGCCTCTCCTTCGAAGCGTAAGTCACCGTATGCGTCATCTTCGAAAATAAGTACGCCATAGCGCTCAGCTAATGCCAGCAAGCGCTTACGATTGGCTAATGGCATCATTGTGCCAGTTGGGTTTTGGTAGGTAGGCGTTACATAGATGAACTTAGGGTGGATACCTTTGCTGGTCAAATCCACCAGCATGGCTTCAAGCGCATCAATATCCATACCGTCTTCACGTACTGGCACTGATTCAATCTTGGCTCCGACCTCTTGGAATGATCGTACTGCACCGATAAAACATGGCGCCTCAACAATTACCGTATCACCTGGATCAATCATGATTTGGGGCAATAGGGCCAAAATCTGGCTTGAACCATACGAAATCAATACGTTGCTTGCGCTCGCATGTGCCACACCCCGTGATTGGAGCCGTTTGGCCACCAATTGAATCAAACCGGCATAGGTTGGACCATAATTGAGCGCACCATTGACATCCTCAGCTAATACTTCAGCAGTGGCTTCGACCAATGCATTTACTGGGAAATGCGACGGATCAGCAAAACCATACGCTAAACTAATTGTCCCTTCGGGCTCTGCACCCCACTCCGGACCAGCCACATAATTCTTTGCGCGCTCCGCAAATAACGAATCGAGCGTTCGTTGCTCAGTGCTGCTCATTGCCTACTCCTAGTTGATGGACCCTCTTGACGAAAACTTGTGTGAACATTGTAACAGATGTATGCTGCACGATTCTGCTACTTCTTTCGCTCACGAAACTCTTGCATGGCGGCACCTAATCGTTGAATACCATCAGCAATTTTCTCTTCGGTTTGAAAGCTAAATGCTAGGCGCATTTCATGCGTACCTCCCCCATTCGCATAGCCAACAGTCCCTGGCAAAAACGATACGCCGTGGGCAATTGCGATATCAATGAGGTCGCGTGCTGGCATATCATTGGGGAGATATCCATACACAAAAAAGCCTCCTGATGGCGTACTTACACGTACATCTGCCGGAAAATGCGTCGCCATTGCATCGCGCATTACCCCATATTTGTGCGCATACGCCGCATTGAGCACACGAATGTGATTGTTAAGCCAACCATCTTGCGCTATGAATGATACTAATCGTGTAATAAATGGACCTGCACCTTGATCACTTTTGAACTTGCGCAAACGTTGCATAACACTAGTTGGCCCATATGCCCAAGCCATACGGACACCTGGTGCTAAAATTTTCGAGAACGTACCAATATGGAGCACCCATTCACTCCCTGGTAACGTCAACAGCGATGCAGCCATCTCACCGTTGAAGTCCAAATCACCGTATGCATCATCCTCAAGCACCAATACCCCATACGTTGCCGCAAGTGCAAGTAAACGCTTACGATTTGTGAGAGGCATCATCGTACCAGTTGGATTATGGTGTGTGGGAATCGTATAGATGAACTTTGCTTGAGTGCCACGTGATTCCAAGCGCTTGAGAGTCTCCTCGAGCGCATCCATGTCCATGCCGTCCTCACGTACTGGCACAGTCTCAATGGTTGCACCTTGGGTGACAAAGTATTCAATTCCGCCGAGAAATGTTGGTCCCTCAACAATTACGATATCGCCTTGATTCAACATTATTTGCGGCAATAGACCGAGAATTTGGCTTGAACCGTAGGTGATAAGAATGTTTTGCGGGTCTACTGCTACACCACGACGTTGCAATCGTGTCGCCACTAATTCAGTCAACGCACGATCTGATGGCGCATAATTAAGTACGGCATCGGTGTTTTCATTGAGTAGTCCATCAACCGATGCTATAAGCTCCTTGATAGGGAATAATCGCGGATCAGCATCGCCGTATGCCAAACTAATCGTCTCTATGCTTTCTTTGGGGAGGTCTGCTAAAATTGGATTTGCATGATCAAAATCTAATGCACGGCGTGCAAACAATGCATCTAGCGTCTTAGGGGTATTTGCCGAAATCATAAACTACGTACTCCATATTAAGTGTGGTGCCACTCATATTGTACGCTATTCAGTCGTGAGCTGTTGACACTCCGCTACCCAACGAATTGCGGCCTCAATTTGCCCACGACGATATGCATAGACCATGTGTGCATACTGTGAATCTCCATGTGGCGCCTTGAGTTGTGCCAGCCACGAGTTACATGTCACTTGCTGCGCTTCTAGGAGATTCAATGCATCCGCAGGAAAACAACGCATTGTGAAATAGAGTTTGGCCAAAAACTCAATCCGAATATCACGTGGATGTGCCACAGGCGTACGACACCAACTACTAAATACTGCTTGTCCAGCTGGTGTGATGGTCAAATAGCGTTTGCCTCGTGCATCATCACGATCAGTGGTCACGGTTATGTATGACTCATCATGCAACCGCGTAATCATGGCATATAATGCGCTTTGTTTGATGTGCCAAACCTGACCGAGGGGTGTCTGAATCATCTGTTGATGGAGTGCATAGGCATGCAGCGGTGTTTCAATCAGAAACCCAAGCAGTGCGTGTTCATAGGTTAACGGTTCTTTTTGACGTGGACTCATAATACTCATATGATACACAAATGTCACACCTTTGTGACAACATTCTCTATACATATTCTAGTGGGAACTATTGCCATGGACTCAAATAACGAGAAACAACACTACGAGCGAGGGATTGGCCGTGCACGATGGATGGCAGCGGTATTAGCTGTTGCAGTCGTCATTGTTGGAATTATTGGTGCACAGAATGACGACAAAAGCATGACACCACAATCCGAGCCATCGAGTCAACGTGTTGAATATCAAGTAACTGGTACGAGTAAATTAGTCCGCATCGAGTATCTCAATGACATGGCCTTCGATGCCACACGCGAGGGTGAACCACCATGGAGATTTGGCTTCAGAGCTCGTCAAGGACGTACTCTGCAGGTACAGGTCGAAAATCTTGGTGATGGAACTATTGGATGTGGTATTACGGCGAGCGGCAAAGATTTAAGTCGCGAACCTGAACAGGCCGTTACGTTGTTGCGCTGTGAGGCCGTTGTTCCTTAAGCCACTGTTGAAAGGATGTTTGTGCGCTACCCAACGTTTGGCTGGATTTTTTTTGCGTTTGTATGCGGGTATATCACATCAAACTTTTTGCGATCTGCTAATGCAGTTATCTCGCCGAACTTGATGAATGACATTGGACTAACTGCAGACCAACTCGGTTTGATGACGAGCCTCTACTACATCACGTTTGCGGCGATTCAACTCCCAATGGGAGCTGCGCTCGATCGCTATGGGTCGCGCATTGTCATCCCAATTTTGTTGATCCCTACTATTGTTGGCACTATCATCTATGCTAATGCAGGAGCCTTCTGGCATGTAGCCTTAGGACGATTACTCATTGGCGTAGGAACAGCCGGTGGGTTGATGGGTGCAGTAAAGACATTCGGTAACTGGGTGCCTAGCAATCGATTGGCCACCACAACAACATCGCTAGTTGCCATAGGGTCAGTTGGAGGATTGCTCTCAACCACTCCAATGGCCCTCGTCAACGAAGCCTATGGTTGGCGGATTATCTTCATTGGCAGTAGTATTTTTGTTGCATTTACGGCCATACTGATCTGGGGAATTACGCGAGATACACCCGAAGGTGTTACTCCAATACGCACCACCGGTAATCCCTTTGCTGGATATGGTGATATCTATCGTACTGTTGATTTTTTGCGACTGACTCCTATCTACTTCTCACAACTTGGAACATTATTGGCCGTTCAAACATTGTGGGCTGGCCCGTTTGCCTATGATGTAGCTCGTTTTACTCCTAGCCAAACGGGTATAGCACTCTTGATTATGGGACTTGGAACTGCCGCTGGATATGCAGTCAGTGGGCCTCTTGCGGATAAATGGGGTACGACGCATGTAATTATTTCAGCACAAATTGTTATGTTAAGTGTTTTGTTGTATTTTGTTTTTTTACCTATCGCACCAACGCCATTAGTAATTAGCGCGATATATGCACTATTTGGATTTGGGGCATCAGCTAATGTGGTAATGCTGCCACAAGCAAGGCGCATGTTTTCCCCACAAATGAGTGGCCGAGCAGCCGTAGCACTCAACATATTCGGATTCCTCGGTGGGTTTGTGGTACAGTGGTTAATGGGGCTGGTTATAAATGCATTTGGACGCGATGACCAAGGATTCTATATATCGACTGGGTATCAATCAGCGTTTGCTATACCTCTAATAATTGGTGTTATTGCGTTTGTCATCTATTTGCCCCTTCATCTCCGTCATCTACGAAAGGACAGGTAAATGCCAAAAGTTACAATCGGCGATCGTACCATTGATGTTGCGCATGGCACTCGCCTAGTGAATGTTATCGAAGATGCAGCCGTCCATATTGGGCACCGCTGTGGTGGCAAGTCACGATGCACTACGTGTCGTGTCACATTTAGTGCTGGTGAGCCAGATACAATGACAATTGCAGAACATGCAAAGCTCAAAGAGCGTGAGATGCTCGGTCAATATCGTTTGGCTTGTCAAATTCAAGTGACACAAGATATGAGTGTCACCGCACATGTAACGCTTGAGAGCATGCCAGACTGGACCGATACCGGACCTCGCTGCGCAGACGATGTTGAACCCGAAGCAGAATTTGTGGCCAAAAGTACGCTCTCGTAATAGGACAAAACTTACGCTCTCGTCACAAAGCGACGAGAGCGTTTCGTATTTTTATATACCAAATAACGTCCACCCAATATAGACCAACGACAGAGCACTCACTAAGCCAACGACAATCCATGCAACTATCCGTTGTAACGGGGTACTGACATACTCGCCCATGAGCTCGTGATTAGTAATCAGTGACATGATAGCAATCAGCGCAATAGGCAAGAGCATTCCATTTAAGACGTACACACCGACAAGAACATCAATCAACGGCAACCCGGGAATCAAAGATACCGCTGCCCCAAAGACAATTAAAACGGTGAACATTCCCATAAAGACAGGCGCTTCTTGCCAGCTACGCGACACACCCCGCTCGAATCCTAACGACTCACTAAGCATGTATGTCGTTGCAAGTGGCAGCACACCTGCTGCCAATAATGACGCACCCAACAGACCAATGGCAAACAAGTATGTGGCAAATTCACCAGCAAATGGGGCTAATGCAAGTGCTGCATCCTCGGCAGAATCAATGACAATCCCTGCTGGATACAGTGTAGCAGCTGTGGCAATCAAAATACAGGCTGCCACTAAGCCAGATAGCAGTGTGCCGGCATATACATCCACCCGCGTATAACGTAATTCCAGTGGTGTCGTCCCTTTCTCTACCACTGATGACTGCACATACAACTGCATATATGGCGAGATCGTGGTACCGACAAGCGCAACAATCAACATAATTTCATTTGCATCATGTGGAGTGCGCGGCACCAGTCCCATTAGAATCTGGTCAGAAGAAGGCTCAACCAATAATGCTGAGGCGATATACGCAAAAAATACAGTGCTGAGTGCAATCAAAATCTTCTCGACTCGACCATATGACCCAGCAGTAATCATGAACCAAATTAAAAATGCAGCTACAGGTACAGCAATATATCGACTAATTCCAAATAATTCGGCAGCCGCGGCAATTCCTACAAACTCCGAGATGATGATGCCAGTGTTTGCCACCAACAGAGTGAGCATAATAAGCGCAGTAATGCGAATCGGAAAATTCTCTCGGACTAGATCAGCAAATCCTTTACCCGTTACCGCACCGAGGCGAGCGGCCATTTCTTGGACAATCGCTACTCCAATAAATACAAGTATAAGCACCCATAGCAACTCATAGCCGTAGTGAGCGCCAGCTGAAGCATACGTGGCAATCCCACCTGCATCATTGCCGGCATTTGCCGCGAGCAAGCCGGGGCCAATAGCTGCTAGATACGGCCACCAACGACGCTTTATCGCACGCACCAAAGATGAGAGACGCGTCGGTATCATCCGTGAATTTGCCATACCAATATCCGTTCTAGCCAAAATGACGTGTCCCGCGACGTGTCCAAATCTCAGGCAACAGCACGGCAAGCGCATCATCGACACTGACTGCGCCAAGCAATGCCTGTCGATTATCAACAACGGGCACTGCAGTCAGATTGTATTCACCAAGAATTTTTGCCGCTTCTTCTGCCGGGTCATCTGCAGCGACAACAGGTACCTCATCGATTAATTCATCAACACGAACTGTTGGTTCACTCAACATCAAGCGCGGCAGTTGGACGACACCAATAAACTGCATGCCGATTTTTGCTGACACTTGCAAATCATTCTGTGGCGCAACAACATAGATTTCGGTAAACGGATCAGGGAGCTCATCACGGTGCTTTAATTCGGCAATCACAGAAGAGACATATTCATGTGGATAACACACAATGATGTTGGTCATCATGTTGCGACCAACCGTATCACCATCATATGCGAGTAGTTCTTTGACATCCTCAGCCTCATCAGGCTCCATCCGATCAAGGAGTTGCGTTGCAATTTCATCACCGAGATCTTCAAGTAAGTCAGCCGCAGCACTGGGGGTCATCTCCTCAAGAATATCTGCTGCGCGCTCTTGATCCATACCTTCAAGGAGGTCAATCACACGTTCGTCCGAAACTTCTTCGAGTGTCTCAGCAGCAGTTTCATCATCGAGTGCTGCCACAATTTCAGCACTTTCCTTAAAGGAAAGCGCATCAACAATACGTGCCAAATCAACCGCATTTATCTCGCTTAACCGGTTATACGATACTTTGAGCTGAACAGGGGCAGCACTCGCTAGATATTGTGCATCAGCCCAGTCTATTATTTGCCGCCCAACTACATGTGGCGCCATCATTCGTGGAGCGATGCGTCGTACCAAGGCTTGAGGACTTATATCAACACCAATTACACAGTACTCACTCTCGATATGGGCAATTTGCACATCATTCACACGCACCACTCGCCGCCCATTGATATCAATGATTTGATGATCAATCACGTCCTTGCTCAACAATACCTCCCCGTCTCGTCTGCGAAATTGCTGGAGGTTGATTTTAGTAGTACTTATCTCGATTTTGGTGTAGGTAATCTCACTCACCACATGCGCAGGAACAAAAAACAATCGCCCACGATCTTGAATAATTAGTCCATTGATTGTCGGGTACTGACGATCTTCGATACGGACAATTATGTCATGCAGTTTGCCAATGAGTGCGCTATCATGTGCAGTTACGGTGACACCAAATAGTTGCGCCACGAACAACATGCCGCCCTCCTTTTGCACACCCGACTTACCACGGATGGCATATCATTTCATGCTGTAAATGGTTACTATATGTACACGTTTAGGTAAATGAATACCATCATTCCTATGCGCAGTATACCGACACGCATCAAAGTATGTCAAAATAAATCTATGTTAAGAAGAGGAGATAAATATGCACCATCATTTTGTTCCGACAACGTACTATCGCACTATTGGCACACATCCTGTTGCCCTCGAAATTCATCAGGGTGACACAGTGACCGTAGAGTGTGTCGATGCACACGGCATCGATCGACACAATGTTCAAATTACCCCTGCAGGCAACCCAATGAGTGGACCAATTTATGTTCGAGGACTTAATCCGCATGACGTAATTGCAATTAACATTATGTCAATAAATTTATTGCGAACCCATGGCTGGAGTTATCCAACATTAGCGGGGAATGTAGTAGATCCCGAATATGTTATGGCAGTACCATTTGCACCTGGCTCTACATTGCCGAAAGAGTATTGGGATTACGACTCAGCGCAGAATGCAGTTGTGAGTCGAGGTACACACGGACGTTCAATAACAGTGCCATATGCTCCAATGGTAGGATGTTTTGGCGTAGCTCCAGCTCGCGGAGAGGCAGTATCGACAGCCACATCTGGACGGTACGGTGGCAATATGGACTATAAGCATTTCACCACCGGATGTACTGTTTACCTACCTGTTGAAGTTGAGGGAGCGCTCTTCCATATTGGTGACGGTCACCTTGTCCAAGGTTGTGGCGAAATTGGTGGTACCGGCGTAGAATCAGCTATCGCCGTGACCTGCGCATTTACCAAAGCTCCGATGCAACGTATCACATGGCCACGTGCCGAGGATGAAATATATCTGTACACCATTGGTAATGCCCGTCCACTTGATCAAGCACTCCAACATGCAACTAGTGAGATGCATCGCTGGTTGATTGAATGCGGCGCAGATGCAACTTCAGCTGCTATATTAATGAGCCAGGCGATTGAATATGATATCGGCAACGTCTTCGATCCAGCCTTTACAATAGCATGCAAGATAAAAAAGTCTTTGCTCGATGCGCACCAGATTCGTAGCACATTTCGAGCGTAATTCGGTCATTTAGTGGGGCTATGCTTGTTTTTGCGGGCAAATAGCCAAAATGAATACACGCTGGGGAGTAACGTACCAAGGAGTAGCGCGCCAATCCCCAGCCCAAATATGTATTCGGTACGTATAGGCAATACCGATATCACAAAACACACAATACCACCTGCCAACATGCCCCAAAATCCCACTTTGTGCGTCTGCGCCCATGTATCGGTATCATTCATAGTCCATGGCAAACGAAAACCAACAACGTGGTTTTGTGGCACATCTTTGATAATAAACGCCAAGCCTACAAACAATCCTGCGATAAGTCGCATGAATTCAGCGAGTGCTAGCATTTGGCCAGCATATGCGCGCATACCAATCATGACATGCAGCACTAGCATATATACGGTCAAAAGTACCACGCTCATGGCAATATGGGGGCGTACGCGCGAATCAGGTATTCGTACCGTCAGAATGCCAAATATACCGACCAACACAAACGCCATACCGGGAATTAGCCAGATATATGTGTACGATGATTGCCAACCGTCGACATCTCCGGCTGCGTTCCAATGACTCGGCATCTCAGCAGGTAATGATGGCAAGACCAGATTCCCGATGAAAATCGCTGATACAATCAATATTACAGACAACACCCACAGTATTCGATACATGATTACCTCAAGGTACCGCCATGACTGAAATTATTCTTTGTGCACCACTATACTCCAAATCAACCGGATTTGTAGACGATGGTGCGATCGCAATTCGCCGTAATAAGATAATTGGAGTTGGACATCGAAGCCAAATTGCGTCGTATGCAACAACCACCACTGTTATCAAGCGCTACCCAGCTGATGCACTATTAATACCCGGGTTTTGTGACAGTCATCAACATTTCCTCAGTTACATTCGTGGCAGGGTTGAACGGTTATCACTCTGGGATGTACACTCGCTTAGTGATTTATTTGCAAAAGTTGTAACCAAAGCATCAACACTGCCAGTTGGCACATGGATTATTGCAGATGGTCATGACCAAGGGCGGTACACCGAACAACGACACCCGTCACTTGCAGAACTTGATACGATCACTCCGCACCATCCATTATTCATCCATCGGGCGTGTCATCACATCGCGATCGCTAATAGTGCGGCCATGGCAATCGCAGGCATCACGGCTGACACGCCACACCCTGAGGGTGGGCGCATCGCCAAAGATATCGATGGTCAACCAAATGGCATCCTCGAGGAGTCTGCTCGCACTCTCGTCTCCAAACATATCATCTTGCCGTCGATAGATTGGCAAAAACACATTCCACCAGCCGTTCGTGAGTACCACAAACGAGGAATTACTGCAATTGGCGAAGCGGCAATCGGTCACATCAATGGCCTGGCAGACCTCAACGCAATGCAAGACGCCCGTGTTAACGGTAGATTGCCACTGCGCGTCAGCTACATGGGGTACGGTACGGTTGCAGACGCATGGTTGAATGAACAACACCTCATTGCAGAAAACGATTGGCAAAATGCACCAATTATCAAATACTTCGTCGATGGCACTCTTGGCGGTGAGACGGCCTGGTTGTCACAACCCTATAAAAATAATGCGACTACTTGTGGCTATTCATTATATTTAAATAAAACGTTATGTCATGTTGTGCAAAAAGCACATCTGGCGCAGTATCAAGTGGCGATTCATGCGATTGGTGATGCAGCGGTGGCCCAGGTACTCGATGCGTATGCTGCAGTATTACAATCCCACCCAAGACACGATCATCGACACCGTATTGAACACGTTGAGGTACTGCATGCTGGACTTGCACAGAGGTTTGCAGACCTCGGTGTGCTTGCGGCAGTTCAACCACTGTTCACATGGTATGAGGAAAGCGATGTAGCACAAGTCCCTGATCAACTGCTACCATATACTCATGCTTGGAAAGAGTTAGTCACACATCAAGTGCCTCTCGCATTTGGCAGTGATAATCCTGTTGTTCCTGACTTCACCCCCGTCAAAGGTATAGCAGCAGCAGTCACACGCCACAATCACCGTGGAATAGCGATCAATCCAAGTCAAGCACTCAGTTGGCAATCAGCCATTAATGCCTACACCGCAACCGCAGCATGGTCATTGCGCCGAGAACATGTGTATGGGGATTTGCAGAAAGGAATGAAGGCTGATTTTGTAGTGTTAAATCGTCAATTAACTGCTAGTGATATTGATAGTATTTCAGTCTTAGAGACATGGCTTGATGGCAAATGTGTCTACCAATGTTGAGCTATGGTTGTACCACAAAAAATGGAATGTCGGTATCTGTACGCATAATTGTCGACAACTTAGTACGATACACTGACTCAAGGATACCTTGCGTCAGTACTTCACTTGGTGCTCCACTATAAAGTACGTTACCCTGTTCGAGTAATACCACGTGGTTCGCCATACTCGCTGCTAAATTGATGTCATGCATGGCTGCAATTACAAGCACACCACAATGAGTCAACTCTCGTGCACAACGCAAAATCGCTTGCTGATGATGCAAATCAAGATGGGCCGTTGTCTCATCAAGCAACAATATGCGTGGCTGTTGAGCTAATGCGCGCGCAAATGCGACCCGTTGTTGTTCACCACCTGATAACTGATCTGCCGGTACATCCGCGAATTCGCGCATACCACTCTGAGTTAATGCGTACTCTACAACCTCGTCATCTTTAGGTGTAAGTGGTCGATACCAAGGATGGAACGCATAGCGTGCCATCCCCACCACCTCGCGCACACGAAAACCTGTTGGCATTACAACGGTTTGTGGTACGACCGCAATATGTTGGGCGCGTTGTTGCGCACTAAATAAGCGAATAGAGCGATTGTCCCATGAAATATCGCCAGAACTCAACGGTACAATCCCAGCAATGGCACGCAGAAGAGAGCTTTTGCCAGCCCCGTTTGGTCCAATAACGACCACGAATTCGCCTTGTTTGAAATTTAACGTTATGTCATTTAAAACGTGTTTTTGTTGATAGCATACTGATACATTGTTAATATCAAGCATCATCTTCCTCACAACGAGCGCTTACTTGTCAGCAACTGCCACAAAAAAAACGGCGCACCGCAACACGCAGTTACAATGCCAAGTGGGAGTTCTTGCGGCGCTGTAATCGTGCGCGCTAGCATATCTGCAAGCACCAGAAACACAGCACCATATATCGCGGATAACGGAATAAGCTTGCGATGATCACCACCAAAAAACAGTCGTACTGAATGTGGCACAATAATCCCTACAAAGCCTATTAATCCGTGAAATGCCACAGCTGTCGCAGTCATTAAGGTGGCACCTACAATGATAAACCAACGAATCATCGGCACATTAATTCCCAAAAATCGAGCTTGTTCCTCTGTAAACAACAGTACATTCAGATCGCGGGAAACAACCATCAACAATGATAAACCGATAATCACTGCACCAGCCACAATCCAGACTGAACTCCACCCAACTGAAGAAAAGCTCCCTAGTAAAAATGCCAACAACTGACTTGCCTGTCGCCCTGCCCGAATCATCAGGTAGGTCGTCAATGCACTGGTCAATGAACCAATTGCGATTCCCGCCAAAATTAGATCATTGTTGCTGTACTGGTTACGTTGAGTTGCGATCCCATATACAAGAACCACCACACTAAACGCACCAATAAACGCACCCACAGGCATCGCCAGCGCCCCTAAAATCATCACACCACCAAATACAACTACGGCAATTGCACCAAATCCTGCTCCTGACGCAACACCAACAATATACGGATCAGCCAATGGATTGCGAAAGAGTCCTTGATACGCAGCTCCACTCGCACTCAACGCAGCCCCACTCAACGCTACAAGGAGCACACGAGGCAAGCGAATAGTCATAATAATGCTATAAATGCTTCCAGGAACATCAAGGGTGCCAATGCCTAGCTGAGCAAGAATTATACGAAACACGGTGGCAGTAGGTATTGCAACATTACCTACTGCCACGCCAACAACAATCACAACACACAAGATTGCCACCGCTCCCCAGATTGGGAGCCAAAAACTGTGCCGCATGTTTTTGGTGTGCTGAGTGTTATGTTGCATAGTGTCTGCTATGGCATGTTCGGGTGGAGCACTCGCACCACCTCAGTCAATCCCTCAACAATCCGTGGGCCAGGACGACTAACGAGATTATCGTTAATTGGATAGACTGCTTGATTCTTCACCGCAGGAATCTCCTCCCAACCAGCACGATCATAAACCATTTGAGGTGTTACACCCCAGATTGAATCAGCAAGCAAGATGACATCCGGAGCTTCAGCCACAATTTGCTCGAGGCTCACTTGTGGATACAGTTCATCCGACTGCGCGAACACATTAACACCGCCTGCAGCAATCAACAGCTCATTGACAAATGTACCTGCACCAATGGTGTACGGTTTGCTTGGATCGGTGGCATCAAGTTCCCAGAACACACGAGGTCGCTCCTCACGATCAGCAACATTGGTTACCAAGGTATCCCAATCAACTTGCATTACACTGGTCAGTTCATTCGCTTGGTCATCAAGACCAAGCACTGCACCTACCAGTTTGATATCGTCGAGAACACCCTCAAACGTGCTATTAAAAGTTCCAACTACTACGACTTTAATTCCCAGCATCTCGAGCTGCGAGACAACTTCAGGTGTCGTGATAGCTGCAGCAAACACCACATCAGGCTCCAGCGCACTAATTTGCTCATAGTTGACACTCATGTCAGGATTTGTAATTCTGGTCAAATCAGCTACTTCAGGTGGGTAGTCGCTATACATGTCAACTGCAACCATGCGATCCCCAGCACCTAGTGCATACACTATTTCAGTTGTACTAGGTGCAAGCGATACGACTCGCTCTAGTTGCTCGGCAATCTCAATCGAACGACCAGCTCCATCGGTGATTACCAAATTCGACGTCGAAGTTAATGCCGAATCATTTGCCGCAATCTCAGTCGCTACTGGTGCCTGCGTCTCGACAAGTTGAGCCGTGGGTGCAGAAGCACACGACGAAACAACAAATGCTAAACTAGTAAGTAGAAGTATTAAATACTTTTTCATGACATCCTCCAGATCATCACAAGTAACAAAAATCCCTCGCAAATGCGAGGGTGCAGGGACAGACGAATAATCAGTGACGTCGTGTCGCCATGGCACCTCCTTGGCTCGAAGAGGTCGAATCCACATATTCGGTAAGGCAGGATTCCTGGCTTACGTCTTTCGACGCTTACAGTTGCGGCACAGCGACGGACTTACACCGTCTTCCACCTTTATGCTCTAGCATCCGGGCTAGCGAGTCACCTTACCATATGTACTTGTCACAGCCGAAGCTGCATGATGAGTATAGATGATATGATACATGCTGTCAATCGGTTATGAGGTATTTATGTTTCCGCCATACGTCCATAGTGTCTTCACACACGCAACGCATTTATGGCCAATCTGTGGTCAAAAATACAATGAATGTAACTTTTATGCGTTAAGCAACGCACTTAACACCATTGCAAATCATCCACATTTCGACCCTGAGCAACTCAAACGCCGAGTTGGCCCACTCTTTCAGCCTCGGCTTGGAGGCACATTACCTTTTCTTAAATCATGGCTACTCAAGCGCCATGGATACGGCAGTCATTTTGGCAATCTACGATTTACTAATGCAGAGATGGTATTACGGCAACTCATTGACATGCAGATCCCTGTTTTAGTAGATATTTATACTGCGGCACAATGGGGATTTACACGTATCTATGGACAACATGCAGTTGTACTTGTGGGCTATAGCGATCCATACATAGATGCCAATGGCACAACTCGCGAGGAATTCTATCTCATCGACAGTGAGTGGCCACGACTTGGTGAATTTCAGGTCGACTACAACAATGTTGATCGCAATGGAGATGGAATTGCAGAAGACTATCCAGGTAATCGCACCATTAGTCGGACCCAGTTTATGCGTATTTTCACTACCCGGTGTTACACCCCAATTTTTGCAAATCCGAGTGCCCATGCACAGTGGTACAGCACTTATTTTCAACCACATACACCATCACTCTGGGAGAGAATAATTACTGGTTCAAATGATCGACTTAAAATTCATTCAAAATATTGATACTTTTTTGTGATTATTGATGCATAATACTGTTACTTTTCATTAACGTGAGCGGAGGCTCCATGCAACTCTTTTGGCGAATGTATACATACATCAAACCATATTGGCTATTGTTTGTTGGTGCGTGGATCAGTTTACTCTTCAACAATGCTTCAAATCTTATCAGTCCAATGTATTTGCGTGTAATTCTCGATGATGGTATCGCAAAACAAAACCTTAATATGGTCTGGTATGGCACAGCACTGCTTGTCGGGTTAGCACTAATTCGAGGTGTGTTTAGCTTTACACAGGCCTACTGGTCAGAGAAGTTATCGCAGTCATTTGCATTTGATATGCGCAATATACTCTTCGAAAAAATTCAGTCACTGAGTTTCGCATATCACGACCGCATGCAAGCTGGTCAACTCATGACAAGACTGACAAGTGATGTTGAACAAGTACGAAGCTTTATTGCATCGGCTTTACTCCAATTCATCAGTGCACTCATTATGTTAATTGGTAGTGTCATCGCTCTGTTTAGCATGAATTGGCGGCTCACGGTCATCGCAGTGCTCATTATCCCACCAGCGATGGTCGTACTCGGCTATTTTATGAAAGTGGTCAGGCCGATGTTCTCGATTATCCAAGAACGTCTCGGCGCACTAAATTCTGTTCTACAAGAGAACATTAATGGAGCTCGCCTCGTCAAAGCATTTGGCCGAGAGCGCTACGAAGAACAGCGGTTCACACAGCGAAATGATTCACTACTAGAGATGAACCTAAAGTCAGTCGTCGCTATGTCAAGCTCATTTCCACTCATCTTTTTAATCAATAACCTTGGGACGTGGGCAATCATGTGGGCCGGCGGTGCACAAGTTATCGGCGGCGAGTTGAGCATCGGGGAGTTATTGGCTTTTAATACATATTTGTCGTTGCTATTCCAACCACTCTTTATGCTCGGCATGATTGCAGCCCAGATTACCCGCGCAAGCGTCAGTAATGAGCGAATTTTTGAACTCATCGATACTAATAGTGAAATCCATGATGCCCCAGATGCCATCGACATGCCTCCAATCACTGGTGCAGTCACATTCGATCATGTGTCATTGCGCTATGCCGGTGCCGAAAGCAAGGTTTTGAACGATGTCAGTTTTAAAATCCCAGCTGGGACAACGGTTGCAATCTTGGGTACAACTGGCAGTGGCAAAAGCTCGCTCATTAATGTTATTCCACGTTTTTACGACGTAAGTGATGGCAAAGTTATCATTGATGGCCACGATGTACGCAGCGTAAAACTTGATAGTTTACGCAGTCAAATCGGCATTGTGCTACAGGATACGACTCTGTTTAGCGGAACCATACGCGAAAATATTGCGTATGGTCGCCCAGATGCAAGCGACGAAGAGATCAAGACAGCCGCCATTCAGGCGCAAGCCGATAGTTTTATTCAAGAGTTACCTCAAGACTATTCAACTGTCGTTGGCGAACGTGGGGTTGGGTTATCGGGCGGGCAACGGCAACGCATTGCAATAGCACGCGCTCTTTTGCTTGACCCGAAAATTTTAATTCTGGACGATAGTACTTCGGCGGTTGATACCGAGACCGAGCACAAGATACAACAAGCGCTCGACCAATTAATGCGCAATCGAACATCGTTTGTAATCGCACAACGGATTAGCACTGTGCGTAACGCTGACACAATTTTGATTCTCGACAAAGGAAAAATTGTTGGTCAAGGTACGCACGAGGATCTGCTGCGCGACAATCCTATTTATGGCGAGATTATCGATTCACAATTCGGTGCACAACTTCGTAGTGCATACGCCGAATAAGGAGCTAGAGATATGTGGCGTGGCATACAAGGTGTGGCCGAACTTCCTGAGGGCAAAGCGACAAATAGCTCAGCAACAATGCAACGATTGTGGCGCTATCTTGCCCCACATTCACGAGCAATTGTCGGAATTATGATTCTTTCAATGCTCAACGCGGGAGTACAAGCAACAGCCCCAGTTATCATTGGCCGTGCAGTCGATGATGCAATTCTGACTAAGAACAGCACACTTCTGTGGCAATATATGTTAGTGCTAGCCCTGATGTATGTAGTTGGCGCAATTACGGCGCGCTTTCAGTTCCAACAGATGGGCATGCTCGGACAACGCACAATTGCCAAGATGCGCTCAGAATTGTTTAGTCATTTACAGAAATTGTCCATGCGCTTTTTCGATCGTAATCCAGCGGGCGACTTAATGTCACGGATTGTCAACGATATCGACGTCATCACACAACTCATGGGCCAAGGATTGACAATTGTTATTGGTAACTTGTTCACTTTGGTTGGAATAATCATTGCAATGGTAGTCCTTGACATTCGCATGTCATTAGCGAGTATTGTGATGATTCCAGTGCTCTTCTTGTTGACACAGCTCTTCGCCAAATCTGCACGCAATGCATATCGCAAAACACGTGAAGCGATTGGTAACGTATCATCAGATATCCAAGAAGAAATTGCAGGTGTCAAAGTGGCGCAAGCCTTTACGCGCACAGATGTCAATCGCCAAAAATTCTCTGAACGCAATGCAGTCAATCGCGATGCAAATATTACAGCGACAGCCATTACAAGCGCATTCGGCCCGTTGGTAGATGTAATTGCAGCAATCGGGTTGGCAATTGTAGCTGGGTATGGTGGATTTTTAGTTGTCAATGATCAAGCAACACCAGGTTTGGTAATTGCATTTATTACGTATTCTCAATTCTTCTTCAGGCCAATTCAAGCGCTATCCCAGTTCTACACAACTGCGCAATCCGCACTAGCTGCTGCAGAACGTACATTTGGATTGATGGATACACCTATTGAAATTACGGATGTCGAACACCCCACACCTATCAGCGAATTACAAGGTTCGGTCACCTTCGATAATGTCTGGTTTCGCTATGGTGCCCGTCAAGGTCAGAGTGGCGATGGGGATTGGGTACTCAAAAACATCAACATTGACATCAAACCCGGTGAGATGATTGCCTTGGTCGGCCACACAGGGTCAGGCAAAACGTCGTTTGTATCACTCATACCACGCTTGTATCAAGTAACACAAGGTGAAATACGCATTGACGGCGTCAATATTAGCGAGTACGCCCATACATCACTACGCCATCAGATGAGTATGGTTCTCCAAGAGACATTTTTGATTTCGGAATCAGTACGCGAAAATATTCGTTATGGAAAGTTGAATGCGTCAGATGGAGATATAGAGCAAGCAGCTCGAGATGCAAATGCGCACGACTTCATCATGGCGCTCCCTGACGGATATAACACAATCCTCGGACCACGCGGAGTATCACTTAGTCAAGGGCAGCGACAATTAATTGGCATCGCTCGCGCAATCTTGGCAAAACCAAGTATTCTTATTCTCGATGAAGCTACAAGTAGTGTCGACACCCGAACAGAGTCGCTCATCCAGCAAGCTCTCGAACGCATGCTCCGTGGACGAACGAGTTTTGTGATTGCCCATCGCTTATCAACGGTACGTGGGGCAGATAGAATTGTTGTTTTAGATCATGGCGAAATCGTCGAGATAGGCACGCATGATGATCTGATTACACGCAATGGGAAATATGCAGAACTACATCAACGACAATTTGCCGGTATCGAGCATTCCTAAAACTACTTGATACGTCAATTAAGTCTTAAGCATCAATAAAGACGGGGGTAGCGAACTTGCGCTATCCCCGTGTCTACAGATTGAAATACATTGTTTCATACCACATGTGCATCAATCAATCGGCTAATGACGCACCCCTGATGACTGTAATCGATCATATCCAGCTGTGGTTATTTTACCGTTCTGTAGCCATCCGCGTTGCTCTAACTCATGCACAAGCGCTAATGATGATGGCACAAGTTGTGGCAGATCATCACGTTGATGGCTTGAGATGTGCATCAAATGGGCAAGAAGTTGCACTTCATGTCGCAGAGTATGACGTTCGAGTGCGTGTGCAATCAAGCCACGCTTCGGTGCAAATAACCATATAACAGCAAACTGGATACCTGCAGCAGTAGCCATAGCACCAGACACCGAGACATCGAGCCACATGGCCCCCCAAAGCCCTATCAATGATGATGAAATGGCAAGTGCCATGGTCAGCCACACCATTGTTTTAATTCGATATGTCAACAAAAACGCACCCGCAGGCGAGGCTGTCATAAAGGCTACAACTAGAATCGCCCCAACCGCATCGAAGGCAGTAACCACTGTCAACGAAGAAAGTACCACCAAAGCAATAGAAATAATCGCTGGTGAGAATCCGGCAAGCAATGCACTCGTAGCATCAAATGTCGTAAAGACTAACTCTTTCCAAAAAATCCAGATAAAGCATACACTCAACCCAAACACAATTGCATTCATCACGAATGCGCGTGGTCCTAAATCGATTCCCGCAATAACCATACGATCAAACGGTGCAAATACGATTTCCCCTAAAAGTACGGCGTCAAGATCAAGATGAGTATCGCTAGCAAACTGTGTAATCAGAATAATTGCGAGACTAAACATCCCTGCGAACACTAAGCCGACGGCAGCGTCAGCACTCACTTTGCGCTGTTGCAGTCGTTCAATTAATAATGCGGTAATTACGCCGCTTACTACTGCGCCAACAAGCATCCATGGCGACGCAATATCCCTCACAATCAAATAAGTAATCACTATCCCTAGTAAGACAGAATGAGTAAGCGCGTCTGAGAGCATTGACATGCCACGAAGCATTAACCACAAGCCTGGCAACGCACAAGCAAGTGACACCATGATACCGGTAATAAATAAATCGAATAGAATCATATGACCTCTCGATTTGCAGGTGTACGCAACTTAGGCGCCAGAACAAGTGAGAACAAGGCCACGATTACACAAAGGAGAACGATCGTAGGTCCAGTAGGAATACGCTCAAATGAAGCAGAGAGAAACGCTCCCGCCACACCACACCCCGCACCAATGATGGCAGCCAATACCATCATCCCTGACATGCTCCGCACCCATTGCCGAGCAGCAACAGCCGGTGCAATTAATAGTGCACTCATCAAAAGTGCACCTACCATGGGCAACCCAAGTGCAATGATGATACTTACCAAAAACATAATGATAATGTCAACTGCAAATCCAGGTAATCCACGCGCATGTAGCCATGCTTGATCAAAGCAGTAAGCATGAATAATAGGCCATGCCATCGCAATCAGTAAGATAATCGGTCCGCCAATTACCGACAACAACACGATATCATCCCAGACGACCGCCGCTGCCTGACCAAATACAAATGATGATAACCCTGCTTGCCCGGTTGTGGGCATTTTTTGAATGTAGGTTAACAGCACCATACCGACACCAAAAAACACCGCTAACATCATCCCCATAACCACGTCAGCACGTAAGCGTGTCGTATTCGTAATAAGTACGACCAGTGCCACACCAATAATTCCAGCAATACTAGCGCCTATAACCAACATCAATGGGTTTTTGCCGAACACTAAATAGGCGATAGCAACACCTGGTAGTGTAGCGTGCGCTATTGCGTCACCTAACAGGCTTCGTTTACGTAGAACAATCACCGTGCCAAGTACACCAGACATCGCTCCGATAAGAATCGCTGCGAGACCAATCACAAGCAACACACTATCGATCATACGACAACCCCTGCAATGGCAAATGTGCGTTGAACCACATCATCCAACTTGATATCTTTGATGTACCCTTCAGCAATACGCCGAGCATTTACAGCAAACAAGTAATCAAAATATTGGGGCAATGTTTGTAAATCGTGATGCACTGCGATAATTGTCTTTCCTTTAGTCTTTAGGCCATGTAAAACAGAAACTAGTGCGCGCTCAGTTTCGGAATCAACACCTTGGAAAGGTTCATCGAGAATCCACATGTCAGCCTGTTGTACCAGTGCGCGCGCTAAGAAAGTTCGTTGTTGCTGACCACCAGAGAGTTGTGAAATTGGCCGTCGCCGATATTGTGCCAGACCAACAATCTCGAGTGCCTCTTGTACTCGTACATAATCATCTTTGAGGGGGCGACGTAACCACCCTCGCTGGCCATATGCCCCCATCACGGCTACCTCTTCGACTGTAATTGGAAAATCCCAGTCTATGGCCGCACGTTGTGGTACATATGCAATACGCTGGCGAACATCATCGAGCCGAAGGCCAAAAAATTGCACCTCACCAGTCAATCGAGGTGTAAGCTCGAGAGCAGCCTTAATAAAAGTCGATTTACCAGCACCATTTGGTCCTACAATAGCAGCCATACACCCCATCGGAATATCAGCGTCAACATCCCAAAGCACTGGTGTATCCCCATATGCTACAGTCAAATCTCGCACCGATAACGCCATTGTCATTTTGCCTCTCCCTTAAGTGCAGTAACAATTGTTTGCACGTTATGTCGCATCATACCAATATAGGTTGCTGCAGCGGTGTTGATATCGCCGAGAGAGTCAGAATACAATTCACCACCAAGCTTCACACTCCCACCACGTGCAGCTACAGCAGATTGGAGTGCCTCGATTGTACGTGGCGACACGGTACTCTCAACAAATATCGCAGGAACATTGCGTGATACAATCTCATCAGCAAGTTGACTCATATCTTGAATGCCTGCTTCAGATGCCGTACTCAACCCTTGAATTCCTAATACTTCGAACCCGTATGAACGCCCAAAATAGCCAAATGCATCGTGTGCGGTGATTAGTACGCGTTGTTCAGGTGCTATCTGGGTCAATTGTGTTGTAAGCTCATCATGAAGTAAAGCTAACGACGCATCATACGTTGGCAAGCGTTGTGCGATGATAGATGCCAATGCAGAATCAGTCTCTTGTAGCACATTGGCTACAAATGCAACCGCCTTACGCCACAATGAAATATCAAACCAGATGTGTGGATCGAGCGCACCACCGTGCTCACCGGTCAATAATTCTGATGGGTCAAGTGCATCTGCAATCGATGCCACTCGTTTTGATCCAGGCATCTGTGTTAGAACTCGCTCTAATGACGCCTCTAGGTTCAGTCCATTGTATAGAATAATGCGAGCATCATTAAACCGCTGTAGGTCACTTTGAGTCGCTTTGTACGTGTGTGGATCAAGACCCGTGCGAATGAGTGTCGAGTGTGAAACTGTATCTCCAACAAGTTGTTGCACAATATCACCTATTTGGCTTGTTGTTGCCAAAATATTCATTTCATTCGTTGTGACACGCGGAACACATGCACTTATCAGCGGCATCATTCCTAATATCGCAATCATCTTCCGACGATTCATTTCAAATCCTCACAATTAATTATTTAGGCAGACCTAAATTTATTATATATTTTCACAAAATAATGTCAAGTATGAGATACTAGAACGGTAAGATGCTGAATTCAAGAAAGGAGTGTGGTAGACTGTGATTTGAACAACTCAAGGAGCACAACATGGCAACCCCACCAGTAACCGAACCCCAGAATCGAAATGACCGCTTAGAAACAATCAGTACACGTGTACGTTTTTTAGCAATGGAATGGTCACTTTCACTTGGGTGGATAATTTCATTTTTATTGATATGGCGGGTCACATTCACCACGTTAATTGAGCGATTCTTGCCGATACGTGCACATCGGTTGGCTATTATATTCGTTATTCTTGTTCTCGCCATTGGCAGCGTAAGTGCCATGGCAATCAGTGGATACTGGTTGCGACGTAATGCTTACAAAGAGAGCGCCTTTGCGCGGTGGGTACGTGGTATCATGTGGCTGATTGGAAGCGCCGCTATCGCACGTGGAATAGTGTGGTTAATGGTAGAGGGGTATATTTTTTAGGAGCACTCTCGTATGGAGACATATTCATACGTTGACGACCAAGATGCATCTACCGAAATAGAGAGCGTTTCTCAACGCTTGACATTTTTGGCACTCGAGTGGTCGCTAATAATCGGCTGGATTCTGTCGCTACTACTAATCTGGCGGATCACGTTTGTCACACTGGTTGAAAGGTTTTTGCCAGTGCGATCTATTCGTCTTGGCATTATTTTGGCAGCAATTGGATTGATGATTGCCTGTGTATATGCACTTACCATGACAGGACGCTGGCTACGCAAACGCCCAGCATTGATGTCGCTGATGCAGAGATGGGCAACAAATCTGTTAATGCTAGGGGTGTTTACAGCATTTGGGCGCATCATAGTTTGGTATTTTATTGAGGGTTGATCGCACTGCGTAGATGGAGTAAGGTTGATGAATAGTCGCCAGCGCATTATGTTAATCGATGGACACGCCTTGGCTTTTCGAGCGTTTTACGCACTCGCTGAGCAAGGGTTACGCACATCATCTGGCGCACCAACCTATGCAATATTTGGGTTTGCCTCTATCATGTTGAATGCAATTAAAGAGCACCAGCCATCACATATTGCCGTATCATTTGATATTGGTCGGACATTTCGCGATGACTTATATGCTGAATATAAAGCGGGGCGCAGCGAGACGCCAGCTGAGTTTCATCCGCAGCTCGAACATATCAAACAAATGATGCGTGCATTTAGTATCCCTATTTATGTAGCCGAAGGATTCGAAGCCGACGATGTCTTAGGCACACTTGCACGTCAAGCAACAGAACAAGGGGTTGAAACGCTCATTCTCACCGGTGATAGCGATACATTACAACTTGTCGATGAGCACGTGCATGTGCTATTGGCCAACCCTTTTGGTCAACGTATGACATCAATCGAGTATAATCTCGCCAAGGTGGTTGAACGCTATGATGGCTTACAGCCGAATCAGCTTGCTGATTTACGCGGTCTAAAAGGCGACAGTTCAGATAACATTCCAGGAGTCAAAGGTATAGGCGAGAAGGGAGCCATCACGTTACTCAATCTGTTTGGCACAGTTGAAAATATCTACGCCAACTTTGAGAGTGTCCCCAACCGCTACAAGAAAGTGCTTGATGGCCAACTTGAGGCAGCACTATTTAGCAAAAAACTTGCCACAATTGTCACTGATGCACCAGTCGAATTGCAAGTAGATGAGTGTGACATCACTGGTTATGACAAGCAAGAGGTTATTCGCTTTTTCCAAATGTTTGAAATTGGCAAAACGCTTATCTCACGATTACCACCGAGTAAGACAACCTCAGCAGTCTCTTTGCCACTTCCCGATGTTACTACACCGACACGAACCATGTCAGCGAATCAGCAGCTAGACATGTTTGGCGATAATACCGCTGTGACATCACACTCAGCGACACTCAACGCAGGGTATCGCACCGTTATAACAGAAGCAGAGTTACACCAGCTCATCGAAGCTTGTATGCATGCAGGTGAATTTGCGTTTGACACGGAGACTACTGGTACATCGGTGTTTCGCGATCAAATCATTGGTATCTCGATTGCCTGTCAAGAGCAACAAGCATGGTATATTCCAATCATTCATGACAACGTTGACGTACTCCCTATTCCCACACTTCGCAATGCGCTTGCTCCATTATTCAGCAATCCATCACTCAAAAAATATGCCCACAACGCCAAATTTGATATTGAAGCTCTCCTGCAGCTCGATATCGAGGTCCATGGCCTTGCTTTTGATACCATGTTGGTAGCAAGCTTGCTAGACAAACGACGCAGTCTCAAAGATCTGGCATTTTATGAACTCCAACTCACCGAAGAACCAACGAACATCAATGAACTCATCGGCAAGGGCAAAAACCAAACGTCACTCAATCATATTGCAATCACCGATGTCACAAACTATGCCGCCAGTGATGCAGACTACACATTTCAACTGACAAAACGTTTAGCACACGCCTTGGCTCAACAACCTACAACTGCATCACTCTACACGAATTTGGAATTACCACTAATTGATGTATTGATAACAATGGAACGCAATGGCATCACCGTAGACGTGCCCTATTTGGCCGAACTTTCACAGCGAACTGGTCAACGACTAGCCACACTTGAACAAGAGATTTACGCCATTGCCGAGATGACATTTAATATTGCCTCAGGCGATCAACTAAGTGATGTCCTGTTTGGCAAATTGGGTCTACCCACGGCAGGACTTGAAAAGACCAAGACAGGTCGCTGGTCGCTCAATGCCGATGCCCTTGATCGGCTCCGCGAACACGATCATACACTTATCATCGAACGAATCTTACAACATCGACAACTGAGTAAGCTCAAATCAACATATATTGATGCATTACCACTACTCGTTAACCCTACAACGAAACGCATTCATACCTCGTATAACCAACTAGGAGCTGCTACTGGTCGAATGAGCTCTGTGGACCCGAATCTTCAAAATATCCCAACCCGAACCGAAGAAGGACGAGAAGTGCGACGCGCGTTTGTTGCAGCACCAGGGTGTGTACTCGTCGCCGCCGACTACTCACAAATTGAGTTACGCGTCCTCGCACATATCACCCAAGACCCCAACTTAATGCGCGCATTTCATGAAGATCAGGACATCCATGCCGCAACAGCCGCTCAACTTTTTAGTGTGCCCATTGATCAAGTCGACAAGCATCAACGTCGACTAGCTAAAACAACTGTGTTTGGTGTGATCTACGGGATTAGCGCGTTTGGGTTATCACAACGGACCAATCTGAGTCGGAGCGAGGCCCAAGTGCTGATAGATGGATTGTTTGCCCAATTCCCAGGTATTCGCCAATACATTGACACCACGATTCAACATGCCAAATCCGATGGATTTGTGACATCCTTGTTTGGTCGCCGTCGCACTACTCCCGATATTCACAATAAAGGACCACGCCAACAGGCTGCCGAACGCGAAGCCATCAATCACCCTATCCAGGCAACCGCTGCCGACATAATGAAGTTGGCAATGCTACGAGTACATTACGCAATCTCACAATTCGGCAATAATACAAAGTTACTCCTACAAGTTCACGACGAATTGATTGTCGAGACCCCCGTCGAGTTCCAAGATCAAATTGCCACAATCTTGCGACATGAAATGTCAAGTGCATTTACTGACCTATCAGTGCCTCTTAAAGTTGATGTAGAGGCCGGCATACGTTGGGATGATTTACACGAACTTTAATCTACTATCCCCATCACCTACTCCTCACTCCAAGCCGTGTACGAACAACGTCTTAGGCGCTCTTTTTACATAGAATTCCAATAACAACATTTACATTGTTTAAACATTCGTGTTAATATTAGTATAAGATTTTTAACTTTTGGAGTTAAATATGGCAAACAAACAGCCAGCAAATCCACGTAGTTATTCTGCTGAGACGATAGTAGGAAGTTGCAGTGTGTTTGTGGGGGTAATGACTTGTGCAGGAAATATACAAATAGATGGCGTTTTTGAGGGCGATTTAAGCGCAACCATACACATTAGCAAATCAGGTCGAGTACGTGCGCACATTGATACCAACACATGTACAATTCATGGTGCGGTTATTGGCGACATCATCGCAACCAGCGAGGTTGTCATGACTGCATCGGCACGTGTATGGGGTGAAATTGACACACCTACACTGCAGATCCAACCGGGTGCAGTATTTAAAGGCACATCGAATGGAACTAATACAATAATGACACAAGAATGACCCGTTCGAAATCTTCCTGTAATCAATACATCTAGTTTTATCGCAATACTTATATATACTATTTATTGTAATACTATTTAACATACTGTTTGAGGTGTCCTATGACAGCATCAATACTTGTACGAAATGCTCGTTCAATTGCAATAAGTGAGACTATTATTGACAGCAAGAGCATGTTTATCGGTTCATTCTCTGGAAACGGCAATATGATAATAGAGGGAATTGTCGAAGGCGACATCAATGTCGAGGGCGAGCTGAGCGTTTCACCACTTGGAAGAGTACGCGCGCACATTCGGGCAGCAAAATGTATTATTGCCGGTGCAATCACAGGCAAAATCACTGCTCGACATCAAGTCACCATTGAAAACACCGCAAAGGCATGGTGCGATATTCAGACAAATGAGCTTACTGTTGCACCAGGAGCAACATTCAAAGGCAATTGTGTTGACTAAACAACCATAGTAAACGAGGCCGGCACAGTAAACTGTGCCGGCCTCGTTGCTTCAAAAATTTTACTTACCTAGGGCTGCTGGAGCAGGGCTCGAAATAAATTGAAAGAATCGTTGGACTGGAGCAGGCAAATCAACAATCCAGCGTTGAAATCTCGGAGATGCAATACTATTCACCAATGCAAGCACCAAAATCATTACCACAAACGGAGCAACTTGTAGCACTTGTGTAGGAATGCCCCATTCGTTATCCTGTAAACGAGTAGCAGCTGTTTGAAGTACTGCAAATAAATAACTACCGATAACAATCCGCCAAGGTCGCCACGCGCCAAAAATAACAATAGCTAATGCGATCCACCCTGTGCCTGCCACATGTCGATATGTCCAGCCTTGTTTAAGGTCAAGCGTATAGGCAGCACCAGCTAATCCAATCAGCACGCCACCCGCGATAACTGCCAAGTAACGCACTTTTATGACATCAATTCCACGCGCATATAACGCCTCAGGGCGCTCGCCAACACCACGAAGAACCAGCCCAGCTCGCGTACGATAAAGCATATATGCAATCAGTGGAACTAAAATCAAACTAAAATAGATCACACTATCGTGACTGAATAAAATCTGACCAATTACCGGTACGTCAGATAATCCTGGAATCGGCCAAGCGCTTACTGCTGGCCCTTGTTTTTGAACAAATGGATTACCCAAAAAAGACGATAAATCAGTACATAACAATGCTAGTACAAATCCTACTGCAGTTTGTGAGAGCTTCAGCGTGACACCTAGATAAGCCACAATGGCAGCAACTGTTGCGCCGACACTTGCTGCAGCTACAAATCCAAGTACGACACTTCCACTCACAAATGCCACAGCAAATCCTGCCATTCCGGCAAGTAATAACGAACCATCAACCGACAGGTTAATCACACCAGCGCGCTCACTCAACAAAATCCCCATTGTCGCCAACAACACCGGTGCGCTCATAGCGACAATTGCGGCAATATCCGTTACTATTTGGTTCATGCCTCACCTCGACGTTGCACTGATCTCGCAATAATCATCGCCAACACAAGCATGCCCTGCAACACCCCTGCAATACTACTATCAGTCGATAACGTCAAAGGCAATTGAATACTTCCAGAAGTTACCATTGCAAAGAAAATAGCAAGCGGTGCAACCCAGCGGATATCGGCGCGCGCTAACAGTGCAACGAGTAAACCAAGAAAGCCGATTCCACTCGCAACATTAGGCACCAATGCATGATACACTCCGAGTACTTGGAGCGCGCCTGCAACGCCAGCAATCCCACCACTAACAGCCATCGCCTCAAACATACGACGCACTGCAGGAACGCCCATGCGTGCACTAGCAAGTGCGCTTAAACCACTAGCACGAACCTGCAGCCCCCAATGAGTATGGCGAATTACCCACCATATCAGCACCAAAATAATCAAGACAATAATGGGCGTTGGCCATGCTAAGCGGGTTGCCTCCAATGTTGGCAGCCAAGCAGATTCATCGAGTGGCTCGGTTCCTGACATTGATGCTACTCCGGGACGCTTCCAAGGGCCGAACACAAAATAAAGCGACGTTCCAAGCGCAACGAAATTCAAGCCAAGTCCAGCAAAAATCTCACTGACACGAGTGAAATGCTTAAGTAGCGCAATTAAAAAAGCCCATAGCATCCCTGCAATAGCACCTACAATGATTGCAAGCAGCCAATAGACCAACACTATATCACCTACCTGATATGCGCGCATTACCCACATTGAGGCGACGCCACCAATAGTCATCTGCCCCTCAATACCAAGGTTATACTGACCAGCCGCAAAACTTACCGTTAATCCGATTGCGCACAACAGCAATGGTGCGGCCAGCATGAGCATATCGCTCATACGACTTGGAGTTGACAACGCTCCTGTAAATAACACACGCAGTGCATCAATCGGTGGCACTTGGTAAGCAATCAACAGCACCGATGTTAGTGCGATAGCACTTACTATTGCGATTAACGGCACAGACAACGATTGGAACATTTTCATGCGCTCACCTCAGCAAATCCAACACCACCAATAAGCTCGGCTAATCGTTGCTCAGTCAACACTGAACGTGGAAGCAAGCGTGAAATGTGGCCACCAAAAAACACGATGATGTAGTCACTATATTTCATCACTTCTTCAAGGTCAGCAGAAAAGAAAACAACAGATGTCCCTATATCACGTCGAACTTGAAGGCGCTGCCAAATTGTGACTGCAGAACGTGCATCCAGTCCACGTGTAGGATGCTCAAGCAAAATACCGCGAACAGCATCAGGGATTAGCGCAAGCATTGCCCGTTGTTGGTTACCACCTGAGAGCAAGTGTAATGGAGTATCTGGTGTCGCTTTGATATCATATTCAACAATTAATTCTTGTGCTTTAGTACGGGCATCGATACCTTTTGGCAAAAGTTGCGCACGCAATAATCGTACATGTTCAACCAAGTTCATCTCAGCGACGATGCCCTCATGTAGGCGATCGGCAGGTAAAAACACTACATCAGACTGATGACCACGCAACACTTGTCCATCACATGTAATCTGGCCTTGTACAGCACTTTGTAACCCTGCCAAGTGGTACAAATACATGCGTTGTCCAGATCCTTCAAGACCCGCCAAGCCAATAATTGCACCTTGTGGAAGAGTCATGTCGAATGGGCCAAGGCTAAATGTGGTATCACGCATCACCACATCGCGCATCACCCAGCGATCGTCGAGGTTCGCAATAATTTGCTCATTTGAGTTAGTCTCATGGGTTAATTCACCAAACATCGCAGACAAAATTACGTCTTTGGCAACCGGGAGCGTATATTGCGTACCAACAACACTCCCTGTCCGGAGCACAGTCGCGGTATCACAGAGTGCCATCAACTCATCAAGTTTATGCGTGACAAATAACACGGTTTTACCACTGCGTGCAATCGTACGTAGCGCAGCAAATAGCGCAGAAACTTGATCTGCAGTAATTCCAGTAGTTGGTTCATCAAGAATCAATAATTGAGAACCAGCAATCAATAATCGTATTATCTCAACTTGTTGGCGCTGCCCCACAGTAAGGAACTGAATTGGTTGATCCGGATCAAGACTAAAACCAAGCTGCGTACACCATTGATTAAATGAATTACGAAGTTGCATGCCTGACGGCATATTCATACCACATGCAATGTTATCAATCACAGAAAAAACAGGCACATCGAGAGGATCTTGGCCAACCATACCTATACCAGATGCAATCGAGACTGCGGGACGTCCGAGTGTAACAATCTTACCGTCGATCTCAATCACACCACTATCAGCAGTATAAATACCTGATAGTATCTTCATTAGTGTGCTTTTACCAGCACCATTCTCGCCGAGTATTCCATGGATTTGGCCTGCCGCAAAATCGATGCTAATCTCGTTATTCGCCTTCAACGAGCCAAACGATTTGCACAAATTGCGTATGCGAACCTGCATCCAAACTCCTTTTGTTGTGACATGATACAGATAGTGTACCTGATAATATATGTATCTCACAAAACACATGAGTGTGAATCGACTGCGGATAGCTTTCATCAGTTCAATAAAAAACCAGGCTCCGATTGTCGGAGCCTGGTTTTGATGCATAACCTACTATTGAGCGGCGCTTTGGCCATCAATACCTTCGAGCAATTGTGGCATATACCAAACTTGCTCATCAGTTGCAACAACCCCGTCTGCTAAGTAGTTGGTTCCATCTTGCAGATTTAACGGACCAGTCCAAAGATTGAGTCCACCTGCAAGATCAGCAATGAACGCATCCAGCTTAGCTGAGTTATCAGCGCTCAATGCATTGCCTTTCATAAAGCCAATACTGCTGGTCTCGAGATTATTGATATCGTTCCAATCTGGAGCGTACCATACCCACTCTGGCTGCCATGTGCCGGCTTGGACATCAGAAATAATCTTGCCGTAAGCTGGAATCCAGTTGAAGTATGGCACACCAAGACAGGCATCAGCACCCTTTTCACAAGCGGTCATGAAGTCATATGGCACTGCATAGACATCTTTACCTGCAGCACGAGCCTTACCTGCCTCAACAATTGCCTCTGGAGTATCGATACCAGAAACTACCACATCATAACCCTCAGCAAAGAAGTCATTAACAACCTTGGTTGGGTCGAGTGTTACACCTGGAATATTAAACCAGAAGCCGATCCAGGTCACCTTGAACTCCAATGAAGCGGCATCCTCACCACGGACATTGGTCCAGCAGTGCTTAGCACCAAGGTAAGCTGAGTTGGTCAAGCGGCGAGTCTCGTCGTTGATCAATGGGCCAACGAAGGCAATCTTGCCCTCGGCGCTGGTCAATGCTGCTGCACAACCAGCAATCATCTTGCCATACTCCATACGACCCATCACGTTGCCGAGATTGGCCGGAGCCTTACCCGTCAATACGTCGTCGCCTGAGGCATGAATGAATGTCACATCTGGATGGGCCTTGGCGGCTTCGCGCGTGCCATCTTTAAAATCATCTGAATTGGTAATGACCAATGTCGCGCCTTGGGCAACCAACTCATCAACAACTTGCTCAACCTTGACATTTGGGCGATCTGCCGGATTCACTTTGTCTACATAGACAAACTTGGCGCCAGGAATGTTCGCTTCGAGGTGCTTGGCGGCCTCATAGTGGGCCTGACTCCAACCACCATCGTTATACGGACCGACCAAGACCATACCGAATACAAACTCTTCGGCTGGGGTTGCTGCCGCACCTTCGTCAACTTCGGTTGCCGGCTCTTCGGCGGCAGTCCCTTCAGCTGCGGGTTGCTCAGCGGCTGGGGCGGCGTTGGGCTCAACTGCATTCTCTGCGGGGGCACTGGGTGCGGCTGCACAGGCACTGATAATTAATGACAACAATGTCACCATCATGACAAATGCCATCCGTGTCATGCGCTTTCCGTCCATCTGCTGCTTCATGCTACTCCTCTTACCTTGTATTGGCAGATACATTCCCCAAAATATAAAAAGGCCGACTAGCGTCGACCTTGTCCGGGGCGAACATGTGAGATGCGTCAATGCATCGATGTGTTAACTCATGCTTAATACAAAGTATAAAGAGATTTTTCAATGTGTCAACTGATATAAAATTTTCACAATTACAAGATTTTCATAAGTAGGTGACTACGCAACCAAAAACCTATAGTTGATTCCTTATATGCATTTTCACTAACTATACGGCTCCAATGCACGTATCATTGCGTGTAATGCTTTCTCTAATACATCACGCTGTGTTGCAAACGTCAGGCGCACAAACCCTTCACCAGCAGGCCCAAAAGCAGCACCGTCACCTAACGCCACTTGTGCGTTTTCAAAGAAAAACTCACGAGGCGACACGGGCAATTGCGCATCACGACAGTCAATCCAACTCAAATAAGTTGCCTCAGCCTTATTGACCTTCAACTGTGGCGCATGACGTCGTAAAAGATCATTCACGAGTTGCTGATTTGCCAGATAATATGCACGCACATCACGAAGCCACTCATCACCATACAGATACGCTGCTTTGGCACCGGTATAGCCAAAAATCTGCGGGCTCGTCACGAGTCCTTGCATGGCAGCAATGTATTGTTCACGGAGCGCCTTGTTTTGGATAACCGCCACACAAAATCCCAAACCAGGAATGTTAAATGTCTTGCTAGGACTTACGAGGGTAATTGTACGCGCTGCTACCTCGGGCGACAACGTCGCAATTGGCGTATGCACCGTATCACCCAACAATATCTCTGCGTGAATCTCATCAGCACAAATCAACATGTCATGTGCAACACAGGCTTGCGCCATTTCGGTCAGTTCAGCTCGACTGAATGCTCGACCAGTCGGGTTATGCGGATTACACAACAAAAATAGCTTAGTTTGCGCATCAATCGAGTTACGAAACATCGCATCATCATGCGTGTATGTCACATAGCCGTCATCAGTCAACTCGTATCGCAAATCAGCAAATACTCCAATCCGTTGTTGATTAATTGGTCCCTTGGCGATTGGTCCATAGCACGGTGCATGCATGAGCACTTTGTCACCTGGTTGTCCTGCAATTCGACATGCCAAATTAAAGCCTTGGACGACGCCAGGCAAATAGACCAACTCATCAGGAGCTATATCCCAGTCGTATAATCGCTTGAGACGAGCTCGTATGATATCGCCAATCTCAGGCAACTCCCAAGTGCCCCCAGGATGCGAGGCATGACGAATGGCAGCCGTATATCCGAATAGGCCATGATTGACACGCTCAGACATGGCTGCCATAACTGCTGCGGGTGGGGCAAAATCAGCTTCGGCAATCCATAGTGGCACAATATCACGATCGTAGATGTTCCATTTGACGCTATCGGTGTTACGACGTTCATGGTAAAAATCAAAATCGTGCATGGAATACCTCTTTGGCTATGAATTGTTGTGTATTATATATGCGTTTTTCATGCATTGCACAGGATTTACGACATATCGTAGCATGATTTAACATATCAAAAAAGCAGTGTGTGCTATGCACACACTGCTTTTTGAAACAAGACTAGCTTAACGGCTCCAACGCACGACGCATTGCATCGAGGCCTTCTTCAAGTAATTGACGCGGACAAGCCATAGTTAATCGGACAAAGTTTGCTGTATGCGTACCAAAATTACGACCATCACCAAGTGCGACACCATACTTTTGGAAGTACTCCTTGGGATTGCCTTCGATTCCTGCTTGACCACAATCAATCCAGGCCAAGTACGTTGACTCTGGATTGGTAATCGTCAATTGAGGCATATATTTTTTGACATAGTCAATGGCAAAATCACGATTCGCCGCATAGTAGGCAAGGGTTGCGTCAAGCCACTCTTGTCCATGTTGGTAGGCTGCAAGTGCACCGACATATCCGAAGATCGTAGCATGTGGCACAAGCCCGGCCATAACCTTCTTGTACTTGGCGCGGAGCTCAGGGTTTTGAATGATGGCAAAACTAAACCCAAGTCCAGGAATATTAAAGGTCTTGCTTGGTGCCATCAAGGTAATCGTGTTCTGGGCAATTTCAGGTGAAAGTGTCGCAGTGGGGATATGCTTGCGACCATCGAGGACAATATCACAATGAATCTCGTCCGAACAAATCACCACACCACGATCAACACACGCTTGAGCCATTTGTGTCAACTGCTCGCGGTTCATCAAACGACCAGTTGGGTTATGGGGATGACACAAGATAAATATCTTGGTGGCATCTGTCATGGCACCGGTAAATGCATCCATATCGAAATGATAATCAATGATGCCTTTGTCAACCGTCATCGTGAGTTCGGCAGTCTGTGTAATCATGTCATGATTGGCTGCCGCACCAAGAATCGGCGGATAATTTGGAGTTTGCACAAGCACACCATCACCAGGTTGTCCTACTGCACGACAGGCAATATTGAACCCAGTAACAACGCCTGGGACATAGACCAAATCATCAGCTGTAATCGTCCAATCGTACAAATCTTGCATACGCTGAATCAACAACTGTGCTAATTCGGCTGGTGCACCAGCATATCCATAAATGCCATGCTCCGCACGTTTCACGAGCGCATCAATCACACCCTGAGGAGATTTCAGATCAGCGTCTGCCACCCACATTGGTAGCATATTGTCTCCATACAAATTCCACTTGATACTGTCTCCACCACGACGATCGACGACTGTGTCGAAATCGAAACGCATCTGATTCCTCCTAATTTATATAAGTGATGCACGCATAGTATACCACCGTGTGCAAGTGCCGTTCCCTATCAAAATACACGCATCTACCACTAAATACACTACGTCATTTGGTCCACAATCATCGATTATAATAGGGAAATAATAGCGAGAGCCACATTATATACGGACGCAAATGACACAAAAAACATCATCTCCCTGGAAATCGCGTGCGCTCTATCATACCATTGCACGACGCGTATCAGCACAACCATTTTTGTTATTCGTTGTATGGATCGGGTTTACCATGGCAGTTGCATTAACTGTTAGTATTCCGGTATACGCCGAGTCAGCCGGATATCGCCTTTTGATTAATTCCATCAGCGAAAACCAACAACCGGGCACACGATTACCTCCTTTTGCGTTGATATACAAATTCGGTGGTGCATCAACTCGTCCTGTCAGTTATGAACAATGGCAATTTGCAGACAATGCAATGCGGAATCTTCCCGCATACGGCATCGATTTGCCATCACCACCGCTCGTACGATATGGTGCCAGTGAAAAGCTCGAAATCCGCTTCCCTGAATCCAAGCCAACTACACAATCGGTGGTACGCGCTCGCATTGGATTCTTAAGTGATATCGAACAGCATATTCGTATCAGTAGTGGCAATATGCCCAAAATATGGGATGGCACTGGCCCTATCGAAGTACTTGTTGCCCAAAGCACCTCTGACAAAAACACCATACTTTTAGATGACATCTTTTTGGCCCAAAAGCGCGGAGGACGCTATGCACTTGAGGCTAATGTCAAAATCGTCGGTATCTGGCAACCACGAAATGATAATGATCTCTATTGGTTTACCCCTGCAGCTGCGTATAGCGATGTATTCTTTGTACCAGAGGAGACATGGCAATTCCTAGTTAATCGCCCACCTGCCGAATTTGTTGAACAAGCAGGATGGTATGCTGCATACGATGGTTCGGGCGTTCAAAGTAATAACACTTCGCAAATAACCTCAGGTATCACTACAGTCACGAGTGAAATGAGTCAATTATTACCTGGTGTTGACCTCTTTCGATCGCCATTAACACAACTTGAGCAACAACAAAATGAAGTCAGGCAATTAACCGTCACACTTTTGCTCTTTGGGGTTCCACTCATAAGCTTGTTATTGGCTTTTGTCTGGCAAATTGCAGGTCTACTCGTTGCCCGCCAAGAGCTCGAGATTGCCGTACTCCGTAGTCGTGGTGTTACACGCTTTCAACTCCTCGGTATGTCAATAATCGAAGGCGGTATGATTGCGCTGTTTGCACTCCTTGCCGGGATTCCACTGTCGCTCCTCGTTGCGCGTGCAATTGGACTCACGCAGTCGTTTTTGCGATTTGGTGTGTTAAACATCCCAGAACCACAACTACTCAATCAAAGCTGGTTGCATGGTGGTATGATTGCAGCATTCGCCATTCCGGCGATTACCATTCCAGCACTGCGGCTAACGCGCAATTCAATTGTCACGTTACGTCAATCTCAAGCACGACAAAACCTTCCGCCATGGATTGAACGCTATTTCATTGATGTCCTGCTCTTTATCCCTGCATGGTACGGGTATCAGCAACTCGCTGTAGGCGGATCAATTGCAGTACCCGGTCTCGAAAACGAGGGCGGACTTGATGACCCATTTCGAAATCCATTGCTCTTGCTCGCACCAGCGTTATTTATCGGCGCGTCAACACTATTTGCAATCCGCTTATTCCCACGAATTGTGACACTGATTGCAAAAATAGTACAACGCACATCTGGCATTATTGGCATCTCAGCACTACGACAGTTAGCCCGGAACCCGGGCAGCCTTCGTGGACCAACATTGCTGTTGATTCTGACCATTAGTTTGGCAACATTCACCGCATCAATGGCTCGCACACTTGATCAGTACAGTGTTGACCGAGCCAATTATAGAAGCGGTGCTGACTATCGCTTGTTACCAAGCACTATGATCGGCACGAGCGTCGATATTGCTGGTGACGTTCCGAATCTCCCCGACCCCGACTTACTCATGGGTCGCACGCAACTTTCAAGCACAACTGGCGAACAATCACCAATTGTTTCGCTCGAATATTTATATGTTCCTATAAGTGATTTTGCCGAGATTGATGGCATCGAAGCAGCCACGCTCGTTGCGCCGAGCAAAATCGACATGACGATTAATGGGGCAGCAAAATCTGGTGTGATGTATGCAATTGATCCAACCACGTTTGCAAGCGTGGTTGCAGATACATGGCGTCCTGACTACGCCAATCAATCACTTGGTGAAATTATCAATAGCATGAATGTCAACATCGATGACGCAATTATTTCACAACGACTTGCAGACGAATTAAACATTGCAATTGGAGATCGTTTTGAGGTCGTCGTTGATAGTCTGGGGAGTCGTAAAAGTCTATCAGTAGTTGTAGCTAACATCATCGCATATATGCCGACTCTATATAATGAAGGACCATACTTTGTGCTGACTAACTACGATCATATAATCAACGAACTCGGTGGCAGATACATGTACGAAATCTGGTTACGTGGTGATGGTAGTGAGAGCGTTCAATCTGTGCAAGCGATGGCGTTCCGCAACTCATTACGCGTACTGCCGTATACACCAACTGCCTTTGTGAGTGCAGAGATTCTGCAACCACAGCGTCAAGGATTATTTGGCTTGTTATCAATTGGATTTGTCGCAACTGGCATTATGTCAATGATTGGGATGTTGGCATATATTCTTTTGACATTACGTAAGCGTAGTGTTGAATTTGGCGTGCTACGTGCGATTGGCATTAGTCAAACCTCGCTTCGGCTAACACTTGCACTCGAGCAGCTCATCACGATAGGATTTAGCACGTTATTGGGTCTGTCAATAGGTGCACTAACGAGCGCACTCTATTTGCCGTTCCTTAAGGTAAGTCAAGGTGTGTATCCTGAAACTCCGCCATTCATCGTAGTGTTTGCCGGATTTGATACCGGATTAATTGCACTTGCAGCCATCATATTAATGGGGCTCATTATCACTCTTGAGTTGTACGTAATTCAACGCATGCGGATTGGTGAAGCAGTGAAGCTTGGTGAGGCTGTATAATTTGAGGTATTGGGAGTACAGCCCAACTATGGTATATTGTCATGGATACCGTCCAATTAATCGTACTACGTGTGAAGAGGATCAAATGACCAATCGACCATCGCCAAAGTTTACTGGCATTGACACATACGCTGACGTCAAGGGGCGTTACACAGTACGTTATCCATCAGACTGGCATAAGTTCGATTTGGATTTCGGACTTGAAGGGGCTTTGTTCTCACCATCAGCTACCAACACGAATACGTATGTGGCGGTGTGGTGTCAAGGGCTCGAATTCGCAGCCGAAGCTCGTGATGCCGATGACATCACCAAAGCATTCGATGAAGGCCTCTCACAACTCACGGATTATACGCAAATCGAAGGCGACAATGTAGTCATTGGCAACCTCATCAAGCTTGAGCGCTTTTATACGTTCAATGACAATGGCGTTGTGCGCAAGCGCAAAGTTTGGGCTATGTACGTTGGTAAATGGCTCATCGTCTTGACATTTCAAGGTGAGAGTGTCGAGGAGTGGGAGTACTGGTATGCTATGGCAAATCAATCATTCTTTCATTTTGTGATTCCACCTGAGTTGTGGTTCACCATGGATCGTGATTTGACAGTCAAAGGCACGCCTGCGGTACGCGTCCCACGCGGTAAGCCAAAGAAATAGTTATATGCCATCATTATTAATTTGGGGCGCCCATAGCTCCATTGCTAATGCAACTGCAGCGTTTTTTGCTAAAAACGGATGGACTATCATTGGAGTACAACGCCCCGATCGTCCACACCTAGGCACACTTCATAGTGTGTATGAATGCGATTTTGCTGATGCACATGCAGTTAGCCAAACAACACTGATGATTGCGCAAGAACATGGCAGTGAGATAGACATGCTTCTTTATGCAGCAGGCACAATGTTCGGACGCAAGTTGGCTGATACCACGGCTGATGATTGGCAACGCATATTGAATGACAATCTCACTGCGGCACATCACGTCACGACGAGTTCACTCGGCTTACTAAACCAACAAGCGTCAATGTATTATCTGACTGCCTACTCCGACAAAATCCAATTACCCGGAATCGGGGCGTATGCAGTCGCCAAAGCTGGCCTTGAGGCGTATGTAACAGTGCTCAGCAAAGAAGAACGCCAAAAACGTATTGTGAATGTACGTATGGGAGCTATAGACACATCGCTATGGGAATCAGCACCGTTTAAATTACCACGTGGTGCGCACGATGCGCAGTATGTCGCCCAAGGTATCTGGGATGCGTACGGGCAACAACATCGCGGCACACTTGATCTTTAACACATAACACCCCCGAGCGGTACTTGGCTCGGGGGTGTTGATTTATTTTGTATCAAGCCATTTCATGTATGCATCATATGAGCCATTAAAGTAAATGTGCAGCACCTGATTAAATGTGACCTGTTGCGCCGCATCAAAAACTTCGTCCTCATCATCACCGTATGCTACCAACATGGCACGATCAGGGTGGTACTCATCCACTCCAGGAGGAATAACCATGGCCAACCATTTATCGGGATAGCGTGCCTCGATGAGTTGCACATCCTCAACCATTCCACGTTGATCCATACCAGTATATGGGCAACCACAATCACAATTTGGCCCACAATTACTATGGTCACCAGTGCCACACGACATGCTAGTTCCACCATGTTGGGCACTTGTCAAACGAACGGTAACCGGCATATTATTTATCCTTTGGGGTATGGAGGGCGAAGCCTCCATACCCTAGTTTACAATCACATATGAATTGGCGCACCAGTTGCTGCAGCGTGTGCAGCCTCACCAATTGCCTCATACAACGTCGGATGTGCATGAATGGTCTTCATTAATGACTCTGACGTTGCTTCATGAGACAAGGCAATTCCGCCCTCGGCGATTAACTCTGTCACACGCGGGCCAATAATATGCATTCCGAGCACAGCATCGTACTTCTTCTCAGATACAATCTTGACAAAGCCACTACGTTGACCAAGAATAGTTGCCTTACCGTTCCCTGCAAACGAAAACTTGCCGACTTTGACGTCATAGCCTTGTTCACGAGCCTTCGCTTCAGTCAGTCCAACACTAGCAATCTCAGGTGTGCAGTAGGTACAAGCAGCAATAATGCCGTAATTAATTGGCGTTGGATGATGGCCAGCAATCGCCTCGGCGGCCAATATGCCTTCAGCAGATGACTTATGAGCTAACCAAGGGGTTGTGACTGCACAGTCACCTACGGCAAAGACACCATCAGCAGTCGTACGCATCATGGGATCGACTGTCACAAATCCACGGGCATCAAGTGTGACGCCAGCAGACTCGAGACCAATATCTTTGGTATTCGCAACGATACCCACACCAACAACAGCTCGTTCAGTCTCAATCACAAGCTCTTTGCCTGATGCATCAGTCACGTTTGCCTTGACGCCAGCACCAGTCTTACTGATGTTGTTCAATTTCGCACCGGTCATAATCGTGATTCCACGTTTTGACAGTGCTTTTGCCAGCTCGGTACTAATCTCCTCATCCTCATTTGGAACGATGCGTGGCAATGCTTCAATCAAGGTAACTTTTGAACCGAAGGTGGCGAACATCGAGGCAAATTCAACACCAATAGCACCAGCACCAACGACCAATAGTGTTTGTGGTATCGACTTCATACTCAAGGCTTGCCACGACGACATGATGTATTCACCATCAAATACGACACCTACAGCAGGTAACTCACGAGGTTTAGCTCCGGTTGCAAGAATGGTGTTTTTGGCAGTCACGGTAGTCTTATTACCATCATTACCTGTAACGACAATTGCACCACGACCAGCCAAGCTACCAGTACCATTGATGACATCAACCTTGTTTTTCTTCATCAAAAATGAAACACCTTGCGTCATCTGTTTGACTACACCATCTTTGTTGGCGATGGTGGCACCCCAATCGAGCTCTGCACCACTCACCTTAACGCCAAATTTGGCACTGGTGTGGATCTCTTCGAGCAAATCAGCAGTATGGAGTAACGCTTTGGTAGGGATACAACCGACATTTAAACAAACGCCACCCATCATCTGGCGCTCAACAATTGCAGTTTTCAAACCGAGTTGCGCAGCGCGAATCGCTGCCACATAGCCACCAGGGCCAGCGCCAACGACGACTACATCGTATACTTGCTCACTCACATTAGTTCCTTCTGCTTCAATAACCGGCTATATTTTACCACTGATTACCCGATTGGTCACAGCGCTAACTCGATTTATCTGCGTACTCCTCCATTAATGTTAATTGACGTGCTACTTCGTCAATAGCAACACGTTGCTTACGATAGAGATCAGACTCACTGAGTGCAAGGCGTTGGGCAGTGTCACGAATTTTGCGGCCTTGCAAAAAGCGCATCTCGAGGATGTTATAGAGCATCCACTCATTAGCAGTACTTGGCAACGAATCATCGGGACGCAAATTGTCAATTGCCTGGCGCAACACTGCCTGAAGCGCTTTCGTAGAACTTCCACCTTGTAAATCAATGTGTGTTTTAACTGATTTTAATCCGAGTAATGGACTATCAGAGAGCTTTGGCCCACCCCAATAATGATTTAATGCATCGCGTACCAAATGCGTAAACTCGGGCATTAATGCAACATCGTCTTCAAGAGACTGCAATGCCTCGGGTGTAGCCTGCTCAATCCGGGAACTCAATTGCCTCAAGGTACTCATCTCAGGCCCCATAGTACGGAGTGTGTCAAGAAGGCGTTGCTGCATCAGCACCATCACCAAAGCATGCTCAATTTGGTTGGTCAACGTATAAATAAGTTGTTGCACCTCATCAGTCAACCCTTTAGGCTGATTTGAGATCCCAAGAATACCCACAAGTCGTTGATCTGGGTCTTTGAGTTGGTACAACGTATACTCATGGATTTGTTGTAAATGCGTATGATCGTGTACCCCAACTTCATAGAATAATCGCTCAAGTGGTAACTGCTCAAACAACTTACGCAATCGGCGACGAGGCCCAACAGACATCTTGACCGCATACCCACCAAATTCATCCGGTGCCGCCACAAAGGCTGAATCGCTCCGCACTGCGCCACAGATTACCGTCAAACTATTCTCGAGTAATCGACGTAAATCGTTCTGAGTAAATGTATTACGCGGCAGTGAACGCAACGATGCCATCTCTTCTTCGTCACCGGCATATACCAGGACATCAAGATAGGGACGTATTAACCCCACCAGCATCGGCATGATTACCGTCATTGTCATTATCCCAAATACCGCCCATGTCTCCTCAGGAAGTCGAGACAAGCGAGCAAACACAGGCACCGTTTGTAAAAATAATACGATACTGATACCTACAAACGGTCCGTATAGCCACCAACGTAAGAAATCGTGTTTGATGATACGATCCGGTTGTGACGAACCGACAAACATTGCACTATAAACGGTTACCATCATAAAAATCGCCGCAACTGGTGCAGCTAACGTCGCCAACCCAAGTCCTATTTGCTCAGGCAACATATATGCAGATGGCAACAATGAAAGCACTGGAAAGCTCAATAATATCGCACCATACCATCCCACAATCATGTAGCCTAAGCGTCGGCGGAGGGATGGTGTGAGCGCAGCTGCCCGAACACGCCACAGAATAATCCAAGCCACAGTGACAAGTGCAAATGCATATACCGCTATCACAGCAAACAATGGCTGTGGCGATAATGTAGGCACCAGCACAGATCGCAACGGCATCGAGATAAGCCAATCAGTAGACACAGCAATTACTGTTACCACCACAACTACTGCATAATTCGCAACAATAACCCACGTACGCTTTGGCAGTACGCGTAACTGAGCCGCTAATGCTAGCACCATGTCAATCATACCTGCAGGCACGAGCATGATGCCAAACCATGAACCACGCAAAATAATCTCAAGAATGAAACTGTCTTTTGCCTGACGCACTAACACATCGGCAGTGACCGTAGTCACAACTCCAAATAGCAACACCATCAAAGCCCGCGACACCGCAATGCCACGCGATCGAATAATCAAATATGCCCATAACGAAAATGAAACAACTAATGTAATGTTAGTTACGATGCGATTGATAATTAATAAATAATCTGCGAGCACACAACCCTCTTTCTCTTCGTGCGCAATTATAGCATACCGAAATTTGACGACAATTTCTCATTAATAAATTAACTTTGTTTTGTATAGTATTTATGTGATGTGCTCACGATTCATATTCGATGCTTTGAAAGGAATACAGATGAATTCGTTGCGAACCACCATTTTGATGGCTGCGTTGACAATTCTCTTAATGATGGTTGGTCGAGTCTTAGGTGGCTCAAGCGGCATGTTCTTGGCATTTATTCTCGCCTTCGCCATGAACTTTGGGGCATACTGGTTCTCTGATAAGTTGATTTTACGCATGACGGGTGCACGAGAACTTGGTGATAACGAGGGCATTGAATTACGACAAATGGTTGCACAACTCGCGCAACGTGCGCAAATGCCAATGCCGAAGGTTTATGTCGTCGAGGATGCCACCCCGAATGCATTCGCTACTGGACGAGACCCAGAGCATGGTGTTGTGGCAGTCACCACTGGCATTACGCATATCCTAACCAAAGACGAATTAGCTGGTGTTATTGCTCACGAGTTGGCACACATCAAAAATCGCGATACCTTGATTAGTGCGATTAGTGCCACAATGGCTGGTGCAATCTCAATGATTGCTGATATGTTTCGCTGGATGACAATCTTTGGGGGTAATGATGAGGATGCTCCCAATCCAATTGCCATGATTGCGCTCTCTATTATTACGCCCTTGGCCGCGACATTAATTCACATGGGAATCTCTCGTTCACGTGAATTTTTGGCAGATGCGGGTGGTGCAGAGATTCATGGAGACCCACTTGCCCTCGCTAATGCCTTACGTAAGCTTGAGCAAGGGGCCCAAGTATCACAGCTACACACAAACCCGGCAACGGCTTCGCTCTACATCATTAATCCATTTAGTGGCGGTGGATTAATGAGTTGGTTCAGTACACACCCACCAACAGCAGAGCGCATTGCACGCCTACAAGAATTAGCAAACAAGCGCTAACTGCAAAAACCGCCCGTACGCAATGCGTACGGGCGGTTTTTGTTAACTCACAACCAATAGCACTGCCACACAGAATAAAATCTGAACGACAACCGATGCCCCTTGTAGCATTCGTGAAATTAATTTTTCGTAGCGAAAAAAGAGTATAGCTCCAATCAGATTTGCAAGTGTCAATGCTAGCGCAGTCAACGGCAAAAAGAGCGTCTGGTGGCGAGGACGTAATTCAAGCACACCTCCAACCGCATCAAATCGCATCTCAACATCATTTGTAAGTGAAGGATAATACCACGAAATCAAACCCACTGCGATGATATTAATTAGTACAGCAATGAACAACAGGAGCTTACTACTATCATCCTGCCAAAAGGCAGTATTAAACCATGGTCCTGCTTCGTAATCAGGAATTATACGTTTTGTCCCACCAAGATTACGGAGCTGTTCAATCTCTTGGACAAATAATTCAATCTCAGTAGGTGATACGGCATACGTAGCATGCTCTGTCACAATAAACAGACACCGACTTGCAGGAAGCGAACTGCGAATCAAAACGCGATCATGACCGATTGCAGTTCCTTCACCCCAATAGCATCCAATACCTTGGGTAAGTGGTTGGGGCAAATTCTCAACTTGCATACCAAAATCAATGCGTTCAATTTGATCGAGTTGTACAGCTTCAATATTACCTAATGAACCAATAAATACTGCATTACGGTCTAACCCATACCAAAGGGTTACTGATTGCAACCATCGTAGCCATGCAAACCCCGAAAGGAACAACATCAGGAGCATACCGACAAACTGCAAGAAAAAGCCAAAATCAATTTGCCAAGATTGTGGTTCACCAACAAATGTGCTTGAAATCAACAATCCGAACGCAATAAAACCCACACTAAAGATTATTGCGATAGCAAGTGCCAGCCAGCGACCAATTGAAGGAAATGGCTTCCAACGACGCATTATTCCCTCCACACATAAATAGATGTGGCAACAGTGTACCACTGTTGCCACGTACTCATGAACAAATTACGGGTTGGCAGTTGGCGTTACCGTCAATGTGACCGTTGGAATAGCCGTAGGTGTATCAGTTGGATACCCGGCTAGCGGTGCAGTTGGCAACACTGGGGCTTGATCAGTCGGTTGTGCTTCCAATGTGGCTGTAGGATCAACCGCATATGTCACACTATACTTCTCATCAAGTCCGTTAAACCATTCTTCATATGCGGCTGTCCGTGCTTCGTCTAATTGATCTTCGAACGAAGGCACTTCAATGCGATCCAAACGAATCACATGCCAACCAAACGCGGTCCGTATCGGTTCACTGGTATAGTCGCCCTCATCTAACATAAGTGTTGCAGCAACATAATTTGCATCATATTGTGTACCTGCAATTGACTTACCGGTAGCATCAAACTTATCCATTGCCCCGTCACGCGATTTGCTCGTGAAGTCATCTGAATCAGTTTGAAGCGTCTCAACAAAGTCTGCGCCACCGTCAAGCTTCTTGATAATACTTTCGGCACGAGGTTTGGCTGTATCAAACAACTGTTGACGCTCAGCATCTGTAGCACCTTCGGGCACATCAACACGCACCAAAATATGGCTCGTTTCATAGCCTCTTGGTGCCGTTGATGCAGTAAACGCATCAGCTGGCAGCAAGTTCTCTTTGACCTTCTCAATGAGCATAGTACGTGCATATTGTAGGTCAAGTGCTGCCACAAAATCATCACGCGTCAACTTTGGAGTCACGCCTTGTTGTGTTAACGACGTTTGATAACTCGCAAAGAGCTGATCAACGATATTAGGAGCAAGTGATTGTGCTTTTGCTGCATCTGGCGTTGCAGTTGGAGGTACAGCCGTAGGCTCGGCGTTCTCGTCTGCAGGTGTAACTGCAGTCGGCTCAGGCACTGCAGTTGGTGCGGTAGGATCAATCACTGGGAATGCAAAACTAAAGTCTGCAATCAGGAGTTGATCCATGCGCCCCTTATCAGGCACAACGTTAAACTCAGTTTGTGCACCGATGCGCAACAACTGACGATTCACCCAATCTTGAACAACCATATCATCTACGGGTGCATTGATAGTAATCTTAGAGATTTCATCTTCAATAAATGGATTCTGCTGCGCATAGTTGGTGCCAAACGTACCGCCAAACGTTGCAAGCAACACATTTTGGGCCATACCAGATGTTAATGCCAAGCGCTTTTCTTGGACATATTGATTGCGATTCAACGAGGCATCACCGACGCTTGCAATTTGTTGATTTGGGACATAAACCAAATCGTATAACGCTCCAATAGCCAATGAAACAACAGCAATACCTATCGCAGACAGCGTAGTCCACATCACCGTTCGACGGCGACGATCCTCACGGTCACGACGAGTAGTTTGACGATTTACTGCGACGCGGCGTGCCTGCTCGCGTGCATCGTGTGGTGGTTGTGTCATGCCAGACCTTTCTGCATGTCATACGCCCAATAATAATGATAGCGGTGCGCCCTTGTTCAGAGACGCACCGCTCATACCGACACAGTCTAGTTACGAACCGTAGCGCCAACGAAGGCCATCAACGCCATTTGACGAGCACGCTTTATCGCCACCGTCAATGAGCGTTGGTGCTTAGCACAGGTACCGGTGCGGCGACGTGGCAAAATCTTGCCGCGTTCCGAAACGAAGCGCTGTAAACGCTTCAAGTCCTTATAGTCAACGGTCGAAATTTGATCAGCACAGAAAATACAAACCTTGCGACGACCACCAAATTTACGACGCTGACCAGCAGCTTTGCGATTATCTTCAGTCATGATATTCCTCTTGATAGGTAATTCTTAGGCTTCAGTGCTTGGTGCTTCGGCTGGTGCAGGTGTTTCCGCAACTTCGACTTGCGTCAACATGTAACGTAACACCGATTCGTTGAGCTTCAAGGTGCGCTCAAGTTCACGAATCTGCAAGGTTGGCAATGAACATGTTAACAACACATAAAAACCCTCGGTGAAGATACGACGGCTTGACTCACCCTCAGCATATTCACGCATTGGATAAGCAAACTTACGGCGGCCCCACGGCGAGGTCTGAGATACTGCAATGACGGCACCGCCAACTGCAGAAATCTGCTCTGAGACGCGCTCAATGGTGGCGCTAATCTCCTCTTCCGATGAACGCATCGGAGATACGATGAACAGTAGTTCATAGTCACGTTTACGATCGCGCATGATGACTCCTCTGGAGTTGCCCCACTCAGTGCGTTGAATCTGCGCAGATTCGACGATGTTGGAGCAGAAGAAAAACAATTCCAAGTGAGAAGTATACCAAAGAAGCTAGAGTTGATGCAAATAATTATCAAATCTCATTAGTAATCCACTTATGAACAACGGTATCGAGCATATGCGTATCAAGTCCATTAGTACCAAGTACAACAACGCCGCTTGGCCAGCGCTGAATTTCATCACCAGGATGCACCAATACTGCAACATCAGGGTCCGCATCACCAATACCGATACGGCGGAGATATGCAGTTATGTCATTGAGTGCATTTGCAGTGGGCGCATTAGTAGCCATAGAGCACTTTGCATCGAGTATTAATGCGCGACAGCAATTTTCGCCATACGTCTGCCAGAGCATCACATCAGGTATGGCAACACGACCATCTCGTGACCAGCCAGTAGCTGTTTGCATTGGCAACAGTCGCCGTTGGTAAGCACACGTTACACCGGTCTGACTTACAAACGTTCTATCTCCATCGATCAATTGTCCGATACGCATATCATCACATCCCATAGCCTTAAGCACCATGATCCATACCCACCGCTCATAAAGTAATGCGACATCAGCAGTATGTTGCAACTCACCTTGAGTCATCGCACGACGACTTACACTTAGTGCCTGATATGCGTGATTAATATATTGAGCTAAAGTGTGGTGAATAAAAAGTGGTGACAAGATACGTTGGCGTACACTTCGTATATGTTCGCGCAGTTCAGAATGACTCACAGGTTCAATTACATCCAAAAACTGCACAAGCATGGCCATGTATTCTTGATGATTATGATGCATACGTGCTTCATAGACATAGGGAATAACCGTTTCCTCACGCACAATCACACGATCGATGCGTAGATGATTAGGTGTATCACCCCGCCATTCGTGGAGAGTGTTGATCGGTGGTGCATCCATCGCTCGCAGAATGACTTGTAACATTGTGTCACATGTCATTCCTAGCAATGACTCTACGTTTGATAGAGAGAAACCAAGTGAATGCCATGCGCTATTCCCCATACATAATCGCGCATCTATGGCATGTAATTGATCTCGCAAGGTGTCTACAAATGACTGATGTACATCTTTGTCAATACATTCGATTGACACAATTTGTATGGATGTATCGCGGTGGATGACCAGCACATGCTGACCAACTCTACGATATGTCTGCCACTGCCATAACTGCGCACCTGATACAACCGACAAGCGAACTCCATCAATCAGCATATCGCGTGCATCCTCCGATTGGAACATGAGACGCTGATTTGACAGTACAACCACATGCGATTGGCCTGATGATATCTCAACTACATGGGTTATTCGTGTGGACATGCACGCTCTCACTATCGGTGTAATGGTATGATACAGTTATATCCTAAGGATAATGACATGATTTATGCAGACATCATTATTATTAGCGCAGAAAAGCAAAAAGGTAGCGACACACCCTATACCTATCACGCAAATCAACAATTAGTTCGTGGCAATATCGTCTATGTACCGCTCGGACCACAAACTGTTATTGGTGTGGTTATCGCAACTGCGCTAGCGCAACCGACATTTACCACGCGTCCTATCATTAGTTCGACACCATTTGCTATCACTACACATCAAATTGACCTAGCGCACTGGCTTGCTCGTCATTATCACACAACCTTGTCTGCAATTCTTGGCTTATTTGTTACCCATGCCGTTGTGCCCGCGCCTATTCGTCAGTGGCAACTCACTGAGTCAGGTATGAATGCACCACTGACTGATTTACCCACTGACGAACGTGGAATACTCTACACCATGCACGAATACCATTTGCTCAGTGAACAAGATCTCATCAGTAAGCTAAAAATCAATAAGACAAAACTTTCACAACTACGCAAGTGGCTGGTTGCACGAGGATACGTTGCTATCACATATCGTGTTGATATGCCACAAGTCATACGTCCAACTATCAAATTTCTGCATTATGTAAACGAAAATCACCCACCACCAACCAACGCCCAAAAACAGATTCTCGATATGTTGCGTTCTAGTCCATCACGACAACTTCCATTGGCGCAATTCAGCAAAAAGGGAATAATAAACCGCCTGATAAAACAACAAATTTGCGAGGTCATCGAGGTACAGCCCACAAAGGTACCGCTAGGCACAGCCGTCCAACTTTCACCGGCACAAGCAATAGTCGCGCAACACATACATTCGGCATTTGGCCAGCACAAGACATTTTTATTGGACGGAGTTACAGGAAGTGGTAAAACCGAAGTATACTTTGCACTAATCGACGCATGCCTTGCACAAGGCAAACAGGTTTTGGTGCTTGCACCAGAGATTGCCTTAACAACCCAACTCGCCGAACGTTTTTCTAAGCGATTTCCAGGGAGAGTAGGCGTCATCCACGGACAAATTACGCCTGCACAACGGCGACTCCATTGGGTACAAAGCATTGATCAACAACTCCCTATCATCATTGGCCCACGATCAGCGTTATATGTACCGCAACCCAATATCGGCTTAATAATTGTGGATGAAGAACATGACACTTCGTACAAAAGTGAGTTTTCCCCTTTTATCAATGCACGTGATGCAGCCATTATGTATGGCAAATTTGCCAATATTCCGGTCGTGTTAGGCAGTGCAACGCCTTCAGTCGAGCTTGTGCATGCAGTAACTCAGGCCAAAATTACACATTTACACTTACCAGAACGCCTAGACACCTCGGGAACTCACCTTGCGCGACCTTCAGTTCGCATCGTTGATATGCGCAACGAGGTGTGTGTAGATACGTATGGACTGATAGGACAAACACTAGCAGAACAACTCGATACAACACTAGCACAAGGAAATCAAGCACTCCTCCTACTTAACAGACGAGGAAATACCGGTGCACGTATTTGTCGCGCCTGCGGTGCAGTGGCACGCTGTAACCGTTGTAGTACCCCAATGGCCACTCACCAAAAAGGGCAACTCGCCGTAAGTATCTGTCATACATGTGGATTCCAACGCCATCCCGACACACATTGTCACGAATGTTATAGTGTTACATTTATTGAATATGGCAGCGGCACACAACGCATTGTCGAAATAATGCGCAATCGCTATCCAGATGTCAACGTGCTACAGTGGGATCGCGATACCGCAGATACGGCAGCAGATCATAGTGTTTTACTCAGTCAAGCAATCGCCCACCCACGCTCTATAATTGTTGGTACCCAGATGATAGCCAAAGGACTGGATCTGCCCCACATTCGACTTGTTGGTGTAGTAAATACCGACATCGCACTCCATTTACCAGATTTTCGCGCCGCAGAACGAACTTACCAACTCCTCACCCAAGTCGCAGGTCGAGCCGGCAGACGACAAGGAGATGCACGTGTAATCTTCCAAAGCTTTCAACCAGAAAATTATGCAATTCAAGCCGCAGCCCGGTATCAAAGTCACGATTTTTATCAAAAAGAGCTGGCCTACCGTGAACATCTCGGCTATCCCCCATATCAACGTATGGCGAAGCTCGTCTGGCAACATGGCAATATTCAGCAGTGTGAGCGACTTGCAATCACAGAGAGCAGCACAATCCAAGCAATTGTAGAACAGCATGGGCTCAATGCACGGCTGATTGGACCGACTCCAGCTTTTTTCTCACGAATCCGGAATCAATATCGGTGGCAACTTATTATTTTGGCAACAAATATCCGTAGAATACTCTCAGCAATTGACGGAACGCATCATGCTATAGTAGATGTAGACCCCGTTTCTTTACTCTGAGGAACACATGCAATTACGGCGATATGCGTGGATATCATTAGTTGTCGCAATTGGCGTCATTTTTCTCAAAATCAGTGCCTATGTGCTAACGAATTCAATTAGCCTGCTATCAGACGCTCTCGAATCCATTGTGAATGTACTTGGTGCAACAGCAGCTATGTGGGCATTAGCTGTCGCAGAGCGCCCACCAGATGACGAACACGCCTATGGTCACGACAAAGCTGAGTTTTTTAGTAGCGGATTCGAAGGTGCACTGATTATGGTTGCCGCATTTGGCATCAGTGGCAGTGCAATCTGGCGGCTTTTCAACCCTGCTGAACTCGATGTTGACATTTTTGGTATCGGTCTGGCAGTCTTGACATCAGTAATCAACTTTGCGTTAGCGCGCTGGCTGTTTCAAGCCGCAAAAAAACACGAATCAATTGCACTCGAAGCTGATGCCCATCATCTGATGAGTGATGTCATCACTTCAATCGTGGTTGTGCTCGGGGTCATTCTCGTTGGAATTACACAATGGCAATGGCTTGACCCTCTGATGGCTTTTGTGGTGGGCCTGAACATTATTAGGATGGGTTGGCAATTGATACGAAGATCTCTTGATGGACTACTCGACCCTGCGTTTACTCCAGAAGAACTAGACAAAGTACATCAGGTGTTGGATGCATTTGCAACCAATGATATTTCGTTTCACGCAATTCGCACACGAAAGTCAGGAATTAGGCGATTTGTATCGCTCCATGTGCTTGTACCTGGAGACTGGAGCGTTCAACGAGGACATGAACTCTCTGAGGAGATTGAATCAACGCTACATGCCAAGTTTGTAAATTTGCATGTATTAACACATCTTGAGCCCAATGACGATCCTGCGTCGTTTATTGACATACCACTTCATCGGGGCAAAACTGTGCGCTAATCTGGTGCGATTAGTGCTTCAGCGAGCACATGAGTAACGCTGTGGATAAACGCATCTTTGTCATGTTGTGTTGATATTTGCATAGCAGTGTCAATGGTACGCCATAATAATGCATATCGCTTTACGCGTGCTACTTCTGCACTTGTCATGGGTGCGTGCATCGTATAACCATCGACAAATCCTTGACGAAATCCTATACCAAGTGACGCACGCATTCCTGATGCAACGTCAAACATTGCGTCCCCAGCCACGATGCGACCAGATCGCATCATTCCTTCGACTTGAATATTGCCATGCACCAACACCATGATTGACTCACGTGCTACCCCACCAAATAACACACTCGGTTCAAACTGTTGTAATGACGGATGTTTCGTGGTGTAATCAAGAAATTGCCCTAGAAGTCGTGGCCCTAACAACTCAAGCAAACGTTCATAATATCCACGGTCAGTCAACCACTGTTGAATCACTGCATGCCATGATCTGTTTGCCCATTTCCCCGAGACTTGCGGTGCACCAAGACCGTGTGCATTAATCAAATGTAAACTACGAATGGTTCGACCGACATGTTTTGCGGCAACACGTTGCATTGTCTCGTCAGTGACAGTTTGCAATGGCACGCCCGCAATAAATGAATAGACCGCATAGGCAATAGGCAATTCGTTGAATGAAACATCATGCTTCAACATATGTGGCATCGGCAGATGCTTTGTAGCAGCCATTTTGTTGAGATAGATCTCGGGAACTAGTTGTTCGACTGGAGCAAAAACTACTATAGCAGTCGATAAACCAATCACACGAACTTCTATACGATCCGCAGTTAGGTGATGCAACACTATTGAATTTGGATAAAGCTTAAGTGATGAGATTGCAACTGCTACAAAATCACGGAGTCGATTCAAAATCGGACGTGTAAATTCACTAGCAATACTTGTGTCTAATATTGCAATATCTGCTGCGTCTTGGAGTTTATCATATACACCATCAAAACGACCTAACAACGTATTTCCTTATCAAATGAAGAGACTTAACATCATCGTAGCACAGCAGTGACAAAATGTACAAACACACGCAGCCAACATTTGTTGGCTGCATGTGAGGGAGTGATTCAGCGTATGAGTAGTGACTTATTCCTCAGGGAACAACGCAGTACTCAAATAACGCTCACCATTACTCGCAGAGATAAATACGATTGTCTTACCGGCATTTTCTGGTCGGTTCGCTAATTGCAAAGCAGCATAAGCCGCAGCACCTGAGCTAATACCAACCATTAAGCCTTCTTCTTTCGCAAGTTGACGCGCAGTGGCAAATGCATCATCATTGGTTACTTTGATGATCTCATCGTATATTGCCGTATTCAACACATCTGGCACAAAGCCAGCACCAATCCCTTGGATTTTATGTGGACCAGGTTGACCACCAGACAAAACTGGCGATGACTCAGGCTCTACGGCAACAACTTTGATATGAGGATTAAATCCACGCAACACCTCACCAACGCCAGTTACCGTACCACCGGTACCAACACCAGCCACAAAAATGTCGATGTTTCCCCCAGTATCACGCCATATCTCTTCAGCAGTGGTACGACGATGGACCTCAGGGTTCGCAAGATTTTGGAATTGCTGTGGAATCCAGCCACCCGGCGTCTCCCTTGCAATAGATTCGGCACGCGCAATGGCACCACGCATACCTTCACTTGCGGGCGTCAAAACTAACTCAGCGCCATAACCTTTGAGTAGTTTACGGCGCTCAATACTCATTGACTCGGGCATCGTCAAAATCATGCGATAGCCACGTGCAGCGGCAACCATAGCCAAACCAATACCGGTGTTTCCACTTGTTGGCTCAATAATCACAGTCTTCTCTGGCTCGATTAGCCCTGCTTTTTCAGCAGCATCAATCATCGCAAAGCCAATACGATCCTTAACACTCCCACCTGGGTTAAACCACTCCAACTTGGCAACGACTGTTGCTCCCGTTGCACGTACGCGTACTAGTGGCGTATTGCCGATTAAATCAACAATGCTGTTATAAATTGCCATTTTACCACCTTAATGTTGAGTTATATACTCAATTTACTCATTTATTATATGCACATTTTACTTAAATAGCAAGGAGATGCAACTAATCCAGCGGCAGATTCGTCATAAAAGCGTAGAAGAAGATGGAGGACAACATGACAAACGAACAACAGCATACACCAGAGACAACCCACACGCATGAATCAACACCGGCCCAGGAGAGTGGATCTCTAGCACAAGAACTCCGTACATTAGGGAGTCAGCTCGAAACCGTGGTACGAGCTTTTTTGGAGAGCAACCGCGCACATAGCATGCAGCAAGAGTTGCAAAAAGGGGTAAACGAGCTTGTGCAGAAGTTGCAGAGTGCTACAACCAGCGAACCAGTTGCAGAAGCCAGTGAGAAGGGCAAGCAATTAGTCGAGAAAGCACTTGAAAATCCAGCTGTCACAGAGGCACACGCCAAAGTGGTGAAGGGGTTAAGCAATCTAAACGAGGAACTCCGCAAAATGGCCACATCACTTGCTGAAGACAAACATTCAGACGACAACACGCAACCAAAGTCAGAATAACAACATACAAACGCCACCAGTCATACTAGTGACTGGTGGCGTTTGTATATTATCAGGCGTGAATATGTTCATTCATCAACTGCAAACTAAGCTCCCACAATTTTCGTCGTGCAGTAAAATCATATGACGCTCGTGACGAAGGCACAGGTTTACTATCAACAAAGAAACGACCTGTTACGTCTTGAACATGAGGATTCGTGGCCAAATAAAGTGATGTAAGTGCACCTTTTTCGGGTGAAACAGCAATATACTTTTGGAGCAACCCAAAAAAAGTAGAAAAAAGCGATGGGTCTTTGGCAAAACCTGTATTTACGAAGCCTGGATGTAATGCATTCACGGTGATATCTGCATCTTGAAGGCGATCGGCTAACTCATACGTAAAAAGCAGATTCGCAAGTTTTGATTGTGCATAGGCTTTCCACCCGCTATATCGCTTGGTACCATAAATATCGTCAAAATCCATTGCTGCACCATGATGTGCTGCAGAAGACACATTAATGATACGCGCAGGTGCCGACGCACGCATATGATTCAATAACAAACTGGTCAATACAAATGGTGCCAAATGATTGAGTGCAAATGTCATCTCAATTCCATCAGCGCTGAGTTGGCGACTTTGAAAAAACGCACCAGCATTATTCACAAGGACATCAACTCGCGGATAGGAGTCAATAACATATTGGGCAAGCAACTGCACTTCACTGATACGACTGAGATCGGCAACAAACGAGCCTAATTGGGCATCTGGAGCAAGGGTACGTATATGCGTAAGGGCATTTTCAATTCTTTGGTGATCCCGACCAACCAAAACGACAGTAGCACCAGTTTGTGCAAGTTCACGAGCAGTCACCAAACCTATACCGTTTGTAGCACCTGTAACAATCATCACAGCATTCGACATTACATTCCCTCTTCTGAAAAGTCACATTAGAATGTACACCTATATGATAACGAATTACTCCTAAAAAGTCTTGATTACAGATCAGTATTCATCAGAATATGATGTAACTTCAGTGCTAGCCACAACGACAGCCGTGTTTCGTGGTGATCTAAGTCGACATGGCATATTTGTGCAATACGAGATAAACGATACAATAGCGTATTGCGATGCACATGGATGGATTCGGATGTGCGAGCAAGATTCCCTGCACAATCAAAATAGGCTTCAAGTGTATGGATAAGTTCGCCACGTTGTTCACGGTCATATTCAAGTAGTGGACCTAGGTGACGACGATAAAATGCCTGCGTTTCATCTGAATGCAACATTGGCAACAGCAACTGATAGACACCGATACCATCGTACGACACTGGGCTGGGTGGCGATGGCTTCGGTAAGCGCAAGACATGTTCAGCATCTTGTACTGATCTTGGCCAATCACTGGTAGTGACAGCACTGCGACCAATCGCCATACGAAGCTGCGGGAATTTAATCAACACCACTTTCCATAGTTCGGATAACACTGCGTCCTGCTGTACCTGAGAAATCGAGAGAAAACACATCACACCTCGGGTATGCACTATCCAGGGAACGTTGACTGAAATTGCATTCAATAGCGAAACAAACTGACTTTGTAATTGTGACACGTATGCATGAGGCACTGCGCAAATTACAGCAACATGCGGAACTCGCACATCAAAACCCAATTCACGGCCACGTTGTTGAATAATCATGGGATCAGCGAGCTGACCGCTAAGCAATTGATCAACAAAATTACCACGATACCTGGCTTCGACTGCATTCAGTGCATGGCTTTTGGTCAACTCTAATGCAAGTGCCATGGAAGCACGACGAACCGTCTGGCGATCCGACTCAGTCAAGGCATGACCAATTAACACGGTATATCCGAGCGATTGCTCGGCTGCAACAAGCACTTGACACCAAAACTCTAGGCCAGCAATCGTCGAGGAACCTGCACGTGGTACATACTGCATGACAGCGTCAGCATAAGAATTCAGTTCATCAGTAACCAGCAAATCACCTTTAGCCGAATAAATCGCCACACTACGGCCAGTACGATTCGCCAGCGTTGTTGCCATGGCACCGATACCGCTTCCCGCTAACGACAGTTCACCAAGTTCGAGGGCAATTTGCGCGGCTCGGCGCTCAAGCTGTGCATCATAATCACTAATTAGCCGCTGTAATTCCCGATCAACCTCGCGGATGTCAACGTCATTGACACACTGCACAAGGGGAATCTGATGTTTATCTGCTATTTCGATAGCTCGTGGCTCAATTGGACCCACCACCGCAACTGCTGCCACAGGCACGCTTGACAAACGCTCAACCAACATGGCAAGAGAGAGTGGAGGATCAATATCACGAAGTGCGAGAATCGAAACTAGGGCAAACTCGCCTCCACGTAAGTCGCTGAAAAGTGGTGCAATCGCACGAGCAACAGCAGGCCAAGTGACTTGTCGATTAAGACCTGCATGGCCTGCGACAACCCGAGTGGTAACTGGCAACGCAAGTCGTATCGCGTCATGAACTGTAACAATTGGCACTGTCAGTTTCCTTTCACGCCAAAACAACCACGTACGACACTGTACGACTTCAACGAAGAGAACTACACCACAAGCATAGGAGAAGTAGTGGCAAAAATAGCTTCACACAGAGCCAATTCTGTGTCATCGCAATACAACATACCAGCACGACGGAGTGCACTAATCGAGCGATATCCAAATGCCATTTGTGGGAGTGCAGCAACATCAACATGTTTAAGACGCAGAGACGCCTCACGGGTACCATCAATGACACTGACTGCACCATTATCAAACATTATCATGGCACGTTCATCGCTAATTTCAACACGTACACCGCCACACCACTCCGCATACGGTGATGTCAAAATACGTTGTCGAAACGCAGGTTTCAGTGCTTCAAGCATTAATGGTAGGTCAATCACCCCTGCCATTATGGCAACATTCGCAGATGAAGTCACTGTCGTTGTAGCATGGAGTTCTTGTGCCATCCGGGTTACTGCATGTGCCACTGGCAGGCGAATTACCAGTTGAGATGCATCAGGAACATGTTCAAGTAATGCCTGCACCAAATCAAGTGCTGCACCATCATCCGATGCGGCGGCACGCACGACTTCGATATAATTAGCATTTTGTTTAAGTTGAGCAGCAGCACGCAATTGCCCATCGCGACCAATCACATGCAGCCATGAATTCAAATCAGGGACAGCAATATCAACAAACGCAACTTGTTCCCCTGCAATCGCCATTTGCATACTACGCACCAGCGCGTGTATCTCATCAGATAACGGGGCAACATAAACAGTACCTGGCTCTGTAACAATACGCTGTATCGGTTGATGCCATCGAGTCTCAACGGTCAAACTCATTGGAGCAAACCCAAATTGTGACCAAAACTCGACATCACCGTGCACTAAGACAATTCCGATACCTTCTGAAAGTAATGATTGCGCTTGATACATTAACATTTCAACTGATAACTCATCCGATTGACCGGTTACTTTGTCAGAATGGCGCAATGTAGCAACATCCACCAAAGCAGCACCAATACGAACTCGATCGTGACTAATCACTGAGACACCACATGGCAAGTCGCGTTCCCATGCAACGGCAATACTACTTGCACGTAACCGAGCAATGCGCAACCAGTGTGCTAATGAGCCAAAGGTTACTTCAACTTGCTGTTGTTGTGTTGCAGTCAGTTCATTCCACAATGTGCAGGTAATCTGTGACATTAGTCTATCCAATCACAAAGAGCGGCAATTCCTTGGGCACTTCCATCACGCAACCAACTATCAAGTTGCGCTTGATCTTTGAGTTGTTGACCACGTTGGCGCGATACTTGAACAAATCCAGCCTGCAATTCAGGGAGCATCGACATATCTCCCCATAATTTTTCGAATTGCATAACAGGGAAGACATCCTCTTGACCATTCCCCCAACGTTTTTTAACGTCTTTGATGGTCACATACGTTGGCATGCGGTGTGCCATTAAACGCACAGCCAATTGCACCTTATCTGGGTTATGCAAGACGTCTGCTCGAGTTAACTCGAACACCGCCAATAATGAATCGAGGGTAATCCAGTTTGTCAGCGTATTATAAAAGCTGAGGGAGAACTCTGATTCAGCTCGTGGGAAGGCCAAACCCTCCACAAGTCGAAGCTGGTCATCAACACGTGCTAAGCCACCACCGCGGTCCTCGATGCGCCGTGAAGTCACTTCAAACGTCAACGCATTACCGTGTTCAATATGCCAGCCGAGCAACCCGGGGTCAAGAGTTGCTCCCAATGTATCAATATTATGCATAAGCAGATACTTAAGTTGTGGTTGTTGCGCAAGCATTGATGCAAGCACGCCATTGCGTAGCATATTTGCGAACTCAAACCAGTGCCCTACCGGGTGCATACATTGGTGCGGGAGATTGTCTGTGTAATCAGCAGCCTCACCTTGCTGCTGTGCCCATGCAATTAATGCAGCGTGTACGCTATCACGCATTTTTTGGGCTTGCTCATCAAGGATTTGGTGCGGCATTTCATCCCACAAAAAGCGTAAATCACGTGCAGTTGGAATAAGTCGCAAGCCCACCGACCTACCTTGCGAAAGCACAATCTGACCGGCATATCCCCATGGGCGGCCAGCAATGACGCGCTGCGTATAGGCACTTTGTAGCGGTTGGTCAGTCAAAAAGCTAGTCGTGAACACATGCGTTGGTGGAGCATCGTAGATACGACCTATTTGACGACTTTTCGCAATATGCACATCAACAAAGGTACGATGTTTACCAGCAAACTTTGCAAATGGATGTAATGCTTTGACAACACCCGCGCCTTGTGTCCAGCGGCTACCAGCCCCCCCTGCAAGGGAGACAATCGCTACCTCGCCTGCACGGATAGCAGTCTCGCCACACTGCGTAGTTGATAAAGACATATGACCAGTAGCATCAAATACGTCGCCCGCCTCAACATCGGCGATCGTACTGTTTGCTGGCAAGCGATTTTGCATTAAACCAATACGGCCAACACGGACATCGGCCCGAATTTGTTCATGCAAATCACGATCAAATCCGTTTTGCAATAGGAGTTGATTGAGTTGTGATGATTGTGTATTCGATACAGTTGCATGCGGCAACATCTGATCAAACAACCGCGGGACAACACGAGCGAGTTCAGGGGTGGTCAAACACGCCGTACCAAAGCGATCAAGCTCAGCACGACGAGTCTGATTAAGCATACGATGGTCCATTTTGAGTAACGCAGGCATATGCAACGCGTAGTAGTTAATGGGTAAGAGTGTCGTATCACCTAGATGCAACGTCGCCCATGTTCCTCGTTCATTAATCGCAAAATCATATACTACTGGCCGCATCGCAAATGGCAAAGCGTCATGGAGTTGCTGACGTTGTTCATCCATGAGAGTCTGGAGCCATGTTTGCGCATCGCTTTTGACGGTTGGGTCGACAATAAAGCCCATTCCACCACCCGACATACCACCAAGCATCCAAAATCCCCAGAACTTCTCGCCAAATCGGAGTTGCACTGCCTCGATCAACCCCTCAGTATATCGGTTAGTAGCCCATGGAATGATTGTTTGAATGGGACCGCGGAAATTTTTGGTGGTAATTGCACCCACCTGACGAATATCACCTTGTTTAAGTGCATCAATGAGTTGACGCATCAATGCAATAGCCTCAAGGCGCGCATGCCATTCAGCATCAGAGCGTAACAAGTACTTCTCAGTCACCATCTCTAGAATGGGTCCAACGTTTTGTGCCATACCACCGTGCACCACTACCAAGCTGGCTTGCAGCTTTGTGCGTGCATCGGCTTTGATTTCGTCATTATCAAACAACACATGATTCGGCAATAAGCAACCACGACTTACACCAAATTCGGGATCTTCATGCGTTGCGATTGCCCCTGTGATGAACTTAATTCCTGGCCAGACACCACCAGAATCCTGCCAACCACCACCCGATCCAGCTAGCCATTCACCTAAAATTGCACGGGCAGCCACCAGCCGACGCTCTGACTCAATCAAACCATCTGTAAGTGAAGCGGTCTGACCAGTAGCGCGCATACACACGCTAATCAATGCTGCTAATAGGCTGGTGGAAACTGCCAAACGTGACCCTTTGGGAATATCGTTCACCGAAGATACAATTTCAATCCCATGATTTGGCGCAACAAGACGTGCAAGCAATTCAGACAATGAACTATTCGAATGCTCCATTCCAGGCGGGACGATACCCGATGCAATAATGGCACCTTTGAGCAGGCCTAAATAATCTCGACCAAAATCAAAAAGCTCAGCGAGTGTCGTAACGTCAGCGGTTGCAGCCAAATCAATGCTAGTGAGGCGTATAATTGGCTCATCAATTACGCGTAAATACGCTTCAACTGGCGGTCGGGTATATTGATCACGACCTCGAACACCGAGGTCAACAGAGATATTCAGGACTTGAGCACCTTCAGGGAAGTCCATACCCAAGAAAAAGATGTCACTCCATGCGCTATGCGATAAATCCATGCGGACTGGGGTTTTCTCGATGAGTATAGGGAATGCACCATCCTGTGCTCGGTCTAATAACTGTGGAGATATGCGAAGAGGATAGTCAGCAGGGTGCCCCACACGAAACATCCATTGATTCCCTCGGACTGCACGGACACTTTGACGCACTTGATTTGCCAGTGTTTGAAATGCCAGTTGATGGTATGCCTGTGCGAGAGCGCTAGAGATAGCATCAGACGGTGTCCGTTGAAATTCAGTCAAAAATGTTGCAATTGCCTCTTCGAATCGTCGATTCAGCAAATGGATGTAACCATCAAAAGGCACATGTTCAGTCTGATTCTGCGCATAATGAGGTGGCAAATGAAATCGATGTATCGCATACAAAAAGAAAAGCGCACGTACGCGCTCATATAGATTGCTTCGCTGACGACGAAACTCCTCAAGTGCTACAACTTCCATCAAGAGCTCTTCGATGGTAAGTTGCGCACAAATAGAGTCAAGCGATTGATTTCGTATATGATCATCGTGAGCGATGATAATCTGACAGAGACGTGACACAACTCCTCCTTTTGATTATTCGCCGCGTCGATGCATCAACAATTCAACCAAAGTCGCCATCACCTCGTCGCGCTCATCTCCTTGTAACCCTAACGCAAGTTGTGCAGTCAATAGTCCATACTTTGCGCCGGTGTCATAGCGTCGGCCAATATGTGCAAGTGCCAAATAGCGTTCTTGCTGGGCGAGCTGATTTAGTGCAGAGGACAACTGAAGCGTACGGTTTGGAGCATCAGCAAATTCTTTGGACAAAATATCAAAAATACTCGGGGTCAGCACATGCATACCAAACTGACACAAGTAGTGCCCCGCCCGTAAACCCGGAACCAAGAGTTGCTGCTCTGCCTCAGTAGGTGTGGGCTTTTCAATAACACGATCGATGGTATAGACTTGGGCGCGTCCTGGCAACGGACGCCCACCGACAACACCATAGTAAGGCAATAGGTGTTCACGTGAGGATTGCACAGCTGAGACTGCACAATCTTCACTGATTGCCAAGTCAATTACTTGCTGAGCACAGCTTCGCTGCGCGTCAGCAATATAAATATGGTCGCCCACCAAATGCAAAAACGGCTCATGTGCCATTGTGGACTCAGCTTGCAGAATAGCATGACCATACCCACGTGGCTCAGCTTGTTCAACGAAACGAATTTCAGCTTGCATATTATGAATTGCGTGGCGATATGCCTCTGCCATATTCGGGGCAACTACAATCACTACCTCTCCGACACCTGCTTGTACAGCTTCGGCAACAATAATGTGCAAGAGGGTTTTGGAGATTCCATCACGGTCAACTAAGCGTTGCAACGGTAGTGTTTGTTGCACAGGCGAGGCTGCAGTGATTAAAGCCCGAGTTATTCGCACAAAAAAACCTCACTTTCGGCACACATACACAAGCACATCTACTATGGCGCAACATAACTATCATGGTACTCATTACGTTTTTGCCGTTATTCAGTTAAATTATACAAGGATAAACATCGTTTGCCCTGAGGAATCTGATGTAAACATGGCGCTTAGGGACACATTTATAGATAATAAATACAAGATTTATTATATCGTATCGGATACAAATGGGAAGATGCCAGAAACACTGGTTTAATTCTTGACGATTATGCACAACCTATCTATACTGTATGCGCTTGGCAATGGGGCCATGCCGTGTGTAAGAATGACATGCGGTCACGAGGAGTCAACGTATGCGATCAGCAATCGCTCAGTTTTTTGGACCGAACGCGGGCTACGTATTAGAACAGTACGAAATCTATCTAAAAAACCCAGAGGCAGTTGAACCAGACATGCGCGCTTGGTTTGATAGTCAAGGCAGCCCGATATTAAGCACACCAATTCGTGCTACAGCAACATCGAATGATGGCCAACAGATTGTAGACAACGAACACGCTATTGCAGCTGCGAGACTTATCCGCTTCATACGTGAAGTTGGTCATCTTGAGGCGAACATTGACCCACTTGGCAAAAAGCCAGTTAGTGACCCAAGTCTTGATTTACACTATCATGATCTTTCAGAGAATGACCTAACAGCATTACCGGCCAATATATTGCGGAGCCCTCTGGCTGCAGAGTGTCGTAACGCCCTTGATGGTGTTAATGCATTGCGGCACCTCTACTCAGGCAGTATAGGCTATGAATCAGATCACATCCAGATATATGAAGAGCGCCAGTGGTTTCATGACTCAATTGAGACACGACGATTCTTTTATGGGTTCACACCTCAGCGCAAGCGCGAAATTCTCGAGCGGCTCACTGAAGTAGAAACATTCGAGCGATTTTTGCATAGTACATTCGTTGGCCAAAAGCGCTTCTCGCTTGAGGGGTGTGATATGCTATTGCCGATGCTGGATTCAATTATTCGCAACGCAGCTGCAGCCGGCACAAAAGAAGTCGTAATTGGCATGGCACACCGTGGTCGACTCAACGTACTCGCACATGCACTCGGCAAACCGTATCATCATATTTTGAGTGAATTCTTGTTAGCCCATCGTGACGCCAATCACCCAGTTGTGCGTGAGGCTCATGGATGGACGGGTGATGTCAAATACCACTTAGGGGCTCGTCGCGCCTACAAGGACAGTGGTATCGAGCAAATGCCAATCACATTGGCTCCCAATCCAAGCCATCTTGAGTTTGTCAATCCTGTGGTGGCTGGGCGCGCGCGTGCTGTGCAGGATGATCGTAGCAAATCAGGGAAGCCGACACGCGACCGTATGGCTTCACTCGCAATTATCATCCACGGTGATGCTGCATTTCCTGGTCAAGGTGTTGTGGCAGAGACGCTTAACATGTCGGGACTTGAGGGATATAGCATTGGCGGCACTATTCACATCATTTTGAATAATCAAATCGGATTCTCGACAGAACCACATGATAGTCGCACCACACTATACTCAAGCGATCTAGCCAAAGGATTCGAAATTCCGATTGTCCATGTGAATGCAGACGATGTCGAATCATGTGTGGCTGCTGCACGTATGGGATTGGCGTATCGCAACGAATTCCACAAGGACTTCCTCATTGACTTGGTCGGCTATCGTCGTTGGGGTCACAACGAAGGTGACGAACCCACATTTACACAACCATTGATGTATGCCCAAATTAGTAAGCATCCAACAGTACGGCAACGATATGCGCAACACATGATCGCTGACGGGATTATTACTGCAGAAGAGGTTGACCAAATTATCAAAAATCTGCAGGAGAAACTCAAACAGGCAAAGCATCTCGCTGAAACTGCACCAGTACTGCCAGAACTCCCGAGTCAACCGCCTGCAGGTATTGCCAGTAGAACTGTAACTGCCGTTGACGAGGCCGTACTCCGTGAGTTGAACGAGGGATTACTACAACTCCCACAGAGCTTCAGTGTCAATCCTAAGCTGAGTCGACTATTTGATAAGCGGCGCACAGCCTTTGATCAAGCAGGTGGAATTGATTGGGCACATGCGGAAGCATTGGCATTTGCAACACTTCTGCGTGAGGGTGTCCCAGTACGCATGACAGGGCAGGACAGTCAGCGTGGTACATTTAGCAATCGCCACTTAGTCCTACATGACATCGAGAACGGCGAAAGCTATGCACCAATGCAACACTTACCGCAATCAACGGCGTCGTTCTCGGTGTATAACAGTCCACTATCCGAAAACGCAGTGCTCGGGTTTGAGTATGGTTATGGCTCACATGCACCAGATACGTTGGTACTCTGGGAAGCACAGTTTGGGGATTTTGCTAACGGCGCACAGGTCATAATTGATCAGTTTATTGCGTCAGGACGCAAAAAATGGGGGTTACAACCATCAATGGTTTTGTTATTGCCTCATGGATACGAGGGTCAAGGACCAGAGCACTCAAGCGCCCGACTTGAGCGATTCTTGCAACTCGCAGCAGACGACAACATTCGCGTAGCCAACTGCACGACTGCAGCGCAATACTTCCATATTCTACGTCGGCAGGCAGTGCTCCGCACAATTGATCCACGGCCACTTATTTTGATGACGCCAAAAAGTCTCCTGCGCCACCCGAAAGCAGGTTCATCACTTGATGAATTGACACAAGGGCGGTTTATGCGGGTCATCGACGATTCGGATGCACAACAACGCGCCGAACAAGTGCAACGCCTCATATTCTGTACCGGAAAGGTATATGTCGATTTGGTAGCAAGCATTGCACCAGAACAAATGCAGCAGGTAGCAGTTGTGCGCATTGAGGAGCTCTACAGCTTTCCTGCGTCAGATATCCAAAAAGTCATTAGTCGCTACCCGAATGCACAAGAGGTTGTGTGGCTCCAAGAGGAGCCCAAGAATATGGGTGCATGGAGTTATGTTGCACCACGTATCAAGACGCTGTTGCCCGTTGACATGCCGTTTGTGTATGTTGGCCGCACAGAGTCAGCCAGTCCAGCCGAAGGGTCGCAATCCGATCATGCCGAAGAGCAACAACGAATTATTCAACACGCCGTGTTGCAACCTATCGGTGCATCGGATGCCGTCGTCGCGTAATAGATGTTAAGGGGACGTTCTATGAGTAGTGAAATCAAAGTTCCAGTACTCGGCGAATCAATCGTCGAAGGAACACTCGCACGGTGGCATAAAAAAGTGGGTGATTCGATTAACGCCGGCGATGTCCTTGCTGACCTTGAGACTGATAAGGTTAACGTGGAAGTTACAGCAACAGAGACCGGCACAATAACTGCGCTCTTAAAAGCTGAGGGTGACAGCGTTGCGGTTGGTGAGGTTATTGCAACTATCGGTGCAGGCACAGGCACAACCACAACACCTACACCTACACCAGTGGCGCAGCCTGCGGCAGACAACCACGAACCAGCGATTCCTTCAAATACCACACCTGCCACTCCAGTAGCACGGAATGTAGCTGCAGAATCAGGGGTTGATTTGAGTGCAGTCAGTGGGAGTGGACCGAGTGGTCGCATCACAAAGCAGGATGTGATTAATGCAACTCAACAAAAGAGCGCAGCTCCAGTAGCAACTCAAACTGCGCCAACTGTTAACGCGAGCGAGCGCCGTGAAGAACGCGTCAAGATGACACGGCGTCGTCAGACAATCGCACAGCGTTTGGTGCAGGCCCAACAAACGGCTGCCATGTTAACGACGTTCAATGAGGTTGACTTGAGCCGGGTAATGGACATCCGCAAGCGCAAGAAAGACAGCTTCAAAGAGCAAAACGGCGTAGGACTTGGCTTTATGTCGTTCTTTACCAAGGCGACTATCAGTGCACTTAAGGCTTACCCAGCTGTCAATGCCGAGATCCAAAACGATGAGATTGTTTATAAACATTATTACGACATCGGCATTGCCGTATCCACCGATGATGGACTAGTAGTACCCGTATTGCGCGATGCCGATACCTTACCGTTTGCCGGTATCGAAAAAGGCATCGAAACGCTTGCAAAAAAAGCACGTGAAAATAAGTTGGCTATTAATGACTTGATGGGAGGCACATTCACGATTACCAATGGTGGAGTGTTTGGCTCACTTATGTCCACACCGATTCTGAATGCTCCACAAAGTGGTATTTTGGGTATGCACAAAATTCAAGAGCGGCCTGTCGTTGTAAACGGGCAAATTGTCGTTCGCCCAATGATGTACATCGCCCTCTCATACGACCATCGCATCATTGACGGATCGACTGCAGTACGGTTCTTAGTGCACATTAAGGACATGCTCGAGGACCCTGATAGCTTATTACTACAGTTCTAAGGTTTTACACAATAATCGGCC
>JBMTAN010000010.1:0-65639 GCA_049428765.1 Roseiflexaceae bacterium
AGAGCATATCGCTCTGCGCCGATTTGGTTATACGTAACGATTATTCCTGCCCGAATAATGGTGAACCAACTGCTAGGTAGTGATAGCCCTGTGCAACTAACTCACTGTAGTCGGGAATCATGCGGCGCCCGTCAATAATCAGGTATGGCTTTTGTGTGTTGAGCTCAATGGTGCGTGATAACCCACGGAACTCTTCCCAATCAGTAGCAATCACGAGTGCATCGGTCCCGGCAAGAGCTTCTTTGACTGATTGTTCATACTGAATCTTCTCGAAGAGTGGGTTTTTGCTTGGGTCAAAAAACTTTGTTGCCTCGTGCATTGACATGGGGTCATAAGCTCGGATCGATTTGACGCCACGGCCAAGCAAGCCCTCGATAACTTTGAGTGCTGATGAGTCACGCATATCATTGGTTCGTTGTTTGAATGCTAATCCGAGAACTGCAACGGTTTTGTTGGCAAACGAAAACTGTGCTTCGCGCTCGGCCCGATCGAGCAAATAGACCTTTTGGTATTCGTTGATGTCATAGACTGCTTGCAGGATTTGGGCATCTTGATCACGGCTTTGTAGTTGATAAATCAACGACTGGACATCTTTGCCGAAACATGATCCACCCGCACCGATACCCACATACGACCCCCATGTACTGATACGTGCATCGGCAGTGACACCGCGCTTGAGGTCCTCCATGCGGATATTGGGGAACGTCTCGCCTAAGCGAGCGCCGACACCATTCCAGAACGATACATATGTCAAGAGTAACGTGTTGGCCACATACTTGATAGCCTCGGCGGTCTCGGGCGTCGTCTCGATGTAGCGGATGCGCACATGATTAACGAACTGCGAGTAAATGCGTCGAATAATACGAAAGTCAGCTTCAGTGTCAGCACCGACGACTACACGATCTGGGCGACGTGACTTCTCCACTGCATCACCCTCAGGCAAAAATTCTGGGTTTGAGGCAACACCAACATTTGGCACGTTGTGCTTAATCAATACTTGCTCGAGTGCGCGGGCAGTTCCGATTGGCACGGTACTTTTGTTAATAATCACAACTCGGCGCTGGTCAGCGCGTTTGGCTAATAATTCAGCCAAATACTCGACAGCGGTAAAATAAAAGCTCAAATCAGACGACCCGTCCGGTTTGGGCGGTGTCGGCAAACACAAAAAGATGGCGTCGGTGCCCTCGATGATGTCGCTGACATTTGTTGTGAAGAACAGGTAGCGATTGAGATTCTCGGCAATGACCCCTGCAAGCCCAGGTTCGTTGATGAAGCGCTCAATCTCGCTGGCTTGGCCGGTTTTGTAGGCATTAATACGGATGGGATCGATATCATATGCGTATACTTCGTGCCCATACTCGGAGCAGACCGCTGCATGACAAAGCCCGACAAATCCTGTGCCAACTACAATGATTTTCATAGTACAACTAAATCCTTACACACGAGTGCCACGAATAGTGTGTGGCATTGAGACACCTAAGAATGATGCGCAAGCACGCTCCTGAGTGCATTCATACACAATGCATTCTCAGCAGGCGTACCAAATGAAATACGAATGACGCCAGGTAATCCCCAGCCACCGAGCGCATTAATGGCGACACCATGCGCTGCCATTGACTGCATGATAGCAGTATCACTTCCTGCATCACCAACGCGTACCGCCACAAAGTTCGTTTCGCTGGAGAATGGTGTAAGCCCGAGCGTTGACAATTCGTGTTGATAAAACGCTCGTGATTCAGCGGCATGCGCTAAACTGGCTCGCAGGTGATCGTGATCATCAAGTGCGGCAATGCCTGCCACGAGAGCCAAAGCATTAACATCAAACACTGGACGGACTTTGTTGAGGTATTCGAGCATGTCAGGATGTGCGATGCCGTAACCTAATCGCAACCCGGCCAACCCGTAGATTTTGGCAAAGGTGCGCAAAACAATCATGTTCTTGCGACCGTTGCGAATCTCTGCCACCATATCGGGGAAATCAGCGCGTGTTACGTACTCGACATAGGCCTCATCAATCATAATGAGCACGTCATCTGGTACGCGCGCCAAGAACGCCTGCATCTCAGCAGCACCATTGGTAGTGCCGGTCGGGTTGTTCGGGTTGCAAATCAATACCATCTTGGTCTGCGACGTAATTGCGTCAGCCATGGCAGACAGGTCATGGATGCCATTGACAAGTGGGATGCGCTTTTGGACAGCATCCATGATTTGAGTGCGCATGTAATAACTAATAAAGGTGCCATCGGCCATTACGACCTCATCACCAGGGTTGATGTATGCCAATGCCGTCAACAAAATCAGCTCATCTGACCCATTGGCACATAATATATGCTCGGGGTTGAGACCAAGATGGCGTGCGAGAGCTTGCCGGAGTTGGAGGTTGTTTGGATCGGCATAGCGGTGGATATGAGGGATAGCTTCAGTAATCGCCTCAAGCGCTTTGGGCGATGGTCCGAGCGGATTCTCATTAGCCGATAGACGCGCCTGCACTGGTGTGGGTGGTATGGCTCGTGTGCTACTGCGCATTGACGGTAATCGCGCGATTCCAGGTTTTTGGTGCATTGTTAAGCCTCCAATGCAGGCAAATCAATGAAAAATAATCAACCGCATTATAGCACGCCACCATACAAAACATGCCTGTGCTTGCACGTTGTGAAAAAAAGTGCTATGCTCATCACATGCTAGTTGCACAGAATTTGTATTGATGTGTGCAATGTCAGGAGGAGTTTTGTGAGTCGTACCATCACTCCACCCGACGTAGTAGTGCGCCGCCTACCGCTGTATGCACGAAGCCTGCGTTATCTACTGCGCGAGGGTGTCCACTCGGTCTCTTCACAGGAACTCGGCGAGCGAATCAATGTAACTGCAGCCCAAATTCGTAAAGACTTATCGTACTTTGGTGAATTCGGCAAGCAGGGCATTGGCTATGATGTTGAGCGTCTGTTAGAACAAATCGAACAAATTCTCGGTCTTGATCGATCGTGGGCCGTCGCCTTAGTCGGAGCCGGTCATCTGGGCGAGGCAATTGTTCGTTATGAAGGTTTCCGTGAACAAGGAATTCATATTGCTGCCGTGTTCGATGCTAGCCCTGAAAAAGTCGGTCTTACTGTGGGTGGTATCGAGATTCAGCACAGCACAAGTATTCCGGCTGTGATTACTCAGCGTGCTATTGAGATGGCTATTATTGCTGTCCCTGCTGACCGTGCCCAAGATGTGGCAGATGTACTTGTGAAGGCTAACGTTCGCGCCATTCTCAGTTATGCGCCGACCGTGTTGCAAGTTCCTGAAGGCGTGTGGGTGCGGTACATTGATCCCATATCAGTCATCCACAGCATGACATTTTATTTGGCGCGCGATTAGCGGATGAACTCAACAAATAACACCTCTGATGACGCAGTTGCATCATCAGAGGTGTTGTGTATTTATTTCACGTTGACTGAGGGGTATTGACTGAGCAGTTGGTCTACGGCCAAGATGGCGTGTGATCGTGCGTCACCGAGCGTTTCAGCCTCAGCAGACGTCCAGAATATGATTTCAATCACGATACCATCGCTGTTCAGACCTGTGATGGTGGCTGTGGGGGATGGTTCAGGTGCAATTGCGGTAGTACGTTGAAGGACGTCTGGCAGTTCCCCCAGAATGCTCTCGAGTTTGGTTCCACGAGGGAGTGTCAACTGTAACGTGCCGCGACGCATACCCGACCTTGTGTGATTAGTAATAGCGTTGGCAGCAATTGCATTGCTAGGAATCGAGATTGTCGCCCCCTCGCTGTTGCGCAAGATTGTCACGTGCATGCGAATTGCAGTTACGTGCCCCCGAATATTCGCAATGGTCACATCATCGCCAATTTGGTATGGCCGATGATAGAGCAACATAATACCTGATGTATAGCTACGGAATATGTCTTGAATTGTCATACCAATGATGATGCTCGTAATACCGAGGCCGGCCAAGAAGCTTGATGCAGCAGTACTCCAACCTCCTTGAGCAAGCGCAATAGAAAGTCCGACAAGTATTGTGGCAATGTATACGATACTGCCCACTAGATTGGCAATCTCATCAGGGAGTCCAAGTCGACCGATGCCGGTACGTGTAAGCACGCGCACGCGCCGTGCAATGACGATGGTCGCAAGTGCTATCCCAATTACAAGTAGAATCGTTGGGATACGTTGATTCAAATAATTAATTACTTCATCCATGCATATACCTCGTATATATTGTTTATTTATCACTAGTTTAACACCCATTTTGACACAATGATGTGTAGTGTGCTACGATACGTGTCATGGGACGGCGACGTCGCCAAGTGGTAAGGCAGAAGTCTGCAAAACTTCCATTCACCGGTTCGAATCCGGTCGTCGCCTCCATTGAGACCCCTCCGATTCCGTCCAACGGTTCGTGAGGGGTTTTTTCGTTGATGCAGGGAGGAGGATTATCATGACCAGCATCGACATCTCTCACCTCGACTATGCAGAACTGCTCGTCCTGCGAGACTCCGTGAATCGCCGCATTTTAGCGTTGCGTCGTACCCCAACGATGCGTCTCGATGAATTGCTATCCGTTTTTGAAGAAACCCGCGAGGCTCTATCGAATCGTGGCCATCGCTGGCACTCGCTCGAACGATGGCAGTGGATTGATGGCGAAGTGCGCTTTTGGTTAAACCCCGTTGATAGCAGTCGGTACATGGTTGGATGGTTCACCATCGATGACTTGATTGCCTGGCTCAGTGACCATGGACCAATTGTGCGCGATGCTACTGATCAAGCAGACCTTGATGTGCCGCTACGCTGGATTGATGTTGAACAGTAGAATGAACGAGTGCATGCGTTTTGTCCACAATTGTTATCCACAACTGTGGATTGTAATCAAAAAGTAATACAAAACACCATGTGTCAGAGGGAACGCATGGTGTTTTGCATCGTTGGGAGCTGATTTTGACATGACAACCCGATTAATTGAGCTACAGACGCCAATTGGCGTGGCAATAGTGTCATACAACACCTGTGATTTGTTGCGCGCATGTTTAGTGTCGCTTCAACGTTGTGAGTTGCCACTTGCGATTGCTGTGGTAGATAACGGCTCGCGTGATCAGAGTGCAATCATGGTGCGTGAAGAGTTCCCGAGTGTGATGTTAATTGAACCAGGTGAGAACGTAGGCTTTGCCAAGGGCACCAATCTGGGTATGCAACAGTTGATGGTGGCATATCCGGCTATGCAGTACATGCTGATGCTCAACCCAGATACTGTCGTCCATGATGGAGCAATTGAGGCATTGGTAAGTTTTTTGGTGGCTCATCCACGTGTCGCTGTTGTGTCACCACAATTGCGCAACCCGGATGGCACGCTCCAGCGTGCGGCCTTTCGGTTCCCAACCCCACTCATGACATTTTTTGATTTGTTCCCTCCCGGCGAGTTGATGCCCGGTCGATTCTATGATTCATGGTGGCATGGACGGTATCCACAAGAGGTAATCGGAGATGCGCCGTTTGCCATTGATCACCCACTCGGAGCCTGTATGTTGACACGGACCGAGGTACTCAATAGTGTAGACATGCTTGACGAATCATACTTCATGTATGTTGAAGAGGTCGATTGGAGTCGGCGTGTGCGCACTGCAGGGTGGGCGATTTGGCAAGAGCCGGCTGCCGTAGTCACCCACGTTGGTGGTGCTGCTTCACAACAGTTTAAAGCTGCTATGCTCACTGCCTTGTGGCAGAGCCGGCGTTTATATTGGCAACGTTGGGCCACACCTACCGAGTTACGTTGGCACCTGCGTTGGTTGCGATTGGGGATGACCCGCTTGCACCTGCGGGCGTGGTGGCAACGTGTGCGTGGCCAGCTTTCTGCTGATGCATATGCCGAGCACGTGCGGATATATCGGAGTTTGGCGCAATTATGAGTGCAATGCCGATGAGTGTGGCGATTATTGCCAAAGACGAAGCGCGCCATATTGCAGCCGCCATTGCCAGTGTGCATGGGCACGTCGCTGAGGTTGTCGTATTGGTCGATCAACGCTCTACTGACGCCACTGCCAAGATTGCCGCAGAGACCGGTGCGCGCGTGATGATTGAGGCGTGGCGCGGGTTCCCTGGGCAACGTAATTTGGCATTGGCTAGTTGTACCCAGCCGTGGGTCTTCTTCTTGGATGCCGATGAGCGCGTTGAGCCTGATTTGTTGGCCGAACTCGCCATACGGTGTGTCGATGCCCCTGCTGATGTAGCCGGCTATTGGGTGCCACGTCACAACTACTTTTTTGGGCGTTGTCTCGTTGGCGGTGGCTGGTATCCGGACTATCAGTTACGCCTCGTCCGCCGCCTTGATGCGCATTACGATGAGCAGATCGAAGTTCATGAGGTAGCGGCGGTACGTGGTTCAACCGCGTATTTGACTGGACATATAACCCACCTCAACATCGAACATTTTGATGAGCTGTGGCACAAACAAGCTGCATATGCCCGTCGTGAGGCAGCCACCATGTATCAACAAGGGCGCCCGGTGCGCTGGCGCAACTATATCGGGGCACCGGTCCGCGAGTTCGTCTATCGCTATATCACCAACGCCGGATGGCGTGATGGATGGGTTGGCGTGGTATTGGCTACAGTGATGGCTTGGTTCGCTATGATGAGTTTTGTTGAGCTCCGCCGGATCCAGCGTGTGTCAGAGGGGCAATCTCATGATTGATGTGGTGATTGTCTCATGGAACACGCGCGATTTGTTGCGTGACTGTCTCAACAGTATCATCGCTGATCCACTCATCGATCGGATTGTGGTGGTCGATAACGGATCCCACGACGATAGTGTAGGTATGGTGCGTCACGAGTTCCCCAGCGTGCAGTGTCTCGCTGAGTCGGTGAATCATGGTTTTGCTAAGGGCAACAATGTCGGGTTGGCCTGGTTATTGGCACATAATCCGGCGCCGTATATCTGTTGTCTCAATCCTGATACTGTGGTACAACCAGGTGCATTTGCAAAAATGGTTGATGCATTGGAGCGTCAGCCACAGATGATTGGTGCAGGTCCCGAGTTGCGCTATGGTGATGGGAGCTTGCAATCGTCACGTCGGCGCTTTCCTACGTTGGGCACGTATCTTTTTGAAAGTACCCCATGGGGGCGCGTGTGGGCAGCAAATCCGTGGCAACGATGGTATCGCTATGATGACACAGCTGGTGATACTGAACAGCCAGTTGATTGGCTGGTTGGTGCCGTCTTGTTAATGCGTACAGATATCATTGTGCAACGCGGTTTATTTGATCCACGGTTTGCCTTGTATGCCGAAGAAGTCGAATGGCAACGGCGTTTGAGTGCCAATATATCACCCCGCATGTTGTTTGTGCCACAGGCACGGGTTATCCACTTTGAGGGACAAAGTAGCAAACAAATGCCGGTGCAGCGGCAAATCTGGTTTTATCAGAGTCGCTTGCGCGAGGCGTTTTTGGCATATGGCATGACGACGATGCGACTTGTACAACTGTGTCTGTGGTTGATGTTTGCCGGCGAATTTTTGATTGAGACAATGAAATGGGCGCTTGGTCACAAGCGTCCAATGCGTTCCGAACGTATGACTGGTTATTGGCGTTTGTTGGAGGCTATGTGGCATCCTGATATTATTTCAAATTAATTTTGAATATTCAAATAAATTTGAAATAATGTTTGATGAGTATCGGTCAGCTTAAAAAGGACATCGGTTGTTCTATGGTAGGATAGAGACATCCGCAATAGGCAAAGGAGATTATTGTGCGACTGGTAACATTTGAGACCAAGAGCGGCAGTGTGCATATTGGTGCGTTGCGTGCCAATGACAGTGAGATTGTCGTGCTGGACAGCGTCGCACCGTCGATGTTGGCCTTGATTGATGGTGGTGAGGCTGCATTAGCACAGGCACGTGCAGTACTTACCGCAGCTGCCAATGTGGTGAATCGTGCAGATGTGCGCTTGTTATCGCCGATTCCACGTCCAAAGCAGAATGTCATGTGTTTGGGGATGAACTATGTAGCACATGCCATTGAGTCTGATTTGGCTCGTGGGCGTGAGCCGAAGTTACCTGAGTTTCCAGTGTTCTTTACCAAGGCGCTCAACACTGTTTGTGGTGATGGCGACGAAGTGCCACTTGATCCGAACGTGACGAGTGAGTTGGACTACGAGGTTGAGCTGGCGTATATCATCGGCAAGACGGCCAAGAATGTCAGCAAGGCCGACGCTTTGAGTTATGTCTTTGGCTATACGATTGTCAACGATATTTCGGCTCGCGATTTACAGAACCGGCATCAGCAGTTCTTTAAAGGAAAGAGCCTTGACAACAGTGGTCCAATTGGACCGTGTATTGTGACGGCTGACGAGATTCCGGACCCCACGGTTTTGGCAATTAAGTTACGTTTGAATGGTGAAGAGCGACAGAGCTCAACCACTGGCGACTTAATCTTTGATGTTCCCACCAGCATCGAATACTTGACATTAGGGAGCACGATCGAGGCTGGTCAGATTGTTTGCACTGGCACGCCATCAGGCGTAGGCATGGGGCGTAATCCAAAGGAATATATGAAGGCCGGCGACGTGATGGAAGCCGAAATTGAACGGATTGGCGTATTGACCAACAAAGTTGTTGCTGCCAAGTAAGTGTCTGATACCAAACACCCTATGCGTCATACGACGCATGGGGTGTTTTTTTGTGAAGTCCTATCCACTGAGTGCATGTTGCGTCGATGCGTGGCGCCTATAGGCGGTCAACGAGTGACGGCAGTAGGTTCGGCACTCGTGCGGCCGATTTTTAGCAGATACAACAATACGACGCCGGTCAGGCGTAAACCAGCCGCCATAAACAGAGCAATATGGTAATCAAATGTGGCAGCAATCCAGGTGCCAATGAGCGGCATTGTAAGTGTTGCAATGTAGCCTGTTAGCTGTTGGAGCGCGACATAGGATGGGATACGATCTTTGGGCATGGTTCCGAGAGCCACATCAAAAAAGACGAGATCCTTACCGGCGCCGATAAAACCAGCGAATGCTGCGAGGATGATAATAACCCCGACGGATTGGGTCATGCCGGTCAAGAAAGGATAGAGTGCTAATGCGATGGTTGAGGCAAACATGACAGGAATGTTGCCTTTTTTGCTTGAGATTCGTGCCCAAAAGAAATAAGCGATGAGTAAGACACCACTGTTGACCGTATTAATGAGCCCAATCGAAAAGTCGCTGGCTTGCACCACACGCACCCAATAGAGTGGGAAGAGCGGCATAGCCATCCAAATCCCACAGTTGAAAATAAACGATGCCGAGATGAACCGAGCAAAGGCCGGTGTTTCGCGGAACATGGCGGTACTTTCGCTCAAAAGGGCACGTAAGCCGCGTTCGTGCTCAGTTGGTGGGGCCGTGGGGGGGACATTAATACGCGACGAAAATAAAAAGCTAAGCATGCCACCGACGAACGACAGGATGAAGACGATTTGATAATTAACTGGAAAAGATGATTCGAAGTGATTGAGTACCCAGCCGGCACCAGCTACGGAGAGTGCTGAGGCGGCTCCGAGGGTGGACCAGCGCCAGCTCATGAGTTGTTGACGTCGGTTGGGACCAGCTGCTGCTCCCATGACTACGGTAAAGGTGATATTGACGATAGTTTGGGGAATTGTGGCAATTGCCCAAATGGCGATGATAGCAATTGGCACGTATTCGAGGGGAATGACGAACGGCAGAATACCGGTAAATGCGTAGGAAGCTTGGACCCAGACGCGGGCGCGTGAATACCATGGCACTGGATTGGATTGACGTTCGAGCATACGTCCAACGGGTATGGCCAACAGGAGACCGGTCAGAGCGGGCATCGAGGTCAGGAGCCCTACCAAGAGTGGCGAGGCACCGAGACGTGCCAAGAAGACGGAGAGAAACGTTGCAATGCCGGTGACAATGCCGACGCCAATGCCGTCGATGATGATACTTCGTTGGTTATGAATGGCGAGCGCTTCGTCAGCAGGGAGATTGATGGTACTACGGAATGGCGAGAGCATAGTGCGTCCCCTAAAAACATACAACCGACGCAACACTGCGTCGGTTGTATGATCAGGACAAGATTACTGTCGTTGGTTCAAGGTCTCTTCCCACACAGGCTTGACTACCTCGCCCTTGCTGGGCTTTTGGCGCAAACCAAGCATAATACCAACCACGAGACCAGCCAAGATGCCGAAGTATACCAACACGGTGATGATTGACTCTGATTCTATCAACTTGAATCCGAGTGACAAGAAGGGGTAAGCGACTACCAAAATGGCAATCCAGTGCCATGGCTTTTTCATGAGGTACTCCATCTAGTGACGTATTTGTCAACGGCTATATTACCATATGTTTGGTCATGCGTTGCGTGGTATGATGCATTTGATGTGATTTGAATCAAAAAGGGTACAGCATGCCAGAACTCCATGCACTAGACGGTGGTTTACGAGTGGTTATTGAACCACTACCGCATACATATTCGGCGTCTGTGTGTTGTTATGTGGGGGTTGGGTCTGGGCATGAGCAAGATGACCAGAGTGGTATGGCGCATTTCATTGAGCATATGTTGTTCAAAGGCACCAAGCGCCGGCCAAATCCCAAAGTGTTGATTGAGACAATTGAGGGCGTGGGAGGCATGATTGATGCCTACACGAATATTGAATCGACGGTGTATACCATCAAGGTCGCCCATATTCATGTGGCGCGTGCTATAGATGTTCTCGCCGATATGATGATGCATCCGTTGTTGTTGGCTAGCGATATCGAAAAAGAGCGTCGCGTAATTATCGAAGAAATCAGTCAGACTGAGGATACCCCAGCTGAACTTGTTCACATGTTATCGGATTATGCGTTGTGGGGCGATCAGCCATTGGGACGAGATATTGCGGGCAGTGTCGAAACGGTTGGACGTTTTCGCCGTGATGATCTTGTGGCGTTTTGGCAACAGGCGTATACGCGTGCCAACATGACAATCTCGATTGCTGGTAATGTTGATGTGGATGCAACCTTGGCGTTAGTGAAAGAGGCATTTGTATTGTTGCCAGCCGGTACGCCTCAACAACTCCGTGCGACCACTGCACCGGTGCCAGGGCCCAAGGTAACTCTTAAGCACGATGAGAGCGAGCAGGTACATTTTTGTTTGGGTATGCCAGCATTGGCGTTGCACGACCCTGATCGACGGGCGCTGTTGGTGTTTGATGCGGTGGTGGGAGGTAACTCGACGTCACGCCTCTTTCAGGAGATCCGCGAGGAGCGAGCCTTGGCCTATATGATTGGCTCGTACAGCCGCGAGTATGCGGATGCAGGCAAGTGGGTGGTTGGGGCGAGCGTGGACCCTGAGCATATCACCGAGGCGATTCAGGCGGTGATGCAGGTGTTGCGTGATGTATTGCATCAAGGGATTGATGCGAGCGAATTGGCGCAAATCAAAGAACAGGTCAAGGGTGGGATTTTGTTGTCGCTCGAGGATACGATGGCTGTGGCGATGCGCAATGGATCGCATCTATTGCGCTATGGGCGGATTATCCCAGTTGATGATGTGGTCCGCGATGTCGAAAGCCTCGAACTGCCCGATATTATACGGGTGACACAGCGTATTTTGCACGACGGACATCTGCATCTCACATTAATTGGCCCGGTGGATGATATTACGTCCTTGCAAAAAGAACTACACTTTGCGGGTGCATAAAACGCAACAGGGCGGAGGATGTACACCATCTTCCGCCCTGTTTTAGTATTCTGTCGATTAGACCTGATCCCAGAAGTGACAGGCTGACCAACGCCCGGGGGCTTTCTCCTCGAGAGTGGGCTCTTGAGTGCGACAGATGTCTTTGGCCATCCAGCAACGAGTATGGAACCGGCAACCCTGTGGTGGGTTGGCCGGACTCGGCACATCACCTTGGAGCACGATACGCTCTCGGGTAGTAGTTGTTGGTCGAGGGACTGGTACGGCAGCGCTCAGCGCTTTGGTGTAGGGATGGAGTGGGCGTTTGAAGACTTCGCTCCGTGGGGCCAACTCGACCATTTTGCCGAGGTACATAACTCCGATGCGGGTGCTGACATACTCGACTACGCCAAGATTATGTGCGATAAACAGATAGGTCAAGCCAAGCTCCTCTTGCAGTTTTTTGAGTAAGTTGAGGACTTGGGCTTGAATGCTGACGTCGAGGGCTGAGACGGGCTCGTCGAGCACCAACAACGAAGGATCCATGACGAGTGAGCGAGCGATGCCAATACGTTGGCGTTGGCCGCCCGAGAACTCGTGCGGGAATCGCTCGAGTAGTGCGGCTGAGAGACCGACACGCTCCATCATGGCGGCTATTTTCTCTTGTTGTTCTTGACGATTGCCGATATTGTGTATGATCAAGCCTTCGGCGATGCTCTCACCGATGGTGCGCCGTGGGTCAAGCGATGCAAATGGATCTTGGAAGACAATTTGCATTTTGCGTCGCAGGTGTTTGGTCTCACTGCGTGAGGCGGTGAGTACCTCGCGCCCGTCGAACGTGACACTTCCGCTGGTTGCTGGCACAAGGCGAAGCAACGTGCGACCAACCGTCGTTTTGCCACAGCCTGATTCTCCAACCAACCCGAGAGTCTCGCCTTTGTTGATAGTAAATGACACATCATCGACAGCACGCACTTGACCGGTGACGCGCCGCAACAGTCCACTACGAATGGGGAAGTGTTTGACGAGGTTATTAACCTCAAGCAGTGTGTGGCTCATAGACTATGTCCTCCATCGGTGGCATAGAGCCAACAGCGGACCTGACGGTCTTCGTGGGTAACGAGTGGTGGGGCCTTATCGCAAGGCTCAAAGCGTTTGCTACAGCGATCAGCAAAGCGACAGCCAATTGGCGGGTTAATCATCATGGGCACTGTGCCTTCGATGGCCTCGAGCGTACGCCCACTGTCATCGCCCAAAAACGGCATTGAGTTAAGGAGTGCCGTTGAGTAGGGATGGAGTGGTTTATCGAAGAGTTGATGCACGGTGGAGGACTCAACGACCTGGCCGGCGTACATCACAACCACGCGGTCGGCCATCTCGGCGATGACACCGAGATCATGGGTAATTAAGATGATGGCCGTGCTAATCGTATTGCGGAGCTCACGCATCAACTCAAGGATTTGGGCTTGAATGGTGACATCGAGGGCAGTTGTTGGTTCGTCAGCAATCAGCAACGCTGGGTTACATGCGAGCGCCATGGCAATCATGATGCGTTGGGCTTGACCACCTGAGATTTCGTGCGGGTATGCGTTGATGCGTTGTTCGGCATCGGGCAGACGTACGAGTTTGAGGAGCTCGATAGCGCGTTTTTTGGCTTCCTCAGGTGTCATATTCTGGTGGATTTGCAGCGCCTCGGTGATTTGTGAACCGACGGTATAGACGGGGTTGAGACACGAGGTAGGTTGCTGGAAAATCATCGAGATGCGATTTCCGCGGTAGGTGCGCATCACCTCCTCGGGCAAATCGAGCAAATTAACGCCATCAAATTCAATCGAGCCCTCGACGATTTCGCCGGGATCGGCAATGAGGCGCATGATTGAGAGCGAGGTGACGCTTTTGCCGGATCCTGATTCACCGACGATGCCGAGAGTTTCACCAGGCATTAAGTGTAGGTCGATACCATCTACGGCTTGAACGACGCCGCGAGGGGTAAAGAAGTAGGTTTTGAGGCCTTCTACCTTGAGAATGGGTTGATTACTCATGATTTGCTCCGCTCACGAATGGCGGCGAGGAGTGCGTCACGCTGCTCACGGCGTATTTCGGTTTGCACGCGTGGATCGAGGGCATCGCGCAGGCCATCACCGACATAGTTAATAGCCAATGAACAGACAAGGATAGGTAATGTGGGTACGAGTGGCATCCATGGGTAGTTGAACATGTAGCTATTGGCGAATGAGAGCATATTGCCCCAACTTGGGGTTGGGTCTTGGATACCAAAGCCGAGGAAGCTCAGTGCTGATTCGGCAACCAGTGTGCCACTTAAGCCGAGCGTGTACGACACAATAATTGGAGGCATGGCGTTGGGGAGCACATGGGTAAACATATTGTGGATGTGAGATGCACCAAGTGCGCGTGACGACTCAACGTAGAGTTGTTCACGGATAGACAAAACCATACCACGCACGAAGCGGGCAACACCGGTCCAGCCAAGTAGGACGAAGATTGTAATAATCATCACCACCTGTCGCGCCTCGCGCTCGTTGATAGCCATAAGGAATGAGAAAAGTTTGGTGAGTATGACTGGAATTGGGATAGCCTGTTCACTTTGCAGCACAATCGAACCGGCGATTAGTAGCAAAGTGAATGTAGGGAAGGTTGAGATGAACTCGATAAATCGGGTGACAAGGTTATCGACCCATCCTCCAAAATACCCAGCTACGAGGCCAATCACCACTCCGATAATCGTCGAGATGGTGACGACGGTCAGAGCAGTAGTGAGTGAAACTCGGGCCGCATATATCAAGCGCGTAAAGAAATCACGGCCGAGATGGTCTGTGCCGAGTACATGAAACGTACCAATTTTGGAAGTTTGAAACGGTGTGACATATGAGCGATCGAGAGAGATTTGATCACGTGGGTACGGCGCAACATACGGTGCAAGCATCGATACGGCATAGATAGCAATTAACAGGTATAAACAGAACATGGCCACACGATGCGTCCGAAAGCGGCGCAATACGAGTTGCCATTGGCTGGCGGGGCGTGTGGGTGTGGAAGTCGTCATGATGCCCCCTTACGACAATCGAATGCGTGGGTCAAGCACGCTATAGAGAATGTCGGTAATTAAGTAGCCAAGTAACAACAAGAAGATACTAACCATGGTAAGTGACATTGCCACGGTATAGTCGGTGCGCTCAATCGAGTCAACCAAGAGACGTCCAAGTCCTGGCCAATTAAAAATAGCCTCTGTGATGGCGGCACCACCGAATAGTTCGGCAAACACACCTGCAAGCAACGTAATAAATGGCAAGATTGCATTGCGTAAGGCATGTTTGAGCACAACGGTACGCTCACGGAGCCCTTTGGAGCGCGCCGTGCGGACATAATCGAGCCGGAGTACCTCAAGCATACCTGAGCGGATAAAACGGCTATATCCGGCGATGTTCACAAACACTAGGACGCCACATGGCATGATGAAGTGGAGTAGTCGGTCGAGGGTTGATTCGGCTTCGACCGTACCAATCAGGGGGATAGTATAGTCACTGATTGCAACTGCACTCCCTGGAGGCAAATAGGGCAATCCTGCTTCTTTGGCGGCAATGGCAAAGATTAATATGCTAATGATACCGATGACGAATGTAGGCAGAGATGACCCAACGAACGACACGGTAGTCATGACGTAATCAAAGCGAGAATATTGGCGCACGGCTGAGTAGATGCCAAGAGGGACGCCAATGAAGATCGAGATAACAAGTGCTGCGCCCATCAACTGGAGCGTGTAGGGCAAGCGACTTTCGATCAAGACAGAGATGGGGCGGTCGCGCAAAATAACTTGCGAGTTGCCGAAATCACCGAAGATAATCCCGCGACTGGTGCGACGATTTGTCAAATCGGCGAAGGTGACGTACTGTTCACACCCTTCTTCGATAATCTCAGATGTACCATCAGGATAACGCAAGCGGACTTGGCCAGGGATGGCACAGCCAGCAGGTGTATCTGCAAAGAATGTCTGACCACCGATAGTGACGGGGCCACTCGGGAATCCAGCTAACCAGCGAGTAAAACGATAAGGCAAAAATAAATCAAGTTCGAAACGTGCTTTGATGCGCGCAATATCCTCGGCTGTGATTGCATTGCGCCCACCTTGTTGTAATTGACGCAGCCCAGCGGTTGGGCCGCCTGGCGCTAGGTACAGCAACGCATACGACACGATGGCCGACGCAAGTAGCACAATCACCATTTGGATAAGGCGGCGGATAAGGAATGTCGCCACGATAGCGGCTCCCAACTATATGTGAAGTAAATCATGGGTGCAAGACAAAGAGGGGCCTTTTGAGCAAATACCCCCAATCAGCATATGCTGATTGGGGGTATCGTGCATCAAATTACTTGACGAAGATGTTGAAGTCAATGTGCTCCCAGGTTGGGCTGGCCAGTGTCTCGGCCTGCAACTTACCCTCGGCGGCAGCCTTAACAACGGTCTCGACTTCGGCACCGGCACCGAGGGTTTCGGTACCAACAACGTCGACGTTACCTGTCAAGAGAGCTGCGACTGCGGCGTTGGTGTCCTCGTAGAACTGGATGACCAAGTTCTTGATCTTTGGAGCATTGCCGTAGTAGTTCTCATTGGCTTCGAACACCATCTTCTGACCCTTGTCCCATGAGACAATCTTGTAGGGGCCAGTGCTCAATGGCGCTTCGGCGATTTCTGGCAAGGTTGGCATGTCCTTTGGTGCGACTTCTGCCAACTTCTTACCCTTGTATGGACCTTCGCTCTCGATGACCTGATGGGCTGGGTAAGCACCAAAGCCACCGGTGTAGAAGGTTGGCCACTGCACACCAGGGTGGAATACCAAGGTTTGCTTGGTGTCGCTCTCCTGGGTGAAGGTGGCAACTGAGTTACAGAAGGTGAAGGTGGTGGCGCCTGACTCTGGGTCACAAGTGACCTTGTAGCCGAGCTCATAGTCAGCCTTGCTGACTGGGGTGCCATCTTGCCACTTCATGCCGGGCTTCATTTCGAAGCTGACGGTCAACTTCTTCATGGTCAATGGGCTGCTGCCGTCCCACACGACGGTATCACCAGCGGCGTTGGTTACTTCGACACCCTCAGCCAAGGCAACAGCCTCACCAGAGGTGGTCCATACCATATCGCCGGCCTTGACTTCGACATCCTCATTGGTAGCGCCGTCGCCGATTGATGGCAACTTGGTCATACCAACGGCTTGATAGTCATAGTCGAGGCTGGTCACGGTGCGTGCGCTCAAAAGGTATGCAGCAGTGGTGGCCACAGCGGCACTCTCAACCAAGGTGTAGAGTGAGGCTGGCTCTTGGGTGAAGGCCAACACAACGGTGTCCTTACCGGCGAGCTCCCACTCCTCGGCATTCCAAGTGTAGTACTCGGTTGGGTTTGGCTTGAAGTTCTTCAAGTCCTTGTTGGCAGCGGCGGCCTCCAAGCGGTTGAAGAGTGGCAAGCTGACCATGTCCTTGGTGAACTCCTCTTGGACGATAGCATACTGCTTGATGCGCTCGTTCTTGTCCAAGGTGTTGTTGGCGGCGATGATGGCCTTGCTGGCGGTCTCATTACACCAACCCATGTAGTTTTGACCCTCCCAGTTGTTACCTGGGGTTGGAATCTGGTTACATGCGTAGAGTGAGATACCGCCTGGATCGGTCTGACCAACCCATGCGAAGGCGCCCAACTCAAAGTCGCGGCGAGCCAAGCCGGTCGTGTCACCGAACCACCATGAGCCTGGGGCATGTGTGCGTGAGATGGTGATGCCACAGTTCTCGGCCAACTGCTGCTCGAGCACGGTTGCCCATGTCTGACGGAAGGCGGCATTGGTTGTCTTGAAGCTCAAGAACAACGGCACGCCGTCAGCATTGAAACCACCTTCCCAACCAGCCTCCAACAACAATGCCTTACCCTTCTCTGGATCGAATGGGTAGCTGACAATGCTGGTGTTGTTGGCTGCCCAGTGACTCTTGGGCAAGAAAGTGTCCATCAACAAGCCTTGCTGCTGCTCGTCGCTCAAGAACGGGTACACCGACTTGATCAACTCGGGGCGGTTGGTGCAGTAGGCAATGGCCTGACGCATGCGTACATCACCAATGATTGGATGCGGCGTAGTAAACGACGTATCCTTGGTAACTTCCACTTCCTCTTTGACGACAACCGTCTCGACGATGGGTGCACTGGTCTCTTTGACGACCACAGTCTCACGAATGACCTGCGGCTCAGTGGCGGTTGAACCACCACATGCGGCAATCATTGGTGCGACTAAGGCGGCGACAAAGAGAATCGCAGCGCGGCGCAAAATGTGCTGCTTCTTCACGATTTCTCTTCTCCTGTTTGGTTTGAACCTGTTGCGAAAAAAACCAAAACCTCTGCTGCACGTTGTATTGCTACACGGACATATAGTCACATCTGTGACTATAAATTTTGGTATTCGTAAGTTGGAATGTTAGCGTAACTTCGCATCAATGTCAATAATCTATCAGGTTCTTGTGAAATAATTCTTAAATCAAATTTGCTTGACAGACATTTTCCCCTATGGTAGCATAACGATACGCTATTTAGTTACCTCTCCCAATAAGACACCACTATATGTTGTGTTGTGGGGCTAAAATAGAAGATTTTGGCCCCTTCTGTTTCGTCACAAATCGTCATTACATTGTGTAGTATTAAGGTGTGTAGGTTGATGAAATAGCGTTGGAGAGCGTTATATTGCGTTATTCGTGTCATGTATTTGTAATCTCTGGGGAGGGTGATCATGACCTTAGAAGAGACGATTGTATCGTCAGATTCAGCATCATCGCACGATGATGGTATTCAAGTACCGCAGACAATTGTAAAGCGAGATGGTCGACAGGTATCGTTTGATGCTGATCGCATCGAAAATGCGATTCTTCGCTGCTTCCAAAGCTTTGGTCGTGAGCCAAGTACCTCGGTTGCAGAGTTGACACGACGTGTAGTGAACATTGTGGCTGCCAAGGCCACGCGTGGTATGCCTACAGTTGAGGATGTGCAAGATATAGTTGAGATGGTACTGCAAGCTGCTGGCGAGTTTGAGGCAGCGAAGCGCTACATTTTGTATCGTGCCGAGCATGCCAAAGAGCGCGAGCGTCGACCAATCCCAGAGGAAGTGCGGTCAGCCTTTGCCGCATCCGACAAATACTTTCCAACGGCATTGCAGAAGTTTCAATTTTTTGATAAGTACTCACGATTTAACTATGATCTTGGTCGACGTGAGACCTGGATCGAGACGGTTGATCGCTCAGTAGATTATTTGCATGAGCTTGCTGGAGATCGATTGCCACGTGAGACTTATGAGCGAATTCGCAAGGCTGTCCTCGAGATGCGTGCGATGCCGTCAATGCGCTTGTTGGCAATGGCTGGTCCTGCTGCACGTCGCAACAATATTGCCATTTATAACTGTAGTTACCAGCCGGTTGAGAGTATTGACTCATTTGTTGAGGCGTTGATTATCTCGATGGCCGGTTGTGGTGTAGGGTATTCGGTTGAGAGCAAGTATGTCGAGAATTTCCCACGCATTATGCGCCAAAAGGGTCTTGCTCCGGTCAACTATGTGGTCGAGGACTCTGCCGAAGGTTGGGCTGATGCATTGCGTTTTGGTTTGCAGACTTGGTGGGATGGCGGCGATGTGCATTTTGACTTGTCGATGTTGCGCCCAGCTGGTACTGCGTTGCGCATCAAAGGGGGACGTGCCTCGGGCCCAGAGCCATTGCGCGTCACACTTGACTTCATGCGTCGTAAGATTTTGTCACGTCAGGGTTCGTTCTTGCGCCCAATTGATGCGCATGACATGATGTGTGTGGTCGGTAATGCTGCTGTGTCGGGTGGTGTGCGCCGTACCGCCATGATTTCGCTCTTTGATCCAGATGATCAGGAGATGTTGCAGTCCAAGAGTGGTGACTTTGAGCGTGAGAATAGCCATCGCTGGAATGCCAACAACTCAGTGGTATGGCCAGTTGGCGGTTTGACGCAACAAGAGTTCATCCATCAGTTCATGGAGATGGTTGATTCAGGTCGTGGTGAGCCAGGTATTTTCAATCGTGAGGGCGCCAACACAATGAAGCCAGCCCGCCGCCAAGATGCCGATTTCGGAACCAACCCATGTGGTGAGATTAATTTGCGCCCATGGCAGTTCTGTAATTTAACGGCTGCAGTGGCACGTGCTGATGACACGTATGAAACATTGCGTGAGAAGGTGGAAGTTGCTACTATCATCGGCTCAATTCAGTCATTGGCAACTAACTTCCCGGGATTGCGTCCACAGTGGCAGAAAAACTGCGAAGAAGAGCGCTTGCTTGGTGTCGATATTACCGGTCAGATGGATAGCATGGCTGCTCAAGATGCTCAGTTCAAGCGTCAACTGCGCGAGGTTGCGATTGAGGTCAACCGTGATGTGGCTGGTAAACTGGGTATCAATCAGTCGGCTTCAATCACCTGTGTCAAGCCCAGCGGTAATTCATCACAGCTGTTGAATTGTGCTAGCGGTTTGCACCCACGTTGGGCCCCATATTACATTCGCAATGTGCGCGTGTCAGTCCACTCACCGATCTTCAAGGTGTTGCGTGACGCCGGTGTACCAATGGACCCCGAGAATGGTCAGACTGTTGACAATGCCACCACCTGGGTTGTTCACTTCCCCATGAAGTCACCAGAAGGTGCAACAACGCGTGGTGATGTCAGCGCCATCCAGCAGTGTGAGTTCTGGTTGCAGAACAAACTGTTCTGGACTGAGCACAATCCATCAGTGACTATCACCTACCGTCCCGAAGAGGTGCTTGATGTGATGAAGTGGGTGTGGGAGCATCGCGAGCAGGTTGGCGGCATGTCGTTCTTGCCTTCATTCGATGCCCAGTATGCTCAGATGCCATACGTCGAGATTAACAAAGACGAATACGAGAAGTTGGCTGCCAACTTCCCCGAAATCGACTTCAGCAAGGTATGGCGTTACGAAGAGAGCGACCTGACCAATGCTGCTCAAGAGTTGGCATGTGTTGGTGGTGCGTGTGAGGTATCACTGACCTAGTTGGTTTTTCTTGCCCCCTGCTTGTGTGGTATGCATGAGCAGGGGGGCTGTTTTTTGTCAAAAAAGTGGTACGTGCATATCTTTTGTAAACGTATATATACGACGGTTATCTATTTTTTATCACACACATAAAAGGAAAACTATGCTATTGTACTTTTGTGCTACAGGTTCTCCCAATGTAAACTTCTAACTTAAACAAGGAGCAAGTCCATGAGTGTGAAGTTCGGTGTGTTTGTGCCACAAGGTTGGCGGATGGATCTTGTCGAGATTCGTGATCCACTTGCGCAGTACGAGGCCATGACTGCAGTTGGTCGTGATGCCGAGAAGGCTGGTTTTGATTCGATTTGGGTGTATGATCATTTTCACACTGTGCCAACGCCCGAGATGGAGACCACGTTTGAGTGTTGGTCGATTACGGCCGGTCTTGCACGTGATACCAGTACCATCAAAATCGGCCAAATGGTGACCTGTAATGGTTATCGCAATCCAGCATTACTGGCCAAAATCGCTTCAACTATCGATGTCATGAGTGCTGGCCGCTTATTGTGTGGTTTGGGTGCTGGTTGGTATGAGCACGAGTGGCGGGCATATGGTTACGGTTTTCCTGATGTGCCTGAGCGCATGCGGGCGTTCCGTGAGGCTGTTGAGATTATTGTCAAAATGTGGACTGAAGAGAAGCCTGTCTACAACGGCAAGTTTTATACGATTGATGGACCAATCAATGAGCCTAAAGGTATCCAGAAGCCACACATCCCATTGTGGTTAGGTGGTGGCGGTGAGAAAGTTACACTCAAGTTAGTGGCAAAATATGGACAGGCTTGTAATGTTGGTGGTGGTAATCCGGAAACAGTGCGGCAGAAGTTGGCGGTGCTCAAGGCGCACTGTGATGCACTGGGTCGTGATTATGCCTCTATTGACAAGAGCACCAATTTGAATGTGTTCATGATTAATCCGGGTGAAGATGCTGAGAAAGCGACGGCCAAGGCGCGCGGCAAAGCCAGCCTCGAGGAGTTCCGCAAGGCGACGTTTGTGGGTACTCCGGAGGAAGTACGTGAGCGAGTTGGGCAGCTTGTTGATGCTGGTGCAGATTACATTATCACCTATTTGCCGCGGGTGGCATACGAGCGTGAGCGTGTAGCGCAGTTTGCTGATGAGGTTGTCAAACATTTTTAGGGCATATCAGAAGGGTACACAAAGGCCGCGGAACAACTGTTCCGCGGCCTTTGTATGGGTGAGTGATGCGTTACTCGTTCTCGATATCACCATTGCCGTTGAGATCCTCACGGAGGCTTTCGGCAAGCTTGAGGGCCGCTAGGTCCTCAGGGCTCATGGTTTGTGCACGCAACGTTTTGGTTGGCTCAACGACTTGCTTCTTCTCATTCTCGTCTGGAACATCAGCAACTGCATCTGTAGATACGATTGATGCTGATTTGACTGCAGTATCTGCGATGCGTCGACGCTCTTCAGCACCCGTACCCGCTGGAATCAACTTACCGATGACCACATTTTCCTTGAGGCCACGTAGATAGTCGATTTTGCCGGTGATAGCAGCTTCGGTTAAGACACGAGTGGTCTCTTGGAACGAAGCTGCTGACAAGAAGCTGTCGGTGGTAAGTGATGCGCGGGTGATACCAAGCAGGTGCGAAGTTGCTACTGCTGGCATACCGCCTTGGGCACAGACTTCAGCGTTGACGCGCATCAGCTCGACTTGGTCAACGGTCTCGTTATGTAGGTAGTGGGTATCACCTGGGTCGGCAATACGGACACGTCGCAGCATCTGACGAATGATGACTTCGATGTGCTTGTCATCGATATCCACACCTTGGCTACGATAGACCTTTTGGGCCTCTTTGACCAAGTAGTTCTGCAGGACATCACGGCCTTGGAGTTCGAGCAACTCTTGCGGGTGGGCAGCACCTTCGGTCAAGAATTGACCAACGTAGACACGTGCTCCTTCATTTAACCCCTTGCGGAGTCGGGCAGTGGTTGGCACAACACGCTCAATTTCCTCATTGAACTGTGTGACGATATTAATCACGTTGCCTGATATCATTGCCACGCCATCTTGGCGGGCTCGCACTGGTTGCCCCCCTAGATCGGTGCGATTACTGCGGGCAATAATCTGGTTTTTGTGGACTTGAGCGCCGTGTTCAATGTCAGGTACATAATGGTCGGGCATGATTTGCTCGTCACTGGCACTGCCCTCGTCCTTGATTGACAAAGTATGTTTGTTGTCAGTTTTGTCCTGAATCAATACACCATCAAGTTCGGCTAAGGTAGCTTTGGTTTCGGCTTTGACGCGTGCCTCGAAAATTTCGATGATACGTGGTAAACCTTGGGTGATGTCGGCCGCAGTTGCCGAACCACCGGTGTGGAAGGTGCGCAACGTCAGCTGTGTACCAGGCTCACCGATTGACTGGGCGGCAATGATACCGACGGCCTCGCCGATTTCGACCAATTTGCCAGTCGCCAAGTTACGACCATAGCACTTGCGGCAGATACCATACTCTGCTTGACAGTAGAGCGGTGTGCGCACCCGTACGTAGCGAATCTCGTTGGCGGGTAGCTTTGATGCGATATCCTCGTGAATTTCCTCGTTTGCGTCAAGCAACATACTCCCGTCAATGGCGTAGATTGGCTCGGCGGTGACGCGGCCAACCACACGTTGGTGGAGTGGCTTCATGACTTCGTCATCATCGTTACTGTGGAGCAAGAGTGACTCTGTGCTACCACAGTCTTCCATGGTGACAATATTATCTTGAGCCACGTCAATCAGACGTCGGGTTAAGTAACCGGCGTCAGCAGTACGCAAGGCGGTGTCGGCTAGACCTTTACGACCACCGTGTGTCGAGACGAAGTACTCAAGCACCGACAAGCCCTCACGGAAGTTCGACTTAATCGGAAGCTCAATGACCTTACCTGATGGGTCAGCCATCAAACCACGCATACCTGAAAGCTGCGTCAACTGATTGATGTTACCGCGGGCCTTTGACGTTACCATCATTGAGACCGGGTTAAAGCGCTTGACCTGATTTGGCGTAGTAGTGTCGAGGCTCTCAGCGTGTACCTCATTGACTGCGCGTACTTGCTTGGTCATCTTCTCGCCGGCATCACGCCAGATGTTAATAACCTTGTTGTAACGCTCGTCCTCAGTCATCAGACCGCGGTTGAAGCGACGCTGGGTGGCATCACGCTCAGATTCTGCTTGTGCAATGATCTCGACTTTCTCGGTTGGTACTTGAATGTCGCGCACACCGACGGTCATACCACCGCGCATAGCGTAATGGAACCCGAGGGCTTTGATTTTGTCGGCTTGCTCGGCAGTACGCTCTGAGCCGTAGTAGCGAGTCAATTCTTCGATACTGAATGTACGATGCGGGTACTTATCGCGAATGGCGTTCAGATCCTGCTCGCTGACATTATCGAGGTTGGTGTAGTGCTTGTAGCAGTCAGCAATAATGTGCTTGAGGCTATCTTTGATAACCTCGTGGTTGCGGTATTGCAACGGTGGCAACAACTCTTGATTGAAAATCAAGCGACCGACCGACGTTTCAAGCAACATGCGTGACTCGCCATTAGGGCCGGCTGGGAGCTCGCGTACCTGGGCAGGAATCTTCTGGCCGTCTAGGGTAGCTTTGACGTTGTCACCTTGGAGTTTCACACCCTCTAGGCGCACAAAAATCGGTGCTTGGATGTCCACGACACCCTTATCGTAGGCCAGCAAGGCTTCTTCGATCGAAGTAAAGATCTTGCCAGTGCCCTTGGCACCATCGTTGATAATTGTGAGGTAGAAGCACCCCAGCACGATGTCTTGCGACGGTGTAATAATCGGATCACCAGTGGCTGGTGACAAGATGTTGTACTTTGAAAGCATGCGCAAGCGTGCTTCTTCTTGGGCTTTGACTGAAAGTGGCACGTGGACGGCCATCTGGTCGCCGTCGAAGTCGGCGTTGAATGCGGTACAGACGAGCGGATGCAACTGGATGGCTGATCCTTCAATCAATTGTGCTTCGAAGGCTTGGATTGACAAGCGGTGCAACGATGGCGCACGGTTGAGCAACACGAGGTAATCTTTGATGACCTCCTCGAGCACATCCCACACCTCAGGCTTGACGCGCTCGACGTACTTCTTGGCGCCCTTAATGTTGCTGACAATCTTGTTCTGGACCAAGCGTTGCATGACAAACGGTTTGAACAGCTCGAGGGCCATCTTCTTGGGCAAACCACATTGATGCAACTTGAGGCTCGGGCCGACCACGATGACCGAACGGCCGGAGTAATCGACGCGCTTACCGAGCAAGTTTTGGCGGAACCGGCCTTGCTTACCCTTGAGCATGTCACTGAGTGACTTAAGGCGATGCTTGCCTTTGCCACTAACCGCACGACCACGACGACCGTTGTCGATGAGGGCATCAACTGCCTCTTGGAGCATGCGCTTTTCGTTGCGGACGATGATATCGGGTGCCTTGAGGTCCATCAAGCGCTTGAGACGATTGTTGCGATTGATAACACGGCGATAAAGATCGTTGAGGTCTGAGGTGGCAAACCGGCCACCGTCGAGTTGCACCATTGGGCGCAAGTCTGGTGGGATGACTGGCAAGACGGTCATAATCATCCACTCAGGCTTATTGCCGCTCTTGCGGAAGGCCTCGACCACGCGCAGGCGTTTGGTCAGCTTCTTACGCTTGGGGCTATTGCTGGTGTTGTTGATTTCGTCTTGGAGCATCGCTGCCAAAGTGTCGAGATCGACGGTGCGCTCAATCAAGCCGCGAATAGCGCTAGCACCCATCTCAGCTTTGAAGACGGATGGAGCAATGTCTTGTAAATCGCGGTAGTCGGTCTCGCTCAAGATGCGCTTCATACGAATTGAGTCGAGTGCATCGAGCTTTTGCTTCTTTTCTTTGAGCAAGACGTCGATGTCGTGATCGCGCTTTTCACTGATGCGATTCTGCTCGGCACGCGCCGTTTGCTCGAGTTGCTCACGATTGGCACTGCGTAGGAGTTCGTTATCCGAGACTTGTTGACTCTGGGTGTCGAGTAGGGTCATCTCGTGCTCGTAGAGTTCATCGAGCATGTCGATGGTCTCTTCGCGGATAGCACGACCCTCTTCGACCAAGACGTGTGAGCGAAAGAGTAGGTCTTCTTCTACTTTTTCATCTTCACGGCTTTCGAGTTGTTCGCGCAACGCCTCATACTCACTTTTAATGGCACGACGCAAGGCGTCAATATCCGCAAGTTGGCGATTCGGTGAGTCGTTCTGCTCAACCTCTTGATTGCCAATATCGACCAAATCGCTGGAAAGATCGGTTGCAATTTGGCCTTTTTTGTTGGCAGCATCGCGCTCGAGGGTGGCTATCTTCTCATCGTAGTAGACCTCAAGGTCTTCACGCGCTTCTGTACGGGCAACCTCATCAATTTCGGTGACGATATGTGCCGCAAAGTAGAGCACACGCTCAAGGTTGCGTGGGGTGATGTCGAGCAACAAGCTGAGCCGGCTTGGTGAGCCCTTGACGAACCAGATGTGGCTGACGGGCGTAGCGAGTTGGATGTGGCCCATGCGCTCACGGCGAACCTTTGAGCGGGTGACCTCAACGCCACACTTATCACACACGACGCCGCGATAGCGGACGCGCTTGTACTTGCCACAGTAGCACTCCCAGTCACGGGTTGGGCCGAAGATCTTCTCGCAGAAGAGGCCATCGCGCTCAGGCTTGAGCGTGCGGTAGTTAATTGTCTCAGGCTTGGTTACCTCGCCTTTTGACCACCCGCGGATGGCATCTGGTGAGGCCAAACTGATGCGAATTGAACTGAAATCGTTGATTTCGAGCATGTCTTATATACCCCCTAGGGTGCTACCCCAACTATTCATCGCGTTCGCGGCCAGAAATATTGATGCCTTCGAGTTGGACATTATCGCTCTCTGAGTCGTCATTGAGTTGGACTGGCTTTTCGTCCTCTGAAAGGACGTCAACTGACAAGCCGAGTGACTGCAACTCTTTGATGAGCACCTTGAACGACTCTGGCACACCGGCCTCTTGAATGGGCTCACCCTTGACGATGGCTTCGTAGGTCTTGACACGACCCACCACATCGTCGGACTTGACGGTGAGCATCTCTTGCAAGATGTAGGCGGCGCCGTAAGCCTCGAGTGCCCAGACTTCCATTTCACCGAAGCGCTGACCACCGAACTGCGCTTTACCACCCAACGGTTGTTGCGTGACCAAGCTGTAGGGGCCAGTCGAACGGGCGTGGATCTTGTCCTCGACCAAGTGGGCCAACTTGAGCATGTAGATGTAGCCGACAGTCACTGGGTTATGGAACTGGTTACCGGTGCGGCCGTCGTGCAACATGACTTTGCCGTCGTGTGGCAGGGCAGCTTGGCTCAACCAATTCTGAATATCCTCTTCGGTGGCACCATCGAATACTGGGGTGGCGATGCGCATCCCCAAGCGCTCTGCGGCCCAGCCGAGGTGCGTCTCGAGAATCTGACCGAGGTTCATACGGCTTGGCACACCAATGGGGTTCAAAATGATGTCGACAGGCGTACCATCCTCAAGAAACGGCATGTCCTCGACAGGTAGGATACGGCTGACCACACCCTTATTACCGTGGCGACCGGCCATCTTGTCACCAGCTGAGATTTTGCGCTTCTGACAGAGCAAAATCTGGACCTTCTGGTTGACGCCGACAGACAAATCGACATCTGGGTTCTCTTGGCGATCGAAGCGTTTGACGCCGATAACCTTGCCACGTACACCGTTTTGGACGCGCAGTGAGCTATCTTTGACTTCGCGGGCCTTCTCACCGAAGATGGCGCGCAACAGGCGTTCTTCGGCGGTTAGCTCGGTCTCACCCTTAGGGGTGATTTTGCCAACCAAGATATCGTTGGGGTGTACTTCGGCGCCGACGTAGATGATACCGCGCTCATCAAGGTTGCGTAGGCTTTCGGGGCCGACGTTCGGGATATCGCGGGTAATCTCCTCGGGTCCGAGCTTGGTCTCGCGGGCTTCGATTTCGTAGCGTTCGATGTGAATCGAGGTAAAGACATCTTCGCGTACCAAGCGCTCACTGACCAGGATGGCGTCTTCGAAGTTACCACCCTCCCACGGCATAAAGGCAACCAAGACGTTTTGGCCGAGGGCTAACTCACCGCGATCAGTGGATGAGCTATCAGCAATAACTTCGTTGCGCTTGACTCGTTGGCCGCGGGTTACTGATGGGCGCTGATTGATACAGGTATCTTGATTTGACCGCATGAATTTGCGCAAGCGGTATTCGTCAACTACGACATTGCCTAAGTCGTCGAGGACAGGGGTACCGACATCATCAATGCGCTCAATAGTGACCGTATCACCGGTGACACTCAGGACGATACCATCGTGACGGGCCACAACCACCTGACCGCTATCGCGGGCGGCCAAGTGCTCGATGCCAGTACCAACGATTGGGGCGTCAGGACGCAACAGTGGCACTGCCTGGCGTTGCATGTTCGAACCCATCAAGGCTCGGTTGGCATCGTCATGCTCAAGGAACGGGATAAGCGCCGTCGAGACGCTGACCACCTGCTTGGGCGATACGTCCATGTACTCGATGTTGGTGATGCGCATGTCTTCGAAATCACCATGCACACGACATGAGACAGTGCTGTCGGTAAATCGACCAAACTCATCAACACGGGCATTGGCCTGGGCGATGGTGTAGCGCTCTTCCATGTCGGCGGTGATGTACTCGACGTCGTGCGAGACCATCGGATGGATGTTGATGCGGGCGAGTGGCAAGGCAGCGATTTTGCTGGCCATCTCTGCCGTGATGTCGTCACCCTCTTGACCGATCGTCTTGCCATTCTTCGGGTCAACGATGTCCTCGCGGAGGCGCTGATTGGTCAAGATGGTAGCTGAGACCGATTCGAGGAGAGTCTTAGCATCGGCACTGATTTGACCGTTTGTGCTAAGCAAACTGCCCTTGGCCAACAACAAATCACCGCTGACCAAGTGACGGTAGTCACGTGGGGCGACGATGGTACTGGCACCACGGGCTGCGTCCTTGGCATCCTCGAAGAGGCCGGCAGCCGTCAAGAGCTCGCGGTAGACACGACGATATGGTGTCTCAAGGAAGCCCATCTCGTTGACGCGGGCAAAGGTCGACATCGTACCGATAAGACCGATGTTTGGACCTTCGGGAGTCTCTACCGGGCAAATACGGCCGTAGTGTGAGTGGTGAACGTCGCGGACTTCGAAGCCGGCGCGATCGCGGCTCAAACCACCAGGTCCAAGGGCCGACAAACGACGTTTGTTGGTCAACTCGGCCAACGGATTGGTCTGATCCATGAATTGTGAGAGCTGTGAACCACCGAACCACTCACGGATGGCCGCCAAAATCGGACGGATGTTGATGAGCTGATTGGGGGTGGCGCTCTCGGGCTCGGCTAGTGACATGCGCTCTTTGATGACGCGCTCCATGCGCATCAAACCGGTGCGGAACTGTTGTTGAATCAACTCGCCAACTGTACGGACACGACGATTGCCCAAGTGGTCAATGTCGTCTGAGCTACCGCGGCCGTTGTTGAGTTCGATGACCAACTCGATAATTTTGAAGATATCGCGAACCAACAGGACGCGGACATCCTCGCTGGGTGGGTTATTGTCGTTGCTGCGCTCGTATAGGTTCTTGTTGAGCTTGTAGCGACCGACCTTAGCTAAGTCGTAGCGACGCTCGCTGAAGAAGTACGACTCCAGCAAGTTCTTGGCGTTCTCGAGCGTCGGAGGATCACCTGGGCGCAAGCGCTTGTAAAGCTCAATCAAGGCATCGCGCGAGTTACGCGTGCTGTCTTTGTCGAGCGTGGTGCGGATGTATTTGATTTCGTTGGTGTCTTCGAGCGCCCCAAAAATCTGCTCGATGTGTTCGTTCAGACCATGGCTTGTCAACTCGCTGTCATCACACCATTGACCCTCGCCGTTTTCGTTGGCTTGCCACGCAAGAACAGCGCGCAAAAACACGGTAACCGGGATTTTGCGCTTGCGGTCGACCTTGACTGATATGACGTTGCGGCGATTGGTTTCGAACTCGAGCCAGGCACCACGGTTGGGAATCAACTTGGCTGAATGCAAGCGATGTCCTGAGGTTGGATCGACCTCGGCGCTGAAGTAGACGCCTGGTGAACGCACAAGCTGTGAAACCACGACGCGCTCAGCGCCGTTGATGACAAACGTGCCGTTCTCAGTCATAAGGGGGAAGTCGCCGAGGAACGTGTCGCTCTCTTTGATTTCGCCAGTGCTCAAAATACGCAACTGCACGTTGACGCGTAACGGTGCAGAGTAGGTCAAGTCGTATTCACGACATTCGTGCTCGGTATGGCGTGGCTCACCAAATGTGAAATCACCAAAGCGTAACTCGAGGTTCTTGCCCGTGAAATCCGCAATCGGCGAAATCTCGCGGAACAGTTCTTTCAAACCCTCCTGACGAAACCATTCGAAACTCTTAATTTGGGTTTCAATGAGATTGGGTACCTCGATGGCGTCCCGCTCTTGTCCGAACGTGTGCCGCAACGCGCGTTTGGCAGCGCGTGGGCCGTTTGGTGAGATGAGTGGGGGGAGCGCGACATGGTGATTTTTGGGAGACATGGAAACCTCGCTTATATCGGGTGGTAACCAATTGCGTGTGGCAAGTTGCTCACGAGAACTGTCGAGATAATGCAAAAAACACCCTACCCGGCTATTGGCGCCTGGTAGCGACTGAAATGCCTGGTCATTGGCTTGATTCGTGCATGCTTCTCTCTGTCTGCACAAGGTATAGGGCTGCCTGTGATTACTCACATACAGCGAAATAGAATGATACTCTAAAAAATAAAAATAGTCAAATATGAAGTTTAGATCGTAGCGTGTCTGACATCATGATAGTAGGAGTTCGGACACACGTCAAGGGATGATGTTAGAAAATGAGTGGGATGTGTTACAATGGCAACCACAATTCACACATTAATAATTGATGTGGTTTTGATGTGTAAAGGATAAATGCGATGCCAACAGTGGTCGGTATCCGTTTCAAGGATTCCGGTAAAACATACTATTTTGATCCTGCAGCTGTCCCCGACATGGTAATTGGGCAGTATGTGATCGTTGAGACCGCACGTGGGCTTGAGATGGCCCGTGTGGCCGAGTTACCGCACGACGTCGATGAATCCGCCATTGTCGGTGAACTTAAGCCGGTGGTGCGTATGGCGTTCGAAGAGGACGAAGTGCGGTGGAAGCAGTTGAACAGTCGTCAAGATGAGTTGATTCATCGCTGTCAAGAGAAGATTGACGAGCACGAGCTGCCGATGAGTCTGGTCAAGGCGGAGTATAGCTTTGACGGGTCGCGGTTGACGTTTTATTTTACGGCCGACAAGCGCGTCGACTTCCGTAATCTTGTACGCGATTTGGCCCGTACGTTCCGTACGCGCATCGAACTCCGCCAAATTGGCCCACGCGACGAGGCCAAATTGCTCGGCGGGATTGGTCCGTGTGGGCGAATCTTATGCTGTGCGTCGTTTTTGCCAGATTATGCGCGTGTCTCCATCAAAATGGCCAAAGATCAAGATTTGCCGCTCAACCCAGCCAAAATCAGCGGTGTGTGTGGGCGCTTGCTCTGCTGTTTGGCCTACGAGCACGAGCAGTATATCGAGATGAAAGCCGAGATGCCCAAGCGTGGCACCTGGGTGCATACGCCCGATGGTCCTGGTGAGGTGACGAGCGTCAATGTGCTTCGTGGCACGTTGACAGTGACATTGGCGGCCAGTGGCGTACACGAAGAGTTTAAACCCGAGGTTATCCGTGAGGCGACTGAGGATGTCGCCACCATGGCGCGTTCACGCAATTCAGAGGGTGTGACGCCAGTGGTGCGCGAGCGCAATCGTGGCGAGCGCCGCTTGCTCCGCGATGAATTCGAATCATCAGATATGTTGGCTGCCTTGGCGGCGCTCGAGGATAAACCAGACGAGCGCAGTAGCGATGACGTGGGCGCAGCAACGCGGATTAAGCCACGTGGGCGCGATGATCGTCGTCAACCACAAGGTGGCAATCGCCCACAGGGTGACCGCGGGCCGCGTCAAGGACCACCGAGTGGCGATCGGCCATATCAGCCACGTCAGAATCAAGGTGAGCGCCAAGGACCACCAAGTGGCGACCGACCATACCAGCCACGTCAGAACCAAGGTGAGCGCCAGGGGCCACCGAGTGGTGACCGGCCGTATCAGCCACGTCAGAACCAAGGTGAGCGTCAAGGACCACCGAGTGGCGACCGACCCAACCGCCCACAAGGCGATCGTGGGCCACGCCCACCGCGCGATCAGCAACAGTTTGGTCCACCGCGTGGCCAGAGTGAGCGGCCACCTGCGCCGCCACGCAGCGAGAGTGCCGGCGATGACCAGTACTCGGTGCCGCAGACACCGCCGGCTGGCAGTGCGCCAGGTGATAACGATGCGATGCGTCGTCGACGCCGCCGGATGAATTAAGGCAAAAATGACCCCCACCATCATTATGATGGTGGGGGTTGTATTTGTTATCCCCTACTCATTCGCCGGCGCGCTCTTGGCCGCAGCCTGCACAATTTGTTGCAAATACTCCTGCCAGGCGTTGCGGTTGGCGTAGGCGATACGGCGCACCTCGGCCAAATCGCCAGTTTCGGCGGCGTGGACTGATTCGGCCAGCGTCTCTTGGAATGTGCGGGCCATCTCGGCTACGGCCTTGCGCAACTCGGCGTTCATGGCCCGCTGGCGCTCGAGTTCACGCTGGTAGTATGTTTGCAGGCGCTGGGCCTCGGCGAGTTGTTCGGTGAGTGATGATGAAGATGCCATGGATGATGTCCTTGATGCTTAAATCGAAAAACGGGTTTTGACTAAGTGATACAACGTCGGTTTGAGAATATGCGTGTAGGCCGGCATAAACGACACCTCGTCGCCGCCGAAGCCTTTTTTGAAGCGAATCAGGCCGGTCATGCTCGCCTGCTCACCATCCGCCGGCGCCTCGTCTTTGCGATACGGAATCCCCCAAAAGTCGTATTGGGCATAGCCATGATCGCGGGCCCAGCGTAAGGCGCTCCATTGAATCAAATGGTTTGCCCCGTGCTGGAACGCCTCGACACGCGATCCGCCGTACAAATAATTCACCGTATTTGCGCCGCCCACAATCAACGCACCAGCAATGGTTTGGCCGTTGTAATCGGCGAGTATCAACGTGGCGTGATCGATGGTGCCAAACAAATCCCAGACCGTCTGGTAGTAGGCTTGGGGATGCACATCGAAGTTGGCCCGGGCGCCGGTTTCGTTCATGAGCTGGCTAAATGTGGCAATATCATTAGCACCAGTGCCGTACCGGATGGTTACCCCTGCCCGCTCGGCTTTTTTGATGTCAGCCCGATGCCCCTTACTAAATGACGTCAGTAATTGTTGGTCGGTGAGCTCTTTGAGACTCTCCGCATCGGTCAGTTGTGTAATGACCGTGTGTTGGGGTTGGATGGTTTTGTTGATGCTATGCTCGGTGGCGGTCAGCGCTTTTTCAAAAAGTGCTGTGCGCTGGTGTTCATACGCTACAAAGGGCTCGTAGCGCACTGCAATGGCGTTTTGTTCTGTAGCATAGCGGTTGATGGCGGCCACAAGTGCATGATTAATCATCAAATCATCGCAGAACAACGGCCCGCGTGGGACATAGCACATGGCTAGCCCAAAGCGCTTTTGTACCAGAACCTGCGCACCGGCGCGAATGCGCTCATCGTCGCTGATAATTAAGCGATGTGCGTACCAACCGGTTTGTTGCTTGAGGAGGCCCCAGCGGCTCATTTGGAGCAGATGACCATGCTCGTGTTCGCTACAAAACTTGTCCCAGACTGATGCGCCGGGTGATAGCAGTTTAATGGCGGGAAAGTTGGTCATATCTCTCTCACATCAATGAATTAATCGATAACGACGCTCGACTGGAGCGCCATTGCCGAGTTGACGATGATAATCAGTAATTTGTTGGGGCATGGTCTTGCCATCGCCGAACAAGGCATCCATTTGGCTAGCATAACAGCCGATGGCGGCGATTTTGGTGGCGATATATGGCCCGATTTCGACAAGGGTTACTGCGATATTGAGCATTTGCTGACGCTGGGTAATCCACTCGGGCGTGAGTGCGTATGGCACCTCTTCGTAGAGGCTGATGGTGGCTAGTGGCAACACTGCCTGTGCTGCTGCAAATACATTTAGGTGATCGACATGCATACCGACGCCTGCTGGAATGAGCCAACGGGCAGTGCCGAGCACCGGCATCAGCTCGTGTAGGATGTGACTAAGTTGATTGGCCAAGGTGTCGCTAGCGTGGGGCATGGCAAATAGCGTGTCACGACTGTTGTAGTGGGCAGGCATGCGATAAATGGCGTCGTCGAGGTTAAGCCATACGTCGTCTACGCCCAAAATTGCCATGGCGCGGTTATCTTCGCCGAGGCGGGTAGTGACGGCTTGTGCTTCATCGAGGCCCCATTCACGGTGGAATTCGACGGCAAGTGCGCTATAGGTTGCGCTGACCGGTGGAACCGAGGTGCATACGGTGATAACGAGTGTACGCAACCCGGCGTGACGGGCTGCAATCAGCTCGCCGGCACACGAGAGGGCGGCATCGTCGAGATGTGGTGAGAGGCAAACGACATCGTATGGTTGAGTGATATCCCGATAGTGGGTGTAGTGCATGGGTTTTCCCTTTGGCCTTTGGAAAGCTAATCATCATCACGATCGTCGTCATCGCCATCATCACCGAACGGATTGATATTGCCAAAGAGATCATCACTGCCGTCGTTTTCGTCGAGGGCAGTTAATGCTGCTTCGCGTTTGGCTTGATCGCGCGATTTGCTGAGTTGTTTGAGGGCACGCACTGAGCGCTCATCGCCGATTTGGCCAAGAGCCCAGATGGCAGCTCCGGCGACTTCGATGTCATCCTCAACTGTCAAATTGATGAGCAAAGGGACGAGCATACTTGCTTGGTCGGCATATTCACCGGCTGCGCGGGCTGCTTCGTAGCGGATAGCGTCGTTGTTATGCTCAAGTGCTTTACGAATAATTGGTAACCAACTGTTATCTTGACTGAGTCCCATCGCCACGAGGGCGCTTTCACGCAGATTGGTCTGAGTGCTTTGCCAAGCGTTACTGATATGTGTGCGCACGACATCATCGGCAACTGGGCCGAGGCTTTCGAGGATGCGGCGGTAGACATCTGGTTTGTCTTGGTGTTGGATGAGTGCGATATGGAGTGTGTCAATGAGATGAGAGCTGTGTTTCTCACTGAGTTCATCGACCGCAGCTAGCATCGTAAAACGTGTCAAGCTCATGGCTGATGCGCTTTGAACCATGTCGTCATTGTCGTGCATCAAGCAGTGTAAGAGTGGTTCGATGATGCGCGGATGCTCTTCTTCGCTGAGACCATCGATGGCGCGTCGGCGCACCTCTGGATCTGTATCTTCGAGGAGCCAGCGCATGATTGGTCGGTAGTCGAGTTCGAGATTCTCTTCGCTGATTTCATTCATCAGGGTGACAATGCGCACGCGCGCCTCACGAGGGATGTGCACCCAATCATGCCAAAATACGGCATAATCGCGTTCACGTAAGTCCGTGAGTACTTTGAGTCGGGCACGATTGACCTGTTGTAGTTGGCGGAGTTGTTGGAGTGTATCGGTCAAGGTGGTGGATTGTGACATACAGGTACCTCGTACACAAGGGTGATACAGGATAATAACGAGGGGATGAGCGCAGGCTCAGCCCCTCGTTGGTGTGTTGAGTCACGCAATTGTATGCGTTATTCCTCGTCTTCGTCGTCGTAGCCAAAGCTTGTGTTGCCACGCTCTGGGACAGCAATATCGACTTTGCACTCCCAAAGACCAGCCGCACTGTTGACCAAGCGGCAATCTGGGTGTTCTTGTAATGAGTGAAGTAGGTAATTACGCGTAACACTGCGATAAATGGTCAATAGGTTATAGAGCTGTTCAAACTCGATTTGGTAGAGTGGATCTTGCTTGGTGCCAGCTTTCTCACCTAATGCGGCAAACAGCGCTTCAATGAGCGTGGTCATGTTTTTGCGCTCATTGAGCTCAAAGAACTTGACACGCCGGATGCGTCCGACATTGCTGATGGTGGGCAACATATCTTCGTCGACCATACAGTTGAACTGACGCTCTTCAAAGGTGAATTTGCTCTTCTTCTTACCTTCTTCGATGGTGAGCAACGACTCAATGCGCTCTTCACCCTCGGCATAGGTAATAGAGACAACATTTGGTTGGGTGGTTTGGCTGATAGTCAGCATGGCACCTGGTACCAAAATGCTATGGAAGAATTCATCAAATCCTTGGAGCCAGCCGCCGCGTGCGCCAGCTGGGAAACGTACATTGATGCCGAATGAGAAGTTATGCTGTGTTACCTCGAACGTCACCACGGCAGCGCTCTGTCGGTTGATAACAGGTTGTGGCAACACCGCTGCTAGCGCCTTAGTAAGTGGCAAAATACCGTATTCCCACTCAAAGTATGTCAACGTATGCGTGACGCTCCCTTTAGCTTGAATATTTTCGGCTGACAAAACACTAACGCTATCGTCAAAACCCTCTTCGAGATGGAGCACAATTGCACCCATATCTGCAGTTTTGATGCGCTTATTGGCGCCGATTTTGTCAAGGAGCTTGCGCGTTGCCCACAGATTTGCACCATTGACACCAACGAACTCAAGATCCTTAAGGAGGCGGAAGTTGAGGGCAAAGCGTTGGCGCTCAAAATCAACTGATCGGGCACTTACGTTGATGATGTTTTGTAGAATATTGCTATCTGTGATTGGCTCGCCGACTTCACTTTCGATGTAGTCGGTAATTTGCCGAATCTCGTTTTTGCTGAATGTGCGCACATCGCGCTCGAGTGCTACTTGGTTGCCAAATACGGCAATGCGCTTGAGCGTGTCCTTCTCGATGGTACCACGGAGTGCCGAGATAATCGCATCGCCATGTTGTTGCATGATGTTGGCATTTGGTTGAGCCAAATCGATGCTAATCCCTTGTGGCAGGTTGATGCGCATGGCATCGCGTGGGTTCACCGTTTTGGTCTTATGTTGTGAGCCTACGATGATATCATCAGGGACAACCGATTCACCTTCGGTATGGTCATGATCTGCTGAGGCATCGACGAATTGATCTGTATCACTACTTGTAGCGCCATTCAGCCAGTAGTCTGAGATATAGACTGGCTCGATGACTGGTACCGTTGGGCGATTGGTGGTGAGAACTACACTGATATCATCAACTGGCAATGGATTCTCAGGCTCGTAGAGTCGATTCGTGAGGCTGTGTGATTGATCGAATGCCAATGGGACATATTTGCCTTTGGTGCTGGTGGTGATGATGATTTCGTCATCATCGGTAATCTCTAGCGCAAAAATATCATGGTTGGCATTAAGCGCGTTGCGAATCTCTTGTGTGATGCTTAGCTCATCGCCACCATTGCGCGCCACAAAGTAGCTGACGATATTCTTCAGCGATTGACGAATGGGGGCTTCTTTGGGATAAAAACGCGCCTGCAAGCGCATCGCATCATGTATTTGTTCTGCCCATGCGCGTTCGGCAGGGGTCCCGACGAATGGGAGCTGAATGGTCATTCTTGGTCCTCCGTTTGCGCCTGTGCGCGTAGGATTTCAATATAGCGTTCGGCCAACCACGCAATGTCTTGTGGTTCACCTGCATCACGGAGTTTTTCAAGAAGCTCCTCGAACCCTGTGGTGCCAAAGGAAATTTGCTTGCCCTCCATGCCTACACTCCCCTTCGTTGTTCGAACAAACCAAACACGTAATATCACATTAGCATTCAATTATAGCATGGTGAATCAAAAAGATGCAATTCAGTGGTAGCATTCATGGTAAGAGGCGTATGTTTTGTAGCTCAGTGAGCAACAAGTGAACCCGATTACCTTGACAATCCAACATTCATGGACGATTAGCGCTGCGCATGCACACCTTGCGCAGGGAGCGGTTGCACGCGTAGTGACGGCAACTGGGCGTTCGATGGGTATTGTTGATACGTCCACGTTGTGGCATGCCATCGAATCTGGCTATGCGGAGGATTCTCTGACGCGCTGTATGTGGCAATTACCTACACGTAGCTCTCCGGTATATACGCCAACCTTTTGCATCATGCGCATGCACAATGGCTATGTGTGGCATCCCATCGTGCATGCGCCAAGCCGGTCTATCCCTTGGCAGGATGTCTATCGGGCATTACCCGAGACGATTTGGCGGGTGCTTACGCAGGTGGCACAGGTTGCAAGTGCCCAGCATGCGCAATTATATGTTGTTGGTGGCGCAGTACGCAGTGTTGTTCAGTCTGAACCTATTACTGATCTCGATGTGGCCATGAATGGGGATATGGCCGTCATTGGTCCGACGCTGGCGGATTACTTGGGTACGACAATCCTTCAACGCAGTGCATTTGATACCGCAACATTAGCAATGCCCGATGATGTGATTGGCCAAACAGGAATTACCTATATTGATATTGTGCCGTTACGCACCGAGACGTATGTCCACCCAGGTGCGTTGCCGGTTGTCACTCCTACTTCATCGATTGTGATTGATTTGGGGCGTCGTGATTTGACAATTAATGCGATGGCGATTGGGTTTCGCCCCCATGAAGATATGCTTCTCTATGATCCATTTGCTGGCGAAGCTGATTTGGCGCATCAGTGTGCGCGTATTCTGCATCCGCTGAGTTTCATTGACGATCCGACGCGGGTTGTCCGTATGGCTCGATTGATGGTGCGGTTGGGACTAGGAATGGATACGACGACGCAACGGGCATTGCGCTGGGCGGTAGCAAGTGGGGTAATGATGCGTGTGTCGCGCCAGCGCTGGATACAAGAGGTATACCGAATGCTTGACGAAGCAAATCCTCAGGCGATTTGTGTCTTGTTGCGGCGCTGGGGCGTATTAGCGCAAATCGATGCTGTATTTACCCATGGTGTTGCATCGGTGGTTACGCAATTGTCATCTGAATGGCGCATACTCGCAATGATTTGGCAGGCACCGATCGCCCAGCTTGCGGATTTTATGGCACGCTGGCACGACGCACCAAAACCAATGCGCGGTGTAGTGGCATTGCGTCAAACCCGCCGGCAGTGGTATCGACTACGTACAGCGCTGCCTAGCCAGATTGCGCGGTATCTACGCCAGTTTGATCGACGATTATTGCAACAGGTTGCATATATAGAGCCACAATTAGTGGCGTTGTTGCACCGTGTTGATATGGCGCACGATGCAATGACGCCGATGTATGTGCGTGGTGGGGATTTGATTCGTCTGGGGGTGCCTGCAGGCCCAGTAGTGGGTCATTTATTGCAAGCACTCAATGACGCATTGTTGGACGGAAATGCCTTGGCAACCTACGATGTACAAGTAGCGTGGCTCAAAGAGCAGGCGTTATGGCACACGCGATGATGAGTCAGCGACATTTGATGAAATATGTTTGACCCTTGCTCAGCGCTGTGGTAGTATGTCATAAGCACGTTTTGTAATGGGTGCGATGCGCCCACATGCATGCGACACAGTACGTACGAACGCAACGTGTTGCGTGACCGATTAAGGAGCCGATTGTGGCGACGAAGATGAAAGTATTGCTGACCAAGGATGTTGAGCATCTTGGTGTTGCAGGTGACATCAAAGAAGTATCCGGTGGTTATGGTCGTAACTACTTGTTGCCTCAGGGTATGGCCGTTATCGCCACCCGTGGCGCAATCAAGCAGGCCGAGGAGCGTTTGTCAGCTCAACGCAAGCGTGAGGCTGTCCTTCGCCAAGAGGCCGAAGTATTGGCACAGCGCATGGCTGGCGTAACCTTGACGTTCGTTGAGCGCGTCGGTGAGAACGACCGTTTGTTCGGTTCAGTCACCGCAAGCGACATCGCCGACAAGTTGCAGGCAGCTGTTGGTGTCGACATCGATCGCCGCCGTATCGAGCTTGACGAGCCAATCAAGCGCATTGGTGACTTCGTGGTGCACTACCGCGTTATGACCGGTGTGGTTGCTGAGGTGAAGGTTGTTGTGAACGCAGCTGAGGGCGACGCCTAGGTTTTTGCTGTTGACGCACAACATACAAGTTTTTTTTAGTGAGGCTGTGGTGGTACATTTGTTACCCATACCACAGTCTCACTTCCATCTAAAAAAGGTAGACGCACAATGACACAACCCACCCTGCCAAATAATATTGACGCAGAACGCGCGACATTGGGCTCTATTCTGTTGAATCGTGATGCGCTGGCGGCTGTGGCGTCGTGGCTCAAAACCGAATACTTTTATTTGGAGCGGCATGGCCAAATCTACGAGGCGATGCTTCACTGCTTTAATAATCGTGTGCCTCCTGACACTCGCACCGTGGCCGAGGAGCTCCGTCGTCGTAGCCAGCTGGAGTTAGTCGGCGGTGTGGTGTACTTGAGTGAATTGGTCGAGACCGTGCCGACTTCCTATCATATCGAGTTTTATGCGCGTGCCGTTGAACGAACTGCCGTGCTACGCCGATTGATTAACACGGGTGCACAGATTGCCGCATTGGGCTACGACGAGCAAAACGAAATCGACGAGACCATCGACAAAGCCGAGGCATTGTTATTTGATATTGCGCAAAAGCGTACGTCGCAGGATTTTGTACATATCTCGCAAGTTGTTGACTCGTACTACGAACAACTCAACTACTTACAAGAACACCGTGGCGAGGTGATGGGCGTACAAACGGGCTATCGTGACTTTGATCAAATCACTGGTGGTCTACAACGCTCTGACTTAATTATTTTGGCGGCACGTCCTGGTACCGGCAAAACCTCGTTTGCCATGAGTGTGGCATATAACGTGGCCATGTACTACGCCAATACGGTGGCAGTGTTCAGTCTTGAGATGGGTCGAGAGCAACTTGTGCAACGTCTTATCTCTATGGAGACGCAGATTGACACCCATCGATTGCGCTTGGGTCAAGTACCCGACCAGCAACTCAAAGTTGTCTTTGATGCGATGGGACGTTTGGCACAAGCGCCGATTTATATCGAAGACACACCTGGTATCAGCGTGATGGAATTGCGGAGCAAAGCGCGTCGGTTGCAGTCGCAGCATGGTTGTGACTTGATTGTGATTGACTATTTGCAACTGATGTCGGGGCGTGGCAAAGAGAATCGCGTCCAAGAGGTCGGTGAGATCTCGCGTGGGCTTAAGGCGCTTGCTCGTGAGCTGAACGTACCAGTAATCGCCTTATCGCAGCTCTCCCGTGCAGTTGAGGGGCGTCAAAGTCACGTACCGATGTTGAGTGACTTGCGTGAGTCGGGATCGATCGAGCAAGATGCAGATATCGTGATGTTCATTTATCGTGATGAGTTGTACAATAAAGAGAGCGACAAAAAAGGCATCGCCGAAATTCACATAGCCAAGCATCGTAATGGTCCAGTCGGGGTAGTTAATATGCGGTTCGACCCGTCGACAACCCGGTTTTCTGATTTGACCTATCGTACACCTGAGGGGTACTAAGAGATGGCTGCGCCGTCAACAACGCATCAAGGACTTGTGCCGTTGCCGCCTGCATTTGTAGAGCGGTATTTGGTGCATATCACAAGTATTGTCGAGCTCAAGGTGACACTTCATTTGTGTGCGCTTGTTGTGCAACAACGGAGTCAACCGCGCCGTGTTAGTTGGGAGATGTTGGTTTCAGATTCATTGATGCGCCAAAGTATGACAGCTGTTGCACCGCATAGCAGTGTCGAAGATGTGTTAGCCGAGGGGCTCGCGGCGGCTGTTCAACGTGGCACCGTGTTACATGTGGTACAACCTGATAAACATGGCCGAGCTATCAACTGGTACTTGGTTCGCACTGATGCCAACGAGGCGTGGGCCGATGCACACGATGTGTCGGTTACTGATGAACCTGCGGTGGTCAAAGAAGTTCCATCGTTGGTGACGTTGTATGAGAAGCACCTTGGGGTGGTGACACCGTTTATTGTGGCTGAGTTAAAACGAGCAGAACAGCAATACCCGTCTGATTGGATCGAAGAAGCTATCCGTGAGGCAGTGGTCGCTAACGTACGCTCATGGCGCTATGTCAGCAAAATTCTGCAACGTTGGGAGTCACAAGGTCGTGGTGATCGCCAATCTCAGGTAGGACCGAATCATCAGACCGTAGCAATTGATGCTGATCGCTATACAAGCGGTGCGTACGGCGACTTGTTCCGCCGAGGGAGTGATACGAGTGACCTCGAATCGATGTCCTAATTGTGGTGGTGTAGGGTACTACAAAGAGTCGGTGCCGTTTGGGCATCCGCGCTTTGGTGTGTTGATTCCGTGTCGATGCAAACTTATAGAACGTGAGCAGCGCCAAGCGGCAGAATTGCTCCAGATGAGTAATCTAGCGGCGTTCCAAGACAAGACGTTTGAGACATTCGATACCGAGATGCGTGGTGTTAAACGTGCATACCACCGTGCTGTCGAGTTTGCGCAGCGCCCCACTGGGTGGTTGGTTTTTTTTGGGAATTATGGTGTCGGCAAAACACATCTCGCCAGTGCAATTGCAAATGAGCTGCTGAAGCAAAATTATCGCGTGTTGTTTGCGGTAGTGCCTGATTTGCTTGATCATCTGCGCTCAACCTTTGGACCATCAAGCGAAATTCAGTATGATCAGCGGTTTGAGATGATTCGCGATGCATCAGTGTTGATTCTCGATGATTTGGGCACAGAGAATACCACGCCATGGGCACGGGAGAAGCTTTTTCAGATTATTAATCATCGGTATAACGGACGATTACCGACGGTTATTACGAGTAATCGACGCCCCGAAGAGATCGAGCCGCGAATTTTCTCGCGTATGAGTGATCGCTCAATTTGTGATGAATTCATCATTATGGATGGCGATGACTATCGCCGTATCCCGTTAACTCAGCGTCGTAAAGGGCCCCGCCCACCGCGCAAGTCATAGCATAGATAGCTGAGGCATGACTGATACATGCATTTGTTCGTCAAGAATGTACGGGTGGATGTTGCCATATATCTTTGACTCCACTACAATATGTAATAAATTCGATATAGCATGATTGACATGGGGTGGCATGAACGAGTTTACTGACAATTTAGGACGCATGATTCAGGCGCTTAACCCGTTTTTGGGTGGGTTGGGGAGCTGGTTAGACGTCATGATTGTCACGTCAATCATCTATATTGTGTGGCGATCAATCGAGGGGTCACGTGCTCCTCGTCTGGTGCTTGGGATTGCGATTATTGTACTTATTTACGTGTTGAGTGAAGTGTTCCAACTGACTATGGTTGGATGGATTATCAGTAACATCGTACAGCCGGCGGTGGTTGTCGCTATTCCGGTGGTGTTCCAGCCAGAGTTACGCCGATTACTTGAGTCAATTGGGCGACCTGAATTTTTTGAGCGATTCAACCGATTGCGTTTTTGGGAGCGTCAAAACGATGCGATTGATGCGAATCGTTTGGCTGTTATTCAGACGATTGCCCGCACAGCAGCGACGTTTTCGCAACAAGGTACGGGGGCGCTCATCGTGTTCGAAAACAAGAATAGTCTACAAGATTATATTGATGGTGGTGTCAAACTAGATGCCGAAGTATCGCAACCATTGTTGGCGACGATTTTTTATCCAAGTACACCGTTGCATGATATGGCCGTGGTTATTCGTGGTACACGTATTATTGCTGCAAATGTGATGTTGCCAATTAGTGAGGATATGACGAGTGCCCGGCGATATGGTACACGACACCGGGCGGCTCGTGGCTTGACAGAGCGTACCGATGCTGTGGTTGTCGTGGTATCAGAGGAGACTGGTACGATTTCATTGGCGTATGATGGATCACTGCATCGTCAACTCAACGAACAACGTCTGGTGGACGAGGTGAGTACCCTATTGATGAATCCTGGCAATCGTGTCGGACAGCAGTCAGGAGCAGGCGCATGAATCGATTGTCGCGCTGGAGCGTTATCTTGATTGCATTTGCGATTTCGCTGAGTTTATGGGCGTTTTTGTTTGTGCGTGCAAATCCGACGAACAGTCAGGTAAAATCCGGAATACTAGTGGTCAAGAATTTGGCACCGAACTTGGTTGTCATTGACGAGACGGGCCGCCGACAAACCACTTTTCCTGTGATTGAGGCACAAATTTTTGCTGCGCAGAGTGTATTTAGTCAATTACCTGCTGCGGGATTGACGTTTTATGTGGATGTGGCAGACAAAGGGCCAGGCGAGTATGAATTGCCGGTGCAAGTTGAGTGGTTCCCCGAATGGGGGTATTTTCGCTCCGAGATACGCCCTGAACAGCAGGTTGTCACGATACGCCTTGAAGAGGTGATTAGCAAGGTGTTTGTGCCAGAGATCGAAACCACAGGATTGAGCTCAGATGCTGTATATAACCGGTCATCGATGTTGGCTGATCCTGCTACTGAAGTAACGGTTACTGGTCCTCAGATACTCGTGAATCAAGTTGAGGGACTACGCCTGCGGTTTGCCTATAACGCATCGCAAATGAGCTCGACAGAGAGCATCTTGGTTGTTCCAGTCAATGTACAGGGTGAACAGATATTTGGTGTCGAATCGACGCCGTCACAGGTTGATGTGGTCATCCGTGTGGAACCAAAGCTGGGCATTCGTTCTGTGGTTATTTCGCCGAATGTGGTTGGAGTGGTGGCATCGGGGTATGAGATTACGTCGATTGTTGCTGATCCACCGACTGTGGCCATTCAAGGCGATGTGCAGACGATATCAAGCACTACGGCAATTGATACTGATACAATCATTGTGACTGACCTCAATCAAAGTATTACGCAAACTGTTGCATTAAACCTCAATAATGTATCGTTAGTGGATACGCAAAACACGTCTGCACAAGTACGGATTGAGATTGCGCCGATTGAGCGGAATACGCGGATGCGATTGCTTGTGCCAATTGAAATTCGTGATGTCCCAGATGGGTTTGTGTTTGTGACCAATCCGAAGATTTATGTCTTGGATGTAATCATTGAGCCTGAGGCACTGCGCCGTAACGCAGTAGGGTTGGTGCAGGCGTTTGTTAGTGTGGGGGAATGGGATAGTGCACAGCCTGGACGACAAGTCCAAGTATTACTCCCAGCGAACATGCTTCGTGAGAGTGCGCTTACATTTGCTAATCTCGAACAAATTGCACCCCCTACTGCCACTCCTGAACCGCCATTGGTTGAAGAAAATGCCACAGTTGAAGGTGAATCAGAGCTAACTGCAACTGCTGATGCAACGATAGCGCCAACCGTGATTCCAGTGATGACGCCTACACCAAGTAGTAGTGGTGATTAATGCAAAGTCACATGTTTTAACAAATTCTGCTATGATGTGAGGGAGTTGATTGCGCAATGGATAGGGGTAATTCATGTCGTTAACACGTGCCGAAGTAATGCGTGTAGCCGATTTGGCGCGATTACGCGTAAGTGATAGTGAAATCGATGCGATGCAACATCAATTGTCACGCATTTTGGAGCATGTTAGTGCGTTGCAAGCGGTTGATGTCACTGGTGTGGAGCCGACTGCTCAGGTCACTGATTTGGTCAATGCATTGCGTGAGGATGCAAATCGCGCGTCGTTAGATCGCGATCACGCACTCCGAAACAGCGCTGACACAAGCCAGGGCATGTTCCGTGTCAAAGCGGTGTTTGAGGAGCAATAGAGGTTGCGCTATTGTGCTGCACCGCTGTCTAATGACGTGCAGTATAATGGTAGTTGTTGTGGTGTGCATGCGCATCTGCGCAAAGTAAGAGGGGTATCACGTGGCATTCACAAATCCACTAAATATAGTGTTGGGCGCATTTGGCCGTGACTTGGGCATTGACCTTGGTACAGCGAACACGCTGGTCCATGTGCGAGGGCGTGGCATTGTCATCAGTGAACCTTCAGTTGTCGCCATTGACAGCAAAACCAAAGATGTGATCGCGGTGGGCGCTGACGCTAAAGCCATGGTCGGCAAAACACCTTCGAATATTATTGCGGTGCGTCCGCTCAAAGATGGCGTTATTGCTGACTTTGAAGTGGTCGAAAAGATGATTAAGCATTTCATTGAGAAGGCGCACGAGCGGTCACTGGGATTAATTGCTCCGAGACCGCGCGTGGTAATTGGTGTGCCATCGGGCGTGACACAAGTTGAAATGCGTGCAGCTCGTGATGCGGCATTGAATGCCAATGCGCGTGAGGCATATGTCGTCGAAGAGCCAATGGCTGCAGCGATTGGTGCCGGCTTGCCTGTTGATGAACCAATTGGCTCGATGATTATCGATATCGGTGGTGGGACGACCGAGGTGGCAGTCATCTCACTTGGTGGTATTGTGGTAAACCATTCAATTCGTACGGCTGGTGACGAAATTGACGAGGCGATTATTGAGTTTGCCCGTCGTGAGTATAACTTGCATATCGGTGAGCGCATGGCTGAGCGTGCAAAGGTTGCCGCTGGGAGTGCATACCCACTTGACGAAGAGCTCAAGGTCGTGTTGCGTGGCCGCGATATGTTGACCGGATTACCCAAATCTGTCGAGGTATCCAGTGTTGAGTTGCGTGAAGGAATTGTTGGTCCTATCAATACGATTTTGGCTGATATTCGTTCTGCAATCGAAGAAACCCCCCCCGAGTTGCTGGCCGATGTAATGGAGCATGGTATTGTACTTGCTGGTGGTGGAGCACTGTTACGTGGTCTTGATCGCCGTATTGCAGCAGAGACGCGCATGCCAGTATATGTCGCCGAAAACCCATTGTCGTGTGTGGCGCGTGGTGCTGGAAAGATGGTCGAAGAGTTTCAAAACCCAGTATATCGTGATATTTTGACTGCCACTCAGCGTACTCGTCGCGTAAAGTACTAACGTGTGAACATTCGATACTGCATTGTTGTAGACGAGGTATGTGGGTATGCGTGACCGTTCGTCATTCCGATCAAGTGGCGGTGGATGGCGCAATTCGGCGGCCTTTGGCCTCTTTTTGTTCTTAGCATTACTGTTTTTCTTGCTGGATCATCAGGGTATTTTGACCCCCGTGCGTAGCGCTGTCTCTAGTCAAATAATGCCTGTGATGGGACAAATCCAGCAGTTTAATCAACGGCTTTCGGCGGTATTTGCTGGACCACTTGATTTACAGCGTATTGTGGATGAGCGCGATGCGCTTGCCAAAGAAAACAGCGACCTGAAAGCGCAAATCATTCGAATTCCCAAACTTGAACTCGAGAATCGCCGCTTACGCGAGCAACTCCGCATTGAGCAAAGCTATCCATGGCGCTTAATCGGGAGCGAAATCGGCGTGCAGTCGTTGTCTGATGGTCGCCGTGTTGCGATTGTCGGTGTAGGGAGCGAGGATGGCGTTCAGGTGGGTATGGCTGTGATTAGCCGTCAGCAAAGTAGCCCACCTGCACTGGTTGGTATCGTTGATGAAGTTGGCCCACGTAATGCGAATGTGTTGTTGATTAGTGATTTTAGTAGTGCAGTGAGCGTGCAGATTTTTCGTGGGGATACTGTTGTCCGTGGTATTGTCCGTGGTACGCTCCCACGTGAGGGTGTATTGCGTATGGATGAAATCGAGCGTGATGGCGATGTTGCTGCTGGTGATACTGTAGTGACGGCTGGCCTCACCCGATTATTTGGACCGTCATTGCCGAACTCTGCTATTCCTTCGGATATTCCTGTGGGTATTATCAAAGAAGTCCGCCTTGATGGGCGTAATAAGATTGCTGATATTCAGCCGTTTATTGATCCTGAAATGGTGAACTACGTATGGATAATACAAAGCGACGTAAAATAGAAGAAAATGTCTGGTTTGAGATTCGGATTATTGGATTTATTCTCCTTATTTTGCTGACACAACGGTTATTTGTTCCAGCAATGTTTGGTGTACCCGTAAATATCATACTTCTGCTGGTCGTATTGCAAGTATTGATTGAGCCGTTTAGCCATATGGCTCGCTGGGCATTTTATGGTGGTTTGATGCTTGATGTGCTTGGTGGTACCTGGCTTGGGTGGCATTCTGCTCAGTTGTTAGTGGCAATGATGGTAGTTTACTTGTTGCTTGCTCGTGTCACCAGTGAGAAATGGGTTTTGCCAGTCGTAGCGGTATTTATTGGTGGGGTAGCATATCACGCCGTCAATATTGTGTTTATGAGGTTACTCATTAGTGAATTTGTCATACCCGAATATGGCGTGGTGGTATTGATTCCCGAGTTGCTGGTGTTACTCGTGCCCGCATTGCCGGTGTTTTTGTTGTTGCGGTGGTTGCGTTCTATGCGTCGTGGTGAAGTACCTATTGACGTTTATTAGTGCGCTACTGATATGCCTTGCATGAGGTGAACTATGCGAATGTTATTGCCGAAAATCGTTGTAATTATTATTTTTGTGGTGCTAAGTTATCGTCTTTACGAAATACAGATAGTTGAGACTGATGCTGATCGATATCGGTACTCAACATCTGCAAATACGACGCGATATGTGCCGATTCGCCCCATTCGCGGTGAAATTTTTGCCAGTGATGGTGAGACACTGTTAGCCGAAAACATGCCGATTTATAAGGTAGCCATTCAGGTAAGTGATTTACCACCTGAGGGGTCGGCTGCGCGTAAACAAGTATTTGCACAATTGAGTCAAGTGCTGACAATCACAAACACTTTGACGATTTCACCGGCTATTGTTCTTGACAACGACAAGGTCTTGCGTGATGAGTTGCGTACTACATTAGGTGAAGATTCACTTGATCAGTTTGTCAAAAACGAACAAGTACTACCACTAGAAATTACCGTTAACCCAGAGCATATGTTTGGCGCAACTCAAATTGTTGAACGCCATGCACCCATTGTGCGTTACATTCCGCGCTGGAGTTCGCCGATTGACAGTGATGATGCTGCATTGTTGCGTGATGTTGATAGTGCCTTGGCGGATCTAAGTAGTGCACTCGAAATCACCGGTACCCTTGTCATCTCGCCTGCAATGCAGGTCAATCAACGCCCTGAACTGCGTAATGACTTGATTCGTGTGTTTGGTGACTCAATCACCACGCAAATCGATGAAGTGGCAGTACGTACATGGTTGACGGGCGAGGTGTTTCCATCAAAAGTCGTTGATGCATTGCGAATTAGTGAGCAGTTTACGCGCACACTCAAGCTCGAAAATCCGATTGAACAATTAGTACGCACCAGTGATACACCACGTTATCAAACAATTACGGTGAAACGTGATGTGGATCGTACTGTCGCAATGGTCATCAAAGAAAACGCTGCGAATCTGCCAGGTGTGATTATCGAGCAAGACTATCGTCGTCGCTACCCACTGAGTAGTGATGTTCAGTCGCTCTCACACGTACTTGGGTATATTGGTCGTGTGGGTTCGTGTGATCTTGTGCGCCAAAACCCGGCACGTTCGTGGGTTTCTGGGTTGCTTGATTCGATTGGTAACTCGGTTGAGTGTGGTATTTTGCAGAAAAAGATTAACCCGTTTGAATTGGGTATTGCTCGGTATCAAAATGAGGATCAGATTGGTAAAAGTGGTGTCGAAGCGAGCTACGAAGAGCAAATGCGCGGACAGGTCGGTATTGAGTCGGTATTAGTTGATACGCTTGGCCGCCCAGTGCGCGAATCACAGGTGGTACAGCCAACTCGCGACGGTGATAGCCTGATTCTCACAATCGATATTGAGTTCCAACGTCAGGTTGAGCAAATCATGCGTAACTGGATACGCGAGGCCGAACGCCGGCGTGTGAGTATTACAGATGAGTCATCATATAAGCGTAGTTATCTGCCTATGCAGAGCGGTGCTGCCGTGGTGATTGAGGTAAACACAGGACGAATTCTGGCCATGACAAGCTGGCCGGCATATGACAATAATATTTGGGTTGATGCGAGTCGTGCTGATGAACTGGTAGCATTGTTGAATCCTCCACCAGCTCAGCGTGCCGAGAATCAACGACTTGCGCCACTGACAAACCGAGTTATCTCAGGACAATATCCTCCTGGATCGACGCTCAAACAATTTGATGCAGTCATTGCTCTGCAAGAACAAGTTATTTTGCCGACGACAAAGATTCGTGATCCCGGCGAACTTATTCTCAAAGACCAATATGTTGAAGACCGATTCTATCGCTTTGTGAATTCGGTGCCACGTGATAACGGATGGATTGATGTAACTGAAGCCTTGATGCGTTCATCGAATATCTTTTTTATGACGGTAGCTGGTGGTAACAAAGAAGGTGTCGTGAACCTGAATGTGAATGAACAAACCATTCCGCAAGGTCTGCAAATTAATAAGCTCGCTGATGGCCTGACAAAGTTTGGTTTTGGTCAAGTTACTGGTGTCAAAATATTCGGCGAACAACCCGGCCGCGTGCCTACTCCTGGTTGGAAGCAGCAGGCACTGCGTGCTGCCTGGACAACTGGTGATACATATAATGCGTCAATTGGTCAAGGGAACTTGGAGGCTACGCCGTTACAGTTAGCTATGGCTGGTGCGGCTGTTGCCAATAACGGCAAAATATATCGGCCCCAAATAGTCAAAGCCGTAGTGGCTCCGGATGGTACCATTATCGAGGAGATTCAACCTGAGTTAATTCGTATATTAGATTTTAATCCGGCGTATTATGAAGTTTCACGCATTGGTATGCAGCGTTCAGTAATCGAAGGGTTTAATGTTTCGGCTCGCCAAGAATGCTCCGGATTATCAATTGCTGGCAAAACAGGTACTGCTGAGTTTGGCCCCGAGATTACTGTGCGCTATCCAAATGGGACTACTGGCATTGTTCGCCAAAGCCATTCCTGGTTCATGGGCTTTGCACCGTATGATAACCCGCAAATCCAAGTAGTATTCTTAAGTGAAGGTAGCGGTGATATGAATGACGGATCGTCAACAATCGCTGTGCCTGCTGTGACACAAATTATGCAAGCATACTTTGGTGTTACTGGCCCGAGCCCTCTCCCAGCTGGATGCCAACGAGGGTTACCACCTCTTCCAGATTCAGTCAACCAAGATGTCCTTGATCCCAGCGAAGTATACGATCGCCGTGCTTCGTAGCCTTTTCGTAAGAGTGTGACTCGCCCCTCGTTCGAGGTTGTACATAGACAACCTCGAACGAGGGGCGAGTATTTGTGTGTGATTTGCTCTTTGTAATGCGAAACGCACTTGTTTGATATCAAATATTCATTTTTATCTGTATAAATTTACCTTTAATATTACAAAAAGATTACAAAAAACTTGACATTTGTCATAATTCATCATATACTCATCATCACAAGCCTGTAATCTAATTGTAATCTATGATAAATATCACCAATCATGTGAGGTGAGTGATGTACGTACCATATCAACCAGTTATCAGTAGTGGGGTATCGTGGCGACTACCATCAGTGATGAGCGAATTACCGCCCACGCGTTTGATGCAGCTTGAGCAACGATTACAGGATATTTTGGGGAAAGCGATTGTTGTTACGCGTGCGCTCTTGTTAGTGGTAGGTATGAGTGCCTTGGTAGGGAGCACAACTGGACAGCAAATCGGTATTAGCGTTGCGTTAGTGATGTCATTCATGATGTTGGTACTGGTGCATCGCATCACGGTACCATACGGGGCACGTCTCGCAGTTGATGGTGCTGTAGTTGCATTGTTGATTACAGTCACTGGCGGTGTAATGAGCCCGATTATAGGGTTAGCGTTGATTTTGATCCCACTTGGAGCATTGCATGGTGGGTTCCGTGATAGTGTTGCGGCGACGTGTATTGGCACTATTACATTGTTGTTGGTAGGAATACTTGATGCACCGGTAGTCAGTGATGGTTGGATTGTTGCGTTAGTCGCACAATTTGTAGTTGGTATAGCGGTGTCATGGATGAGCAAGATGGTCATGGGGGCTGTGACATGTTTGTATACCGGTGTGAATCAGATGTCAATGCCAATAGTCAAGGCTGTACCGAGTGCGAATCGATTTGTGGAGTGGCAGCGCAACAGTTTGAGTGTTGTTGATGCACGGACGCAGCAAGAGCTGATGCGAATGGCGCGCGAGCTAGGGCAGGCAATTGCTGGAGCGAATGTTGAATTTTATATGGATAATCAACCGTTGCCGAATTATGGCAACAGTGATGAATATTTAGTGATTAGCTCATCGCACGGTGCAGAGCGATGTCATTTGTTGGTGCATCGGCACCCAGCCACAGTAGATTACATGCAACATGATGCATTAGCGCAGCTGTTGGTTTTGGTGAGACTGCGTAGTGCCACATTGATGGATAGTGAGCGTCGTGAGCGCGATCAACAAGCGATGATGGTGTTATGGCAAATGACTGGTCAAACTGAGCCAACATTGACACAAGTTGAAGCTAGTCAGCAATTAGTTGAGGTGTTAGGGCTTCATGGTATTGCCATGGTGAATTTGACGGATGCGGGCGGGGTGGAGGCTCAGTGGCAGACTCCGGATGATGTGCAATTAGTGAGTTCGTTGACAATCGACCAAGTGGCATATATTCACGAGGCAGTGGTTGACGAACAAATGATTACGGATCATGCACGCAACGTGTTGGTTGTGCCACTCGTACAGCAGGCCATGCAGCGTCAAGCATTAGTGGTTCATGGTGCGATTGACGATGATGGTGTGCAGCGTATCATGATGATTTTTGCTGATATGGTGGTGCGTTTTTGCCGCCTTACACACATGACCGCATGATGCGGTGTGTGGGTGTGACGTATGTGTCGCAATGAGTGCTGAGCGGGTGGGGAAAAGCGCGCTTCGTTGGTGTCAATGAACGGACCAACGACACAGTGGTAGTTGAAAAGTCATTTATGAGCGACGTGTCGACGTGGATTAAAACATATTTAGCTGCATTACACGCACTGCCAGTCTCAGAAACGGGACGCGGCACACTACCGCTTACATTACAAACAATTTCAAATGATCGTGGTCGACAACAACCATTGACGTTACGCCATGCCTTTGAGCAACATGCACGTCTGTTAATAATTGGGCCGGCTGGTTCGGGCAAAACGACGATGATGGTGCAGTTGGCTCAGCAATTAGCTGATCATACCAGCGATACGCGTACAACCAAGCACAAGGCATCCAGTTATCTGCCAATTTATATTGACTTGCGTCAATTTGTCGATTCGCTTGAACAGACGATTCAGACGATGTATGGTGGTGGAGTGCCTCCATCATGGCGCGAGCTGAGTAGCCGACCGTTGGTGGTATTGGTTGATGGTCTTGAGCAACTCCCTCATGATGTCCAGTTGATGGCATTGTCGCACTTGTCATCGGTGATGAACACACTGGGTGCGCAAGCACGCTGGATACTTAGTTGTCGGAGTGAGGCGTTATCGCTCTTTCGTTCATGGTTTAACAGTGCTGAAGTGCGAGCAATTCGTGCCATACCTGCTGCAGATGTGCTGTCGTATGTGCGTAGCCATTGTAGTGATGCATTTGCTGACGCATTGTCACAGGATGATACGATTCTGGCCTTGGCTGGACGTCCGCGTTGGCTTGATGGATTAGTTGACGCTTATCAACAAACCAAATCACCAACCCAAATTGTGGTGCGCAGTGGTTGGTTATGGGATTGGTTTGAGCAGATTCTTAATCGATTGAATGCAGATAGCCATAATGCGGAGCATTTATTGCTCACGTTGCACAGCCATTTTGCAGATTCAAATGACGACTGGGCATTGGTTGACGTTGTGCAGCAGTTGCGCACAGTAGTGAGTAGTAATGCTGTCATTGCGCATCAACTGTTGGGAGCACCAGCTGATGATGCCGACATTATTGCGTTACAGGCATTGATGAATGCCGGATTACTCCAATTTGATTACGAACAACAACTGGTCTCATATCGCCATGCCATGGTGCGCTCGGCAGTCCGCGCACGTGTATGGCTACAAAAAAAACCTGAAGAATGGACGGTAACCCAAATTGCTGGTGATGATGATGCGTTGTCGGTTGCACTTGATTTGGCAGAAAAACGCCCCCACGTGATTAAACGCCTACTTGAACTTGGTATGACGCGCCCAGCAGTTAAAGCAATTATTCATGGACCACAGGCAGGTCAGGTTAAATCTTTACTTCATTCTGCCGGGGTGACAAGTGCATCAGCACGTATGGATATTGCCGAAATTTTGCAATCAGAGGGTGCCTATGCACAGGCACGGCAGCAACTTGAGGGCATTACTGGCGATCAACGCAACGATAGCACGGTGATTCGACGTATTGCTGAGTTAGCCATGCTTCAAGAGGATTGGCCAGCCGCAGTGCAAGCGTATGAGTATGTCTCGCGTTTGCAACCGGATGATTTACATAGTCGTACGCAACTCGCCGTCGCTTACGGCAAAATGGGTTCACTGGAGGCTGCGACTGGTTCTCTCAAAAATCTACTAAATACCTATCGTCGCCATGGCGCTACTGTGGCCAAGGAACTTGGGCATTTGTACGTGCGCCAAAGTGATTATCCTGCGGCACTTGATGCGTTTAATGAGGCGATGCGTGATGTCCAAGATGATCCGTCGCTTTATCGCGCCAAGAGTCATGTACTCGAGACGCTAGGACGTGTAAACGAGGCACATCAATTACTCCAAGATGCACTCAAGAACATCGGCGATCATCCTGACATTTTGGTGGCGTTAGCGCGGACGAGTTTGCGGCGTAATGAGCGACCTGCCGCCAAAGTATTCATTGATAAGGCGATTCAGCAAGCCCCGTTTGATGCTGCAAACCATGCGATTTTGGCGCATGTTCGTATGGCGAACGGCGATGGTCCTGGCGCATGGGCGGCGGCACAACGCGCAGTTGAGCTCCAACCCCAAGATGAGCAACTCTACATTGAACTAGGTGAAATTAGTCATCAACATGGTGAAATTGACGCTGCGATTGCTGCATACCAGAAGGCTATTGAATTGGCTCCTGCCAACATTGAAGCGCAACGTGCATTAGCCAAACTTCTGCAACAACGTGGTGATAATGATGAGGCGGTGCAAGTTGTCAGCAAAGGCCTAGTTCAACGCCCCAATGAAGCTGTATTGCATGGTGATCTGGCAGCGTTGCTTTGGAGTCGTGGTGATTATGATAGCGCATTGACCACTTATCGGCGTGCTATCGCATTAGCGCCATACGACAGCACGTATGTGCATGCCATGGCGAAATCATTAGTCGAGGCTGGGCGGTACCGTGAGGCAACTGATGCGTACAACAAAGCAATCGGTATTGATAGTGATAACATTGATCTCCTCGTTGATGCTGTTGCGCTCTATAAGCGATTAGGGTTGTTAGAACAAGGTGAAGCCATTGTCCAACGCGGTTTGATACATCATTCCACCAATCCTACATTGTTGCGTACGGCTGCTCAGGTATCTTTGGCACGTGGGGAGAGTCAGCGGGCCCGTCAATATCTCTCCAAGGCGGTGCGCCATAATCGCCATGACGAGCAGACATGGTTGGCAGTTGCACAACTGCATATTGCCGAGAAGAAATGGTCGAAGTCGCTTTTTGCGCTCCAACGCATCATCGATATTGCCTCGAACCCATTGGTATTAACGGCACTGGGACAGGCGTTGGCAGGTGCAGGCCGTGTCGCTGAGGCTATTTCGAGTTTTGTGCAATCACTCAATGCCAAACCTGATTCAATCGAGACGTTATTGGCCTATAGCAGTACACTTGCCTCACAACAACGCTACGAAGAGGCATATGACTTAGCGCATAAGGCACATACGATTGATGCAATGAATGTTGATGTGATGGTACAGCTTGCCCAAATGTCAATTCAGACAGATCGTGTCGATCAGGCAAGCGAATTACTGCAAAATGCTGCGCAATTGGCCCCTCAACGCATTGATGTGCAATGTGCCCACGGCAAATTCATGTATGATCAGGGGCTCTTTAGTGATGCATGGCAAATTGCTCAGCGCGCGCTAAGACTTGATGAGAGCTCAGTCGCAGCATTGGTGATTGGGGCTGATGCATTACGATCTCTCAACCGTATAGGTGAGGCGCATGAGCTGTATCAACAAGCATATCGACTGGATGCTACTAATGAGGGAGTACTGGCTGGCTTACGCGATGTAGCCTTGCATTTCAATGATTTATCACAGGCTGCTGATGCAGCACAGCGTCTCGTCAATTTGTTGCCCAAGTCGGCGTTGCATCACTTGCGTTTTGGTGAAGTATTGACAGCGATGGGTGTGCCTGAGGCGGCGATCATCGAGTTCCAACAAGCCCTAGAGATTGAGCGGAGTGCACCGCAGAGCAAAAGCACAACGCAACCAGTCATGGCGCAAGCATATGCGCAGATGAGTAAGGCGTACGCAAAGAGTGCTCGCTGGTCTGAGGCGCGTGAATGTGCCGAACAAGCGGTCGCATATGATGCGGATCAAGGTGAAAACCATGCGTTGCTTGGTGAATCATTGCTTGGTCTAGGGTTACGGTCGGCTGCAGTTAGTAGTTATCGCAAAGCGGTGCAGCAACGTCCAAATAATGCGTCATGGCAGTACATGCTGGGGTCACTGTTGTATCAAACAGGCGCGCATCAAGACGCTGCATCAGCGTTGCAAAAAGCCGTTGAGTTAAGCGGTAATGCAGAATACTACCACACCCTTGGACGTTCGTACTTGGCGTTAGGGAACAGCAAACAAGCAATTATTGCGTTTGAGAAAGCGTTGCAAAAACGCCCTGAAGCACATCATTGGCGCGCTGACTTGGCCGACGTGCATGTTGTCCGTGGTCGACACCATGAGGCTGTAGCCGAGATAGATCGTGCGCTCGAGATTGCTGGTGATCATCCAGTGCTTTGGCGCAAGCGTGCCGAATTACAGCTTAGTCAAAATAATCCAGAGCAAGCAGCCGATGATGTTATCGAGGCGCTTCGACGTGATGCAAATGATGTTGATGCCTTGATTCTGCTGTCGCAAATTATGCAACGCCAAGACAACCTACCACGTGCACTTGAGGCCGCTGAACGCGCCGTTAAATACCATTCAACCAATGGAGATGCGCGCTATCAACTTGCAGCTGTGCTTCGTCAGTTGGGGCGTCCCCGCGAGGTTATCCCGCATATGCTTGTGGCGTTGCGCAGTCATGATCATCGTGCCGATTGGTGGGTTATTTTTGCCGAGGATTACGAGCGCGTCAACGATGCAGTGCATGCTGCGCAATGTATGGAGCGTGCGGTCGAGCTTGAGCCTAATGATGTCAGTCTTGTATATCGATTGGGTGTGCTGTTACTCCAAGCTGAAGAGTATGATGCTGCCGAACAAGAGCTACGCTATGTTATTGCAAAACATGCAACGGCGGCTGATGCGATTTCGGCATTAGCTGAGGTCATGTTGGCCAAGCAACACATTACTGAAGCAGCTACATTGGCACAGCAAGCTGTTGATTTGCAAGGCGATGTCAGTGAACATTGGCGTGTGTTGTCTCGAGTGTTGCGTGCCCAAGGTGTATTACCTGATGCGCTTAAAGCTGCTCGTAAAGCACATGAACTCGATCGTGACTATGGCCCATCCGCATTGTCGTATGGTGTACTCTTGCTTGATAACGAATATATTGATGAGGCGGTCCAGGTCTTTACCCGTGCGGTTGCCTCTGATGATATGGTTGCCGTCTATCATCTCTGTTTGGGTATGGCATTGCGTCAACTCGTTCCTTTGCCACGTGATCTCGATGCATTTGCCAGCCATACACCGGATCAACAAATTAAACTCATGGCCGCACTTCAGTCATTTGAACGCGCGTTGATGATAGAGGGTGATCACCCACGGGGTATTTTTGAGCGTGGTGTGGTGTTGCAGATGCTCGGGCGACATGATGAAGCCGTTGATTCGTTTGATGCTGCCTCGGCCTTGCAAGGTGATGTCAATCCACGACCACTCACAGGTGATGCAGTTGATGCCAGCATGATTGCCAAAAATGATTTAGCAGCGCATATCCGACAACGTCGTGCACTGTCTTTGGCCATCCTAGAGCGCTACACGGAAGCGCTTGACGACATGCGGTATGTGCTCGCTGGTGCACCACTTTCGGTGTATGACCAATACACCTATGGACGTATTGCGTTTTTGGCAGATGATATTACGACTGCTGAATCGGCGCTCAAGATTGCTGCAGCCGCACTCCCCGCGCATGCTGGCGTACAACAGTGGTATGGTCGCTTGTTACTTAAGCTTGATCGGGTCAAAGAGGCAATCGTGGCCCTCGAACAAGCCCAAGAGTTGGTCCCAGATAGTGGTCTACTCAGTGCGATGTTACGCGATGCGTATCTGGCAGATGACCGTGTTGATCGTGCAATTAGTGCAGCTCAACGCGCCACACGCTTTGATATTAATAATCCCGAGAATCATTACGAACTCGCACGACTATATATGCAGACATCGCGCATGCGCGAGGCACGCGCTGCAGTGATTGCGGCAATTACCCTCAAGGGTGACATGGTCGATTGGCACATGTTGTTGGGTGATGCTTGTATGCAACTCGGTATGTTTGATAATGCACGCAGTGCGTATCTCAGTGCGAGTAATGTTGATCCCGAAAGCACCGCCCCGCTCTATGCACTATCACGCTTGTTAGTCTTCATTGGGCGTGTTCAAGAGGCAATTGTCAATCTTGAACAGGCGATTCAGCGTAATCCAAATAATCCTGATTGGCATCTTGAATTAGCCCAACACTATGAAAATGTCGGCAACCGCGAAGCTGCACATCGTGCATACAAAGATGCAGTACGATACGGCAACGATAAATCGGTGTATACCAGGGCGCTAACCAAATTTGAAGCTAAATATCTAGCGAAGGAAAAAGCGGCTGAAAAAGAACCAGTGGCTGTGCCAGCCCTTGATGAGCGTATTGCAATCCCTGTGATTGAACCAACCGATATTCCAGCGGTTGAAGATACCCCACTTGTCGAATCGGTCATCCCTGTGGTTCAGTCACCAGTGGTCTTTAGTAGTGATGTAGAGCGGTATCTGACACTTGGTGACGTGAATGTGGTGCAACATATGTATGCGAGTGCACTTGAAGATTACCAAAGCGCATTAGCGATTGATCCATTCAATGTGGCAGCGTTGACTCGTATTGGTCAAGTCTACATGATGATGGATAACGAGGGCGAGGCATACAAGTCGTTCACGGCAGCAATTAGTCATGAACGTAACTGTGTTGAAGCACATGCAGGTTTGGCCAAAATCGCTAGTAAGCGCGAAGAGTGGGAGGATGCGTTTGAGCATCTGCGTTTGGCCATGTATTTGGAGCCACATGTGGTGATGCATCGTATTGCACTCGCTGAGGTGTTACATGCACTGAAGCGTACCGATGAGGCACGTGAGTTGCTTGTGCAAATGATGACCCACTTGCCTGCAGATGTCGAACAATTACATCAGTTTGCTGAGATTGCGAGCAAGCTGAATTTGCGTGCCGAAGCAGTCGAGGCTGCCGAACAAGCAGTGCGACTCGATGGCACAAATGCGGAATCGTTCATGGTGCTTGGTCGGATTCAGCATAAGTTCAAAAACGACAGCAATGCATTATGGGCTTTCCAGCAGGCAAACAAGTATGACCCAAGCCGCAAAGAAGCACAACAAATGATTGCGCAGCTTGGTCCACTTGGTTTCTTGCGTAAACACATCGGCAATAAATCGCGTACCAAGCACAAATAGTGATACGACCGGAGCAAGTGACTCGGTTGTACTGGTGAATGAGGAGTTGGGATATGGAACAGCGGAAATACGAGATGTGGGACAGCGCTGCCCTCCCCGGTCTCGATCTGTCGCTAGGGGCATCATCGACCCAGCCATGGTCGATGCCTTCCGCCGACCCACGTTTGCCCGATATTATCCCATTTGCATGGGTTCGGCGCGCCTGTGAGGCGGCAATCACTGCCGGTGCGTATCAACAAGCCTGGCGCGGAGCTCAAGCATTGATGCGACGCTGTCCCGAGGCCTTAGCGCCTAGCATGCTGATGGCCCGTGTATTGCTGTTGAGTAACAAACCAGGTCTGGCACTGCCACATTTTCAACTGCTCCTTAAACGAAATGCTACAGACAGTGCTGCGTGGGCAGGTCTAGCCACTGCATTAACGCAACTCGGCCGTGTGCAAGCAGGTATTGCAACCATGCAACGTTCGATTTTGAATCAACCGTTGCAAGATGGTGGTGTGCCTAGTGAGGCGGCTGCCTCTCTCCCGCTCGCATTAGGTGTTATTTATCTGCGTCGTGGTATGGCTGATATGGCGGCAGTTGAGTTGGCCAAAAGTATTCAAGCCTCGACACCACGTGACGATCTGCAGTGGTATTACATTGAAGCACTGCGTCAGTCAGGTCGCATCGATGAGGCACGTCGATTATTGGCGCATCATGATTTTGAGCCTCAACCACAACTACCATTGCTGATTTTGCGCGCATTATTGAGTAGTGCACCTGATGTGCTTGATGCTACCTATGAGTTGATTCATGCCATGGATCCGGATGGGAGCTATTCGCGATTGTTCTTTGCTCCACAGGCTATACCGTGGACCACTGCCGAACAGCCAATGGTCGGTTGGGACCAAGATATTGTGGGACTCAGTGAATACTTGGTACAAGTGGCCCCTCAGTTTAATCAAGAACAACAACATGTGGCTAAGGGCAATGCTACCCCTATCCCTGCAATGCCACCAGTTGGAGTCATTCCTGGATCAACTATTGGGTCAGTACTGCAACGCCGAAGTGCCGATCCCAAAGTGTTTGATGGGCAGATTCACATGCTCCTAGCCAATCGATCTGCATTAATACGACGTTTTGGTATGGCTGCGAGTAAGCAAATCGACCAGAGTATTCAACAACTCTGTCAGGTGTTGCGGCAACAAGGGATGACCGTGTGTGCGGGGTATATCGATGATCCGGTTGATTTGGCAATTGGTGATATTCGTGTGAGTCAGCCTGTGGCTACCGATGCCATGGCTATCCGCGATATGGTGCGCTTGTTTGCCGAACGGGTGCAGGCACATGGACTTGAGGTTGCCACACTGTTGTTAATTGGTGGTGATGACTCGATTCCGTTCCACCGCTTGCATAATCCAATCCCTGATGATGAAAAAATCCTGTTGTCGGATAATCCCTATGCGTGCGATGACTCTGGTTACTTAATTCCTCAGCGAATTGTCGCCCGCATACCAACAGGTGATGACAATGATCCACGTGTGTTATTGACTGTTTTGCATACCATGACTAGCTATCATGCATCGGCACATCACGAAGGACGGATTGGATTTGATCTCGGTGCGTGGTTGCGTATCCGTAATGCTGATGGCAATGATTTGGCACGTGGTATCGCTGCAGAAGTTTGGCATACACCATCGCGTGAGATTTTGCATAATCTCCATGCAGATGCAAAGCTATTCACGTCACCACCGCTTGATCACCACCAACTTACCAAACGCATGCTGTCTGGTCATGAGGTGCTGTACATCAATTTACATGGCGCATCGGGCATGCCGCATTTTTATGGACAAGCCGAAAACAGCTGGGGGGCAGCGACTGCACTGCCAATTGCTATTACACCTGATCACATGAGCGTATCAACGGTGGGTGGTACGATTTTGTTGAGCGAAGCCTGTTATGGTGCCGAGCTAATCGGTCGTACTACCGAGAATTCTATACCGTTACGTGCTTTATCCAATGGCGCACTAGCGTTTGTTGGATCAACGGTCAACGCGTATGGAAGCGCCCAAACACCATTGCTTGGTGCTGATTTACTTTTTGAACGCCTAACACACCACATGGCACACGGCTTACCTGTCGGGCTGGCGTTGCATTTTGCGCGACTCGAATTTGCTCAGACCATGTTTGATCGACAAGGATTCTTGGACGATGTCGACATGAAGACGCTGATTGAATTTATTCTACTAGGTGACCCATGGGTCGCGCTCAAGGGTAGTCAAGCACATGTGTCAATCAAGCACTCGACTGAGAGTGGGAGCATGCAACTGGTGACTGTATCACGGGTACCCAAAGTACTACGCCATATGATTTTGCAAGAAAGTGATATTCCCGCGGATATGCTCCGTCAGGCTAAGTCGACACTACAAAAATATATTGATCCGACCAGTGCTCAGTTATCGATTGTAGCCACAACAAACCCACGCTATCAATCTAAAGGTATTACAGTGCCAGATGTGCGGTTTAGTATGAAGTCAATGGTTCAAACCAGCGATGGACTATGGTTGCCGCGTAATGCGCATGTGACAATGAGCAATCAGTCACTGACAAAAATGGTACTTAGCCGTTAGTACGCCGATTCCATAACTCTTTGATGATATGAGTCATCCGCTGACTTGCGTGTGGCACGACTGCGTCGTGGCGCGTGCTTGGAATGGGGGTACGCGTATTGGCTGTTACTAGTTTGGTTGGCAGTTTGCTTAGGGTTGTGGGCAATGTCGGCACGACATCCCATAGTGGTGGGCGTATCACCACCGGCATCTCCCAACCAAAATGTGTCGCTAGTGTGTGCATGTAGACCCGTGCTGAATCGGCAAGAGTGTGCCCATGTTCGACAAATGCGCGGGCGTTTTGACCGAGGGTCTCACGTACGGCTGTGTGTTGATGCACCAAAAACGTTGATGCCGTCAACATCGCCCCTTCGCTTTGGTCTAGTGGGATATGTACTGCCGCATCGCGTGGAATCTCAAGGAACGAGCCGCTGGCCGTGATGAGCGTTGGTTTAGCAGCAGCAAGCAGGCGCAACAAACTAGCGGATGTCTCACCAGCAGTTGGATGACGCAAATTAATACACACATCTGCCAGCGCTACATATAAAGCAAAATCCTCGGCTGAGGCGTATCCCGTCACATGAACTGCATCAAGTGTGCCTGTACGGCGAACGAGCGTATCAAGGGCAAAGTTTGGTGACACACTACCCACAATGATGTAATGCGCATTAATACCGGCACGTCGCAAGGTGCGTACGGTGCGTAGCACCTGATCAACACGTTTGTAAGGATTCACATGGCCAAATGAGGCAATGATGAACGGCTCTTCACCAAGATTGAGTTGGGCACGTAGTGGGACTGGATCAATCAACGGCAGAACAGGTACCCCCATTGGCACCACTGCTCGTGCGAGAGTTGGATTGAATGTGGCCACAGCATCGCTCACATAATGACTATGACTAATTAACAGTTGTGCGGACGCAAGTACTGGTTGGCAGAGAGGCATGCTGAATACACTATCGTCAAAGACACCTTGGAGCATGCGATTCGCCACCTCGGTTCCGGTATTACCATAATGTGTCTCAACTAACTGTTGATACGCCTTGATATCACGTCGATGAACCGCATGATACTGCAACATAAAGTGATGTAGTACGAGATCATGCATCACTACCACACCTGGCAACTGTTGTGCGATGTCCCAAACCTGAAAGTGAGCGGGACTGTTGCCCATGTGATACAAGATGGCATCATACGGCTGTTGTTGCTGATCAGAGATGAGCTGGTTGAGCGATCGTACGCGCATATGCTCAGCTATCGCTGTGTTTGATGGTGTGAGACCATGGTCAATATAGACAGTGATATCAGCGTATTGTCCAAGATAGGGCAATAATTCTTCGCTGTAATCAGAAATTCCTGAATGAACCGGATTAATTGGACTACAATACGCAATACGGCGCATAACTTGTTCCTTTGGTCAGACATGCACATGTCTCTATTATCACACAAGCGCTTTATCTACTTGTTCGATACCACACAAAATAACACGGTCCTATCAGATTAGGTATGCTACAATTTGTCTAGATTGTCTTGGCGCATCGTAATGAATTAAGCCGTGCGCATCAATTGAGGGTGAGATGGACGTCGCATTAAGTGTCATCAAATATGTGTTTGTGACGACAGTGATGGTCGGTGGTGCAGCTGTTGCAGCGGCAATTGTGCGTTTGGCCTGGGAGAAAGCTCGCCAACCACAGGTTACCCCAAAGGATGATGCATGACCATTCGGTTGTTTCATTGCTCTGATTTGCATGCGGGTCCACCCTTTGATGCTGATGTTGCTGCTCGCGTGTTGCATGATGCCCAACAATATAATCCTGATGTATTTGTTGTATCGGGTGATTTTGTCCAGCGCGCTGATTTTGCTGATCAGTGGCAGACAATTACCACATGGCTCGCACAAACACCTGAGCCACGGTTTGTTGTTCCTGGCAATCATGATGTGCCTTTGTACCATGTCTATAAACGCCTATTTGACCCCTATTATTTTTATCGTCAAAACATTAGCACTGATTTGACACCGGTGATGCATTTACCTGGGGTGAGTATTATTGGCGTGGTGTCTGCGCATGGATGGTGTATTGATAGTGGGTACGTAAATGCGTATCAACAAACGCACCTCAAATCTGCAGTTGCACAAATACCTGCCGGCAACCGGCGTGTTGTAGTTATGCACCATCAAATGCTGAATCCTCCTGGCGTCAAAAAACGAGCTCGTATGCGTAACGCTCATCAGATTGCTCATCTTTTTGATGATTATGGTATTGATATGGTGCTTTCTGGCCATTTACACCTTTCGTATGTGGGACATACGCGTGATATGCTTCCAGAACTAACCCGAGGCACACTGATATGTCAGTCAGGGACAAGCACATCGCGTCGTGGCAAATCGCGTGAGCGTCATAAATTTGCCTATAATACAATCGAAATAAGCGCTCACGATGTGCTTATTCGCCGTCATGTGTATGAATCAGAACAAAAGGCGTTTGCTATCGAAGTGGAACACCGTCAGCGTTGGCATGCGTAAATTTTCACATTGAGTAACACGATGCACGAACATGACGATCAACAATTAGTGCAACAAGCACTTGGTGGTGATACACAGAGCTTTAATCATCTTGTAGACCGTTACCAAGCGCGCGCCTACGGGTTATGTCTGCGTATGCTTGGCGATGCCGACCACGCTGCTGATGTTGCCCAAGAGGCATTTATATCGGCGTACCGACACCTGCCCCGCCTGCGCGGTGAGTTTCGTCCGTGGTTGATGCGAATTGTCGCCAATGCCTGTCGTGATGTCTTACGTAGTCAAAAGCGGCGCCCAAGCATCTCATTGGATATGTCCTCTGATGACGATGAGGCGCCGACACTACAAATTGCTGATACTTCGGCTGGTCCCGAAGAGCAACTGCTCCGCCGTGAGATGCAACAAACGATTGCAACTGCGCTTTTTACCATTCCTGCTGATCAACGTGAAGTCATTGTGTTAAGCGACATTGAAGGGCTTTCTTACCAAGAGATTGCCGATATTACCGGTATTAATATCGGAACTGTTAAATCGCGCTTGAATCGCGCACGCATGCGCTTGCGTGAGTTGCTCTATGCTGCGGAACTCTTACCACAGGTGCGACGTCTTACTTCTGAACAGACCAATCAGGGGGAATAATGGGGCAGATGCATCATATACGTGAAGAGGATATGGTCCTTTTGACTGCACTGCTCGATGGTGCCCTGAATCCTCAAGAATCAGTTGCCCTTCGCCAGCGCATTGCCGATGATGATGCGCTCCATGAGGCATACCTTGATTTGGAGCTCATTCGCGATCAGATGGTACATCTCCCACCTGTCCAGATGCCACGTTCACTCCTACTTGATGACGCCACATTAACCCGTGCGCGTGGGTGGCGTTGGTGGCTTAATCTGCCTCCCGGTGGTGTGTTGACGCCAGCACTTGGCACAGTAGCCAGTATTGTGGCTGCTGTCTTTTTCGTGCAGCATTTGTTGACGCCACTTATTCCGGCCAAGCCAATGATGATGGCTGCTCCTGCGGCTGAGTCATTCATGCTCGAGGAAGCTCCCTCTGCCCAGTCGCGCATGCTCGAATCCTCCCCTGCCATGGGAAGTGCTCCGCTAAGCGAAGATGCGCCGATGATGGCCGAGAGTGCGCCAGTAAGCGACGATATGTCAGTGATAGCCGAGAGTG
>JBMTAN010000011.1:0-63897 GCA_049428765.1 Roseiflexaceae bacterium
GGCGGCCGTTTTATCATGTATCAACACACCCGCACCACAACCCCAGCCGTCAAGGCCACCAGTTCGGCACCAGTCAGCTCTACCATGGTGTTGGGCGTGCCACCCGCCGCCCAAATGCTCGGGTATTCGAGCAATGTGGCATCAATAAAGTGCGGCATCACACTGACATGACAAAACGGTGCTACTCCACCAATCGCATACCCTGTGTGTTGCCGCACAAACTCCGGCGTCGCACGCTTGAGTTGAATGTACGTTTGTTGGGCAAACACCTGCTCATCAAGACGGTTTTGGCCACTCACTGCCACATACACCGGCGCACCATTGGCATCCATGAAGATCAGCGATTTGACGATTTGGCCAACCGCACAGCCGACTGCAGCTGCCGCATCCTCAGCAGTACGAGTCGATACCGTAAGGACGATGACCTTCGCTTGGCTACCAGCATCGGCGAGTGCCTGTTGGACGCGTTGAGCGCTCGGGGGCAATTCGTGTGTCATACATCACCAAACGCAATCGTGCCATCAGGGCGTACCTGGACTGGTGTCCGTCCATCTTGATACAGTCCAATCGTCAAAAATGCATCGACTCGCCCATAGGCCGGAATCGTGCGTTGCGTCCCTTGCGCCACCGCCTCAGCTAATCCCGACGACGGATGACTGCTCCACGGCTCGAGCGCCACTGCATAACTCCGCCCCCACCATGGGAACCCCTTGGCCCAGGCCAGCTCTTGCCACAACCATACGTGCTTGAACACCTGCGCATCCCAGGCTACTGCCACACCCAGGTTCAACGCATCGCTATACAGCGTATACCAGGCAGCATCGGGGTAATCAGTCAAATACGCCAATTCGCGCCCTTGAGCCTCGCTCACAGGAGGTACCACGCTCAAATCCAGCGGATTGCCATCAGCCCCAGGCACTACGGGCCACGGCGCCTCAATGCCCATCTCGGCGCGGCGCGGGGTAAAGCCAGGCATCACATCGTGCGTCATCACGCGCGCCGCCGATGTATGGATGCGGGCGCCGTTTTGTAAAAACGGCAAGCCATAGGCAATATGATGTCCCCACATCACATCAAAATCTTCACCGGCATCGTTGTACAACGTCTCGTTGAGCATCAAACTCGCCCGACCACGCTCAATTGTCATGTCACGCACAATCCGGATTGGTGAGCGTACGCCACGCACACTACAGCGCAACGTGACGCGCTCGGGCGTATCCTCGAGCACCACGCTTTGCCACGGCAACAACGATACCTCGCCATGCTGGCCATACTCCACCCCTTGATGCGTATTGGTGGGGCCACCAGATGGGGCAATCTCTTGCCAGCCCCCTAGGTACATGTCCATGTAGCTGCCGACCGTTCCGGCAATCGACATGGTAGCACGGGCTGGGTCATTAATTTGCACGGGCAGGCGCAAGAGGGGATCAATATCGGTCGGTTTGTGGCGTAACTCCACGATTTCGGCACCACGATCGAGGAGCACGGTGACACGCAACAACTCATTTTCGAGGACTGCCGCACGCAGGCCACGAATTTGCCACTCATCTGAGACACGACACCCGTGGGTATGCAACGACGTTGTGCCCATAGCGTTCCTCTCACCATGTAGTAGAATGGGGTCAAGAACTGCATTATAGCATTGCGAAATCATATGTCAGCACGACAGCATCTCGCCCATGCCTTACACACCATGACACCCCGACTCGGGCGCAACGAACTTGCCCCAGGCATTATTGCCGTACGCGATATCAACCCAACTGCTGTTGTACCGACGGTGTACACACCAGCATTATGTCTTATTGCCCAAGGTGAAAAACATATCTATCTGGATGAAGAAACCTATACATACGACGAGACGCGCCTCTTGCTGTTCGCTGTTGATTTGCCAATCATGGCTCAAGTAACACGGGCGACCCTCGCACAACCATACCTAGGGCTACGGATTAATCTTGATCCGAGCAAAATCGCCGCACTCGTGCCCAAAATCTTCCCTCACGGCATTCCCAATCAATCAGCGATGCGTGGTCTCTATGTAACAGACACGCATGATGCAATTATGCAATCTGCGACCCGACTGGTAGAGCTTTTTGCGCACCCCGATGATGTCCACTTGATAGCACCACTCATCATCGAAGAGTTGTTGATTCGGCTCTTACGCAGCCCGATTGGCAGTCGTGTGGCGCAAATCGGCCTACGCGAATCACACATACAGCGCATCAGTCATGCGATTGAATGGATTCGCACGCACTATGATCAACCGATGCAGATTGATGATTTGGCAGCAATGGTACACATGAGCAATTCAGCGTTCCATCACCACTTCAAAATAATCACTGCCATGACGCCTTTGCAATATCAAAAGACGCTCCGTTTGCAGCATGCGCGGCAGTTGATGATTACTGCCAATCTCGATGCAACCCATGCCGCCGTTCAGGTTGGGTACGCTAGCCCATCGCAGTTTAGCCGCGAGTACCGCCGGTTGTTCGGTGAATCACCTAGCCGCGATATCGCACGCTGGCGTCATACCTCATCATAATTAACGAGCATTAGGCATACAGTTGCGAGCAACTAGCAAGTATCGTCGATGTTGCCTTGTTATATTTGTGTGTAGATAAGACACAAGGAGTCGTCATGCATACACGCATGCTTGGCCAATCAGGCCTTAAGGTTTCTGCAATTGGATTTGGTTGTATGGGCATCAATGCCAACTACGGCGTACCCATGCCACACCACGATGCCATCCAACTTATCCGCACCGCCGTTGAATTAGGAGTGACGTTTTTTGATACGGCCGAGGTCTATGGGCCATTCACCAACGAAGAAATCGTCGGTGAGGCGTTACAACCGCTACGCAATCGCGTCATCATCGCCACCAAGTTTGGCTTTCAGGTAGAGCCAGACGGGCGACGGGCTGGGCTCAATAGTCGCCCCGAGCGCATCAAAGCCGTCGCTGATGCCGCCTTGAAACGACTGAGGACCGATGTCATCGATCTGTTCTATCAACACCGCGTTGACCCACAAGTCCCCATCGAAGAGGTTGCCGGTGCAGTCAAAGACTTGATTCACGCCGGCAAAGTGCGCTACTTCGGCCTGTCAGAGGCAGGCGCAGCCACTATCCGGCGCGCCCATGCAGTCCACCCAGTTACAGCCCTCCAAAGCGAATATTCAATGTGGACGCGCAAACCCGAACACGAAATCATCCCAACCCTGGCAGAATTGGGCATCGGCTTTGTACCGTTTAGTCCTCTGGGCAATGGCTTTTTGACCGGCAAAATCGATGAAAGCACTGAATTCGTCAGCACTGACTTCCGTAATGTGATGCCACGATTTGCCCCCGACATGCGCCAAGCAAACGCCAAACTCATCGAGTTTTTGCATGACTTTGCTGCCCACAAAAACGCCACACCCGCCCAAATTGCCATCGCTTGGATTTTGGCCCAAAAGCCGTGGATGGTGCCCATCCCCGGTACCACCAAACTCCACCGCCTCCAAGAGAACCTTGGCGCGGCAGATATCCACTTAACCGATACCGACATGCTAGCCATCAATCAAGCACTTGCTGATATTCCGATTCACGGCAATCGGTTCCCCGATGCACTCGAAAAGATGAGCGGACTCTAACAACGAAACGCGCTCCTCGCGATCGAATCAATCACGAGGAGCGCATTGATTTTCCTAGACAACTACTCAGCCCCTAACAACCACTTGCGATAAAACCCCGCTGCTCGCTCAATCTCAGTGACCTCAATCCACTCATCTGCCGTATGTGCTTGGGCAATCGACCCTGGCCCATACACCACACAACAATCGGCCAAATCGGTATAGGCGTAGGCGTTGGTGCCGTACGGCGCAATCGTGGCCTCGTTGTGGTGGTAACGCGTAATCTCACTAACCCATGGATGCGTCGGATCTTGATAAAAGGCGTTGGCGTGGATGACCTGCTCAACGGTCACCGGTAACGGCGACGCCGCATGACAAATCGCCTCGATATCGGCTGCCACTTGGGCGACATCCTCACCATCAACTACACGTCGGTCAATGCCAATCTGACAATGGTCAGGCACAATATTCATGCCACGCCCACCCTCAATCAATGACACTGTTAGTGTGCCATGCCCCAAGCCAGCCGGCGGGAGCTGTTGTAGGCGATCGTGCTCGGCTACAAGTGCCGTGATAATCTTGGCCATGGCGGCAATAGCGTTCTGGCCCAAATGAGGCTGGGCGGTGTGGGCGGCCACACCTTGAACGCGAATAAACTGTCGCACTAGGCCTTTGTGGCCATACACCGGCTGACACAACGTCGGCTCGGCTACAATCATGCTGCGTGGGCGCCAATTGCGTTGCTTGAGCCATTTGGCAAGCGCCAAAGCCCCGGTACCACCCTCTTCCTCGTCGACTGTTGCCGCAATCATAATCGTATATGGCAACGGTTTACCGCTCGCAAGGTGCTCCTCGATGACGCCAAGGGCAATCGCCAAACTCGCTTTGGTGTCAACTGCACCACGCCCATACATCTTGCCATCGCGAATCTCACCACCAAATGGGTCAATGGTCATCTGCTCAACCCCGACCGTGTCCATGTGTACATCCAGCAGACAGACCTCAGGCGATTGACCATACCAAATCGCATACACGTTGTCACGCTTAGGCAAGACAGGATCATACACGAGTTCATCAGCTTCGAGATCCTGAAAAACCCGTGCTACGTAAGTGCTCATGGCAGCTTCGCCCGGCGTCAATGCTTTGGGGCCGGCGTGATTGGGCGTCACACTCGGAATCTGGACCAGCCGTTGGAGCCACGTCAAAATACTCGTCTGCATTACGCTCCCCTATAACCTAATTCAATGAATCAATCGCTCGTACCATCATGGTACATACCCGCACACCGCGTTCAAGCATCGGCATACTCACCGCCTCAACCGTATCTTGCGGGCTCCCCTGCAATGGCACAAACCCAGCATCATCAACACAGGTAAGATCAAGACATCGGCGGTGCTGGCGCATGAGTGGACGTAAAATACTCGGTTGTTTACTCGTACGCGCATCAATCTCAATATACGGCTGTAACTCAGCAATTAGCTCGAGAAGTAGTGGGTCAATAAATCGCCCACGCTCATGTTGATCATGAATCACATAACTCAATGTGCCACGCCCCAGCCCGCTCAAGCCCACAAAAAACGTCGAACGTGCATCAAATGGATAACGTTGCATCAAATCGATGATACCAGCACTACTCATCCCAGCTCCCGTAGCCACTGCCCAAATCTCCGTATGCTGCAGGTCATCAAGCTCATCCATGACACGCGCCATCACTGCTAATGCACCCGCATGACTCACAGCACCACGTGTCGGTAATTGCCGAATTTGCTGCTCAGACATCGCTGCAAATCCCAAATACACCGTGACGAATAAACCGAGCCAGGCTACATTAAATCCGAAAAATGGCAGTAGTTGCGCCACTGGATTTGGATCAAGTGCCGCTAACAACACAAGGCCAAATTGCACCATCATCGCCATAAAGCGCTGACGTGGCTGACTGAATCGATCAACAACCCTAAATGTGTCGAGTGGAGCCAATAACACAACACGTCGGCGTGGTGGTGTCTTCGTTTTGCGAATTGCAATCACGTTCTGACTTGTTTCACGCCGACCACGCGTCACTGGAATATCGCGATATACCGGCCAAAACGACAATCCAACCCCAACGAGCGCTACTACCAACGCCACTGCTGGATTACCGAGCGCTAATAACGTGACAATCATACTTACAACTGCAACTGCTACCGTTGTGGACTGTTGACGCCCTGGTATCACAAATGAATCACTCCAGTGCAAAACATCGGCCATCTGCCACAATGATGACATATATGTTGCAGTCTTGGCCTCCGCATGACTCCCTGCTGGACGCAGCCCAATATCTCCAGCAATCGCCTGCACAATATCAGGAATCAACATACTATGGCGCCCGAAACGTAAATGTTGCGTCTCGCGCACAGCTAATAAATCGGCGAGCAAATCAATACTATTGTTATCTACACGCTGTGTTTGGGTATACCGGCGTGGATTACGTACCATATACTTGTCCTATTATTGCCCACTTGCATCCTGCATCCATTATAGTTGGAATAGTTGTAATCTTCTGTGTCAATCACAAGATGACAGTTTCATGGGTCTTGGCTGTGTGATTGTTACGCTACGATAATCTGTCGTACCACAAAATTATAGAGTTTATTCATCTCTCATGACAAAACGATATCTTGTAGTAATTATTTCATCATACATCATCTAGCGTAATGACAAGTATTTAATAAATAGCAACCTCGTAAATGCAATTAAATAAATAGCAGTCGTCACACACACTCAATACAGTGCGAGATGACTAAAGATTACAGTCATCCTTACATATGATGAACAAACGGTTTATCGGTGAAAATTTGACAAAATGACATTACCACAGCACGACTTTACTTTTATTTTTTTCTTACTATAATCAATCGTACTAAGGCATACACAGAGGTCGGATACGGCATGAAACAAGGGATGTTGCTCATCTTGCTCATCGCCATTATCAGCATGGCAGGATATACGCTCTATCGATCAAATCACGCGCGTATACCCCAGCTGTGGGATATCAACGAAACGCACGCAACATCACAACCTACACCATTTGCAACACCGACAGTAGCCTTAGATGCGCTACCCACCGTTGTAATCGTAGTGCCAACAGCACAGAGTGGGCCAACCCAGTTACCTAGTGCTGGAGCTCTTGATTCTGGAGATGCCTGGTCAAACACACTAGCGGTAGCGCTTTTGATTGGCTTACTTATCACATCAATGACGATTTTTTGGTTAGGGAGGAGAAGTTAATGCAAAACGCACACCTTGTTTCGCATCACATGCACCACATTCACACGGATACGACCACGCGGATTGTCTCACTGAGTCCACGTCATGTAGCGATTTATCATCTGAAATACTTTGCCAAGTTGAGCATCGCAACGGCAGCCACAATCACTATGTTACTCTACGTTGCCGTGTTGATGGTTGGTATACCCGCTATTAACCTGTAATATCTGCACCTGCGGGCAATGATGCACATGTTCGGGACATCATTGCCCACTGGTGATCAATTACCGCAACGGTATCACCAAGTGTCCCTCAGGGACAAAGAAGCTTCCTTCGGTTGTACCGCTCGGTGCGACTTGGCGCAAACTGCGACCAACCTCATGCCAGCTCATGGCACCATTCACACCTTGTCGGAAGAGCTGAATCACCTGAGTGACCTCGGCACCACTCTCCTGCACAAACTCAAGGCGAATGTGTCGCACACCTGCGGCAAGCCAACTCGCCATGTGCTTACTCCCCTCTTGGGCCTCACTACCAAACACCGTGTTACGGCAACCCACATCGGCAATCACCGGATGTGCCCGGCCATTCCGATCACGTAATGCAACTTGATGTTGTTCGCACGGGCGACCACAATCTTTGTAGCTAGTGCCGTTCGACAAGAACCGACAGAAGACACAATGCTCGGTATGGAATACTGGCAAGTGGTGATAAGCAATCACCTCGAGCACATCACTGCCCAACTGCCGCACCATCTCACCGATTTGTACCGCATTACAATCATGTGTTGGAGCCAAGCGTGTAACCCCTGCATCACGAAGTAATTGTGCCGATAATACGTTCGCCGCATTCAGACTAAAATCACCAATCAGTTCTGTGACCCCTTGTTCCTGCAATTCATGCAACAAACCAGCTCCACGCACCAAAATCGGGCAATCGAGTTTACGCAAGAAATTAATGACGCGCTCCTCGCCCGGTTTAATCACACGTGGACTCGCCACCTGCACGGCAATCCCTGCTGCACGCACCTGAGCAACAGCATTCTTGAGCCCGTACAGCTCAAGATAATCAAGCGTAATACTGGTAGGATTTGCGGCAATCGCAGCCTCAAGTTGCCATGACTGACGCACAAGAACATGGATACTTGGGCGCTGTTCGCTCATACCCGTCGATATCACACGCTGTTGTGCGCGAGTAAGCAATGGCTGTGGATCATGTGCATTGTGGCCAGGCACATCGCTCTGTCTTGCCTCGAGATAGGCGACTGCTTCACGACGCAGTTGATTCAGTGTCGAGAGTGGTAGACAAAGTGGTGCATCGCCATGGAACTGTACATCGTCCAGTTGATATGCCGTCCCACCCAAACGCCCTAGTTGTTGTCGGACAATCTCAATTGTTAATGGCCGCGCATCAGCAACTACATTCTCAACCTGTTGTTCACAGGTAACTGCAGAACGATGCACAAGTTGCCAGGTCAGCCGCACCGGTTGATTCGGTAGTGTCTCAATCAATACCCGCACTGGTTGGCGCGTCACTGGCTGATGCGCCTCTAGATACGGCTTAACCAATTTGGCCATATCTGGATCATGAGTGCGCCAGACGATATCACCCACACGAATGCGTTTGGGATTAATCACACCACGCCCAAACGTCAATCGTTGACGCTGTGCACCATCTGGTTGCATAACAAAAATTCGGCCACCCTCCTCGGGCTCTTCAGGGCTACGCCAATCAGCGGCATCAAAAACTAAACCATCCCCTGCCTTGAGTGGCACATGATTGGTCGTAATTACAATTATGTCACCTTGAATTGCTGCCACACGCCCTACCTCAACGCCACGATGACGCGGCGCACGACCATTTACCACCGTTTGATGATTTGTCCCACTTATAAACGACGGTGCCAGTCCTCGTGAATAGACCTGCTCGAGCGCAATCCGCTCTTGGTCACTCGGGGTATAGACCTGATCGGCCAAGGCTGCATCAACGGCCTGTCGATAGGCACGCGTGGTCATTGCCACATAGTCAGCGTCTTTGTAACGGCCCTCGATTTTGAGCGATGAAATACCAATATTCACAATCTCGGGGACCAAATCAAGTGCCATCAAGTCGCCCGGTGACAACAAATAGCGCGCATCGCCTAGTGGGTGCTGCTGACCATCAACTAGAAGGTCATACGGCAAACGACACGCTTGGGCACACTGACCCCGATTCGCACTTCGCCCGCCCCAAGCCTCCGATGAGAAGCACTGCCCCGAGTACGAGACACATAACGCACCATGCACAAATATCTCAAGTTCAAGATCAGTCTGACTTTTGATAGTACGAATCTCAGCAAGCGAAAGCTCGCGCGCCAATACTACACGATTCACTCCAAGTCGCCGCGCAAATTCTACACCCGCTGCGTTGGTGATACTCATTTGCGTACTACCATGCACCTCGAGCTCGGGAGCAATCTTACGTGCCAATTGCGCAATACCGATATCTTGAACAATCACCGCATCGGTGCCAGCTTTGGCAATCGCTTCAATCGCCCGGCCTGCTTCGGCAAGTTCATGACCAAAAATAAGTGTGTTAAATGTCAGATAGCCTCGTACGCCACGACGATGCAGAGTTTTCATCACATCAGGCAACTCATCAAGTGTAAAGCCGACTTTGGCACGCGCCGTAAAGTGCGTCAAACCAAAGTAGACAGCATCAGCACCAGCCTCAATCGCCGCCTCAAGTTGCGGCCAATATCCAGCCGGGCTCATCACTTCAGGGCGTATTATATGTGTCATGGGGTTTCCATCCATTTCGTCATACATATCAACTACGAGATTTTTTCGAGGCGGGCAAAACTGGCAATTAAGCGCTTCTCACCCACCGCTTTATCGGAAAAATTCACCACAACCTCGACATCATCATCCACTACCTTGGCAGCCATCACAATACCTTCACCAAATCGTTGATGACGCACCCGATCGCCCACCGCAAAATCGACAGTCGGCGCTGAGGCAGCCGGTTTTGTTTGGAACTTAGCCGCATCGCCCCAGCCACGATATTCGGGCCTGGTCGTCGGCAGCGTTTGTGCACGTTGTGTCGTCGTGGTTGGTGTAACACTGCCAAGTCCAGTCGTCACTTGCAACATGTCTCTGGGGATATCCTTGAGAAAGCGCGACGTCATCGTTGGTTCATAGCGCCCATACAACATACGGCGCTGCGCCCGTGACAGCATCAAGCGTTTGCGTGCTCGCGTTACTCCCACATACAAAATCCGGCGCTCCTCGTCAATTTGCTCAGGGAACAAGTGCGTACGACTATGTGGAATCAGCTCATCCTCAAGCCCCACTATGAACACATTATCGTACTCAAGTCCCTTGGCCTGGTGCATTGTGATACACACCACACGATTATCACGCTCGGCCTCAGACTCACCCGCTGCCAGCGCATCCACATCAGCAACCAGCGCTACTTCTTCAAGAAAGCGCAGTAACTGCTCATCTACCGGCAACTCGAGATACTCACCACTAACCCGGCGCAATTCATTAACATTTTCAATGCGGGCATCAGCATCACTGTCGTCATACATTGTAGCCAACGCAGCAGCAAATTTAGTCTCGCTTAATACCGCATCAAATGCCTCATTTAGTGGTAATGTCCGTACACGCCCTCGCAAATGATGGAGCCTGGCCCCAAATGTCATCACTCGTTGACGCGCAGCGCCTTTGAGTGATGGCACCGCTTGGCTATCAGTGGCAACTGCTACCATCGCCCCAAATACCGATTGCGCATGCGCACGTGCCCATTGCTGCAGATGAGTAAGCGACGATTGACCAATTCCACTATTAGGAAAATCTAGTGCGCGCTCGAGTGACACATCATCATCCGGATTAGCCATGATGCGCATCCATGCCAACAAGTCCTTGACCTCACGGCGTTCATAAAAGCGCATACCACCAACTAATACATATGGGATACGCCTACGCCCCAAAGCCTCTTCAAACGCTCGACTTTGGGCGTTCGTTCGATACATCACTGCACAATCTGCATAACGGGCAGCCCCACTTTTGACTAGTCGCTCAATCGCATCACACACGCGTTGCGACTCATCGTTTTGATCGCTACACTCGCGCCACAAGACTGGCTCACCACCCGTTGTCTGCGCTTTCAGAATCTTGCGATGCGATCGTTTAGGGGCAGCATCAATCAGCTTTTGGGCTACTGCCAATATCGACTCTGTACTTCGGTAATTCTCAGGTAACACAATCACCTGTGCACCAGGGAAATCTGCTTCAAACTGACGAATATTTCGAATATCTGCCCCACGCCAGCCATAAATAGACTGATCGTCATCACCTACCACAAAGATATTGCCCGACCCGCGCGACAAAGCCCGGACCATCTCATACTGCGCTTTGTTAGTGTCTTGATATTCATCGACAAGTACATAGGCAAACCGCTGCTGATACCGCTCCTGACGGGCAAGCTTCAGTCCGTATAACAATAAATCATCAAAATCGAGTGCATTGGCAGTGTGTAACGCCTGCTGATACTGCCCATAAAGCTCGGCATAGATGCGTGATTCAGGACTACGACTAGCCTGCGCATAGGTCGGCACATCGAGCAACTCACTCTTAGCGCTCGAGATTGCACTCATAACACCTCGACTAGTAAACGTCTTCTCAGGGAGCTTACGCTCCTTGATCAGGCGCTTAATCAGGCGTTGTTGATCATCATCGTCATAAATCACCCAGCTATCCGCTAAGTCAACACTCCGCGCCTCACGGCGCAACCAGCGAGCAGCCAAGCTATGAAAGGTACCGATAGTCACATGTTCAGCAGTACGCTCACCTATCAACTTGGCCATACGATCACGCATTTCGCGCGCTGCTTTATTGGTAAATGTCACCGAAAGAATGGCACTCGGATGCACACGCTTTTCGTGAATCAGATAGGCAATGCGATGCGTCAAGACGCGCGTTTTACCCGAACCCGGACCAGCGAGGGCAAGCACAGGGCCATCAACCGTGGTGACAGCGCGTCGTTGTGATTCATTTAAACCTACAAGCAAATCGACGGAACGCTCCACGATACTGTCCTTCGTATACAAAAAACCAAGTGGGGCAATGCCCCACTTGGTATTATCGCACGAATCACTATGATACGGCTAGGCACAACGGAAGATGAAGCCCACCCGCCCTAGCACCACCTGAGCACCATCAGGCAACTGCGTCGGCACACCAGGATCGATACGCACACCATTAACACGCGTATGATTGGTCGACTGCAAATCGGTAATCATCCACTGCCCATCAATCACCGTCAATCGCACATGACGACGGCTTACACCACCACTTTCGGCACCGTATGGCGTCAAATCAATCTCAGGATGCACAGCACTGATTGGATCGCTCCGGCCAATGATTATTTCACGACGTCCAGCAGGCAACTGCAAGGTTGTGCCTGACTCCAATTGCAATCGGGCTGGGGGTGCTGCCGGATTCATCACTTGGCCAACTGACGGCATCACCTCGTTTACAGTAGGTAACTGCGCTTCCGCACTGGCAACTGCATTTGCAATCACTGGTGCAGCAGGTGGAACCAACGGACCAGCATTACGCGGAGCAATTGGTGCCGCATCAACAGTTGCCATTGGTTCTGGAGGCACTACAGTGGGAACAGGTGGCGGTACTGGAATCTCAGGTGCGGGCGTAGGCTCATGTGAGGCAGGTTGTGGGACCAGTTGCACACCAAGTGCCTGCAATTCTGTGCGCAGACGTTCCTCTGTATTACGAGCGTCAACGATTCCTTGAATAACTGCACGTGGGGTGGCCAATCCAAATGTCCGTTGTAACTGCTCAAACTGATCAATAATCTCAAGTTGACGAGTGTGATCTTTACGCAATCGCTCGATGACTTGCGGATCAATCTCTGGTAGCGTTGGCAAGTTATCAAGCGCATGTTGCGACTCTTGCAACTTCTGTTCAGCCTCTTCGATGCCCATCAATACCGCTTGTGGTGTCACCTCGCGGAATGCATTACGCATCTGATTGAGCTGTTGAATAATATCCTTCTGACGCTTGATTTCATCCTCGAGCGTCTGACGTTTCTGCTTAATTTCTTGTGCGTCGACAACGACTGCCATCACTGGGGGTAACGTTGGCGCTGATTCTGATCCATCAACGTCATCAGCTGGTTCCTCTGTGATGGGCGCTACAACTAAATCGACTTCAGATGCACTCGACTCATCAACAACCTCACCAACAGCCATCGACGATGACGCAACTGGCTCATCTACCACAGCACTTGGCTCATCTACCACGGCACTTGGCTCATCTACCACAGCACTTGGCTCATCTACCACGGCACCTTCAATCACTGATGCATTGTCACTAACCTGAGCCGTAGTTTCAGGGATGGCATCGTCGTTTATTTCATAACGTACGCCAACTGAAGATCCGGTATTCCCTTGATGAATGTCATTCATATTACCAGTGGTACTACCAAACCCATTAGCTGGCAAATCAGGCATACGAATCTCACCACTCACACTTGTTGGAGCTGGTGTCACTGGTAGCGCTGCTGACATATGTGTAGGAATAGGCCCAGATTGACCAGTTCCTTGTTTAAGGACATGTCCACAGTTATCACAGAACGACTCATCGAGTAACACTACTGCACCACATTGTGGACACGTCAATGCAGACACCACCATCGGTTGTGACTGCGACACGTTAGATGCGTTGGCTGTGACACCAGTTGTTGTAGGCTCAAGCTTGGTACCACAATATTCACAATAACGCGCATCTACCTTATTCATCTCATTGCACATTGGGCACAGCATACGCACCTCACTTTGTTACCGGGTTACCGGCCGTCAGACTCACATCGAACCAGCACGACACTGATATTATCATCACCGCCGGCTTTATTGGCGGCACTTACCAACGATTTCACCACGGCATCTGGATTCGTTGAATACCGGAATATAGTGGCAATATCATGATCGCGCACTAGTTCCCACAATCCATCACTGCATAACATGAGGACATCATTCGGGCGTAGACGCTCCACATAGATATCAACTTCTGCAATATTCGCCACACCCAAAGACTTTAATACCCCATTACGATGTGGATGCGTATAAATCTCATCCTCTGCAATATGCTCAAGTTCTACAAGCTTCATCACCAACGAATGATCGCTCGTCACACGACGTAACTGATCGTCACGCCAAATATAGGTACGACTATCACCGATATTGGCAATGTAGGCAACATCGCCGAGCACAAGTGTCATGGTGAGAGTTGTTCCCATGTTATTGCTTAGTCGTTGCGCTTCCTGGATAACACGTGTATTGGCGAACTGCATTGCATCATCAATACACTGTACCACTCCCGCCACATCGCTTGCAAAATGTGGATTACTGAGTGAGGCTACATTACCGGCAATCAAGTGTTCAAACAACGCTTGAATCGCCGTCGCGCTTGCCACCTCGCCTGCAGCATGGCCACCCATACCATCGGCAACACCAAATAAACCAACCGCATAATTATTGCCATCGCGCAGCCACGTTGTACTGTACGTTAACACACTGTCTTCGTTGCTTGTGCGCTTACGCCCATTCTCACTCGCAGCCGAAACAATCATCCACATCCAGCGCCGTGACTCATACGGAACGAGCGCAGTCTCCACCCGTACACAACACTCATCAAGTGTTGTAATTAATCCTGCACGCACGTCGGCAATAATATTTAATAGTGGATTGACATCGACGTCAGCAATATCAAAACGCCGCGTAATTCGCGGAACCTCGACAAATGCGCCTAGGACATCAACTACCTGCTGCATAATCGTTGCTTCGGGAACATGCACTGCCGATAATTGCGGTGCTGCTCGTAGTGCCACACTCCCATCGATTTGAAAAACCACATCAGCAGAATTCAAACGCCCCAGCTGGTACCCAGCACGATACAAATCACGCGCCCCGCGGAACACCGCACGCGCCATCAACAAGCCATCATGCGCAGACAACGGTGCAAACGTTGATCCGTCAATAGGCTTAGCCATGACCACCGTACCCTGCGCCGTTTCAAGTGTTTCATACATTTCAGGGAGGAGTAACAAATTACTCGTTATTTTACTATTTTTGTAGAGTTCGAGCAACATACCAGTCTGAGTCGTATGCTGTAATTCTGCACGGTATCGACGCGGTGTAAATCGTGCACCACACTCACCACAAAATTCATGACTCGGCTGTCCTTTGCGCGCATCGCACGACCAACAACGATGCCACGGTTCGTTATCTGTCACCCACAATGCATTATCTTGGACATCACTCAGACTATAACGTGAGGATGTGCTCTGTTTGCTCGCCTTATTTGCCACAATGACCTCATTATCAATATGCACTTTATCCTACCACATCATGTGGTAACTCCCCAATCGCGTTCAATTACAGAGTGATAACAACCCAATTCATAGTCTAAATTATTATTTACAACAACACGTTGTTTTCCTTCATTTTTGCGAGAGGCAACAGTCGCGTTCCGCATCAGATAGAGCATACCGTATTCCTTAAATTCACCATAAATATCACCATACCGCATACACTATTTCAATCATCAGACACTCGTCGTACACACATTATTCCTCAATACAGACAGGTAATCAGCTCCTATTGAATGGCTTGGTTACGTATGCGTGTAGTATACCGCAAAATCACCACTATCGTCCACCTATCATACAGGCATCATGTATACTACGTAACTAACACGTTCTTAACATCACACAGGTAGCCATGAGTACACCCCCTGCACAGCCGGCCCCGAGACCCGATAGTGTGTTATTTAAATTGATGTATCAGGCCATTCGGCCACACTGGCGCCCACTCGCACTCGCATTTATCTTACTCAGTCTCACTGCGGCACTCAACGTGGTTCCACCAGCCCTGCTCCAGTGGGCCATTGATGGACCAATAGCCACAGGTGACACCACAGATCTCCTCCCGATTACGCTCCTCTATGGTGGCACTGCGGTTGCCATGTTCATTATTCAATACATCTACACCTACTTCTTGCAACAAGCTGGGCAACGCGCACTCTCTGATATGCGCACTGGGCTATTTAATCGCATCATGACCCAAGACCAAGCGTTCTTTCACCGCAACCCAGTCGGCGATCTGGTCACGCGACTGACTAGCGATGTCGATACATTAAGTGCATTGCTCTCCACGAGTGCGGTGACAATCATCACAGAGGCCGCCACATTAATTGTGGTAGTGGTTGTTATGTTTAGTATCAACTGGCGATTGGCACTCCTTGTCGTGGCCATCCTACCGATTTTGGTAATTGTGACACGCTACTTCAGCCGTCGTGTCCGTAGCTCATCAACTGGCGAGCGTACTGCGCTTGCTCGCGTCAGCTCATATCTGAATGAACAACTCCAAGGCGTACCAGTGATTCAAATATTTGGCGCTCAACACAGCAGTCAAGCCAAATTCGATGAATATAACCACGGCTATCGCCGCGCACTAATCATATTGCGTCGTCATAGTGCCATCTTTTTGATGACCCAAGAAATTCTCGCTGCCGTCGGCCTAGCGCTCTTACTCTATGGTGGTGGCCAAGGAGTTCTCTCTGGGTGGGCCTCACTAGGCATGTTGGTGGCGTTTATCCAATACGCTGATCGCGCGTTCCAACCTGTCCTCCGCTTATCAGAACAATACAACGCCGTCCAAATTGCATTCGGTGCGGCAGATCGTATCCAACGCACACTCGAGGAAGTGCCGACTATTACATCCCCGACCCACCCTGTCGCACCACCTAACCCACTCAAAGGTGATGTAAAACTCGAGAACGTGCACTTCGCATATCTCCCCGAACAACCAGTGTTACGAGGTATCAATCTCCATATTCCAGCCGGGCAACGCGTAGCCATTGTCGGCCCGACAGGCGCCGGCAAATCGAGTCTAATTGGACTCCTCGCCCGCTGGTATGACCCTCAACAAGGGCGAATTACACTCGATGGCATTGACATCAAGCAACTCGACCCTCTCGATTTGCGTACACTCGTCTCTGTCATCCCACAAGATCCCGTAACTTTTGAGGGTGATGTTGCGTTTAATATCAAACTCTACCGCGAAAGCGTGCCCTATCAAACCATCGTCAAAGCCGCCCAGCTCGCTAACGCTGCCCAATTCATTGATCGAATGCCACAACAGTACAGCGCGGCAATTACCCCAAATGGTGCAAATCTCTCCGCAGGCGAACGCCAACTCCTCGCATTGGCTCGTGCGATTGCCCTCCAACCACACGGCATTTTGATTCTTGATGAGGCCACGAGTAGTATCGATACCACTACCGAAGTGCTCGTCCAAGAGGCACTCGAACGCCTCTTCCAAGGCCGTACCAGCATCATCATTGCTCATCGATTAGCCACGGTACGCAGCGCCGACCGTATTCTTGTTGTCCAAAAGGGCCAAATCGTCGAGGATGGGGATCACGATACATTGATCGCAAAAAACGGTCTGTATGCAACGCTTTATGCCCACCAACTTGCCGACTAATAGGGCTCATCATCATCACTATGTCGAACCCGCCATGAATACATGGCGGGTTTTGGTAATAACTATTCCTTCATTTAAAGTAAATCCTCTGCGATATTTCTATCTAATACGGCAGTTTAATATGTTTCGCTAAACATGTTAAAAACAATACATGTGAATTTTCGAATCAGAATTAAGTAATCTACGGATCAACCAGCGGGTACCATACGTATCATTTGTGGGCACAACCAAACACACTGCCAGGCCTTAGATGCATGTCGCAACACAACGTGTGTCACGTACAATTCGTATAGCATGACACACCGGTCTAATCAAATCATCAATCAGCACAGCTCCTCGTGACGAATGCAAACGACGCAAGTGGCGATATTCACGCACATCTTATCGGGCACATTGCTAATCGAGGTATAAGCATGGATATACTCCTCATGGGTCCGCTAGTTCAATCAAATCGTTTTTCAATGTGTTTGGTCTCAATGCGGGCGGTGTATGCTATCTGAGTTCTGATGCCGCTAATGAAAAGACTAAGAAGTAATTGATACAGCATTGATACACACAAATCTAGTACATGTACCTTCATCACACGATGCATCATTTTCGTTTCAAACGCCTTCGTTGAGTGGTATACATCGTACCAATGATCCTGTGTCAATATAGGGTAATTTTGATGCTACACTAGTACTCTACAGATGTATTTGGCAAGTGTGGGCGTAGTATGTTTATTGCACGGCATGATCTAATCTTTAATAATGTTGACCGATTGAGCTATGGCGTCGCCGTTAGTGACATTGATGGCGACGGCGAATTTGAGTTTGTGGTGACAGGGTTCGGCTGCCATAATTTGGCCCTCAAATGGAATGGGCGCGGGCTACTTGATGCCGCTGACTCAGTCCTTGCGGATCAGTATGGACAAGCCATTGGGGTTGCAGCTGGAGACATTGACGGCGATGGTATCGAGGAGATTTATGTCCTCAATAGTGATACATTTGCCGGTCCCAAACAACAACACGATCGCCTCTTCGCTCTCCATGGCGGCCAGCGCGTTGACTTATTTGCTCAACCCGAGACACAAGCATTTGCGAATCGGAGTGCTGGTCGGTCAGTGTGTGTCGTCGACCGTTTCGGCTTTGGCCGTTATGCATTCTTTGTGGCCAATTACGGTGCCGTCATGCGCCTCTACGAGCTTGACAACAGTTGGCGTCTCAACGAGACTGCCCGTTCTGCCGGGCTCAACTATGCCACCGGTGGACGGGCTGTGGCAGCAGCACCGCTCTTTGGCAATGATGTCGATGTTGTCGCCATCAACGAGCGCGGCGCTAATTTGGTACTGGCGAATCGTGGTGATGGAACATTTATCGATGTCGCCAACGACTGCCAAGTCTCGGATCGCCAACATCATGGGCGTGGCGTCGCATTGTTTGATGCAAACGATGATGGATGCATTGATATCGTCTACGGCAACTGGGAAGGACCACATCGCTTGTGGGTACGCGCCGGCAACACGTTGCCGTTCCACAATGTTGCGCCGATGACACTGGCGACACCGTCACGCATCCGCACTGTCATCGCTGCCGATTTTGACAATGACGGCAACCCTGAACTCTTTTTCAATAATATCGGTGAGCCCAATCGTCTGTTCGGGCGACGCGATGGTCAATGGGTAGAACTCGACATCGGCGATGCTAGCGAGCCAGATGGGCTTGGCACTGGGGCAGCCGTCGCAGACATCGATGGCGATGGGCGACTCGAACTTCTCATCGCCCATGGCGAGAGTGCCCCACAACCACTGAGCTACTATCATATCCCCACTAACGACAATCATTGGCTTCGTATTCGCCCACTCACGCGCAGTGGTGCACCTGCACGAGGAGCACTTGTGACCATCCAACAAGGAGATCGCATCACCGCTAGCGTGATTGATGGAGGCAGTGGTTATCTTTGTCAAATGGAGCCAGTCGCTCACTTCGGTCTTGGCCAGAACACATCAATCGACCAAGTCAGCATTCAATGGCCGAGCGGTGCCACCACCATCATTACTCGTCCAGACGCCGATCAGCTAATTATCGTGCCCCATCCTGCCGTCGACGATGACCAAATTTTGTAATTGCGAGATGAGAGAATACCGATGACTACGACGCCGCATAATCCCGAGTTCACTGACGCCGAGCATTCACTCCTAACACCGTTTGTCACTGATATGACGTCGCCAATCTTTGGCTTGCGTAATCTGCCCGAGGTTGTGAAAGGGGCCCTGTTCTCACGCTATAGCCGTAGCGACAAAAGTATTCGCCGCATCCTGCTCGACGAATTCATCAATCTGCCCGAGTCAGGGTTTGACCAACTCGTCGCCCACCAAAGCAGCGTCAGCCGTGATCAACTCGTCGCGACTCAACAAGCCGAGGCGTTCTATGATCGTGTGCTGGTTGGCTATGGCGATGACTCCGTGGCTGAACTCGGTGGTGCCCATGTTGCCTGCGAGGAGATTAGCAACGTCGCCGCCAAAATCATCGAAGATGCCCGCATCGGACTAAGTCCCCTCGAGAAGTCCACTCGGTATGTCACATTCAACAAAAAAATCAACGGCCAGTATCGCTATGTGCGCGAGGCGAGTATCATGCAATCACAGTGGGCCGAGGCCTACGAGGCCACACTTGATCACTTGTTCGATACCTATGACGCCTTGCTCGAGCCAACCATCGCCTGGGTGCGCAGTCGTACCCCGCGCGACGCCCAAACCAGCGAACGCGCCTACAACTCGGCCACGCGCGCCAAGGCTTGTGACATCTTGCGCGGATTATTACCCATGGCTACTCGTACCAATGTCGGCTTGTTCGGCAACGGACGTGCATTTGAATACTTGATTACGCGCGTCGGCTCACACCAATTAACCGAGATGCAGCAGGTCAGTACTGGGCTCCAGCAGGCACTCGACAACCTCATCCCGTCATTCGTCAAGCGCGCCGCATCACCACGTGGAGCTGCCATGCGTGCCTACTTGGTTGGGGCGCGTCAGGCCAGCCAACACCATGCCAGCGCGTTGCCCAAACCAATGACAACGCAGGCAACCGCCCAAACAACTCTCGTTGATTATGACCAGGATGCGCTTGTACGCGTGGCAAGTGCGGCGCTCTACCCACACAGTCAGTTGTCGCTCAACGAGATTACAACCTATGTCAGCGCTTTGTCCCATGCAGAGCAAGTAGACATCGTCAATGCGGCTGCTGGTGAGCGGACAGTACGATTCCACAAACCAGGGCGGGCCTTCGAGGAGGCGCGCTACGTTTTTGACATCGTCGCCGATATCGGCGCTTACCGCGACCTGCAACGCCACCGCGTCTTGACCCAAGAACGCCAGACGTTTGGTCCCGATCTCGGCTATATTGTGCCACCCGAGTTAATTCTCGCCGAGCTTGATGCCCCATATCGTGAGGCTATCGAACGTGCGTGCATGCTTGCGCGTGAGATTGGTCAGCACATGCCTGAGTCAGCACAATACGTTGTTCCAATGGCCTGTTTGATGCGCTGGCGTTTTACGGTAAACCTGCGCGAAGCCTATCACCTCTGCGAGTTACGTTCAAGTCCTCAAGGGCACCCCACCTACCGTGCCGTGGCTCAGCAGATGTATCAGCATATCGCTCGGGTTCACCCAGAACTGGCAGCAGCGATGAAGTTCGTTGACCTCAACGACTATGAACTTGAGCGGCTCGAGTCTGAGAAAAAACTTGACCGTAAACTGCAACAACAATAATAACAACAATGCCCCCGATGCTGACGCCACCACACGTCAACATCGGGGGCTTGTGATTTAGTGAGCGACGTCGTCCTCTTGATCTTCGGTATCAGACTCAGCGTGGTCACCTGATGCAATAAACAAGCATTCGTTGGCGCGTACAATGGTGCGATAACGCCGACCGCCAGTTTGCTTGTCCTCCCATGATTGGGTCATCAGGCTACCACGAACCATCACCCGACTGCCAGTGGAGAGCTTGGCCATACACTGTTCAGCCAAGCGATTCCAAGACTCGATCGTCGTCCACTCCGTCTCATACTGCATGCCCTCATCACTACGACCAGCCATGCGCTTGGTTGCCAGATTAAACGAGCAGACCTGGCTCTCCTTGCCGACCTTGCGCAATTCAGGGGCACCACCCAACCAACCAATCAACTCGACATTGTTCAACGTACCACGTACTGAGCGCATCGTGCGCCTCCTTTTGTGCTGTCGCATGTACCCATGTCCATGCGTTCGCAAGCACTACCGTCGGCGCACGGCAAAAAGATACGCGACACCTCAATATTTGTCACATCTACTTGGATGACGTCCGTTTACGACCTGATTGCATGCGTTGGAACAGCTGATTAGCCTCGCCATATGTCAATGTATCGATAGTTGCATGCTCACCAATCACCTTGGCAATCGCTACCTCAACCTCGACATGTAACTCACCCGCCTTGCGTCGAATCGCCTCGATTTGGCTGGCATGAGCTGGAGCAGCATCACGTTGTTGCTCATCGATCAAACGGCGTAATTGGTCAACCACCAAAGAGGCCTGTCGGCGCGAAAGTTTGCTGCCGTCCAAGCGCCGTTCTGCCAAAAAGTCAGACAACTGTTGCGCATCCCAGCCTAACAGTCGTTGCAAATCACTGATGCGTTCGAGTTGACTGGGTAAGGCAATGCGCTCGCGATCATCGCCATATGATTCACGGGCCTCAAGGATTTGGGCTTTGGCGGAGTCCTGTTGCGCCTTAAAAATCCGCCAGCCTAGCTCAACGGATTGGGCGATTTGTTCATCAGTCGCATCCATATCGAGCGTAATGGTCTCCTCGATTGTCACATAGTCTTCGCCGATTTTGACGGCGGCGCGGTAGGTACGACTCACGCTGGGCTCGCTGTGGGCTTTTTTGCTGGCCATGGTCAGATCCTTCTATTCTCAGCGAATTGGCGCTTGATCGAGGTCAATCACAGCCCCCGAGAAAACTGCCGCCTCGGCACTCGCATAAAACATAATGGCATTGACGATTTCATCGGGTTGTAGCAGACGTTTAATTGGGCGCGTCGCACCGGCTTTCTCGGCCCAATCATCGCCATTTCCTAGTGTTTTTTGTAGACGATCCTCGCCATCAGTATTGGTCCATCCGACATTCAGCACATGCACGCGAATGCCCTCATGTCGATGGGCAGCAGCCAAATTGCGTGACAAGGTCATTAATGCCCCCTTACTGGTCGAGTAGGCTAACAAGTTGGGGGCACCCACATAGGCATTCAACGAGCCTACATTCAGTACTACTGCACCAGCTGGATTCGCCCGCAAGGATGGCAACGCCCGACGCATAATCAGCATCGGTGCACGCACATTGAGGGCCATCATCGCATCAAAAAACGCAGCATCGGTACTTTCGAGTGTGCTGCGCAATACACTGGCCGCATTATTAACGATTACGTCAATCCGGCCATGTTGAGTAAGCGCTGAATCAACAAATGAATCACAACTATCAGGGTCGCACAAATCGACATCTATGTAGGTGGCACGACCATTACTTGCAGCCACGAGATCGGCAGCCTCAGCGGTACCTAAGCCACAAAAAACCACATAGGCGCCCTCGCGCACAAATCGCTCGGCTGCCACACGACCAATGCCACTCGTTGCACCACTTATTAGGACCACAGCATCACGAAATCGTTGGTTCATCGGTGATTACTCGATAGAAGTGACGGATTATCTGCATTATACCCCGATGCACACAAATGCTGATACAATAGCGGCATTTATCCCCGCATACAAGGAACGCCCATGCATGCATTGATGAAGCTCGCACGCGGTGTTGGCCATGTCGGCATTGGCATCATTGAGCCACCCATACTCATGCCCGGACATGTCATCATCGAGGTCGCCTATGCTGGTATCTGTGGCACCGATTTACACATCTACCACGACGAATTCAAAACCACCCCACCAGTGGTCATGGGCCACGAGATTGCAGGTCGGATTGCCCAGATTGCCGATGATGTTGTGGGGCTGACCATCGGCACACGTGTCACCAGTGAGACCTACTACCACACCTGCCAAATGTGTCACCATTGTCGTAATGGACGCCCCAATTTGTGTCTCCAACGCAAATCCATCGGCTCAGCTGTCAATGGTGGGTTTACCAAATATGTGCGCGTGCCGGCCCACAACATTCACCGCATCCCTGATCGTATTAGTGACCAGGCGGCAGCCCTGACCGAGCCACTCGCCTGTGTTATCAATGCCATCGACCTCAGTCGAATCCAAGCCGGCGACATCTGTGTCATCGCTGGCCCAGGTGCCATCGGCATGCTGACGCTCCAGGTCCTCAAAGCGCACGGCGCCTATGTCATTATGTTGGGTACTGCGGTCGATGCACCACGTCTCGCACTTGCGCGTACTCTCGGTGCAGACCTGATTATTGACGTATCAACGGTTGATCCAGCAATATTTATCAATGACCTAACCAACGGACTTGGCGCTGATGTAGTGCTTGAGTGTGCCGGCGCAGGACCAGCAGCGCAACAACTGTTGCAACTGGTCAAGCGAGGTGGGCGCTACACCCAAATCGGCTTGTTCGGCAAATCGATTAGCTGGGACATGGATCAGGTTTGCTACCGCGAGTTGATTGTAACGGGGAGTAACGCCAGCGTCCCTCATGCCTGGGATCGGGCATTGCGTTTGATGGATCAGGGGTTGGTGAATACGCAGGCATTGATTAGCACCGTCCATTCGATTCACGAGTGGCAGACAGCGTTTGCAGCATTTGAGGGGAAACAAGGACTTAAGATATTACTCACTCCCGATTAATCAGTAACAACATGCTGTGACAAAACCCTTTGGTGAAACTAAAACACAGTAATTATTGTAAATCTTTTCTTGAGAGGCTTTTCTTTTAATGATAAGATACAGCCATCGCAATTGTTTTAAAGCTAGGTGTTACTTATGTCGCATGTCGCATGGAACGAAAAGGTGCGCTACGAGATAGACAACATTCTCGCGAAGGGAACCGTAGCGCTAATCGGTATACTCGCCATCGCATCGCTCGCCGTTATCATCATTGCCGCAATGGTTATCACTATCTTTCGGCTTAGTCCCGAGTTTGATTTCACTGACTTAGTGTGGATGTCATTGATGCGTACGCTAGACCCTGGCACTATGGGTGGTGACACAGGGAGTTGGAGCTTCAAGTTCATGATGCTTGCGGTAACTATCGGCGGTATCTTCATCGTCAGTACGCTTATCGGTGTATTGAGTTCAGGACTTGATGATCGCCTCGCCGAAATGCGCAAAGGCAAATCAAAAGTCGTCGAACGCAATCACACGGTCATTCTGGGATGGGGCAATCAAATCTACACAATTATCAGCGAGCTTATCGAAGCAAACGCCAACAAAAAATATGCCTGTGTGGTGGTAATGGCTGACCTTGATGCAATCGAAATGCAAGATCTACTGAACACGCACATCATTGATCGTCGCACCACCCGCATCGTAGTACGAAGCGGAAATCCAGCAAATAGTAATGACCTCCAGATGGTCAATCTACCCGATGCCAAATCCATCATTGTGGTGCGCCCCGAAACGAACGATTCCGACATGGCCGTCATCAAAATTTTGTTGGCCGTCACCAACAGTCACCAACACCAGCGTACACCCTATCACATCGTTGCCGAAATCAACGACCCCAAAAATATCGCCGTTGCCAATATCATCAGTCGTGACGAAATTGAGCTCATTGCTACCGGTGAGTTCATCGCGCGCATAACTGCACAAACTTGTTGCCAATCAGGGCTTTCGGTTGTATATAACGATCTACTCGATTTTGATGGCGATGAGATTTACTTTAAGTCGATACCATCACTAGTCGGAAAATCATTTGGTCAAACGCTGAACGCATTTGAGACCGCAAGTGTCATCGGTATTGTACGAGCCGATCAATCTGTCAGCCTGAATCCCCAACCAAGCACAATCCTAGAAGTCAACGACAAGCTTATTGTGATAGCAAATGATGATACTTCTATTCATCTGGCAAGCACATCAGTTATACCATTGAACAACGATGCTATTCTAAAAAAATCGCACCGCCGCATTACTCCAGAGAAAACCATCATACTCGGTTGGAACTGGCGTACAACGCTTGTAGTACGAGACCTTGACACCTATGTTTGCCCTGGATCACAAATTACTATCGTGTGCGATCGTGCATTTGATGCCATTCAACAATGGAACGCTATTGCATCATGCACAAACACTACCATCACAACAATAAACGCCGACACCACCGATCGAGCCGTTCTTGACGGTTTGCAACTGACTACGTATGATCATGTCGTCGTCATGGCAATGTCCGATCACTTGGATGTTCATAGTGCTGATGCTGCAACATTGATGACGCTTCTTCATATCCGCGATATTGCTGATAGCACGAAGAGCCATTTTACGATAGTAAGTGAGATGCTCGATGTACGCAATCGACGCCTGGCTGATGCAACGCGCGCTGATGACTTTATCATCAGCAATCGGTTGGTCAGCTTGCTATTAGCTCAGGTTGCCGAAAACAAACTCCTGAATTCCTTGTTTACTAGCTTGTTTGATCCTACTGGCTCAGAAATTTATCTCAAACCGATTACCGACTATGTTGCGCCTGGCGTTGAGGTTAATCAGGCTACATTGATTGAGGCTGCTCAATTACGTGGCGAAATCGCCATCGGTTATCGCATTCATGCCCAAAGCTTTGCGAGTGATACAAACTACGGCGTTGTGCTGAATCCGCCCAAATCCAAACGTGTAACTTTTGCGCGTAAAGATCGTATCATCGTTATCGCTGATAGTTAGATACCATCTACACCGCGTACGACATGCACCGATTTCTCATAAAAATCGGTGCATGTCTTTTGCAAAATCAGTATACTGATGATGGAGTTACCAAGAAAGGACCTCACATGGAACTAACCATTAATGGTCAGACATATACCATCGCAGACCTCGGCGATACGCGACCACTCCTGAATGTCATTCGTGATGAACTCAACCTAACCGGCACCAAAATCGGCTGTGCTATTGGCATATGCGGCGCCTGTACCGTACACGTGGATGGCGTTGCAGTACGCTCGTGCCAAACACCCGTCAACAGCGTGATCGCCAAAGACATCCGCACCATTGAAGGTCTTGCCGATGCTGACGGGACGCTCCATCCAGTCCAACAAGCGTTTCTTGAGTTGCAAGTCCCCCAATGCGGCTGGTGTATGAGCGGTCAGATGATGACGGCGGCGGCGTTTTTGGCTGACAATGACCAACCATCAGCTGAGGCTATCGTCGACGCCATGGACAAAAACTACTGCCGCTGTGGCACCTACCACCGTATCCGTCAAGCTGTCGCTCGTGCGGCTGCCATCCAACAGGAGCGCAACGCATGAACACGCCCAAACCCAAACGCTGGCGCATCAGTCGCCGCGGTTTTTTGATTGGTGCCGGTGTAACCGGTACAGCCCTCGCCCTCGGCTGGGCGGTCGGACTGCCCAAGTTGCGCCTCGCCTTGTCTGATGTCGCCGAAGGCACCGAGAAAGCCTTTAGTCGGGGTGCCCCAAATGCGGCACCAACGCAATGGTTCATTATCAACGCAGATAACAGCATCGAACTCCACATCCAAAAGATCGAGATGGGCCAAGGTATCCACACGGCCCTCGGACAAATCGCCGCCGACGAGCTCGACATCCCGTGGGAGAACTTGCGCGTCATTGCTGCCACCACTGGCTCACCAGTCGATGACCCGAACGGCACCGGCAACAGCGAGAGCGTCGTATCGCACTACCTACCACTGCGCAACGCCGCTGCAACTCTGCGTGACATGCTCCGCACCGAGGTCGCCACCATGTGGGGTGTCGCTGCCAATGCACTCGTCATCAGCAACGGCGTTATCAGCTACAACGACAAATCAATCACATTTGGCGAGGTTGTTGCTCAACATCAAGGTGAATGGCAGGTGCCTGAGGGCGAACCCACGCTCAAGAGCGCCGATCAGTTCCGTTACATCGGGCAACCACAAGCACGTGTTGACTTGCCCGCCAAAATCGTCGGTCAAGCCGGCTACGGCCACGACATGCGCTTGCCCAACATGCTCTGGGGCGTCGTTGCACGCCCAATGCAAATTGGCGCCACTATTGCCAGCGTCGATCAAAAGAATGCCGCATCAATGCCGGGCGTCGTCAGCGTGATTGTCGAGGATCAGTTTGTAGCAGTAGCCGCCGAGAACAAAAGCCAAGCAGCCGCTGCTCTTGGTGCGATACAAATCATCTGGAACACGCCACAACCCTTGCTCCAGCAAGCAGACATCGATAGCGCCACCACGGTACAACCAGGCAGTGGCGTCGTGATTCAAACCGAAGGCGAGGTCGATTGGTCAAGTGATGGCGTGATTCGCCGCGAGTTCCGTACTCCTATGGCTGTTCATGCCCATCTTGAGCCACAGGCGGCGCTCGTCGATGTCAAAGCCAACAGCGTCGAGGCCTGGGTCTCCACCCAAGTACCAGTCGGATTGCATGATGCCATTGCCGGCGCACTCGGGCGCGATAAGAGCCAAGTCAAAGTACACCCGGTCTATTTGGGTGGTGGATTCGGGCGCCGGCTTGAGCCAAACTTAGGTGTGGAGGCAGCACGGTTATCACAAGCCGCTGGACGGCCAGTATATGTCAGTTGGAACCGCGCCGAGGAGTTCCGCAACGGCTTTGTACGTCCACCAACACACCATGTGATGCAGGGCAAAGTCAGCGCCGACGGCACGATTGAGGCAATTGAACATCATTTTGCCAGCGGTGATGTGCTGTTGACTATCTTCCCACCAGCGGTTGGTACCTTACTAGGATGGGATATCGGTGCTGCCCGTGGTGCCAAGTTGTACTACACCGCCACGCAGGGCAAACGCACGATTGGGCAACGGGTGGAGTTGCCAGTTGCCACCAGCTTCTGGCGCGGACTTGGACTGTTAGCCAACGGCTTCGCCATCGAGAGTTTGATTGATGAGATGGCCTACACCGTCGGCATGGACCCACTCGCATTCCGCCTCAAAAACTTGCCAGACACGCGATTTGGGCAACGCATGAAGCGTACGCTCCAAGCTGCAGCCGACGCCGCAGGCTGGGGGACACCACTTCCTGCAGGGCGGGCGCGAGGCATCGCTTGTTCGGCCGATGCGGGAACGTGTGTGGCACAAGTCGCTGAAATATCTATCGTCGATAATCAAATCCGCGTGCATCATGTCTACGCCGCTGTCGATGCAGGCTTGGTGATTAACCCAACCGGTGTCCAAACACAGACCGAGGGCGGGATTGTGATGGGTATCGGATCAACCTTGATTGAGCAAATAACGGTTGTTGATGGTGCTTTTAGCGCATTCAACTTCGACAAGTACCCACTCTTGCGTAACAGTCAATCACCTGATATCACCGTCGTCATCACTGGTGGTGAGGATGATCCGGGTGGTATGGGCGAGCCACCAATTGGGCCAGTAGCCGGAGCAGTGGCCAATGCGGTGTTTGCGCTCACTGGCCAACGCTTGACTTCGTTGCCGTTACAACTCCCCGCATAACAAGACACGCATTGGGCAGGGTTGCATGATACCCATGTGAACCTGCCCATCATTTATGACCAAGTTGCCGGTGACTTTGGGCATTTAGGTCAAATCCGAGTTGCATCGTGTAGTTTTTCACAGTATAATATGACCTGTTCATGGTTTGGGTCAGTAGCTCAATGGCAGAGCACTCGCCTTTTAAGCGAAGCGTTGTAGGTTCGAATCCTACCTGACCCACCAGATACTTCTTTTGACTGATGTAGCCTCGAGCTACCTAGATTGGCCCACATAACCAACCGATGAAATGACGTTCCCCAAGGGGGGATATTATGGTTCCTTATTTTTTTGTACAATATTTTTGTTTTTAAAATACACAAAAACGCACCTCTGCATTTCTGTGGGTGAATTGTTTTTGCCACGTTTTCTCTCAGCGAACATCGCTCCAGTTACATCGTATTCCTCACCATTCTTAACACGCTCAACATGTTCGTCCTCTGTGTACCACACGCGGGTTCAATTGCCGTATGCGGCGTCACCATATGCTGTTCAATCGAGTGTACGCACCATGATTAACAGTGGATGTATTGATGTCACAACGTGCACCCATCATAAAGGAGGCTTGCATGGATTCCACATCGGGGAACTCCCAAAACGAACACGAGGAGTTTAATGCCATCGGCACATTGGTATTTGGGCTGTTGATGCTCCTCGGCTATGTCGTCTACTGGGGGTATCTATGGTTCATTGTGGTGATTGAGCGTGGAGGGATTTCATGATTCACATTGATCGACTCGAACGCTACTGGTTGATTGCCGTGGGAATCGTATTCGGTGGTTTTGCAGCCGCCTTGTTGGCGTTTGCCTACTTTCAAGATATCGCAGCGGTTGCAGCCACACCGAGTTTGATCTGGCAATTTGTCTGTGGCATCCCTGTTGATGATGGAATCACTGGCCCACTTATGGTTACCTTCGGCACAATTACGACCACAATCGGCATCGGTGCATGGTTTTGGCCCAACAAACAATAACGAGATTCATTGAGATAGCCAAGCGCATGTGATAGACTAAAAGAGAGATGCGTGTGTTGTACCTGTATGGGATTCACACCAGCAGGAGCGTGTTGTTATGTCTTCCTCAGATGCTCGTCCCCCACAAGTTACTCATGCCATGGAGGATTACCTCAAGGCAATCTACGAGTTGGCCCAAGATCACGAACAAGTCACCACATCGCTCCTCGCCGAACGCATGAGCGTGCGTCCAGCCTCCGTAAGTGGTATGGTGCGGAGCCTCGCAGATCTCAACTTTGTCGCCCACACGCCCTACTACGGTGTCACTCTGACTGCATCCGGTCAACGCGTTGCCCTTGAGGTGTTGCGCCACCACCGGCTCATCGAGCTCTATTTGGTCGAGGCCCTCGGCTTTGGCTGGGACGAAGTCCACGATGAAGCAGACCGACTCGAACACGTCATCTCCGAAAAATTCGAAGCGCGGATTGCCGATTTGCTCGGTCATCCCACGCTTGACCCACATGGAGATCCCATCCCAAGTCTTGATGGTGTGGTTCCACATCACCCGAATATGTGTCTCGCAGACATGCCTGCAGGTACCTCAAAGCCCATCGTACGGGTGAGAGGCAACAACCACAGCGATCGACTGCAATACCTCGAAAGTCTGGGTCTCATCCCTGGAAATATGGTCACGGTTGAAACAGTTGCCCCATTCGATGGGCCGCTCGTCATCACCGTTGCAGGTGCATCACATGCCCTTGATCGCCGATTGGCACGGCTCATCTACGTTGCTGATGAAAGCAACTCATAACAGCTCATGTATCACCCACCAAACGATCAATTTGTTGCCAGAATGCACCGCATGTACGGAGAGCTTGGCAAACGCTGGTGCGATAATTTGCCGTCGCATCTCGATCAACTTGCACAACAATGGCAGGTCATCCTCGGTCCCACCTTTGATTTGAGCTTTAATTATGTCTGCCAAGCCACACGCATCGCAGATGGACGCGCGGTTGTACTCAAAACCGGTGCGCCTACGCCCGAGTTCATGGGTGAACTGACCATGCACAGCCACTATGCAGGACGGGGCGCAGTGCGTTGTCTCAAAACTGATGCGGAGAAGTATGCGGTCTTGTTGGAGCGAGTCTATCCAGGCACACGCTTACTTGATGCCGTCACTGAAGATACTGAGGCTACCACGATTGTGGCAAATCTCATACGCCAGAGTCTGTATCCTGCTGCTGATGACTTGAACATCCCCAGCATATACACGTGGGCTGATGATGCGTTTGCGCATGCTATCAACGTGTGTACCACACGCAATGATTTAATCGATATTAATCATATCTATCGCGCCAAAGCCATATTTACTGATAACCCACAAACCACACCATACCTTGCGCTCCACGGTGACCTGCATCACGGGAATATTCTGCGCGATGCTCATGGCTGGTGCATTATTGACCCGCAAGGAGTACGCGGGAATACGGCATACGAGTGTACGGCGTTTTTGCGCAACCCACAACCGCAACTTAGTCAGCATCCTGATTGTGAGGGGCTAACTATCAATCGCATCACAATTATGAGTGAGATTTTGCAGATACCAGCACGTGATATTGCCATGTGGAACTATGCCGCCATGGTGATGTCGGCGTGGTGGTGCTTTCAGGCAGACAAAACAATTGAACCCATGGAGTTAGCCCTTGTTGAGACGTTTTATGCGGTGTGGCAACACTATCAATCATGCTGACAGTTGCTCAACGAGTCCACCAACCAATACGAGCAATGACATCAAGGCGACAATTACCAATACCACCATCGAAAATAGATTGAACCATGCACGTTGATCGCGCCACCATACCACATATACATTGAGTAAGGCCACAATAATGCTCGTCACACCGCCGATTGTCGGCATCACCCAAGTATTGGTGATTGGGTATGTCTCACGATAGGTCATGGTCACTAGCGGCAAAATGCCCCAGAGTGATAATGAGAATATGCCTGCGAGTACGGCCCACATCCCTAAACGTGACTGTGGCAGCCAAGGGCGTCGTCTCGTCATGTGCGGCTCCTAGCGCAGTTGATTTGCATCAATCATCACGATACTGTCGTTGATACGTGTGTAATACCACTCATCGCTGGTGTTGGCCACGAAACCAATATCATCAACCAAGAAATGACTAATAAGCGTGGCATTCGTGGTGACATCAAAGGACAGCAATACATCGCTCCCGCGATTACTCGTGATATCGATATTCTCGGCCACCCAATTCGACGTTGACCCACAGAGATCCACCTCATGGACTTGTGTGCCATTGATGGATACACGCGCATAGTCATTACCACAAGAATCAGCCGAACTTATCCGATAATAAAAGCGCAGATATGTGGCGTCAGCTGGTACAGATACTGTTTGTGCGAGTTGCGTTACCTCATTATTGTTGCCACCCATCCACGCATACCAACTCCCTGATCGGGCACTATTGCGAATATCATTGGTGATAACATCAGGGTATGTCGAGGATGACTCTGTCCACACACTATGACCATCTTCAAAATCGCCATTCGTAATACTTGTCATCCATGATGGGAGTGGTGTACGAGTTGCAGTAGCTGTTGGGAGCAATGTCCGTGTCGCAGTCCGTGAGGGAGTTCTTGTCCGTGTCGCAGTCCGTGTTCGTGAGGGGGTACGTGTCCGCGTCGTAGTCATAGTAATTGTTGGCGTACGGGTAATCCGTGCACCGAAAGCAGAAGAGCCTAATACAATGACCTGGCTATTGCGCAACCCAAACACACTATTCTGATATCCGGCAGCAATACTTACAACATTTGTCACTCGTGATGAAATATTGAGTTGTCCAAGATTATTACGCCCCCATGCGCGTACGGTGCCATTATCTAATAACGCTAACGAAAAATACTGTCCTGCACTGATTGCTTTGACATTACTCATACGTGAAACGGTACGTTGACCATACGTATTGCCGCCCCACGCAATCACTTGACCGCTTGCAGTCAGCGCAAGCGAATGATCAAACCCTGCGCTAATGGCAACGACATTTCGCAAGTTTGCCGGAACACGTGTTTGGCCTGCACTATTATCACCCCATGCCACCACCGTCCCGTTACTCCGGATTGCCAATGAATGTGCATGACCAGCAGCAATTGCTTTGACATTTGCCAAAGTACGCGGCACACGGATTTGGCCTAGATTGTTACCACCCCAGGCAATCACGGTACCATTGCGCTTAAGCGCTAACACATGACGCATCCCTGCAGATATCGCAACCACTTCGCTTGTGGCAGCGACGGGTACCTGTTGTTGCATAAAGTCATTGGCGCCCCACACATAGACGCGACCAGCACGACTCAATGCCACTGCATAGTTTGTACCGGCGGCCACATTGCGCATGCGCGTAGTCGCTAACCATCGTGGAATAGTCGATTGACCGTTACGGTCGTATCCCCATGCAACCAAGCCACCGTTGTGCATTACACCTATACTAAATGACGCACCTGATGCGATATCAACAAGTGAACGAGGGTTAATCACAGGTGTCCGCGTTAGTGTGGGAGTAGGAGTGTTCGTTTTGGTAGCAGTTGCAGCAACAGTGCTCGGCGTCATTGTTGCTTCTGTATCTGTGGCAATAGGGGCAATTGACTCAACCCATGGACGTAAATTGGCCACGTGCGTATAGATTCCAGGGTATCCCGGCCATGCACAGCCAGTTCCTGAACTGACAATCCCAGTCAGCTTGTAGATACCACCATCATTCTTGAAAATCGGACCACCGCTATCACCTTGGCAAGAGTCAACACCACCAGATGCCATGTTGCCAGCACAAAACATGCGATCGGTAATTGTGCCATATGCACCATCACACGTTATTGAACTCACTACCGGCACATCAACTTTACGCAATTTGATTGCAGCACTGCCACTATAAGCGGTATGACCCCAACCACTGACAGTGAAGACAGTGCCAGAATTATACAGCGTCATATCACGAGTACCAGCTAGATATATCGGTGCCACTTGACTGTTAAGTGTGAGTGGAGTGGTCAGTTCGAGCAGGGCAATATCATAATCAAGGGTGCTGGAGTTGTAGTTAGGGTGTACAACAATACGCTTAACCGTACGGCGTTGTAAATATGGATTCGACGCATCACTCGTGCGATCATGAATGCCAGCAACAACGGTACGCCATGATGGGTCTTCACCATATACACAATGCGCCGCGGTCAAAATCCACGATTCATGAATCACTGATCCACCACATGAGGCATTCAAACCACTATACGTCAACAGGATCTGCCATGGAAACTCATTGGGAGTTGTCTCGATGCCGCCGACAATTTGAGGTACCACAATTTGGTCATCGATAGGCGTGATGGGTTGCTCCTCAGCCAACAGGAGATTTGGTGAAAGAATCATACTTATGAGTACTACCATTACACCAAAACGATACAACCTCATACCCAACACCTCCCTACAACACCGCTATACTCGCTATTGTACTAGAGAACATCGGGTTTTATTAAGTCGGTACGTGATAATAGCATGAGGATTTGCCGTAGAATTGCACAAAATCGGCAGATTGTGTATGCTTATAGACGTTATGTACACACCAGAGGAGTGGCGGCGTGAGCAACCATATTGACGACCAAGACTACGAGATTTCATTTGTCGTAGGTTCTATTTTCACATTTACCCCCGAGGAAGATCGTAAGGCTTTTGAAGAAGAGCGCGAGTGGGTCTCAGAGCTCCAAGATAGCTTGCGCGAATCAGGCATCATAGTCGATTTGCTAGCAAATCCCGGCACCGTCATTTGGGAGGGGGGGATCAAGTCATATGGTGATCTCTACCGCTTACGCCAAGTTGCGGCCTATATCGAAAATGGCAAAGATATCACCCAACTCCTTGGCACCAAAGCCACTGAAGATGAAGACGTTGATCCACTCTTGGCACAGATTTTCAGCGATGAATTAACCACGCAGTTTCCACACCTCATCAAGCATCAGGGCGATAGTGGCTACTACTTGCCTGTTGACTTCGCCGACCCAATTTGGATTGTGGGCGAGGATTACAACATGGATGAGTTGATTGATCAAGATGTCGAAGACGAAGATGACATCTTCGCATTTGGCTCATCAACCGCCTTGCAACGCGAGTTACATCAGTTATCGATGATCATGAATCAACTGCGCGTTCCTGCTCGTCACCCTGTCATGCGCTGCCTTGAGGCATTCCGCGAGGCTGTCAGCATCAGCGTCCAGAATGACCTACCATTAATTATCTGGTAAATGCGCAGAAATGCCCAAGCTGTGATATAATGGCAATTTAGGAATATTGTGCAAGGACGAACGATTTAATGCACGACATCCCATTGATTTTGAACGAACAACCAGGTAGCTCACGTGACGACACGCCACGTGAGCGACGTTACTATGTGTGGACGGTCGGTTGCCAGATGAATATTTCGGACTCTGAGCGGCTCGAAAGCGCCTTACAGAGTGTCGGATATGCACCCGCCAACAACCCCAACGATGCGAGTTTTGTGGTCCTAAACTCGTGCAGTGTACGAGCCTCAGCCGAAGAGCGAATCTTGGGTAAACTCGGTGATTTGGTGCGCACCAAAAAGAACCAACCCGACACCAAGGTTGTGTTGTGGGGGTGCATGGTTGGTCCACAGAACCAATCTATCTTCAAAGAACGATTGCCCATGGTTGATCACTTTGTATCACCATCAGCGGTTGATGAGGTAGTGGCCTTAGCTCCCAACTCTGTGTATCAAATGGACGAGCCAGCGTTGCCAGTTTCAGACTGGTCAACACCACCGGTATCGGTGCATGTGCCAATCCAGTACGGCTGTAACATGTCATGTGCCTTTTGTGTCATCCCGTTACGTCGTGGCAAGGAGCGTAGTCGTCCACTCGAGGAAATCGTCGAGGAGGTTACGCGCATTGTCGCCCGTGGAGCAAAAGAGATAACTCTGCTTGGTCAGATTGTTGACTCCTGGGGCCATGATTTGCCTGGTCGCCCGGATTTAGCTGATTTGCTCAAAGCAGTCCACGAAGTCCCGGGGTTGGTGCGCTTGCGATTTTTAACGTCGCATCCCGCATGGATGACAGACAAGCTGATTGAGACCATGGCACAACTCCCTAAGTGCCCACGCGAGATTAACCTGCCGGTTCAAGCAGGTCATGACACGATGCTCAAACGCATGCGTCGTGGATACACCGTCCAGCGCTATCGCGATTTGATTGGCAAGATTCGTACAACCATGCCTGACATCTCGTTGACCACTGACATCATTGTTGGTCACCCAGGTGAGAGCGACGAGGAGTTTGAGGGCACCAAGAATCTCATCCAAGAGATTCGTTTCGACAAGGTGCACATCGCCGCCTATTCGGCACGACCAGGTACCCGTGCGGCCGTCATGGAGGAAGATCCAGCCATGGCAGTCCCCGAGGGTATCAAGCAACTGCGGCGTATCGAGCTTGAGCGCACCCAAGAGGCAATTGCCACTGAGCGCAGTGCGCGCTTACTTGGGCAGACTGTTGAGGTATTGGTCGAGGGTGAGAACAAAGGCAAGTGGCGTGGGCGCACACCAGGAAATTTGCTTGTCTTCTTTGCGAGTCCGCATGATTGGCGCGGCAAGTTAGCCACTGTGCACGTCACGCATACGAGTCCGTGGTCACTTCAGGGTACGGTAGTAAATGACCACCCAATGGTCTAATCGGTTCATTCATCACTTGGTTGACATGGTGATGATGGTGGTTCTTGTGTTCGGGATTACCACCGGCATCGCAGGCATTTGGGCATGGCTGCAGTTCGGTGAATGGCCGACAAATTTGCGCACAAGCGATGTTGCTACGTGGGTTGTGGCACTAATTGTCCTCATCCAAAACGCAGCATTAGTTGGGTATGTGTGGTGGCGCGGACAGCCTGATATTCGTGTAGGGTGGCAGTTTGACCGGTTGACAGTAGTATATACCCTCGTTGGCGTACCACTACTGTTTGCGATTAATATCATCGTTGGGGCGGTTTTTGTGCTCCTCGACGTACGCCAGAACCAGGCTGCTAGCTATCCACTCCAGGCTGGGGACATCTCGGGGCAACTGTTGTTCGGTCTCGCAGCCGCCGTGATCGCCCCACTCGGCGAGGAAATTGTCTTTCGGGGGTATTGGCTCCAACGACTCCAAATGTGGTGGGGAAGTACCGTTGCCATCATTGTGAGTTCGCTCTTGTTTGCGGTAGCCCATAGCTGGTCAGCCACAGAAGGTGCGTGGGTATTAGTGGCACAAACCCTGGCAATGGGCGTAATACTCGCCTGGTTACGCATGTCAAGTGGGAGTATTTGGCCAGCGGTGTTCGCACATGCTGCAAATAATGCCCTCGCTATATCGGTACTAGTGATTTGTCTTAACAACCCTGAGCTGGGATGTGCTGTCACCGGCGAGTCGTGAGGGAAAGGAATTGACCGTGAGTAAACATGATGATGTGGCGCTCTTGCGCCGTCGCAAGCAAAACGAAGCCATTGCCTATGCACTGCAAGGTGATTGGGCCAACGCCACTGACACAAACACAGCCATGCTGTATGATGGGCTGAGTATCGAAGATATTGAACTTACCAAAGACCCAGAGTCAGAGTCAGGTTCAGAGACAACTATCGGCGATTTGGTTGCCAAAAGCACAGATGTCGAGACACTGAATCGCCTTGCGAAAGCCCAGTATGAGCTCGGCAACGAGGAGTTTGCTCGCCAAATCTATCAGCGTGTCTTGAGCGTTAATGAAAACAATCCTATCGCTAAGCGCATGATTTTGTTACTAGATCATGTCTCGACTCGTATCAATCCCCGTGATAGCAAAATGCGACACTTCGCTGACATGCGCACGTTCGTTGTAGAGACCGGCAAGTCAACAATAACAACCATGCACATCGACCAAGGTGACGCCATTGCGTTGGTACCTGGTGAGATCGTAGAAATGCGTCTTGTAGGCACCCCTAGCAACAAGCCCATATCAGACAAACCATCATCCAAAGGGCGGTCATCAAAGAAAGCACCTCGCGACTCTGAGTCCGAAGAGCCTATTGTTGCGCTTCCGGAAACCGTTGATCCCGAAAATGCGCACGCCATTGATATCTATGATGCCGATAACGTATTGCTCGGGCGACTTGATCCACGGCTTGCCCAGCGCATCATTGACTTTATGCGCAAAGGCAACAAGTATATCGCTGTCGTGTGGCGCCTCAGCGAACATTACCGCATGGTTGATCTAATCATTCGTGAGTCATACCGACATCCTGATTTGACTGGTAGTGTCTCATTCCCTGGTAAGCTGAACGATGACGAAAAGTCAGCGTTGATGGATCTCGCCGACGAGGATATCGACGATGCCAGCGTCGACGAGACCTATCCACTAGATATAGAAGAAGAGGCCACGACACGATTATCATCATATGACGACGATGATGATAGCTTCGATGGTGGCGATGACAATACTGAGGACGAAGTCGATGATTTTGCAGCCCCCAAAAAGGGCAAGGCAAGTGGCCGTTCGAACTCAAGCTCAATGATAAGCCTTGACGAGGTACAGCGCGACGAGACTCGCAAAAATACCGACCGAGAAACCGAAGACGAATAAGTCAAATAACACCCCCACCCGTGATACACGGGTGGGGGTGTTGTTATTTCAACTCCCCGCGAGCAACTACCTGTACGGCAATCTTTCGCATGCCTAATTCATGAAAAACTGCAATTGCCTCGTGCAACGTCGCGCCAGTGGTACACACATCATCGACAAGAACAATTGGATCGCTGATTATTGCGCCTTGCCAGGCAAACGCCCCCCGAACGTTGATCTGACGTTGCTGCCGATTTAATTTGGCCTGAGTCGGTGTATTGCGTAGCCGTACCAGCTGATGAGAGCTATACCCATTATGCCGGTGAGCAAGGGCATCGGCCAACAGCACTGCTTGATCGTAGCCTCGCTGGGCAACTCTAGAGGGTGACGCAGGAATTGCCACATAACAAGCGCGTTGTCCACTAAACAGCGCTGGTAAATGACACGCTAGTGCACCTGCCATTCGGCGACGACCAGCATACTTAAGTACCAAAATAGCTCGACGTATGACTCCTGCATAAACAAATCGCACCAAGCACGGTACACCATGCAAATCCGGCACATCCCCTTTATACACGGGGCACGCAATCACACATCGGTCACACAACAATGAACCCAATCTATCACAGCCAATACATGCATCAGGAAATACAGCCTGTAAAACGCGCTCCCACATACAGCACCTCCTGCGACGATCACCGTCATAGGAGGTCAAAACGGTACACCCACAAACAGATTAGTATGGGAACAAGTCTACGACATTCACCATGCGCAAGGCTCCGATTGGGCAAGCACTAATGCATGCATGGTCATCGTGACCTACACAAAAATCACATTTATCGGCATAATAAAGTGGCTTGGTCGGCATCAGAGGAATCAACGGCTGATGGTGTTGTAACGGATGGAGTGACACACGCCGTATGAGTGCACCAAATAAGCTCTTGTCACGTGGTTGTAGAGTCATGGCATCATACTCACATGCAGTCACACAATCGCCGCACCCTATACACATGTCAGCATCAACCACCAATGATTGTTTGTTCCAACGAATTGCATCATGGGTACATGACTCGATGCATTGAGCACCAATCCGACATTGACGACAACTATCAGCAATAACCGCAGTGTCGGTGTGCACGCCATCAAGACGCAGCCGAGGCGCACCGTGGCGATTTGCACATCCACGCACACACAAATCACATCCAGGTGGACATTTTGTGGCATCACGAAGTAACAATTTGTCACCGCGCCGTATACCATGCGTCACAAGTGCATCAAGCACAGATTTGTTTTGTTGATTATAGGCTCGACGATCATCAAGCACTTGCTGAATCAGTTGCTGAATCTCGGGATGGCGATTAAGCAGCTCATAAAATGTCATACTCGGCAATGTCAGAATTAGACATGGCGTCACGGCACGGACATTATCGGTTGACAATGAGCGTTGTATCAACGCACGCGCACCAAAAAAATCACCTTCATCGAGATGACCAACTGCGTTCCCTTGATTCTCAATGACAAATTGACCATTCTCTACCAAATGCAAGCCATTGGGGCGATCCCCCGCACGCACCACAGTCTCACCACGAGGCACTTCCCGTACAAGTAAGTGCTTGACAAACTGCTGACGTTCATCGGCATCAAGTGTTGCCAAAATCGGAATACGCATCAGTGTGTAATCGATTAATCGTTGTCGATATACTTGCTTCAGTAGCTCATATAATGCAGGAATTTGCTGGCGGTTCATGCGAATTTGCTCGAGTGATAGTTGCAAGATTTGGCAGGCAGATCGCGCAATGACGTTGGCACCAGCAAAACGATTACCAAAAAGACTGCCTTCACCAAACAGCGAACCAACCGGCAAAACACCCAATGAGACCTCACGGCCAAGTCGATCATGTAAATCACCAGTAACGGTTCCTTGGAGCACCACATACAAAAAATCGTTGGACATGCGCTCAGTTACAATCGTGGCACGGTCTGCAAACAGACGCAACACGGCGTGACGACCAATCCAACGAATTTCGTTGACAGGCAAATTCGCCAACAAAGGAATATCACGGAGCGCTGCATCGCGTTGCTCCTCGCGGAGGCGGCGCAAGCGCCGTTTAGATGATTCAGTTCGGACAACCGGTGTTGCCATACCAAGCACCTCAATCTACCATAGAATCAAGGGTACGGACAGCATCAAACAGTGCATGCACACTTGCGGCGTTATCATCAGGTGCACTAAACTCCTCGGGGCAATGACTACGTCCGTGCTTAGTTCGCACAAAAATCATTCCAGCTGGTGCGATTAACCCAACCATACTCCCGTCGTGCCCGGCTCCGCTCGGCAAGCGCATACTTGCCCCAGCAACCGATATACATGCTGTCTCAATAGTTGAAACCATCTGTTCATCAAAGACAACAGGTTGTGAATCATGCAGTGCGTGTATCTCAAATGTCACGCCACGTTGTGCACAGGCGGTTACCAACGTGGCATGAATTTCGTACCACATCGATTCGACCTCAGCCATGTCTAGACTGCGCATCTCCACACTAAAACGCACCTGTCCAGGAATAACATTTGACTGATTCGGGAGCACCTCGAGGGCACCGACGGTAGCTACAGTTCCCGGTCGACGATGCGCTACCTGTTCAGTTACCACAATCAACTGTGCCACCGCCGCCAACGCATCGCGCCGTACATCCATGCTAGAAGTACCCGCATGATCAGGCTGACCATAGCAGGTAATATCTGCACGACGAATTCCGACAATCCCTGTCACCGCACCAAGCACGAGATCTGCACGTTCGAGTCGAGGGCCTTGCTCAATGTGAATCTCGACATAGGCGGCAATCTCACCTTGGCGGCGTAACGGGTGCGCAACAGCGTCAGGATTACCACCGACACGGCGCAAGGCATCCGCCAGAGTACCCCAACCCGGCACATCACGTGTCAATACATCGTGGTCAAGGCCGGCGGCCATCGCCGTGCTACCAAGTAACGAGCCGAGTGGAGTTGACTCCTCGGCCATAAAATCAACCACCTCAAGCGAATGTCGTAGCACGATACCGTGGTCAATCAGCGTCTGCGCAACCTCGAGGGCTCCAAGCACACCGAGTGCGCCATCATAGCTCCCACCACCCATAACAGTGTCACTGTGAGAGCCAATCATGATAGATGGCAAAGTTGTATCACTACCAGGTAACCGACCAATGAGATTACCACCGGCATCAATAGACACCTGCAGACCTGCAGCTATAAACCGTGCGACAAGCCACTGTCGGCCCTCTAGATACGCAGGCGTAAAAGCTCGGCGCGTAGTGCCGTGATTTGGGGCATCCGCTTCGCGGATTTGGGCGAGTTCAACAAGGTTTGTCCATAAACGCTGGTGATTAATCATGATACATTGGGCAATCTAGACTAATAAATCAATCGCAGCCGGCACTGATGTAACGACAATTTCACGCGCAGTTGTACTAATCACCTCGCCATCAATAGCAACAGGTAAATCATTGTCACACGTCAGCGTAATCCGCGGAATGCGCTCCATGCGCACCTCTTTGAGATTGGTGTGAGCGCCCTTTTGGATGAGTGGGATGTACTGCGCTACTTTGGGGATACTCAGCATATCAACCATACAGACATCGAGCTGACCGTCATCAATATGGGCATCTGGCGTCAACCAAAACCCAGCACCCTGACAGCGCCCATTGGCTATCGTGGTAAACATCATACGCCGCTCAACTACTTCGTCGCGGAAGCGAATCTGCATCGGAAATGCTTTGTAGTAAATCAACGCTCGGATAATCGCCAAGTAATACACAATCCAACCCTTGGCCCAAGTAATTTTGAGCGCCTCGGCAGCTGCTTGTGCATCAAAGCCTACACCAACCGCATTGAGTAGGTAGCGCGACGATTGTCCTTTGACCTCAACCAACCCGAGATCGATAGGTCGGCGTTGCATACGTTGCAAACGGGCAATCCCTCCTGGGATGTCATCGGCTTCGACAGTCTCGAGTACTTTGATGAAATCACTGCCAGTCCCAAGTGGAATCACCGCAAAAGCAGCCCTTCGGCCAGTGACTTGGTTCCCCTGCATTACGCCATTGACTGTTTCGTTGAGCGTCCCATCGCCACCGATGGCGACAACCACGTCACTCCCGCGCACGACGGCATCTCGAGCGATTTCGATGGCGTGACCACGAGCATTTGTGACGAGTAGTTCGTACTGCAATCCTGCAGCTTTGAGCGCGTGCTCGAGCGCTGGACGTTGTTTGCCGGCTTTGCCACGCCCTGCCCATGGATTCAGAATAATACTGATTTTCGTCATCGAACTTCACTCCTTACACTACATTGTGGTAGGCGGCAAGTAGCCACTAGAATGCACATACGTGCAAGTCAATTGGTGATGAATTGGTGATGCAGCCATTATACCCTATTCAAGTTGATGATTCACAAGACATTCGTCGTTGCAACAAATCCATGAATTTGTTCGTTGATGTATCTGTGAAAACAAAAAAGGAGCACACAATGCAGCGTATCGAAATTTCACAATCGCCGAATATCATCATTCGTATTATTTGGTTTCTTGTGATCGGACTCTGGTTAAGTGGGATTTGGACAGCCGTAGCATGGGCTATCTCATTGACAATTATTGGATTGCCAATTGGTATGGCGATGTTGAATGCCTTGCCGCAAATCACTACCTTACGCGCAAGACAAAACAACACCTACGTTGATAGCAACGGCCGCGTAGTCATCAATTACACAAGTCAATACCCGTTGCTTGTGCGCATTTTCTGGTTTGTCTTAATTGGATGGTGGCTCAGCGCTCTTTGGTTGGCAGCTGCCTGGGCATTTAGTAGCACCATCATCGGCTTACCGATTAGCTTTTGGATGATCGACCGCGCACCCAAAGTCATGTTATTGACGCGCAACTAATTCCTACTGTGCGCAATCCCCCCGCTATTATGAATAACAGCGGGGGGATTCGTGTACAATGCAGGGCAGATAGACACTCCATAGACGGCATATTGTGAGTACCTGCATGAATGGACCCTTGCGACCATCGCCACAACAACAACTTTGCTTCATCCATATTTTCAAAACGGCTGGTACGTCGTTGCTCGAATATCTACAGAGTCAGTTTAGCCCTGACCAAATTAGTCCATTTTGTTTTTGGACGCCGCGCAATCACTGGAGTGACGTCGAACAGGCAAGCCTTGACATTGATTTGCGCCCATATAGTTTGGTTACGGGGCACTATTTTTATGCACAAATCGCTCCATTCGTCACTAATCCATACTACATCACCATGTTGCGAGATCCAATTGAACGGACAATCTCAGGATATGCGCAACAGCAACGGGTCGAAGATGCCATTCATGCCGAAGAAGCCAATCAGCTAGCATTACGCGATTTTATCCGAGATGCGACTACGAGTCGCCTGACTAATAATTTACAGACGCGCGTCTTTGGTGGCGGATTGCGCGGCACACCACGTCACCCGCGTGATTTGATGCAGATGGGTGAAGATTGGCATGCACTGGATCTCGAGCTTGCTAAAGCACGGCTTGATGAATGTGTGGTCGTGGGGTTCACCGAGCATTTTGCCGAGTCGTTACACCTCTTGAGCTATCGATTTGGCTGGGGAGCACCGCCAAGGCAGATTCACCTTAATCAAGCCCCAAACAAATCAGTGGACCTCGATGATGAGACACGCTCGGTGTTGCACGAGGTGAATCGTGCGGATATTGAGTTGTATGCCCACGGCCTCAAACGCTTTCAAAAAGAGTATCACGAGATGCTCCACCAGTTGCTCACATCCCACCACTATCAGGTAATTAGTCAGCAGTATAATCCGCAACAACGACAGTTTCGCTACGATGCAGCAGCACCAATGGCGGGTACCGGTTGGTATGCCCACGAGCATGACGAACACGGCTACTGGCGTTGGAGCGGGCCAGAGACGCAATCGACCATCGCCATGCCGAGTATTATGCACGCTACCACTCAATCGGTAACGGTGGAGATTGTCTTGCGCTACGTGATTGACGAGCAGGTGTTCACGGGGTTGGGTGTATCAATCAACGGACAGTCATTATCCATCACACGCCGAGCCATCCATGACGGTCATTGGCACATTACTGCCACAACCAAACTCACCCGTGAGTGGCATCAACAGCGCCACGCATGGCAGACCAAAACCGCACTCTATTACGACGAGTTAGCGATTGTGGTACCACATACACAGCACATCAGTGAGCGGCATTTGGGTGTGGCGCTGAGCCAAGTGATAGTGACAAGTCAATAACCGGTCTGTGCTACAATGCACACACCCGAAAACACACAAGGAGCTAGCGCGGTATGACGACACTTGATATTGCGTGGATTCGCAGTCAATTCCCTGCCTTGGCCGAGCAGGTCAATGGCAAGCCAGCAGTCTTTTTTGATGGACCTGGTGGCACACAAGTCCCTGAGCGCGTCATCGATAACATTAGCAATTACTTACGCCACTCGAATGCCAACACCCACGGTGCATTCTTGACCAGCCAACGCACTGATGCAGTGATTAATGAATCACGCCAGGCAATGGCCGACTTTTTGGGGTGTGCGCCCGACGAGATTATGTTCGGTGCCAACATGACGTCGTTGACTTTTGCCTTAAGTCGTTCGATTGGGCGAACGCTCCAGCCCGGCGACGAAATCGTCACAACTCGACTCGACCACGACGCCAACGTAGCTCCATGGCATGCCCTCAAAGAATTGGGCGTGATCATCAAAGAAGTCGATGTGGATGTTGAAGACTGCACGCTCGACATGGCCGACTTCGCCAGCAAAATCACACCCAAAACCAAACTCGTAGCAGTCGGGTTTGCCTCGAACGCTGTCGGCACCATCAATGATATCAAAGCAGTAGTCAAAATGGCCAAAACCGTCGGTGCCATGGTCTTTGTCGATGCAGTACACTATGCACCACATGGCCCTATCGATGTCAAAGATCTCGATGTCGACTTTTTAGCCTGCTCGCCCTACAAGTTTTTTGCGCCACATAGCGGCACGATTTATGGCAAAAAGCATCACCTTGAGCGCCTGAGCCCATACAAAGTACGTCCCGCCGGCGAGGAGACAACCGAGCGTTGGGAGACAGGCACCAAGAACCACGAAGTCATGGCAGGCGTCACCGGTGCTATCGACTACTTGGCCGAGTTGGGTAACCGCACAGCAGGCAAGCCATTTGCTACGCGCCGCGAGGCGGTTGACTACGCCATGCATGCTATTCAGGCCTACGAGCGTGAGCTCAGCGAGTACTTGATTAGCCAGTTGCTCGCCATCCCTGGTTTGACGTTCTATGGTATCACTGACAGTGACAAATTTGGTAGTCGCACACCCACCGTGGCCATCCGGATGGCCAAACACACGCCTGAAGAAGTAGCAGTTGCTCTAGGCAATGAGGGCATCTTCGTGTGGAACGGCAACTACTACGCCATCAATTTGACCGAGCGCCTCGGCGTCGAAGAAAAGGGTGGCATGGTACGTATCGGCCTTGTGCACTACAACACCACTGCCGAGGTTGACCGCCTCATCGCCGTGTTGCGTAGCCTAGCCTAATCCAACCACACCAACGGGCATCACATCTGCGTGGTGCCCGTTTTGTTATGTCCGAGTCGTGGCACCACCAAAATCAACAGCGACCCAAGTGTAGTCACAATCCCCATCACCAGGTAAATCGGCGCATAATCGCCAAAGAGTGGCCGGGCAATCTCGACACCAAGCGGCACCACCGCTCGGGCCATTGTCAGCACCAATGCCAACACACCACTAATCGCCCCATAGATCAACACTCCGTAACGATCGGCAAACAACGCTGCTCGTGCCGGAGTGATGGCGCCAAAACTCAAGCCAAACAACACGACACAGGCCCATACGCCCCACTCACCAGGGATGATAATCAGAGCAACGAGTGCTATGCTCTGCATCACACACAAGATCGTCGCAATCGTATAGCGCGAAATGATAGCCCCAAGTGGCGTAAACACCAACCGACTCGGCAACGCTAATATCCCCATGATGGCAGCAAATTGCGCAGCACGCGCCGCCGAATAGCCACGATCAATCAGGTAGGGCACAAACGTCTGCAGGATGACTACCAGTGACGCCGTCGCAAATAAAAAGGCGACGGTCAAGACCCAAAATCCCTGATCGCGGACAATCTCGGTCACTTTGGCAGCCGTCACCGCCACCTGTGGTCGTGGTGGCTCGCTCGGTGTGCCGTCTATGAATGCCCCAACATCACTCGGTTTATGGCGGAGCCATATGGCTAACATCGGCGCAAGCAAGAGCATCATCACGATCGCAAAAACCCAAGTCGTTACTTGCCAGCCATACTGACGAATCAACCACTCAGTCGTGGGTGTCGCGATGATAATAGCAAACCCAGCCACAAACGTCAGCACAGTCAACGCATGACTACGCTTTTGGTGGAACCAGTTTGCGACTACCACAAATGCAGGCTCATAGAGCACCGTCGCCATCGAGATGCCCAACATAATCCACACTGCGATATGTTGCCACGGTTCAGTTACAAAGCCCCAAACGCCAAACCAGATGGCCCCCCACACTGCCCCAAATGTCATCAACCAACGGGCACCGTGCCGATCAAGCCAAATGCCCACGGGCCATGCCAGCAGTCCAGCCACAATCTGCGAGGCAGAGACAGCGCCATTAATTGTGGCCCGCGACCAGCCAAAATACGCCTCAAGTGGCACGACAAAGACACTAAATGCATAGATGAGCATACCGTACGCTAGCGTCTCGGTCACGGCTAATACACCCAAGATTGACCAACCGTAGTACCAACGTCGCATAACTAGCGCACTCCTCGCAATACGTCGAGCGTCTGTGCGGCGGTACGCGTCCAGGTGAAAGAGGTTGCATGCGCGAGACCACGCTGGCGCAATTGGGTATATACCGCATCATCGGTGTCAATTTGATGCATGGCAGTCGCAATTTCGGTGACATCTGTGGGATTTACTAGCAATGCGGAAACACCGGCGACCTCGGGTAACGCTGATGTATTTGAGGTAATGACGGGAGTACCACTAGCCATCGCTTCGAGCACAGGCATCCCAAAACCTTCGTACAACGATGGGAACACGAATGCCCGGGCGCCGGCCATCAGCCCATACAATTGTTCATCGGGCACAAAGCCAAGCAGGTGGATACGCTGTGACATACCCAACTCGTCGATGCGCTGTTGCAGCGGTTGACTCAACCAACCAGTACGCCCGCCAATCAAAAGATGTGTATCGTGATGGAGATTGGCCTGAGCAAAGGCCTCAATCATGCGCATGATGTTTTTGCGTGGTTGTAATGTACCTACGTACAGCATATAGCGCGAATATGGACTTGGGGATACATAATTGGGGTGGAACTCGGATGCGACCCCGTGAGGAATAACGACCACGCGCTGCGGGTCAACACCGGTATAGCGTACAAAATCATCGGCTGTCGCCTGCGAAATAGCAATAACGCGGTGCGCAACACGTGCTGCCCAGCGTGTCGTCAGCCGCAAATAAATATTCTGAAAGCGAGTATGTGCCTCAGGGAACGCCAAAAACCCCAGATCGTGAATCGTGGTAACAATCCGCGTGCGCCGCAAAAGCGGTGCATTCCATGGTACAACATGTGACGGCACAAACAACGTATCTGGCGCATGGCTAAACAACTCGGCCGCCAAACGCACATGAGTCCACAACCGGCGCATCGGCAAATGCCGGATGTGCATGCGCGATGACAATGCTGGCAATTGTGTCGGAATATCGCGGCAATAGAGAGTATACGAGTCGTCCCCCGGATGTTGTGCCATGCCGGCAAGCAACTCCCAAGTGTACCGTTCGGTACCGGTTTTTTGGGCTGTCGCTAAGCGACTGATGTCAATGCCAATATTCACAGTATGCTCCTTCGGGGTCATTGTAGCATGTGGGTGAGAGGGTTCTTCTTTTTTGCGCGTAGAGGCGCAGAGATGCTGAGATTGTCCCCTCCGTGCCTCGGTGAGCGACACAACACACTCTGACACATCCAAACAACGTCAATATTCGGTAAATAAGTATATAATGATGAAAGTCGCTCATTTTCAATTCAGGTAAGGACAGCCGACATGCAGTTGTTCGACACGTTGCGTGGCCATAAGGCCACACTCGAGATCCCCAAAGACCGCCCGCTCACACTCTACGTTTGTGGCGTCACCCCCTATGACACAACGCATATTGGGCATGCCCACACGTTTTTAATTTTTGACATTTTGATTCGGTATGTCCGATCACAAGGAGGAAGCGTCAGCTACTGTCAAAACGTAACTGACGTCGACGACCCATTGTTCGAACGGGCAAATCGTGACAACATTGCCTGGGATGCCTTGGCACAGCGTGAGGTTGATCAGTTCGTTAAGGATTGTCGGGCGATGAATTTTATTGCCCCCGACTTTTTCCCTAAGGTCTCCGAAGAGATAATGGGCATGATTCCCATCATCGAAGGACTCATCAAAAACGGCAAGGCATATGTCAGCAACGGCAATGTCTTTTTTGATGTAAGCTCAGAGCCAACCTACGGCGAGATGGCTCGCTTGGGTGGCTACGCAGAGTTGTTAGCTACCGCCAACGAGCGTGGTAATAATCCGAACGACCCGAACAAGCGCGACCCACTCGACTTCGTCCTATGGCAAACCTCGCGACCCGGTGAGCCAGAATGGCCAAGTCCATGGGGGTCTGGGCGTCCCGGTTGGCACATCGAGTGTACCACCATGTCAACACGCTACTTGGGTGACCAGATTGATATTCATGGTGGTGGTCGTGACTTGGTGTTCCCACATCACCCATCCGAGATTGTCCAGACCGAGGGCTATACCAACAAGCGCCCCTTCTCACAGTTCTGGGTGCATGGAGGTTTGACGTGGCTCGACGGGGCCAAGATGAGCAAGTCGTTGGGTAACTTGGTGTTTGTGCGTGATGCCGTACTCCAACAGCGCCCTGATTCAATTCGCTGGTATTTGGCTTCGTTCCCATACCGTGAAGACTTCAACTACATCCGTGCCGATGCCGCCGCAGCCGAAGGTGAGATTGACCGACTCACTGCAGCTCTAACGGCGAGCTCAGGCAACGGCAGTGTTGTTGATGTCAGTGCCGACAAAGCGGCATTCTTTGCGGCGCTCGACGACGACTTGCAGATGCACGTGGCACTTGTCCACCTGAAGAAGATGATCGATGCTGTGTTGGCTGGTGCGGGTACGCATGACATCCGCACTGCCCAAGCTGATATGCGTGCCTGCGCCCAGGTTATGGGCTTTAAAGCCGCTGAATAACGGAGCGACACACAGGGGGGCGAAGCACAATCTCGTCCCCTGTGTGACAAAGTGAGGGTGTAATGCAAAAATGGCTTCGTGGTGCGGTTGCATTTGCTCTTTTGACAACCGCTGTCATTCATGTATGGCTAGCGCTTCCTACAAATTTAGTCATGTTTTATGTCAATGGCATTGGGTTTGCGCTCCTGGCGTACCTCTATCTAGTACCAGTAGCAACAATCCCGCGTCGACGAATTATTCAGGTAATTACCGTATGGACAGGCGCAACGATTATCTTTTGGCTCGTCATTGGCGAGCGCACACTCATCGCCTATCTCGATAAAATTGTCGAACTCGCCATTCTTGGATTGTTATGGCTCGAACAGAAACTCGATTCGAGGTAATGTATTATGTCGCTTAGTCGATTATTTCTCCGACGCTTCATTTTGCTACTGATTCTCGTATTCGCCATTGAAAGCGTCATGCTCATCAGTGTTCCGTTGGTCGTACCCGACATTGGCGATCGACTAACCCGGCTTACCAATCAAGCAGTCAAAGCTGCGCCTCCGGCCGAAAAGGTCGCCCCTAATGTTGTCTACACACGACCACTATTTATTGAAGAAGACTTCTCTAGTGTGTCACCACTCTGGGATCAATCGGTAACAATTGTTGAGAACGAACAGCTCGCCATTGATGTGCTGTTGCCCAATTCAGATGTCTATGCCTTATGGGCAGGTCGCAACGACGATGGGCAAATCAGCAGTCAGGTGCAAGATTTTGATTTACGCGTGACCACTACCCAAACCCGGGGTAGTGATGAAGCCAGTTATGGCTGGCGTTTCCGCCAAGACACAACCGATAGTTATATCATGGTAATGCTCAACAGTCGCGGATATTGGCGTGTAGTGCGTGCAGTTGACGGGCAATTCAATGACCTTAGTGCGTGGCAGTTTTCACGGCATATCAACCAAGGCATTGATATAGGTAATGAGCTCCGTGTCAGTGCCCAAGGCCCCGACATCCAAATCTGGATTAATGACATCGCAGTCGGCCGCGTAATTGACTTTGCGCCTGTGGCAGGGCAATTGACACTCGGTGTCAATACGGCCTCACAGGGCGATGTGCAAATCACATTTGATGACGTGGTAGGTCAAGCAAGTGGTTATGCCATCAACGAGACATTCGCCAATGCCGAGCAGGTGAGTTTTAGTCAGGGTGGTTCATACAGTCGCAACGGTGTTTATCACATGTTGGCATCACCGGGAATTAGCATGTGGCAAAACCCATTACCGCGTAATCAAACCGAAGTCAGCGACTTGCAGATGAGCGTTGATGCCGTCATTACCCAAGGCAATCCCGAGCAGATGGCGTACGGCTTATTGTTCGGCGACAATGGTAACTTTGACTATACGATGGTGCTAGTAAGCGGTAACGGCGTACTCCAGGTTGTACAGACCAGCAATACGAGTGGGGCAGATATTATCATCGAGCCAGTACAACTCGACATCATCACCCCGGGGAGCAACGTACGCAACACACTGGCAATTGAAGTGAATCAGAATCGACTGACCATAGGGGCCAATGGTCAACTGCTCGGCACAGTCACACTCCCGCAAGCAGTGCGTGGCAGTGTCGGCATGGTAATTGTCAGTGGCAATCAGCTCTCTGAGGTGCAGTTCGATAACTTCACGTTGAATGAAATCCAGCAATGAGCGACTTTCCGATTTTGGCGGTGCTACGGCGTGTAGGTCAGAGCGTGGTACACTTACCGCAACCGTTAATCGACCAGATGCACGCCGCTGGGCCATTCAAGGTGTTAATCGCGACGATACTGAGTCTCCGTACACGCGATGAGACCACTGCTGTCGTAGCACCACGTTTGTTTGCGGTCGCTGATACGCCGGCACAAATGGCAGCACTTAGTGAACATCAGATTGCCGAGCTGATCTATCCGGTCGGGTTTTATCGCAACAAAGCGCGCGATATCCGGGTGATTTGTACAATACTGATTACCAAGTACAATGGTGTTGTACCAACCACCATGGAGGAATTGTTAGCGCTCCCTGGTGTTGGTCGCAAAACGGCGAACTTGGTCTTGGCGATTGGGTACAACATTCCGGCGATTTGTGTGGATATTCACGTGCATCGGATTTGTAATCGCTGGGGGTATCTCGATACCAAAACTCCTGAGGAGACGGAGATGGCGTTGCGTCGCGACCTCCCCGAATCTGCATGGATCGAAATCAATGGTCTACTCGTGACGCTCGGACAGCAAATTTGTCACCCCGTCTCACCCCGCTGTTCACAATGCCCTGTTGCAGATGTGTGTGCGCGCCGTGGAGTTACTCGGCAGCGCTGAAAACCTCGGTGAGGAGGGACTCATTATGTATATTCGCTGGATTGCCCGGCACCACAAAAACGCTGAGACGGCCAACGTCTCGTTCCATGATGCCTATCTTGTTGAAAGCTACCGTGACGATAGTGGCCAACCCCGTCAACGTACGATTTGCTACCTCGGCAATATTCGCCAAATCGACGGTGAGTTCACCGCCCTCGAGCGCGAGATTTTTTTCATTCGTGCCGAACGCATTTTAGCCGGACTCGGCAGCATCGATGCCCAAGAGCGCATGACAATCGGCGCCCTGCTCCGTCAAAAAATCCCCGACCTGAGTGAACAAGAAGTCGAAATCGCCTTTCGCAATAACATGCGCTGGTTCCGCCGTTGGCGCGAACAACGCGGCCTCGTATGGGATCGAGCCATCATCGATGACCTCATGTCCGAACCACACAACGACTACGAAGACATGTAACTCACGTTTTCACGCAAATTGCTCGCCGAGCCGCAATGACACAGCGGATAAAGTCCCTCGTTCCCCCGTCATTGCATGGCCAGCTCATGCATACCATCGGTGACCGCGTTGATATCTTGCTGGCCGTGCAATCTTCTCCCTCGATGAGGATCAACATCGTAAAAGAAGACTGCACGCCAGAAGAAAGCGTTGTGGTACCGAGGTCCGCTGGTCGGCATGCAGTGACGCAAGGGGTGGATTTTTCGTTATACCGAGCCGCAGTGACACAGCGCCAAATTTCTGCGTACTCTGCGCCTCCGGGCGAAATATAGAAAACCCAAACAGTTTACCCAAATAGCTCGCTGCGACTACGACACGCCCTCAAGTTTATCTTCGAGATCCGCATACATCTGTTGTAACTTGGCGATGGTCTCCTCGTCGCTCTGCCACAACCCACGGCCATTGGCCTCGAGCAAACGTTGCACGGCTGCTTTGGCGGCATGTGGATTGGCCGCCACAAAGCGTCGATGCACATCAGCATCGAAGATGAACGTCTGCGCCATGCCATCGTATACCCAGTTCTCGACCGAATCACCAACTGCACTCCAGCCCATCACATTGGTAAAGCGATTGGCAATTTCAGTTGCACCAGCATACCCTTGCGTCAGTAATGGCTCATACCAGCGCGGATTAAGAATCTTGGTGCGCGCCTCAACCGTAACCAACTGCTTGGCTGAGGTAATCGTGGTCTGACCGGTAAAGCTCTCGGCATAACTAAGGTTGACCTTACGGCCACTCTCAAAACTCGCGGCCAGTTGTACGGCACCGCTATGGCCGTAGTAGTGTTGCATATCGGTCAAACCATACTCGACACTGTCAATCGCTTGAAAGACATGCTCAACCGTGCCTAGTAATTGCCGATAGGTGGCGTGCGCCGCCTTGCCAGACCGGCGCCCCCCATAGGCATAGCCACTGCGTTGGACATAGACCGAGGCCAAATCAGCACGCTCGTCCCACTGACTTTCGTCAACAACCATATCAACGCCTGTGCCGTATTCACCCGGTGGTTGGGTGAAAATACGCGCCGTGGCACTTTCGAATGAGTGCCCTGCCTGTTGCATGGCCTCTACGTGCGCCACAATTGGATTGAGCTCAGCTGGCTCACCACTCTTGGCAGCCCGCACAAACAAATCATCAATCAGGTCAAGATGCATCTGGAAGTTATCGCGGAAGATACTGCTAATGTCGAGCACGACATCTACGCGCGCGCGCCCAAGTTTGGCGAGTGGAATCAACTCGTAACGGTAAATCTTGCCTTGACCATCGCGGACGGGTTGAGCACCAACCAACCCCAGCAAGACACCGATGCTCTCGCCCTCGCTCTTAATCGTATCAAGAGCCCAAAGTGTCAATGCCACCGTTTTGGGCGCGCCACCGTGTTCTTTGTAGTGTGTACGAATTAATTGCTCGGCCATTGCCTGTCCTCGAGCAAGGGCCGCATCACTTGGTAAGCGCCACGGATCAATACCATGAATATTACGACCGCTGGGCAAGGCACCTGCCCCGGCCCGAATCGGATCAGCGCCGTGGCCGGGTAGAATATATCCACCCTCAAGCGCATGCATCAAGACGTCGATTTCGTCGCCACTCTCCTCGAGCCCTACCAAAATCTCGCGCCCTTGGGTAAGCATCTCACGCACATGCGCTGGAGCCGGCTGATTGAAGTAGTTCTGCCAGAACTCATCGACATTCATGCGCTCCATCACCACCTGACGGACAAAATCAGTACGAACTGCCGGAATAGACCCCGCATCCACACCCAGTGCAAACAAGGTGTGATAGAGCCCCTCAGCGCCACCACGTCCAATATCCAGCGCCGACTCCACCAAGGCTTGACTGCGCTCGCGCGAGATGCGCCCACCGAGCACATGCAAACCGTCGAGAATCAGGCGTTGCTCCAGTTTGTCAATGTAGTTGGTCACACGCTCACGATAAATGCTCTCGCTCTCACCTGGCGTCATGGGCAACTCGGGGAGCAAACTCGCAATCACATCAACGTTACCAGCACGGTTCAACTCACTCTGAACCTGGACCAACTGTTTATACAGCCCAGCCCGAGCATACGGCGGAATCAAGTGGCTAATCATGGCTGCGCCACCACGGCGCTTGGCAATGGCAGCCTCGGCCGGATTATTGAGTGGATAAAGATAGAGTTGTGGAATGTCGCCCATGATAATGTCAGGCCAGCACTCACTAGTCAGGCCCAACTGCAAACCGGGCATCCACTCAGCAGTGCCATGCATACCTACGTGGACGATTACATCGGCCTGCCAGATATCAATCAAATAGCGATAAAACGCCAAATACTGATGATGTGGGGCATAGGCCCGATCAAACAGCATACGCATCGGGTCGCCAGGCACGCCGAGCGGCGGTTGGACACCGACAAACACATTGCCAAGCGTCATCCCATCGAGGCGAATTGCATCACGGCCACTCGGCGCAAAATCACCCGGCGCAGCGCCCCATTTATCATCGACACGCCGCAGGATTGTGTCGCTGACTACATTTCGTAGCTGATTAATTGCCACATCAACCCGCTCGCCTTGGCCATTCTCCATACTTGAAAGGCGCTTAGCAAACTCGTTGACACTGCTTGGGGCGTTCTCAATCACATACCCCTCATCGCGCATACGGCTGATAACTGCGTGCAACGTCGCCGGTACATTCAAAAGCGCAGCCGTGCCCAAACGGCCGAGTCCGGGAGGATAGTTATAGACAACATAGGCCACTCGCCGTTCATCGGCCGGCTTACGACGTAATCGAGCCCAACGTGCCGCGATAGTAGCAACACGTTCGATACGATCAGGAACAGTAACAATCTTTTGGTCCTCGATGGCGCCAATCACCACTGGTGCAATGCTCCCGTCCATCTCGGGCAGGTCGTACATGATTACGGCTTGCATCGGTGCAATGCCGTTTTGGTGCCACTCGGCAATTGATTGCATCTGGAGTGGCTGGGCAATCATGTAGGGGATATCAAGGGCACCGAGAAGCTGACTTGCGGTCTCACGATACGCACCAGGCCTGGTTGATCCGGCCGGACCACCGACTACAGCAAAGCCCATGGTACTAATCAAAAAGTCAACCTTCTCGTGGGCCACCCACTCACGGAGCACCACATGCGTCTCGATGCCACTCACAAAAATCGGCAGCACAGCTAGTCCCTTGGATTCAAGGGCTCGAATAAGGTCATTGGGATAGGTTTGGGCTTGGAGCAAGTGCTTGCGGAATACAAGCAAGGCCACCGTCGGCTGACCACGTCGATAGCGACGCGTTTTGAGTGCCCAACGCTGATAGGCCGCTGGTGACTCAAATAATTCATCAGCCTCAGGATGAAAGAGGCCCATACTTGGGGCCATTTGTGGTGCAACCACACCGACCTTTTGCCCCAAACAATCGCGCAACAGCAGGCGAATCATCTGGGTCAAATTAGCAGCATCGGGTTGATTCCAATAAATATTAACGGTTAACCACGTACGGAAGTCGCTGAGTTTGGCAGGCATCAACGGCAACAACTTGACTGCCGCCTTGGTAAGTTTGGTATAGGCGTAGAGCGTATCTTCGTCGCGACCTTTGGTAATTAGGCGCAACAGTGCTTGCATTGGCTTTGGCATGGACGAGGTTTTATTTGGGTCGATACGATAATCACCGACCTGCGTCAAACTCATCACCTCAGGCATACTCTCATAGGCAAAAACATGCTTGGCCCGCGAGCGTTTGAGTTGTGCAGTCAACCAATCGGCTTGGTCACGATCATTAATCAGCGAAATAAAGACGATATCGGCGCGCATAATCGCTTGACTGAGTGACGCCTCTTGGGCGGCCACATGACCATCATGAAAGCGAAAAAGCTGAACCGGCATGGCATCTTTGTGCAGGCGTGACTCAACGTCCTGCCAAATGTGCGCATTAAACCGCTCCATGCCGTTAATCATGACGATACTAAACATTGTTCACTCCAATCCAGCACTATGCTCACATCCAACCATACGCATGTTGCGTAGACGATGTAGAGGGCTTTATTATAGAGGAGGTTGCACCATGGCAATCCAAATTCTCTTGTTGTTGGTCACGCTTACGTTCTTCTTACCACTCGGCTTCAGCGTGCTCATGACTTGGTTCAGCTGGAAGCCCAGCAGCAGCAAACACTAATCACACGTAGTCACATCGGCGACGAACGGTGAGATGCATTCATGCATCTTGCCGTTTCTTTTATGCCAACGCTACCGCAGTCGCGGCAATATCGGCACCCGTTGCTTGTGGTAAATAGACGTATTCACCTTGCAACAAATCAGCCAGTTTGCGCCCTTCGCCACGACTCAAATAGTTGCGTTGCGTATCAATCACTACTGATTTAACCCCGGCGGCCACCACCGCATTCGCTAGTACCTGCACCTCTTCGGCCACATCATGACTCCGTTGGAGCGACACGTTGCCACGCCCATCCGTCAAAAAGAGGGCGACGCACTGCATTATGCCACGACTCCGCGCCTGAGCTGCAACATCAATCGTCGAGAGCAACGCCGCCGCTAATGGCGTTGTACCACCGGTCGGCAACACATCCAACGCCCGCCGTGCCAACTCGACGCTCTGTGATGGCGGCAATAATAACTCACAATCTAAGCCACGGAACGCCAGCAACGCCACCCGATCGCGATGCACATACGCCTGTTGCAATAAGTGTTGTACGGCACCCTTGGCTTGTCGCATCCGATTGAGCGCCATACTGCCACTCGCATCAACCACAAAGCAAAAGAGCACACCGGCCTTGCTGCGGTACTGCTTGACGCGAATATCATCGACCCGCAATGACAAATGGCGCTCGGCCGTCATCTGACGCAACGGTTGCCACGGTGCAGCCGAACGCAACGTGGCAGGAATGTCAATCCGGGCTCGCCGAGGATTACCTGGCGCACTGCGAATATGCCGGCCACGCGTGCCACTCACCGCCCCACGTGAGCCGGATCGGCCACGACGTATCGTGCGGAACGGCAGGTCTGCCAGTTGAATCGGCACCTCGCAGGTCAAGGCTTCAAGCACCTCCTCGTCGGGCACCTGTAGCTCGGCCTCAGACTCAGGTGGCAGAGACTCACCATCCTCCTGCTCATCTGCCGATGACTCAGCAGGCGCTGGTGGTGGGGGAGGAGGCGGCATCGGCTGGTCATCAGCCACATCGCGTGTCGCGCGTGGCATAATCACCAAACGGGCTGCCAGCTCGAGGTCATCATGATTAACGGTGGTACGCAAATCGAGCGCCGCCGCCGCACAGGCAGAGGCCACGGCAAACAAATCCACTCGTTGCCCCTCGACACCAGCGCGTAATGCCAAACTCACCAGTTGCTGGTGTTGGGCTGGTGTTATTGTCACACTCGGCAAAACGGCACGCGCCTCAGCAACAAGCTCAGTCTGCAATACATCCAGCTCTTGCCAATGCATTAAATCTGGGCTTAGGTGGTGGCGCAATACCTGCTGACGCTCCTCGACGCTCGCCTGTGGTGGTATCAAGACAAGCAATCCCATCCGATCAAGCAAATGCCGCCGTGGTAGCCCCTCTTGGGGGTCGTACGTGCCTATCAAACGAAACGAACTCGATATGTGTTGACTAATCCCCTCGCGCTCAAGGCGAATCACACCACTATCGAGCACACCCAACAAAATATTCACTACGCTATCAGCGATTAAATTAAGCGCATCAACATACAACACGCCGCCGTCGGCACGCTGTAGCAGACCGTGTCGAATGGTGCGACGCCCAGTGCGTAAGGTGGCCTCGATGTCAATTCCACCGAGGAGAGCCTCTTCGTCACTCCCTAGTGGCAACTCAACAAATGGGGCATGCGAGCCAAACAACGTCATGCTCGCCCGCGCAATGCTACTTTTGCCGGAGCCTACTGAGGCGCCAATGGCCACACCACCGAGGCACGGATCAACGGCAAGTAACTGGAGTGCCTCGTGGGCGGCCTGCATGCCGACTAATCCAGCCATCGGCAAGGCATGGATGGTCATCGCTCTCCCTCCCGCACAATCGGACATTCGTCGTTGTGTGTCATCACCCCCGCTGCAAACACGCCGGCACCACCAAAGAGTGCCATATACCATTCGGCGTCATAACTCGCTGGCGTCGCAGGAGCTATCCAAATCCATTGATACCAGGCACGAGCTGCCACTATCAAAAGCAGACTAAAGCCCGACAAGTGCCACCATTGCAGTGGCCACCAATCGAGTTGGACACCAGCATATATACCAAGCATCAACATCACACTCATTACTACATAGCGCGCCATGATGCACCTCCTTCAGCAGTGAGAGAAAGGTAGCCGTCGGCGACACGGGGAATAGCAAGAATGTGGTGAAAATACCTCGTGCAACTTCCCCAAATTATACCATCGACATTGCGATTCTCCGCATTAAAATCACTTGTTTATCCTATACATATGTTGTACAAATGATGCACAAAAAAACCACACCCCCCCGGTAGAGATGCAGCAGTGCTGCGTCTCTACCGGGGGCGCCTGACCACGTTCATGTCGTATACATGGCATTGTTTTTAGACAACTGGTAGACTACAGATATGCACGATGACACGAAAGGAATTATGATTTATGCAGATTAGTCGTCGCACCATTCCCAAGGCTGCACTTATCGGGGGGCTTATTGGCGCTGTGATTAATGTAGTGATTTGGTTGATTGGCACCACCATCTGGGGACCAATCGAGGTTCCGCCGCCAAGCCCCGACATGCCAATCAATGCCAATGGGCTCACCGAGGTCATGATTATCATGCCAGCTTTTGCCACATTGGTAGGGGCAGTAGGCGCAGGTATTGCCATGTTTGGTATCTCGTATCTCAAAGGCAATCAGTACCTAATCTTTCAGATAGTGTCGTTTATCGCACTTGCTTTATCGTTTATCACGGTCATTAATGTTCCAGACAGCACCGACATGAACATTCTTGGGTTAATGCACATCACGGCGGCCATGCCGATTGTCGGTGCGTTGACCATCATGACACCAGAACAGCCAGCACAAGAAAAGGTATAACCCATGCAGATTATCGCAATCCCCGGTAGCATCCGCGCCGCATCACTCAATCGTCGCTTGCTCGAAGAGGCGCAGCGTATAGCTCCCGAGGGCATCACGGTCACCATCGCCGACATTCACGATATCCCGCTCTACAACAGCGACATCGATCCTGCCGATGAGATAACCGCACCTGAGAGCGTCGTACGCCTGCGCCAACACATCCGCGCCGCCAATGCGGTGCTCATCTCGACACCCGAATACAATCACGGCATCCCCGGTGTCCTCAAAAACGCCCTCGACTGGGCCTCACGCCCCTTTGGCAAGTCGGCCCTCATCGGCAAACCAGTAGCCGTGATTGGTGGCGGCGGCATGACTGGCGGCATCCGTGCCCAAGTACACTTGCGCCAGGTGCTCAACGGATCAGGTATGCTGGTAATGAGTCGCCCTGAGATGGCCTTGCGCTTCGGCGAGGTATTTAAGGATGGCATCTTGGTCGATGACAAGGTCCACGAGAACTTGCAAAAAGTCTTGACCAGCCTCGCTGACTGGACGCGTAAAGTCGGCTAACCCCCTGCGTCGTACGCCCCTGTGCTCATTCGAGCGCGGGGGCTTTTTTGCGTATAATGATGGCACACCAAAGCATACAGATAAGCGAGGATAGCATGACGCATTGGCATCAACATGGGCGTTGGTCGGCCAAATGGATTCGTGGTCAACAGGCGCATCCGCCGGTCGTGAGCCTCTTTTATTTGCCACTGACGCTGACACAAGCGGCGCAGATCCCACTCAAAGTCAGTGGCGATGAGCGATTTGAGTTTTATGTCAATGGGAAGTGTCTCATACGTGGTCCAGAACGTGGCGACGGCAGCATGTGGCACTACCACGAGCTGACGCTCGATCTGCCAGCTGGCACGCATCACCTGGCAGCATTGGTATGGAGTCTTGGTGCAGATGCTGCCTATGCCCAAATCGGCAAACAACATGGCCTGATTGTGGCCACAAGCGCGCCATGGCAAGGACAGATAGAGACAGGCACTGCGCCGTGGCGCTGGCAGGAACTCACGAGCTACACCTTTTATTCGCCCAATCAAGCCTGGGGCACCGGCCATAATGTCACATTCGATGCCCGCCACCATCCATGGGACTGGCAGCTGGGCGCAGGTGAAGGTTGGCGGAGCGACATCGTCAGCATCTATCATGGCGAGGATACGCTGATTGACTACGAACTGGGCAGCCACAAACACCTGCAACTGGCGCCGTTGCCGCCGATGCGCCACGAGGCCCGCCGACTTGGGAATGTACGGCATATCGATGCCACGCCGGCCCACGGGAGCATGCATGTTCCTGTGCAATCGAGTGCCCACCAGGCCGATGCCGTAGCTGGCTGGCAAGCACTCCTTGACCACGATACGCCGCTGACACTGGCACCACATACCACCGTGCGGGTGATTATCGACATCGATGAGTATGTCTGTGCCTACCCGCAAGCGACGCTGGCGGGCGGGCGCGATGCCCAGATTCGCTGGCACTGGGAGGAGGGGTTGTCGAGCAATCCGGCCGACTTTGTGCGCGTAAAGGGCAACCGCAACGAGATTGAGGGCAAGTTCTTTAACGGAGTCGGCGATACATTTATTGCCGATGGGCGAGTGCAGGCCACGCACCAACCGTTGTGGTGGCAAGCAGGCCGCTATATTGAGTTGTGCGTGCAGGTAGCTGACGAGCCGCTCACGATTGCGGCCTTGCGCGTCCACGAGACCGGCTATCCCTTTGCCTTCAGCGGCACGTTCGACAGCGACGATACACGCCTGACGGCAGTCATCCCGATGATGGAGCGAGTGTTGCAGATGTGTGCACACGAGACCTACATGGACTGCCCCTACTACGAGCAGTTGATGTACGTGGGTGACACGCGGCTCGAGGCACTTGCGACGTATGTGTTGACCGACGATGACCGCTTGCCGGTCAAGGCAATCCGCTTGTTCCATCAATCGCGCGTAGCGAGTAGCCTGACGCAGTCACGCTATCCGAGTCGAGTACAACAGTTGATTCCGCCATTCTCGTTGTGGTGGATTGGCATGGTGCACGACATCGCCTACTGGCGTGAGCGCCCTGAGTTAGTGCGATCCATGTTGCCGGCAGTGCGCAATGTGCTTGATGCGTTCTTGGCGCAACCGCGGGCGGACGGGTTGTATGACCCACCGGCCGGATGGAACTTTGTGGACTGGGTGCCTGGTTGGGAGGGTGGCATGCCGCCGGGAGCCGATCGGCAGCCGTGTGCCACGATTCACTGGCATCTGGTGTATACGTTGGGGTTAGTAGCTGATCTTGAGCACCACTTCGGCTCAGAACATTTGGCTGCGCACTGGCAGGGATTGGCCACGCAGATCCGCGATGCGCTCGACCGCACCTTGTGGGATGCTCAAGCCGGCGTCTACCGCGAGGTGCTTGGTGGCGAGTTGGTCAGCGAGCATGCGCAGTGTCTGGCGATTTTGAGTGGGGTGGTAGCGCCTGCGCGTGTCACCGCGATGGCGACGGCCTTGCGTGAGCGGACGGGGATGGCGCAGACGACAATTTACTTCAGCCATTATCTGTTCGAAACGTACCGGCAGTTAGGGTTAATTGAGCTGATGCTGGAGCGGATGCAGTTGTGGTTTGACCTACCGGTGCAAGGCTTTAAGACGACGGTCGAGATGCCCGAGCCGTCACGCTCCGACTGTCATGCCTGGGGAGCCCACCCGCTGTATCACTACCATGCGAGCATTGTGGGAGTGCGGCCGGCGCGCCCAGGGTTCGGTCATGTGCAGATTACACCCCAACTCGGGCCATTGACGCGGGCAAGCACGGTGACGCCGCACCCGCAGGGGGCGATTCATTGTGCGTTCTGGCGCGACCACGGTGTGATGCGTGGGCGCGTGCAGTTGCCGCCAGGGGTGAGCGGTGAGATTGTCTTGGCCACGGGGGTGGTAGCGATTCCGGCTGGAGGTGTAGCCAGTTTGTAGTAGGATATGATACGTACGGGCGTCCGAAAGGGCGCCCGTTTTATGTCCTTTGGGTGCGGAGGTGTAGAGGGGCTGAAGGTCTCGATAGCAGAACCGGGCCCCACCTACCTAATTCGTGGCAGGTGTTGAGACAACCAAGCCATCACGCCCGATACTCAACGGTCCATGCCAATGTGGGCGTACGGCAGTCAGCCAGTCGGACTCACCAAACTGCGGATCATCGGCGGGCACGAGGTGATGGAGCACGAGATGTTTGACCTCGGCAGCGGTTGCAAGGCGCGCGACGTCCTCGGCCGTAGTATGACTTGCGAGCAAATGGTTGCGCAGTTTATCGCCTCCGCCGGTTTTGGTCACGAGCGCATCAAGACCGGCGACGAGCATCGCCTCGTGCACGAGAATATCGCTATAACGGGCAAAGTCGATGAGTGGCGGATGGTAGCAGGTGTCGGCCGAGAATGTAATTTGGACGTCGCTACCAAAGCGCAGGGCAAAGCACTCGTGCACAGGAGGGTGCACCACGCGCAAAGCATCAACGCGCAGGGTATCAAGTTGTACGACCATGCCCTCGGTATACGTGTGAATGTGGACGAGTTCGTTGATTGGGATGCGCCCCTCGTCAATCACGCGGATACCACAGTCAAAGGCCATTGAGGCCATGAATCCCTGCCAATAAGCTTCGATTCCTGGCGGGCCATAAACATGAATGGGCGTGGTAATCCCGGTTGTCCAGGCGGTATGAATCAAGGCACCGAGCTCAAGTACATGATCGGAGTGCAGATGGGTAATAAAGATGAGGTCGAGCATTTTGAGGTTCATCCCAGTGGCAACGAGTGATCGTGTCACGCCGAGGCCACAGTCGACGACAATATTGCGCCCGGCAATTTCGAGCAGGGATGAGGTGGGCATCGGGCCACCGGGGCGGATGGCAGGGCCACCCTTGCTCCCCAAAATAGTCAGTTGTGCTGGCATAGGTATCTCCTGTATAAACTGCTGTTGTCGTGGGTAGTCCTATGATACAGCGAAATGTGGGGGGGTGGATATGCTTGGAACTTGGAAGACACCTCGTAAGGGCGTCCGAAAGGGCGCC
>JBMTAN010000012.1:0-63558 GCA_049428765.1 Roseiflexaceae bacterium
ATGTGGTTACCCTTGATGGCCAGAGCGCTGAAACCGTCTTCGCCGGTAATTCAGTTGCCATCTCTGTCAAGGACGGTAACGTCTTCTTGAACGACAACGTCCAAGTGATCATCACCGACATCGAGACCAGCAACGGCGTCATCCACGTCATCGACACGGTACTCTTGCCAGCAGCTCCTGCTGCAGACATCGTTGATACCGCCATCGCCGATGGTCGCTTTACTACTTTGGTTGCCGCAGTACAGGCCGCTGGGCTGGTTGACACCCTCAAGGGTGAAGGTCCGTTCACCGTCTTCGCGCCAACCGATGATGCCTTCGCCAAGTTGCCCGCTGGCACTGTTGAGGACTTGCTCAAGCCAGAGAACCTCGAGACCTTGACCAACATCTTGCTCTACCACGTCGTCTCAGGCAAGGTCATGGCCGCTGATGTGGTTACCCTTGATGGCCAGAGCGCTGAAACCGTCTTCGCCGGTAATTCAGTCACCATCTCTGTCAAGGACGGTAACGTCTTCTTGAACGACAACGTTCAAGTAATCATCACCGACATCGAGACCAGCAACGGTGTCATCCACGTCATCGACACAGTGCTTCTGCCTGAATAACGATCGCGTCTAGTGATACCATCATAAGTCCATCGAAGAAAGGAGTCGGATTATCCGGCTCCTTTCTCGTATTCCCCGATGACATACACATGGAATTCTGAAATAAGGTCTCCATTCAGTACTAACACCATAAAATCTACTGGTCACTGAGCGGTGCTAAGACCACACGATGCGCCAGCATCCCCTCATTTCATGCTATCCTACACAAACATCCACACTTTTCACTTTTCACTTTTCACTTGGACACTTTTCACTCGATAACTTTTCACCAAAGAAAGACTCATCCGTATGAACAACATCCTCATCGGCTGTGGCCAAATCACCTGGGTGCGCTTTGGACCAAACGGTGCCGAATGGCTTGCCCCCGAAGAAGAAGTGTTAGCCCAGATCGCCCAAGCAGGCTACGACGGTGCGCCAGCCGGTCCCGATGGGAACCGCACCCTACAAGAGGCACTCGATATGTATGCGCGACATGGACTCAAGCCTGCCCCAGGCTATTACGGCACGGCGTTTTGGGACAAAAGCCGGCAGCCCGAGTTCATCGAGCGCGCCAAGCGCCACGCCGAATTCTCGCGTATCGCCGGTTGTGACGCCTTGTATGTCGCCCCAGGTGGATTCGATTATGTCACTAAGAGCGGCCTAACTCGACGCGAGACCGCCGGCCATGTCCGCCCCGAGGATGCTTTAACCAACGACGAGTACAAGATATTCGCCGAGACACTAAACTTGGTGGGGCAGGCGACACTAGCCGAGGGCGTGTATAGCTGCTTCCACAATCATGTCGGTACCGTGATTGAGACTCGGGCTGAGACCGATCGCCTGTTGGCCATGACCGATCCCAATCTGCTCTTTTTGGGGCCTGATACCGGTCACATGCAGTGGGCTGGCGATGACGCAGTGGCATTCTGTCGTGACTATGCCGCCCGCATCAAAACCGTCCATCTCAAAGACATCAATGAGCAGGTGCGCGCCCAAGGTGCTGCCGCTAAGTGGGACTACGGCACGTTCACCGATCACGGCATCTTCGCCGAGCTCGGCGAGGGATGCATTGACTTCGGCGCGATTATCGCCGATCTGCGTGCCGTCAACTTCAGTGGCTGGCTTATCACCGAGACCGACGTCACCCAAAAGGCCTCGCCACTCGAGAGCGTCACCATCAGCCGCAACTACTTGCGCCAATTCGGCTTGTAATCACAAAAAACAGTACCCCCCAGATGATATCTGGGGGGTTGTTGGTGCCGAAGACGGGAGTCGAACCCGTACGAGGTTGCCCTCAACGGTTTTTAAGACCGTAGCGTCTGCCATTCCGCCACTCCGGCAACGTGCTAATCATAGCACGAATTACCAGCTGACGGCAAACGTTTTTGCAAACTACGCCTGACGATTAACCAAGGCAAACGTCAACATGCCCTCACAGGCTAATGCCCCGTCAACCGTAGCCTTGGCCGAGGCTTTGCCGATACCGCGCTTCATGGCCTCAATAGTCACCTCAAGGCGCAAACTATCACCAGGCACTACCGGCTTACGGAATCGCACTGACTCGATCCCAGCAAACAAGGCAATCTTGCCTTGATTCTCGGGCAACACCATGCCGGCCACTGCCCCAGTTTGTGCCAAGGCCTCGACAATCAACACACCCGGCATAATCGGATAATCGGGGAAGTGTCCTTGGAAGAACGGCTCATTGATTGTCACCTGCTTAATTGCTACCGCCCGCACTCCAGGCTCGAGCTCAACAATTCGATCAATCAACAAAAACGGATAGCGGTGCGGAATCACCTTCATAATATCTTCGACACTCATTACCATGACGAGGCACCCCTTTCAACATATAACGTGCCCACATTGTAGCATTTTGGCCAAACCACCGTCACGCCGGTAGTATCAACGACACCAATCCGCCCACAAAAATCAACAACGGCAACAGACTCAATCGCACGGATAGTGCATCATCACGCTGCCCGAATAACGCCACGAACGTGCAAATACTTCCTACCAACCCCACCACAAATGTCGTCGCCTCGTAGGCCGACAAGATGGCATAATAGTCATCGTTCGGGATCATCAGCGGGAACACGAGACGATTTACCACAAACAACAGCACACTCGCACCAGCTCCACCAATGCCCCACCAACCAGCGCGACTTTGTGGCCAGATGCGCATGATGGACTCCTATAAATGCAAGGCGTTTAACACGGCAATCATCGTCCGCAAAAACACCCACGCAAAAATCGGCAACGTGGCTGCCCGCACCGCCCAGGCATTATCACTGCCAAATAACGCAATGATACCAGCAATGCTCGACGCAAACACGGTAAGCCCCAAGCTATAGCCGTAATAGGGCAACACATCATCAAGCCACCATTGCCCATAGCCCGATACTTTGATCATATAGCCGTTGATGATATATAGCACCACAAACGCCATAAACGATACTGCGGCGAACCAACCAATCCGCGTGCGTGGCCAGAACGAAATAGACATTGTTGACTCCTTATGTCAGTCAAACGGCGCAATCAAAAACTCGCCTACCAACAGAAACACCACAAACGCACCTGGCAGTAACGCCAACCACAATACCCATGAGCGCTCATGATGACGTACAATCGCAATCAGCGCGCTCACACTAGCTGCCACACCGACACCCAACATGGCAAATCCAACCAACATCCACAATCCAATCGGCATCTGTGTAGCAATTTGGCCAATCGCCGTATTGCGTAGGTCATTCTGTAAAGCAACCGACAGTTGGTTCAACACAAACAACCCAGCAAACGTCACCATCAACCACTGGGCCACTCGCCCAGCACGACTTTGTGGCAATTGTGACCCTGTTGAATGCGTCATCTGCCTGCTCCTTACCGATACATACGTATCGAATATGCGACAATGGCAAGCATACAGTAGAATAGTTTAGATTGCTAGTACTGGTTACAACACATGCTACATATTGCCATCAACGGCTTTTTTTGGGATAAACCGACCGTCGGCGTCGGTCAATATTTACACGGACTCCTCAACGCCATAACTCATGTTGATGCAGTCCGCATCGAGTTGCTCGTCCCTGCCGGTACGAATCCCCCAGAGGTACCACCTGGTATCACGCTACATGTTGTCACCACACCATTTGATGGTTTATCCGCCAATCTCGCCAAACTCTGGTTCGAGCAGATTGCCGTACCCCGAGCCGCCGCACGACTCGACGTACAGTTACTCCATGTGCCCTACTTTGCGCCTCCGTTTATCAGTCGTGTGCCTGTGGTTACTACCATCCCCGACCTCATCCCACTGACGCGCCCCGCCTATCGTGGCAGCGCCTTGGTACGTGGGTATATGGCTCTCGTCAAAGCAGCGAGTCAACGCAGTCATACGCTTTTGGCAATCTCGCATGCGGTCGCCCACAGTGCGAGTCACGTATTACACCGACCGTTAGCACAGATTGTCGTCACCCATTTGGCTGCTGACCCCATGTATACACCACACACCGATGCCGAGTCCTATGTCGCAGCACGAGGTATCATCGGACCGTATATCTACTATGTTGGCGGCTACGATGAGCGCAAAAACGTCATGACCCTCATTCGTGCTTTTGCGGCACTGCCCGATCATATTCGCACGCATACGTGGTTGGTGCTCGCAGGTAAGGTACCAAGTCACAATCGCATACTGTTCCCTGATATTGATGACGAAATTGAGCGCCTCGGTATTCGGACTCAAGTCAAACAAATCGAGGTCAGTCGCGACGAGAATCCCTATTTCTACAGTGCTGCTACGGTTTTCGTCTACCCATCACTGCTTGAGGGATTTGGCTTGCCGCCGCTCGAGGCCATGGCCTGTGGCACACCAGTAATATGTAGTAATCAATCCAGCCTACCCGAGGTGGTCGGCGATGCCGCTATCATGGTTGATCCGACTCAGTCACAAGCCTGGACTGATGCACTCGTCCAACTCTTGCAAGACGTCAATCATCGTACAGCATTGCGTGCTGCCGGGCTTCAGCGCGTTCAACGATTTGATTACACTCATACTGCGCAAACAACCATCGCAGCATACCACGCCGTCGTGAAACAATCAGGGAGCCGCCAATGAAGATAGTTATTCTCTCTAAGGCGCTCCTCAGTGTCGCCTATCGCCGCAAAACCGATGCCCTCGCCGCCATCCCCGGCGTCGAATTAACCGTCGTCAGCCCCAATGAATGGCGCGAGCCCAATGCCAATGTCGTACCCTATGAGCTCGGTCCAACTCCCAATTATCACGTTGAATTGGTGCCCATGTGGTTCAACGGACGCCATCACATCCACTTCTACCCGACATTTCATCGGATACTTGACCATATTAAACCGGACGTAGTACATATCGACGAGGAGTCGTTTAACCTAGCCACATTTCTGGCCATGGTAGCAGCACGTCGCGTCGGCGCCAAAACCTGCTTCTACAATTACGCCAACATTGAGCGCCGTTATCCACCACCATTCAGCTGGTTCGAACGCTATGCATTCACGCATGCCCGTCATGCCATTGCCTGCTCGCACGAGGCCGCTGACATCATTCGCAATCACGGTTATAGTGGTCCACTCAGCATCATGCCCCAGACCGGAGTCGATGAGACCCATTTTGTACCACGAACCAATGTCCATATCGCCCGTACGCCGTTTACGATCGGCTATGTTGGGCGCCTTGTCCTCGAGAAGGGTGTTGACGACGCCATCATCGCTTTGGCACAGCTCCCCAATCACATCCACATGCATATCGTTGGCGCAGGTCAACATGAGACAGCACTGCGCCAGCACGCTACCCACCTCGGTGTCAATCAGCGCATCACCTGGCAAAAACCCGTATCGAGTCACGACATGCCCGGAGTCATGCAACAGTTCGATGCACTTGTCCTGCCGTCGCGCACCACGACCAATTGGAAAGAACAGTTCGGCCGCGTATTGATCGAGGCTATGGCCTGTGGTGTCCCCGTGATCGGCAGTAGCTCGGGCGAGATTCCCCATGTCATCGGTGATGGTGGTCTCGTATTTGCCGAGGGTGATAGTCAGGCACTGGCGCATCACATTCGCCATCTCAGTACGACGGCGGCTGACTATGCGGCACTCAGCCACCGTGCTCGTCAACGTGTCCTGACAACATACACACAAGTCGCATTAGCACAACAATATTGGCAGATATATCAACAGATGAAATAAACCATAAAAAAGACATTTCATCGTACTGCCCTGCATAATTGTCACATTAACATTACAGGTATTTCGCTATTTAACCCCACAAATTACACTCTATTAATTTGTAATATTTTCTATTGAATGACAACGCGTATCAGTGTATGATAGAACGTGCGTTTCAACTTTATTTATATTTTTGTGTGATTGTATTAAGGCAATTTATGAATCATGTATCTCATCTTATGTTGGTCTTGGCTATAATCCTTGGGTCTATAGTCGCAGTACCAACATCCGCACAGGCCTCAACCATTCCCACGACTAGCAATCCGACAGGTAGTGGAACCCAAGGCGTACGCATCATGGCCAATCCATCGTTCGAAGATTACGATAATAGCGGTCGATCAGATGGCATGATCTGTGAAGAGGACATGAACGGGTGGTTATCAACACACCCCAACCAAAACAGCGGTGTGGATTGTCCACCATTCGAGTTGTGGACATACCCATTCATGAATAATGTAAGCAATCGTGCAGCTCCTGATGGGACCCATGCAATTGAGCTTAACGCCTATAATGCTTCGATGGCATATCAACCGATCTGTATGAGTGGTGGCGAGACGTTTTCGTTTCAGTTCCATCACATCACGCGCGATCTTACTGGTAGTTTTGGGAGCACCGGCACAGATACTATTGCATTCCGTTTTGGTATTCCCACACTGGATCCATCATCCAAACCTGCAGACAGCGAGGCAAACTCACTCGAGGTCATCCGTATATCCAATCAGTGGAACGGCAATTCGACACCCCCCACCGCAAGTATCGTATCGAGTCATGCCAATACGAGTAGCGCTGCTACCGAAGTATTAGGGACATACTGGGTTAAGGTAACAGGTAGTTTTACTACTCCAGCCGGATTCGACGGCATTCGTAACCTCGGCTTCTTCGGTATTACACCAACTAGCTCAGTCGGCAATGTCATCGACGACATCACTATCGGGCTCCAGCCGATTGTGGATCTTGGTGTATCACGCGATCGTGGTGCCAATGAGATTAGTACGCCTACCGCATTGCGTATCCGCATCAACGGTCGTGTCGAAAGCAACACCAAAATTGCGCTTCGCATGAAGGAAGGCACGGCCACCCCTGATAGCGATTTCCGACTCGGGACAGTCAGTGCTGGAATCTATGGCACTGCATCGGTCACACATACCGAAGAGAGTAGCGTGTGGTTGATTACCGTACCAGCCGGCGACTACGATGGCGGTGTCGTGCGGCGTAGTACGCGGAGTGGGTTGACTATTCCCATCGAGTACATCATGGATGGTGAGAACGAATCTGACGAATATGCATGGTTCGAAGTCGTGGCCCCTGGGAGCAATGGATCAAGTAGTAACTGGGGCAAAGGCGACCCAACCTGTGATGGCTCTGAAAAGAACGATGGCGTTGTATACACTATTCGCAATACGAATCCAACCGCAACACCGTCGCCGACTTTAACAATGAGTCCAACGAACACAGTATCACCAACCAACACACTGACCCCAACCCCACACCCCTTCGCTATCAAGGACGTAGCTGTGGGTGCGTCGTTCACACTCGCCGTATTGCATAATGGCACACTTGTCACTTGGGGATTTAACCGTGAAGGACAAGCAAGCCTCCCTCGCTGGATGGCAACCAAGCCCGTTGAACAAGTCGAGGTTGGTTCAAACTATGCAGTCGTACTAGGCGAAAACGGCCGGGTCTATGCGTGGGGAGCCAATGACTTTGGGCAGATGCGTATCCCTACTGCAGCCACTAGTCGCGTCAGCACCATCTCAGCAAGCCTCGGCCACGTAATGGCACTCAAGAGCAACGGTGAATTAGTCCTCTGGGGCCGCAATGACTTCAAGCAGCTCAACGCCCCGCTCTCTGCCCGCAAGCGGGTATCGGCTGTTGCAGCTGGTCACTCACATTCCTTGGCTGTCAAGGGTGGCAAAGTCATTGCCTGGGGACGTAACACCTGGGGTCAGACCCGCGTCCCACGTACATTGACCAATGTGATTGCAGTAGCTGGCGGATTTGATCATTCGCTCGCCCTGCGGAGCAACGGTACTGTTGTCTGTTGGGGCCGCAATAATGAGGGTCAATGTAAATTGCCCAAAGGTATGAAGGATGTGATTGCAATTAGTGCTGGTGTGGGTTATTCACTCGCACTGGGTCGTGATGGTGAGGTCTACGCTTGGGGTCGTAGCAACTATGGTCAAGCAACCATACCGGATGGACTATCAAAGGCTGGCGCAATCTCGGCTGGCTATGTAAACTCGGTGGTTGGGTTGCGTGACGCAAGTGTCGTTGCCTTTGGTAACGCATCGCTTGGAGCGCTCGTCTCACGAACACCAACAGTTACCCGGTAATATCAGTAACATTCACCACTACTCAAACTATCTTGGGTAGTGGTGTCATACCTCGATCCGTCCAGCCTATGATGAAACCCCCATACCGGTCGGTATGGGGGGTAGTACATATGAGTACGTGCGTAGCTCTATGTGGCTGGAGCGAACGGCCAGATACCTGCTAAACCGAGAGCTATAACTGCTATCAAGAACACCAACAATGCCAACGATAGTCCCGCACCCTGCCAACTGATTTGAGGGGATATCATCAAGCGCATTGAGCTAGTGTTGTGGGTTGATGAAACACGTTGACCGTTGTACTCACTCATCATCACTGGCATTGCATCGACAGGGATTGGTAGCGGTGAGGTCCCCTCAAGTGCATCGACACGAACTACTAACACTGTGATGTTATCACTCCCGCCGCGGGCATTCGCCAAATCAACGAGATGATCGACACCATCCACAAGAGAATCCTCATGCATGATTGCCAAGATTTCGTCGTCGTTGACATGATTGATTAAGCCATCAGATGCGAGCACAATGATATCGGTGGGGAGCAATGCAAAGCGGAACAAATCAATGCGTACATCGGGCTGATGCCCAAGTGCTCGCGTAATCACATGCTTAAAAAGCATATTCTCAGCATCTGATGCAGTAATCATGCCCGCAGCAATTTGCTCGTTAATTAATGAATGGTCGCGCGTAATCTGGCGAATCGCCCCACGCCGAATTAAATATGCACGGCTATCGCCAACATTGGCCACAACACATTCGTCGCGATGCAATACGGCAGCCACACCAGTGGTGCCCATTGAAACACCACTCTGGGAGCCCTCATTAAAAATAACCGTATTAGCAGTATCGAACGCCACACTAAGTGCTAATGCGCGATCGTCGTCGTCATCGTCGTAATAACTTGAAAGAATATTTGCTACTGCAAGACGACTTGCCACCTCGCCGGCTTCGTGACCACCCATACCATCACAAACGACAAAAAGATGGCCGCGCTGTTCAATATTTGCGCCCTCGCCAAGGCCGTAATCATCTTCATTGTGATCACGATGTCGTCCGACATCGGTACGAGCACTGTGGCTACACTTCATGACGCATCCATACGTTTTGTAATCCTACGTTAATGTTTAGTATAACACATTATACTATTGAGTAGCAACATAATAGTGAGTGTATATCTCATCACATAAGCAGGAGCACCCAATGCCATATACCATCGGCATAGACCTCGGCGGTACCAACCTCCGCGCCGGATTAGTAGCCCCGGACGGTACCATTGTCTATGACACCAAGGTCGATACTCGGGTCGAAGAAGGTTCGCAAGCAATTATTGGACGCATCGTCTCCCTCATCCACCACGTCCAAGCTCAACTCCCTGCAGGTACAGAGCTCGATGGCGTTGGTATTGGCGTGCCCGGCCCACTCGACCCATTTGCCGGGTTTGTTTTTGCTATGCCGAATATTCCCGGCTTTGAGAACACACCACTGCGTGCAATTCTCAAAGAAGCCACGGGACTCGACATTGAGCTCGGCAACGATGCCAATGCAGCAGCTGTCGGTGAGTGGATTTTTGGTGCTGGCAAGGGGCTTAACGACCTCGTCTACATTACCGTGAGTACTGGGATTGGTGGTGGTGTCATTATTGGCGGACATCTTGTGCTCGGCCATCGTGGTTCAGCAGGAGAGGTCGGACATCACATCATCGACTGGCATACCCGCATGTCGTGGGAGGACACCGCCGCAGGTCCTGGGTTTGCCCGACGCGCAGCTACCGCTATGGCCAGCCACCCCGATTCACTTCTGCACAAACTGACCACAATCGCCGATGTTCAAGGACATCATATTGCTAGTGCCGCTGCACAAGGTGATGCGCTCGCCATCAAGCTGATGGATGATGAGGGTGAGGCCATTGGGGCGGGCTTGGTCAACATGCTTCACTTATACAGTCCTGCCAAAATCGTCCTTGGAGGCGGAGTAGTTATCAACAATCCGCAACTTGTCGACCGCGCTCGCAAGGTCATCGCTGAACGCGCATTGGCAGTCTACCGCGACGTCCCCGTCGTCATGACCGAGCTTGGTGACCGCATTGGTTTACTCGGCGCAGCCGCACTATATGACCATATGCGTGGACGGCGTTAATCGTGCGACAGCATATTCTGACAATCTGCGAGTCACGCCCCATCGGCAATTTGCAGTGGGTGGCATTTACTGCACCGCAGTTAGCCACCCACTGGCAGGCAGGTCAATTTCTGCACATCGTCTGTGACGATAGCGGACGCAATCAACGCTTTCTGCTCCGTGCGACTTTTCCCGTACAAGTTGACATACGGTTAGGCCGCATCGGCATCGCCATTCCGACACAAGCAGATGACGGATGGGCCTGGTTAGCACGCCAACCAATTGACAGTCAAGTTATCTGTTATGGTCCCCAAGGAAAGCTACCAGAGCCAATCGCAGATCGCGGCACGGCGCTCTGTATCGGCCAAGGTGAGGCCGGATTACGCCTGCTCGGCATCGTCAATGCGCTTCATCAACGCAATGTCAATACTACGTTTATCGCCGGCGACATCCAACCAATCTGGCAGATTCCTACCCAACTCGTCCCCAGCGATGTTGAATACCTCGCCGGCAACGAGAACGTCCTGCGTATCGCCGAAAAACGCCTGCCCGAGTTACTGCGCTGGGCCGATACAATCTATATCGCAGCCACCATGCCAGTCATCCAGACAATTCGCCAGCTACTCCGCCAAACCCGCTTGCGAGCAGGACGATCAATTACCTTTGTCCAGGTCACCGGTCCGTTACCGTGCGCTAGTCAATCATGCCAGCAATGTCGCGTCCAAACACGCCACGGCCCGCGTCTGGCCTGCCAAACGGGACCGTGGTATGGGGTTCATGAGTTGGCCTAGCAACTACAGGATGATATTGTGCTCGCGTACTTTCTGCATTTTGGCCTTACGAAAGAGTTCGTCGTAATTAATCCGCCCCATTGAGATCTCGTAGCGGAAGTTTTTTTGCAGCAGATCGTGCAACTCTGCATCCAACCGCTCTTCAGCCATCAACTCGTCGGTCATAATCTCATTAATCGCCATGCGCAAATCGGCATCTGAACAATCAAACAAGACGCCGTCTGTGTCAGCTAATACATCAACTAGTTGATCTGAGAATAATGCCACTTTGGCAGGTGAAATGCGCATACTACTCCCTCCAAGTGTCTACATCTGCTCAATCGTTATCTCTCTAGTGTATGTGGTAATCTATCCTTCGTCAATCATGAATGCTCCAAAGGATGTCTGTTATGGAATTTGCTGAGTATCACGTTATGGCCCACGTCGAACATTCACACTGGTGGTATGTCGGCATGCGTACCATTGCTGACGTCTGGTTACGTCAGCTCCCTGCAACTCCTACGCCACGCCGTATCCTCGATGCCGGCTGTGGTACAGGTGGTAATTTGACGTGGCTCGCACACCATGGCACACCAATGGGATTCGACTTTTCACCGGTAGCCTTGCCATTGGCACAACAGCACGCATATCCGCTCAGTCGTGCTAGCATCGAGGCGATTCCATTTGCTGATGCGAGTTTTGATCTGGTAACTAGCTTCGAAGTCATCTACCACCGTGGCGTCAGCGACGACGTCGCCGCACTCCGTGAATGCGCTCGGGTCATCAAACCTGGTGGTCATATGCTCGTGCGCGTGCCTGCATTCGAGTGGCTCCGTGGTCATCACGATGACCGCGTGCATGGTCAACGACGCTATACGCGCGATATGCTCCACACCAAATTAATTGACGCCGGATTATATCCAATAAAAACAAGTTATGTCAATACACTACTATTACCACTGGCCTTGCTCCAACGCTGGCAAGAGCGCCAATCAGGTGCACATACCGCAACGTCCGATTTGGACATGCCATCACCACTAATTAACACAATTGGGCGGTTGGCACTCACAACTGAGGCAATCGGGCTATCAGTTGGCATCAAATGGCCGGTTGGGGTATCATTGCTGTGTATCGCGCAGCGACCGTCTGCGTCATAAGTAAGGGGATGGAGAGAGTTGCATGGTGCAGCAGTTGCTTGACACAGTTGCGCGACAGCCCATAATTTGGAATGCTTTTCGAGCAATCGCCGAATTTGGCTTTCGAGCCGATTACGACCTTATCGAACAAGAGCTCAAACCGTTCCATGGAGATCCCAACCGACGTTTCCTTGATTTTGGTTGCGGAACTGGTCAATTTGCTACGTGTTTCCCCAAAGATCGCTATGTTGGATTTGATATTGCACCGCATTACGTACGTTATGCCCGCCAACGACATCAACGTGATGTCTGCGTGATGAATGGTGGTGCAATCGGATTCTGTGACGCAAGCTTCGATGCAGCGTTGATTATGGGTGTCTTTCATCACCTTGATGATGCAACAGTGATTGCCTCAGTCAAAGAGCTACACCGCGTATTGCGGTCAAATAGCAAGGTGCTAATGGTCGAGGATATTCCTGCCCAAAACCGTTGGAATGTGCTCGGTCGTGCAATGCACTGGCTTGATCGTGGCGATAATATTCGGAGCGTTGCGCACTATACCCGATTGCTTGAGCCATACTTTGCCATTGAACGAAGTAGCACGATGCTTAGTGGTATCTGTGATTTGGGTGTCTACGTACTTATACGTAACGACTCCGTATAAACACATCATCAGTGGAGGGGCATTCATATGATTGAATTCCACAATGTCCGCAAAACATACGGTGATTTTGTGGCACTTGACACCCTCACCTGCACAATCCCTCGTGGGGCCACCGTTGGGCTGATTGGTCCTAATGGTGCCGGCAAGACCACAACCATGCGCATGCTCACAACGCTAACGCCACCAAGTAGTGGCGATATCATCATTGACGGCGTCTCGGTTACACAACGCCCCGATATGATACGGCAACGCATCGGATTCATGCCTGATGTGTTCGGTGTCTATGAGACAATGAGCGCATTCGAGTATCTTGACTTTTATGCACGCTGTAACAATGTCCCCACAACCACACGTGCGACCCTCATCGATGACATGCTGGCGCTGGTCGACCTTTCGCACAAAAAAGATGCTCACGTCATGAGTCTTTCGCGTGGTATGACCCAACGCCTCAGTCTTGCACGGTCACTCCTCCATGACCCAGATATTCTGGTGCTTGATGAGCCTGCAAGTGGGCTTGACCCGCGTGCACGCGTAGAGCTACGCGCGTTGCTCAACGAGTTACGCAATCAAGGAAAAACCATCCTAATAAGCTCTCACATCCTGTCAGATTTAGCCGATTTGTGCACGCATCTCCTAATTCTTGAACGTGGCACACTCGTCGCCTTTGATACCCTCGATAATTTGCTTAATCGCCAGTCGCAACGTCGGATAGTCGTACATACGCTCACCCCAAGTATGGAACTAGCCACGATCGCCCAGCGTCATAACTATACATGTCGAACCGATGATGAACAGCCCTTACGATATGTGCTCATTGGCACAGGTGACGATGCCAGCCACGCAGCATTACTTGCTGATTGCATACGCGCTGGCATTTCCATCCATTCATTCACAGGCGAACAAAAATCACTCGAACGCACGTTTTTGCAAGTAACTGAAGGCGTCATCTAAGCCAGAGGAGGATATCATGATGAACAATCCTATCAATCCCATCCTCCTACGCGAGCTACGTGGACGCATGCGCAACGCCCGATCGTTCTGGCTCCTCAGTGGCTTTCTCGTTATGGTTGCAGGGACCGCATTGCTGATTTATACAGCTGAATATTCCAACAGTCCTGGACAGTTTGCCGGAGATTCAGACATTGGTCGAAGTGTGTTTTTGACGTTAATGATAACGGCAATGATTGCCCTCAGCTTTGTGGCACCAGTCTTGGCAGCGGGGAGCATAGCCGGAGAGCGCGAGCGCCAGACGTTTGATTTGCTACTCACCACCCAGTTAGCAATGCGTCAAATCATCTTCGGCAAAATTATTGCTAGTCTTATTTATTGTCTGTTGCTCTTGGCCGCTATGACACCGTTGATGGGCATCGTCTTTTTGATAGGCAGTGTCGATATGACGCAACTTGTCATCATGCTCCTCGTTGTCATCTCCAATATCATCTTACTCACCTGTATTGGCGTCTACTGGTCTGCACGCACTACGACACCACTCAGCGCGACAGGGATGACCCTCGCTAGCGTGTTATTCATCTTGTTAGCAATTCCACTACTTGTCGTCACGCTCCCCGAAATCATCATCACTGCCAGAGTCGATACATATCGCGATTTTATCAATCATGTCACCCTGGCAATTCACCCATTCATTGTACTCTTTTATACCGACGATGCCCTACGCTCGCAACAACTATGGGGCCAGGCATTTAGTCTAGCAGGCACAACCGTTGTGATGCCTGCCATGTGGATTTTGTCAATCATATATGCGTGGATTCTCAGCACTATCATCGTATGGCGCACTTTGCGGCGTATGCACAAATCGGTCTAGTATCCCACCACCAAAGGAGTTTTCGCATGCGCGCGCTACTTTTACTTATCATCGGTCTTAGCACGCTGGTTGCGTGTATGACACCCCCGCAAGTCGCCTCCCCAACGGCGGTACCCAGCGAAAGCGTGACCGCAACGAGTATCACTGAGGCAACTGCCACCGTCGAGATTGTCACGCCATCAGCCACACCTGAACCAACTGACACCGCTTACACCGTACCAGTTGGTGGTGAGCTCTTCTTCATTCAACAAGGAGAGCTAGTTGGGTACGGCATTCAAACCGGGATAACTCGGCCTATCTTCGCTGACGTCGCCGACTTCGTCGTCTCACCCGATGGCAGCATGATTGCCATCATCCGCAGTCGTGGCCCCCAAGGTGAGGTGTGGCTGATATCGCGCGATGGCAATGAATCAAGTCAACTGACTGACGACGCCCGGAGCATCGACAGCCTGCAATGGCTCCCCGATAACAGCGGTTTACTCTTTGCTGCCAGCGATGCCGATGTTGCCCAGCCCAGCACTTGGCTCGAGTGGAGCGCATTTTGTCGGCAGTCATCAATTGTTTTGCTGACGCTGGCCGATCAACAAAGTCAAATCATGGGCGAGGGGTGCGACCCGGCCGTATCACCAGATGGTAAACGCATTGCCTATGCCACACGACCAACTCGTAGCGATGCACAATCAGCAGATCCGGGCAACACCGCAGGCAACCATATTCGCCTGATTAACATGCGAGGTGAGAACGGTTGGAATCCGGTCACCGCCGCTGGCGGCGAGCCCGGTGAGTCAGATGCAGGCCTCATTGCCTATCGCCCTACCTGGAGCACCGACAGCAAACGAGTGCTTTATCTGACGTTCATCGGCATGCGCGTCGAGACTGATGTCAACCTCATCAATATGGTGGATGCCTACGACGCCACATATACCATGCTTGGCACATTTGCAGGCTGGGGCCGACAACTCACGCTCAGCCCTGATGGCACAATGTACGGCTATACCACCCAAAACACTGGTGATGCCCGGGGCTTTGGCGGCTGGGACATCTGGCGGAGCGAAGTGTTTGACTTTGTTGGCACACGTGAGATGTATCTACCTGAAGGGACATTCATCGCCACTGGGCAATCTATCAGCATTCCACTCTTCATGGCGCAACGTTTTGCATGGATCGATAACAAGCAAATCTATGTGATGCTACCACCCGAATGGTCACCAGGTATGCCGCTCAATCAAGAGTACGGTCGCAGCGATGAACCCGGCGACATCTGGCTGTGGGCTGTAGACAACCTGCCAGAACGAGTTATCACTACCGGTGCGCAGCTCGGCTCACCGATCCAGTTTGTACCATAAAAAACTACGTAGGACTCACGTTTGCAACCCTGATGCACGAGTTATATACCGACGGGGGCCTAGCTGGGCTCCCGCTTTTTTGTCGCTTGTTCAACTAAACTTGACTAATGCAGCCTGCGCTTGTGGCGACAAGTTGAATCCAAGCTGCCAACGGCCTGGTTCACCATCCAGCCGAATCAGCGATGCGCGTGACACACTCACTCGTTGATTGGTCGTCGCTGTCACCATCCAACCTAAATCAGGCTCATGCCCGACAAATAGCATGCGAGGACGACGCACCTGTTGCACAATCTGATGCATCGTATTGACCTCAAACCCAGGCCCAACTCGCTCATCAACAATAGGAGCGAGCTGATAACTGTGTCCAATAATATCGGCAGTCTGACGCGTACGATAGAGTGGACTCGTAATAATCACATCGAGCCGAATATTGAGAATTTGCATGACTAATGCAGTGTGATTAATTTGGCGAATACCTGCAGCCGTGAGCACACGATGCATATCATGTCCCGATTCACTGTGATCCTCGGCGATTCCATGCCGGAGCAAGTAGAGTTCCATACAGCCTCACCATCCATGTCAAAACACGTGCGCAGCACTTTTGAGTTTATACGACAGAGTGTAATAATCATCTTTAGCGTGAATATACCACAAATTATGATACCGAACGACAGCGAGATTGGTATAATCGCATATAGAGATAGTACACCTATAGCAACGAGATGGACACACGAGCATGACGCAGATGATTCCCGTACTCGATTTTGGTTCACAAACAGCCCAGCTCATTGTGCGCCGGCTCCGTGAGATTGGCGTCTACTCTGAGCTAATCCCCCACGACGCCCCTGCGAGCACAATCCCACACAACCAACTCGCCGGCATTGTCTTATCAGGTGGACCAGCTAGCGTCTACGACGACGGTGCTCCTCAGATGCCAGAGTGGGTGTTACAAAGCAAGGTGCCGGTGCTCGGCATCTGTTATGGCATGCAGCTCCAGAGTTACGCACTCGGCGGTCGCGTCGTACGTGCCGCCCAACGCGAATACGGCAATGCGAGTATTAACGCCAACTGCACCCATCCTCTTTTTGCCGGGCTTGAGAGCATCCAACAGGTATGGATGAGTCACGGCGACCATATTGAGACCCTGCCCAATGGGTTCACCCCCCTAGCTAGTAATCCAAGTACACCATTTGCCGCCATGGCCAACGACGAAAAGCGTTGGTATGGTATCCAGTTCCATCCTGAGGTTGTCCACACACCACATGGGCGTGACATTTTACGCCACTTCGCCTTGACAATTTGTAGGGCCATGCCCACATGGCAGGCATCATCGTTTGTTGCTGATGCCGTCGAGCGCATCAAAGCACAGGTCGGCACTGGCAAGGTGATTTGTGGCTTGTCGGGTGGGGTTGACTCCGCTGTAGCTGCTTTGTTAATCCATAAGGCCATCGGCGATAATCTGACATGTGTGTTCGTCGATAACGGCTTGTTACGCCTCAACGAGGCCGAACAGGTTATCCACACCTTCCGCGATAACATGGGCATCAAGTTAATTGCCGTCGATGCGAGCGCCGAGTTCCTCGAGGCCTTGGCCGGCGTCAGTGATCCCGAGCGCAAACGCAAAATCATCGGCGAAAAGTTCGTGCGCGTCTTCGAGCGTGAGGCCAACAAGATCGACGGCGCAACCTTCCTTGCCCAAGGGACCCTCTACCCTGATGTGATTGAGAGCAAAGCGCCTGATCGCCAAAAAGGCGTCACCATCAAGACCCATCACAACGTCGGTGGATTACCCGAGGATATGACTCTGACGTTGGTCGAGCCACTGCGCTACCTCTTTAAAGATGAGGTACGCGCTGCCGGCATCGAACTCGGATTAGCGGAGGAGTGGGTGTGGAGACACCCGTTCCCTGGTCCTGGCTTGGCTGTGCGCATCCTTGGACCAATTACGCGTGAGCGCGCCGATGTATTGCGCCTCGCTGACAACATCTTCATCAGCGAGCTCCGCGCCGCTGGGTTGTATCGTCAGACCCAACAAGCATTTGCCGTGCTTTTGCCTGTCCAAAGCGTCGGCGTCATGGGTGATGGTCGCACCTATGCCGATGTCATCGCCTTACGTGCCATCACCACCGAAGACTTCATGACGGCAGACTGGGCGCATCTGCCCTATGAGTTCTTGGCACACGTCAGCAATCGAATTGTCAACGAAGTGGCTGGCGTCAATCGTGTGGTGTATGACATCTCATCCAAGCCACCTGCCACCATTGAATGGGAGTAGCAGTCGCGTTATGTCATCAATCAGTGCCACTGCCGTGGCCAAACTTATCATCGCCGGCGAACATGCCGTCGTCTACCGCCGACCAGCACTCGCCGTGCCTATCTCAGGTATCACGGCCACCGTGCAAATCAGCGTAGCGCCACACGGCCACGGCTGTTGGCTCGAGGCACCCGATTTGGCTCAACGCGGCCAGGTCGGCATCGACAAACACCCACTCATTGACCTCATCACCGATTTGCTCGCCGCCTGGCACATGCCAACGCCTGATTTGACGATTACAATCAGCTCGCAGATTCCAATTGCTAGCGGGATGGGAAGTGGCGCTGCAGTGGCTACGGCGTTAGTACGGGCATTTACAGCGTGGTACCACAAATCACTCACGCGTGACGAACTTGGCACATTTGTCTATCGAAGCGAGCAACGTCTCCATGGTACGCCGAGTGGCATCGACAACACGGTGATTGCCTACGATCAGCCGATTTCGTTTTGTCGGCAGGCACCGCTCGCCGATGGGACCGCCCAACCACCGCGTATCGTGCCACTCCAGATTGGTGAGCCAATCACGCTCGTCATTGCCGATAGTGGCGAGCGCAGCCCGACACATCTCGCAGTTAGTGGCGTGCGGCAACGGCGCGAACAGGCCACGGCACATTACGATGCCTTATTTGATGCGATTGGCGCAGTGACTCTGGTTGCCCAGCAGGCACTTGCTATCGGTGACGCGCCGTTGCTCGGCATGACATGTCGACAGAACCACACGCTTTTGCAACACATCGGCGTCTCAACACCACTGCTCGACGCACTAGTGACATCGGCTATACAGGCTGGGGCCTATGGCGCAAAACTCTCAGGTGCCGGTGTCGGAGGGGTCATGTTTGCCGTCTGTGCAGCAAATCGCAGTGCTAGTATCAGTCATGCGCTCTGCGATACTGGCGCAGTCAAGACGTTTACTACGCAGATTCAGCCGTATCAGCCACCTCATTAGTCGTTCAGCGATTTCACATTTTTATTTTCGTTGACCACACAGGTATAATAGAAGAGTGTGGTTTTGTGTCGTATCTGCAGTACATCTTTTTTTGAGGAAAAAACAATGGCTCGAGTAATGGTCGCCATGAGTGGCGGTGTAGATAGTTCGGTAGTAGCTGCCTTGATGCAACAGGCTGGGCACGATGTGACGGGTGTCACCATGCACCTCTGGGAGGGCGACGGCGATAAGATGGTCGAAAGTCGCTGTTGTTCGATGGAGATGGTCTCGGGGGCTCGACGCGTCTGTGCGCAGTTGGGCATCCCGTATTATGTCTTTAACTATCAAAAAGACTTCAAAAAGCATGTCATCAACTATTTTGCCGATGAATATGCACATGGCATGACGCCCAATCCATGTTTGGCCTGCAACCGTGACCTCAAGTTTCGCGTCTTACTCGAGCGTGCCGAGATGCTCGGCTTTGATGCGCTCGCCACTGGGCACTATGTGCGCAACGAGTATGACGGCCAGCAGTGGCGCATGTACCGGAGCGCCGACATGCGCAAAGACCAATCGTACGTGTTACATATGCTCGGCCAAAAAGAATTGTCGCACCTGATGTTCCCACTCGGTGGCATGACAAAGCCTGAGGTACGCGCCCTAGCGAGTCAACTCGAGTTGGCCACAGCTGAGCGCCCTGAAAGCCAGGATATTTGTTTTGTGCCGGATCGTGACTACCGCTCATTCGTACGCAGTCAGCGCCCCGACGCATTTAACAACGGCGATATCGTTGATCAGGCCGGCAACAAGCTTGGCGAGCATCAAGGTATTCCGCTGTATACAGTCGGACAGCGACGTGGGCTAGGAATTGCCGTTGGGTCGCCGTTGTTTGTCACCCACATCGACGCTACCACCAATACGGTTGTGGTTGGTCCACAGGCCGATTTGCGTAAAGCACGGATTAATGTAGACCGTGTGACATATGTAGCAGGAGTACCGTTCGACAACCAGTTCCGCTGTGAGATCCAGAGTCGCTCACATGCACCTACGGCACCAGCTACTGCATATGTGACAGGCGCGGGGCAGGTTGAGATTATCTTCGATGAGCCACAAGACGGTATTTCGCCTGGGCAGTCAGCCGTCATGTATCGTGACGAAGAGGTTATCGGAGGTGGGCGAATTCTCGCTCAATAAGTCATGTCACCTGTGCCAGTCCTGTTGATTATGATTGCGACATTTCATGCATCGATTGCCCATATTTGGGCAGGTCGGCATTTGTTACAGTTGCCAGTCTACTGGTTGGCCGCGTTTATTGGCGTAATCGTCATTCATGCGACTGGACTTGAATTTAGCAGTGTACTGCCAGCACCGGCCACGGTGCATCTGATTGAGACATCATTTGGTGCGTGGATTGGGCTGTTTATGGCCATTCGCTTTACCAAACAAATGCATAACAACTAAGGAGGCCCGAATGTACGACATGCCCGATTCAACCCCGACGCCACCAGCCAGCAACATGAATCGTTGGTTGGCGATTGGCGGCATCGTTTTTGTCGTCATCAGCCTCGCATTTATTATCTTGTCGGTTGTCTACCCTGGATTCCGCGAGGCCGTTCGAGATCTCGCCATCATTTTGCTGGCGTTGTTCCAACTCATCGGGGCCATCATCATGGCACTCGTGGCGGTAGCGTTGCTCTTTGCGGTCAAAGCCATCGATAATACGGCACGTGGCACACTAATCCCCAAGCTCGAAGAGCTCAGTCTCAAAGTCGACGAGCTTTTGGTAAAGACCTCAAGTGTGACTGACGATGTCAAGAAGACCAGCGCATCAGTTGCCACTACGGTCAACATCATCTCGGAGCAAGTGGTCAAACCAGCCATTCAGGTCAGTAGTTATGTCACCGGCATCAAAGCTGCCATCAATGTACTTGGTCAACGCATCGCATCAGCCGCCACCCCACCAGTCAAGGAAAAATCCGATGAGCAAGATTAATTACGGCGGCCAAGCAGTCATCGAGGGCGTGATGATGCGTGGACTCAAGCGGGCCACCGTGGCGGTACGACGCGAAGACGGCACAATTGCTACATTCCATGAAGAGCTCAACTACTCACGACGCTCGGTGCTCGAGTCAATTCCCATGGTACGTGGCGTATTATTACTGTGGGACACCCTTAATCTCGGTATTCGTGCCCTCAACGTCTCAGCAGCGGCCAGTCTCCCCGCCGATGAGCGCCCAAGTGATGGGGAGTCGGCCGGTGGTGTCGCTGTTTCATTGCTCTTTGCGTTCCTCGTCTTTTTTGCACTCCCAGTGATTATCGCCAACGCATTGACCTATGTCGGTGTAGATAACTTTAGCGTGGTGGTCATCGAAAACGTCTTCCAGCTGGTGATTTTTATTGGGTATCTGCTCCTTGTCGGGCGCATCCCCGAAATTCAGCGAGTCTATGGCTATCACGGTGCCGAGCACAAAGCCATTAACGCCTACGAGGCGGGATTGCCCCTCGATGTACCAACGGTCAGCCGCCAAACGCTCATCCACCCACGGTGTGGCACGAGCTTTTTGCTAGTAGTGATGGTGATTAGTATTCCGATTTTTGCCATTTTCCAAGATCAAACGCTCATCATCAAAATCGCCTCACGCTTAGTTCTCATTCCGGTGATTGCCGGCTTGTCGTTCGAGCTATTGCGGGTGACCGCTGCCAACTATCACCGTGCTTGGGTTCGTTGGCTTGTGGCACCATCGTTAGCGCTCCAGCGCTTGACCACGCGCGAGCCCGACGACAGTATGGTAGCTGTGGCCATTGCCGCATTGTTGCCCGTGCTCGCTGCGGACCAGGTCTTGCCGGCCGCCTACGATGAATCACTCGGCATGGGCATCGATGCGCCCACCACCGGATTTAAGGTGGTTGATGAGCCAAGTGCAAGTGTGTAGCACATGTCTGCTGCAATTACCACCACTTTAATCGAGTGGTTTCGCCAAAACGGCCGTGACTTGCCATGGCGTCACACGCGCGATCCGTATCGTATCTTGGTCTCGGAGCTTATGCTCCAGCAGACACAAGTCGAGCGAGTCATCCCCAAATATCACGCATTCCTTGACTTATTCCCCGATGTATACGCCCTAGCGAGTGCGCCCACTAGCGCCGTGATTACGGCCTGGCAAGGTCTAGGCTACAACCGGCGTGCTATCTATCTGCAACGCACAGCGCAAGCGGTGGTAACACAGTACGACGGCCAATTCCCTCACGATGTAGCCGCATTGCGCGCATTACCAGGCATCGGTGACTATACGTCTGGTGCAATTGCCTGCTTTGCCTTCGGGCAGGATGTCGCATTCCTTGACACGAATATTCGGCGTGTGGTGTTGCGTGTATGGAGCGATCCACACGGCGAGGTTCCCGATGAAAAAACCCTCCGCACCCTCGCGGCTGAGTACGTCCCAGCCGGCCACGGCTGGTGGTGGAACCAGGCAATCATGGAGCTTGGTGCGGTAACATGCACCGCCACCAAACCCAAATGCCCGACGTGCCCATTGCGCGGATTCTGTAACGATTATGCCGCCCGACTCGCCGCCGATCAAGCGCTCGAACCGTTGCCACAGCGGCCAGCCCGGCGTGTTGCCGAGCGCAAAGACGCACCATTTATCGGCTCCAATCGGTATATCCGTGGGCGCATCATCGATTATCTACGCCAAATGCCGACTGGTACTGACCAGCCGGCACTTACAACACATCTTGCCACCCTTGGATTATCGATTGACGAAACGAGACTCACAACTGTCATCGCCGGATTAGTGCGTGATGGGTTAATTCATCGTGATGGAGATGCCATTCGGTTACCCGAGTAGTTTGGTCAACTCAGCGCGTGCAACCGCTGCCTCGTCCCACGCCATTGGGCCATCGGCATAAATAATGCTCCCCTCGTGCCCTTTACCAAGCAAAAGCACCATATCACCTGGTCCGGCCGTGGCTAGCGCTGCTGCAATGGCATGAGCACGATCAGGAATTAAGAAGAGGTCAACGCCGTCACGTCGGCCGTATTGCCGTGCGCCAACAGCGATTTCTTCGATAATTGCCATGCGATCCTCACCTCGCGGATCTTCGTCGCTGATGTATACCACATCACAAAACTGCGCTGCGATGGCGCCTTGTTGTGGGCGCTTTTCGCGATCACGCTCACCTGCCGAGCCAAACACCACAATCAAACGCCCAGGCGTAATCGGTCGCACCAGCCCCATCACTTTTTCAAAAGAGGCTGGCGTATGGGCGTAGTCAACGAGCACCGCAAACGGTTGCCCCATGTTGATGCGTTGCATACGCCCGCGCACACCGTCAACGGCGCTCAACACAGCCAAGGCATCATCGAGAGGCACGCCCTCACTCACGGCCACCGTCAGGGCAGCCAGACTGTTCCACACATTAAAGTCACCAGTCAGCTCAAGATGCACTTGACGGTTACCCCAGTGTGAGACGAGATCAAAATCAAGTCCACTCATGCTACTCACCACATTGCGTGCCTGCACATCAGCCGCCACATTGACACCATAGGTCAACCGCTCAGCGCGCAACGGTGCCGCTGCCAAGAACTGTTTGTGGTGTGGGTCATTCGCATTGACAATCGCCACTTTGCGCTGTTTATGTGGAGCAGTACTTGGATCACCGAGCATTTCAAACAAGCGCATCTTGTCACGTCGGTATTGTTCGACAGTGCCATGAAAGTCAAGGTGCTCGCTGGTCACATTGGTCAACACCGCCACATCAAAGCCACTCCCTGCAAGACGTTGCCAGCGGGCAGACAATGCATGTGAGGTTGACTCGAGAATCGCATGTGTACAGCTGGCAGCCAGCATATCGTTGAGCATCTGCTGGATTTCAGGGGCTTCGGGCGTACTTTGGCGACTTTTATTTGCCCAGATGCGGTCAGCTACTTTAAAGTCAGCTGTCCCCACTAGCCCAGACGAGAAAGAACCACAATCAAGTGCACGTGCAGTCAGATAGGTGGTAGTCGTTTTGCCGTCTGTACCGGTGATACCTACAACCCGTAGCTTCTCGCTGGGATAGCCCGCTATAGCAGCTGCCACATACCCTAAGGCTGGGCGTGCATTAGCCACTCGTAACGCTGGCACCGCCAACGTATCATCAAGATGTACATGTTCATAGATGACTGCAGTGGCGCCATTGGCGATAGCACTGGCAATATAGGTGTGACCATCACTATGGAAGCCTTGATATGCCACAAAGATCGATCCAGGGCGTGCCTGACGTGAATCGTAGACGACGTTTGTCACCATGGTATCGAGCATGCCACTGCGATACTGTTGATCAGGAATATTCGTAATGACATCGGCAAAAGTTGGCATGCCTGCTCCTCATAGAAAGTGAGTTATTGACGGGTCGATGTGGTAACTTTCAGTAGCTGACGCAAGGTTGGCAAGGCGGTTTGGGCGACTAAATCAGCCCCTTGAGCGCTCAAGTGTACGCCATCAACCAGCAACTCAAAGCCACGTCGTTGGGCAATTTGCTGGTATGAGCTCCCACGGCCGATGCGCCAGCGATCAAGTGGCACCATCCACAAATGATACTCGGGGCCTGGGCGAGGATTGGAGCGCATCGCCTGTACAAATGCCGAACGTACATCGATCACGGGGACATGCCAACGCATCGCCAACGTATGGATAACATGCACATATCCATCAAGAATCATCTGGCCAGGAGTATCAGGTACTTCGCCGAGTGTGGTGGGCGTCATGAGTACCACTGGAATATGCGCTCGTTGGAGTCGGGTGATGAGACCACTATAGAGTGTCTCAAACGTAGGAATGTCAATGACAATCGGGACCTGCTTGAGGGTGCGATAGTACGCACGACTTAACCGCTCACCGTACGCAGTCCCAAAGTCATTGAGGCCAACCATGATACTCACAAGTGATGGCTGATGGGCAATCACATCTGTATCAATACGTCGAGCGAGATTCAGAGTTGTGTCGCCATCAATCCCAGCATTGATGACCTCGACATCAGGGAGTGCTGTAGCTAGTGCATCAACATAGGCAGACCCGATGTGTCCTTGGGTAATGCTGTCACCAAAACAAATCAACCGTTGCATATCAACCCACCACTATTTTGACACGTAATATGTCTATTATACTCAGCGTCACGCACCAACAAAAGCGCTCTGTGCAATTCTTGCACATAGCGCTTTCGTCAGTACAGTCTAGCGATGTACTGGTTTGTACTCAAGTCCTGTCATGTAGAGCTGTTCGATGATGTCAAGCGAACGCCGATCTGCAGAATCAATGTTCGTCAAGGTCCGCGCTGCTTCAAAGTACCAATGAACCATGGCATGCATGTGCTGACGAGTCACGCCGTAGCGTGGCAAGACATCAAGAGACCAACGACATTCACGTTCGATGATTTCGACAGCACGTAAGCGCAACGCTGTTTGAGTCAATCGATGGACACGCTTAGGCGAATCAACAAATGCCGCCTTCTTCATGGAGTCGTTATCAACACGATCAGGTGCATCACAGACACTTGTAAAGCTCCGCACCATCTGTTCGCTAACCAGCTTACAAATCTGCTCACCACGTTCTTCAAGCTCGGCAGCCACCCGATTACCACTACTATTCAACCAACCTTCAAGTGCACGCATGGTGCAACTCCTTGACGCCTGTTTGATGCTGCATTATTGCAAGCCCAAACGAGTACGCCCGTGGACGCCGTTGCGGGGTGCATGTGCACTTGCCCACGGTGTCATCTCATTTTCATTGCTGATGACATTAGATTGATCGATAGCAGTAACGAAGTCATCACCCAAATACATACCCGGCATGCGTTGGCATAACTCAGGATGTGTCACAAAGATACGCCCAGCATAGGCAAAATGCAAGCCATGATGATGGAGTCCTACAACCATTTGCCCTACTTGCTGGATTGACACGACATGCTCAGCCATGCTCGCAGTCAACACAATTAACGCAGGTGCTTGGCGAATTAAGAAATCAGTCAAGCCGGTTGGCCCCAAGTTAGGACCAAGGTACAGAACCTCCCACCCCTCTTGTTCCATTAATACAGCATAAATCAACGATCCAAGATCGTGGAAGTCGCCGTTCGTCGATCCACAAATCACCCGCGGGCCATTGGTAAACGGCGCATGAATCTGTAACAAACTCATCAACCGTTGGCGAATAAACTGCACAGCGATTTGCTCGTCAGCAATACAGCCTGTTTCGTCAACCCACCGTTTGTCAAAATCACTCAAGATTGGCAAGATGATATCGTAAATCAACGTGCTCGTTGGGAACAACGTCACAGCCGTGTTCATCAACACGTGTGCCTGGCGCAAATTTGTGCTTATCAGTGCATCAAACAGCTGTCGTCGTAAATCGGGCCATCCTGCATCACTAATATGAAGTCGTGTTTGTGAGGGGAGCGGGGAAGACGAATCGTGGATACTCTCCTCGGGATCTGCCTGTAACATAACAACCGCTTGGCTAATTGCAATCCCATCCTCGGTTGCCTGCTTTAACCATTTGATGATTTCTATATCACGTTGAGAGTACAACCGATGCCCGTGTTCAGTACGGGTTGGTTGTGGAACACCATAGCGTTGCTCCCACGCGCGTAATGTTGACACATTTACCTGTGTCTGTTGTACTACTGCCTTGATGTTATAACGTGGAGTGTCAGAGAAGGCCAGTAGGTGTCGAATTTTGTCAATCATCGAGCACCTCTTGTTCTAGGGGTTATTCACCGATTCATCATTGTAATGCGATGTCACCCAAAATCACTGACGATATATCTAACTCCTATCAATATATCAGTTATGTCATTACTTGAATTGTATAACCTCTGTCAAGTACTTGTCAATCAAGTGTATGACTGGTAATTAACCACATGTATTTGGGGTTGCGGTATAAACCATCACTTCTGTTGGATGCTGCACATCCACATATATGTCTAAAATAATATTTGTATGTAAACAATTATCATCTATAACACATCAACAACACATCTCATCTTCAGAATAACATCGCCATCACATTCATAGGTCAATACCCTTGTGTAGTATTGTTTCTGTACTATAGCGTAGTGCAGAGATATTACTAATCCATGCATATATATCGCAACGTAATCACAAAATAATGAGATCACGTATGCCAAATAATCATTTCATACGCAACGCATATACAAGGTATATGCAGAATCCACACAGACACAATGCACACTATTTGCATAGCACTATTCAAGCACATGTGTAGATTTTAGTGATTGACTATTGATTTACAGCAAGCCTATAATCGTGACAAGTCCTGCAGATACACACAACACCAGCGCCAGCAGCAGTTGACATGGAATTTGCGGAGTACGGGCAGGGCAGACCAGTAAGCGGGGTAACACCCGCAGGAACCGCCGATGAAAGGGGGTGACTACGATGGCAGACAAACCAAGCAACGATCTGGTACCAGCACAATGGAAGTCGCTGTTCACCAATGAGGAGTGGTTGGTACATGGCATTGTCGTACGTTCCATGTATGGAATGTTGGCAATCGCTGTAGTGGCTCACATCTTGATGTGGTCATGGCAGCCTTGGATCGGTTAGGATTTGATTGTTGGTTCTGAGATATGAGCCAAGCACAGAGCGAAACGAGGGCGCAAATGTTACCAAATCGTCCACTTGATTTCCGCACGGCCGTCGTATTGGGGACGTTGCTGGGAGTCGTCATGGGTCTATTGAACCACTTCGTGGTTTTGAGCTCAGACAAGTACAGCGGTATTTTCGGTTAGTTGGAAGGCTCATGTCGTCACCGCGACAGAGCCAGCGGGTCGAGCGGCAACCCGTTCGGCCCGCTGCAATGTTAGATTCACAAATTTTGGATTAGCCCGTGGTGAGATGGCAGGTGCTTAGTTGATCTCTGCCACACGCTAGAAAGCGAGTGTCTGCGATGTCTGATGCGCCACAAAAGCCACTGTTGCAACCCGATGGCGAGTATCGCGCTTCAATGGCTTCAGCGAGCTCGGCAGGCGCAGGCTCACGCGCCAGCGAGCTTTCATTTGAAGCAATGGAAGCCAAGTACAAGCGACCAGGTGGAACGCTAGCCGCGAAGATGTTCGGGAGTGACCCGTTGGACTTCTGGGTTGGCAACTTTTACGTCGGGTTCTTTGGTGGTACCGCAATCCTTGGTATTGTGATGGGTGTGCTCACCTATCTCTATCAAGCGGTATTTGTTGAGCAGCGTTATAACCTATTGGCAGTTGCCTTGCAGCCACCTCCGATTAGTGAGGGGTTGCGTTTAGTGGGTTATAGCGATCCAGGTTTTGCCTGGCAATGGACAGTGATTTTTGCCACCATCGCATTTATAAGCTGGTTGTTGCGTCAAATCGACATCAGCTTGAAGTTGCGGATGGGGTTGGAAATTCCGATTGCCTTTGGAGCGGTAGTGACGTCTTGGGTGACGTTGCAGATTTTGCGACCGGTAGCGATGGGGGCATGGGGCCACGGGTTCCCCCTTGGCATTACGCACCATCTCGACTGGTTGAGCAACATCGGTTATCAATATTACAACTTCTTCTACAACCCGTTCCATGCGATTGGTGTAACCTTACTCTTTGCGGCGACGCTGTTCCTGCACATGCATGGTGCAGCGATTTTGAGTGCTGCCCGCCGACCGGTAACTGAGCACAACGTTGACGTCTTCTGGCGCAACATTGTCGGCTATAGTATCGGCGAGATTGGTATCCACCGTTTGGCCTTCTGGGCTGGTGCGGCCTCAGTGCTTTTCGCCAATGTCTGTATCTTCTTGTCAGGCACATTAGTGTATGACTGGAATGCCTTCTGGGCCTTCTGGGATCGTATCCCTGTGTGGAGTGGTGCCGGCGCGGGTGTCGTCTTGATTGGTCTCGGTTTGGTCTTCTCAAAGCGCAGCGACAAGCTCAATCCTGAGCCAGATTTGCACAAAGAGGAGTTCGAAGAGGGTATCGAGGGCGTCATCGGTCAACCTGGCTACATTAACTTCATGGATCGGCTCTTCGGCAACGGTCGTGTATTGCCAATTTACTTGGGTGTGTGGGGCGTCATTTCGGTTACAGCCGGTGTCGTTGCCTCATTCATCATCTTGCAGAGCTACATGTACGAAGTTGGCTACAACCCAATCTCGTTCCTCCGTGAGTTCTGGAATTTGGCAGTCATGCCACCAGTTGCTAGCTATGGTTTGGCTTGGAATGTGCCGTGGTATGAGGGTGGCGATTACTTAGTTGCAACCTTCTTCCTACACGTTTCAGTATTGGCCTGGTTTGCACGCCTCTACAATCGTGCGCGCAAGACCGGGTTGAGTCCTCAGTTGGCCGCTGGGTTCTGGGCCGCACTGTTCCTTTACTTCGTCATTTACCTGTTCCGACCGGTATGGCGTGGGTTCTGGGCAGACGCTCCTGGACATGGCTTCCGAGCCATCTTGGACTGGACCAACTACGTCAACATTCAAGTTGGCAACATCTACTACAATCCGCTTCACATGATCTCGATCTTCTTCTTGCTCGGTTCAGTGCTCTTGCTGGCAATGCACGGTGCAACTATCGTCGCAGCCTCAAAGTGGGGTGCTGAGGCCGAAATTGACGAGATGATCGTAGAGGGTGCAGGTACACATCGCTCACAGCTCTTCTGGCGCTGGACGATGGGCTTCAATGCCAACTCGTACAACATCCACTTGTGGGCATGGTGGTTTGCTGCACTCTGTGGTATCACCGGTGCACTGGGCATCTTGATTAGTGGCACGCTAGTAGACGACTGGTATGCATGGGCACAGGCTGCCAACATTGTTGCGCCAATGTCCACAGAAGATTGGTCGCAGTACATCTTCACCAAGTAATGAGCACGGCGCGCTGTTCGTCCGTGGGCAGTGCGCCAGCCCACGCCTAAAGAAGTTACTGCAAGAGAGGAACGCATATGTCTCAGACTCCGAGCGTCTTCCCACCAATGAACGAGGATGCCAAGTTTAATCTCGTGGCCGCTGCAGTTGCCGGTGTCACGATGGTCGCTAGCATCGTCGCCTTTTGGTGGATTTGGGCCTTGGTCCAGCCACCTGCGGCCAAGCCCATCCCAACATCGCCGATATTCGTAAACTATGATCCATCCAACCCCAATTTGAAACCTGAGTCACTGGCAGCCATGCAGGCCTATACCGAGGCCAGCCCTGAGCCCCAGAATGTCCAGGTCCTCAAGGGATGGAACACCGCCAAAATTGCCGCCTATATGACGGCACAAGTCGCTGGTGGTCTCAAAGTAGACTGTAGCTACTGTCACAACATCGCTCCTGATGCCAATGGCGTACCCCAGTTCTACATGGATGAGGATCCAAGCAATCCGAACGCAACTTGGGCAACCAAGAAGAAGACGGCCCGCGCCATGTTGTTGATGTCAGGTGACCTTAACCGCTCATGGGTGAGCAAGTTGCCAGCCTCAGTCGGCGGCTACGAAATCACCTGTGCCACCTGTCACAACGGTCAGCCAATCTTGATTAAGGGTACCTACCCCACCGAGATTCAAAACACGTTGCCCAACAACTACCGCTTGCCACTCGATCGTGAATACCCAGGTGGTTTGGTACTCACCGGCGACAAGAGCAAATCACTCGACACCGCCGAAGAGAACCAGTACGCCATGTACCACATGAATGTCAGCTTGGGCCAGGGATGTACCTTCTGTCACAACGCCCGCTACTTCCCCGCTACTGGTGTAGCAAATGGCGGTCGCGACCAGAAGCAACACGCCATCTGGATGCTCCAGATGAGCAAGTACATCAACGAGAACTACAGCCAAGCCATCATGGCCGGCAAGACCCCGTCGTGCTGGATGTGTCACCAAGGCAACGTTGTGCCACCAGGTGCCGCCAAGCCCGGTCAGGTACCCGAGATGTTGAACACCACATCAATGGCACCATAAATACCGTCTGATTGCCTGTTGCACCAAGGTTGCCGTTCGCCCGTATAATAGGGCACGCGGCAACCTTGGGACTATCTGTTTTATCGCTAGCAAATGCGCCGTGGCATTTGCCCTGTCTGCGAGGAGCCCTCCTATGGCAGCTGAACCGAGCGTTCAACCACCTGCCCACATCTCGTCTCACGTCACCATCAAAGAACTGCTGAGTCGCTCAATTGCCCTGATGAAACCAGTCACATGGTTTCCTCCAGCAATGGCGTTTGTCTGTGGCACAATCGCAGCGGGCACCACAAATTTTGAGTTTGTGACAGTCGCCTTGATTGCGCTCGGGGCACTCATGTCTGGACCAATCTTATGTGGGCTTTCACAAGTTATCAACGAATACTGCGACCGCCACGTTGATGCCATCAACGAACCACAACGCCCTATTCCATCAGGTCGCGTAACATTCCGACAGGTCTATATCACAATTGCAGTGCTGACAGTAATCAGTATCGGATTATCGCTTGTATTTAATTTGTCGGTCGTTTACTTGACGATTCTCGGCATGATTTTGGCGGTTGTCTACAGCGTCGAACCGTTCCGCGCCAAAAAGCTCGGCTGGATTGGCAACGCCATTGTCGCCGTTTCATATGAGGGTCTCCCCTGGTTAGCAGGGCATATGGCCTTTGCGCCGATGACACAAGGGAGCTTTGTGCTCGCTATACTCTACTCGGTAGGGGCACACGGCATCATGACCATCAATGACTTCAAAAGCATCGAAGGCGATCGCATGATGGGAATCAAATCAATTCCGGCCCAAATGGGCGCCGACTGGGCAGCCATGAGCGCCGTGATTACCATCAATGCAGCGTTACTCGCTGCGGCAATCTACATGCTGGGCACGGGCAACTATATCTCGGCCGGTATCATGTTCGTGTTAGGCTTAGGACAAATTCCGACACAACGCAAGTTCTTACAAATGACTGATCCACGCGCTCGAGCAATTTTTTATAATGCCAGCGGCGTGATGATTTTTGTGTGGTGTATGATTGTATCGGCAGTGGGCATCCGCTCATAACACGACTCACAATTTAATAGTCCTACGCAGCACAATGCATTCAACCTTCCATTCAGTATCTGCGTCACCTCGTTGGCATATGCCAGCAGGATTCCTGTTTACACAGCATAAAGGAGGGCCACATGCACCCTGTTGTTATCGTAGGCGCGTCGGTAGGCGGATCTATCACTGCCGAGACACTGGCCAAAGCCGGTGTACCGGTGATTATGCTCGAAAAAGACCTCAGTCGGATTAAACCATGCGGCGGCGCAGTACCACCAGTCGCATTTAGTGAGTTTGCCATACCGCAATCGCTCATCTCGCGCAAAATCTCCAAAGCGTTGATTCACTCACCCAGTGGTCGCCAAGTCAATATTGATGTAGTCGGACTTGATCATTCACCTGAGGACTACATCGCCATGGTCTGCCGTGAGGATTTCGATGGCTATTTGCGCCAACGTGCAGTCAATACTGGCGCGGGGCTTATTGAGGGCTCACTAATCGACATCAAGGTTGACAACGAAGGGGTTGATGTTCAATACCGTGAACGAGCAAGTGGACAGCTGCAACATATCCGTGCGAGCGTTGTGATCGGCGCTGACGGCGCATATTCGCCGACTGCCAAATTACTCGGCTTGCCCAATTTGCCACGGTGCACGGCGATTCAAGAGCGCTGGCGCATCCCCGAAGCGCACCTTGGGCGCTGGCGCGATACCGCGGACCTCTTTTTGGGTGCCGAGGTCAGTCCTGACCTATATGCTTGGGCGTTTCCCAAAGCCGATCATATCACAATTGGCATCGGCACTGGACCTGCCCACTCGAAACGCGCCCGTGAGCTCCTTAATAACCTCAAACAGCGTATCGGCGCTGATTTAACACATGGTGAGATGTACCTTGAGGAGGCACATGCCCTGCCCATGACACCTCGGCCACATATGGCATTTAATCGTGCCATGCTGATTGGTGATGCAGCCGGTCTTGTGGTGAATACCTCGGGTGAGGGTATCTACTGGGCAATGAAATCAGGACAAATGGCGGCTCAAACACTTATTGATGCGCTCCCAGATACATCAGAACGCGCCTTACGCCGCTATGAGCAAGCCTACTGGCGCCAATTCGGCACCATGTACAAGTTCCTCAGCTGGCTTGAGAAGTGGGGCTACGGCAGCAATCGGCAAATGGAGGTATTTACTGACATGTGTCGCAATCTCGATGTGCAACGCTACACGTTTGAGTCATACATGCACAAACGCTATACGCCACTCCCTTGGCTCCGCCAAATGAGCATGACCGGCGATATGATTCGCGTCCAAGCCAAACATTTCTTGGTAAGCCCGCGCTAATCCATACCTTGCCCATATCCTGCACAAGAACACCTCAGCAATTCGCGCTGAGGTGTTTGATATACCGCAAAGATAGAATTTTTGTGTACCTTTTGTAGACTTTCACCGAAAAACACAGGCAATATAATCGTTACTAAGCACTCATTCTCCAAGTGTAGGTAGTCCTATGGCAGGCATGTATACCGCAGAACAATTAACACGGCGTGACCGGAGTGGCTGGACGACCGTCCAGGGCATTCTTGCACCAATCCAGTTTGTTGTGTTTATTATCAGCGCCATACTGGTCTACCAAGCCTGGCAGACCAAGCAAGGCTACGAGATTGCGAATGTGAGCATCATTCTCAAGATTAGTTTGCTTTGGGCGATTACGCTGACGGGCATGCTATGGGAGAAAGAGATCTTTGGGCATTACTTTTTGGCCAAAGAATTCTACTGGGAAGATATCGGCAACCTTGTTGCGATTATCACCCACAATCTGTATTTTTTGGTGCGTTGGCTCGGCTGGAGTGACGATGCGGTCATGGCAACGATGTTATTTGCCTATGCCACCTATCTGATCAACAGCGCACAATTTATCCGGCGAGGCATCATGGCTGCACAACAGCGGCGCCTTGCCAAACAAGCGAGTTAGTCATGCATCAGGCACGAGCAGTGGTTATTCCAAGCGCCAAACATATCGAACTACGGACTGTCGAACTTACGCCGGCGGCTACAAGTGATGTAGTCGTTGAGACCGTCTATACCTCGATTAGTGCCGGCACTGAGCGAATGTTGTACGACGGACGCATGCCGCATCCGATGTTGCAGTTCCCGGTTATACCTGGATACGAGACAGTCGGCAAGGTTGTGAACGCGCCACACGATGCCAACGAACTGATAGGCAAATGGGTCTATGTTGGTGGCGCACGCTGTTATACCGACGTTAATCCAGCATGGGGCGGTCAGTCAAGCCACCTGCATGTAGATCATCAGCGTGTGGTGTCGCTTGATGGAATGAATCCCGAGCACGGTGTCTTACTCGCGTTAGCAGCCACTGCATACCATGGCATAGATATCGCAGGCGAGATGGCAGGGCAGCGTGTACTTGTGATTGGTCAGGGGCCAGTTGGGCAATTGGCAGCCCGCATCGCTATGCTTCGTGGTGCCGAGGTTACCGTTGTTGATCGGGTAACCGAACGACTCCAGCGCGCACAGGCACATCACATCATCAATGTCGCAGTACAGCCATTGACAGCACACCAAATCCCGGCCTGCGACGTAATTATTGAGGCCAGTGGCAGTATGGAAGCCTTGAGTGGTGCAATCAGTACCCTTGCCCTCAACGGTCGGATAGTGTTGCTGGGATATTACGACGAACTTCATCTACCCTATATGCCCCTATTCCTTAAGCAGGCACAGCTGATGACTGCCAAAGAGTGGGCGCAGGGTGATTTACAACGGTGTCGCGATTTAATCGTGCGCGGAGATCTTGATGTCTCAGCCTTGATTACGCACCGCCAGCCTATCGATAACGTGGTCGCGGCCTATCACACGGCATTGTTCGACCAAGATTGCCTCAAAGTGTTGCTGAACTGGTCACAGTCAGCCTAGAAAGAGGAGCAAATCATGGCTCCACGGATGTTGGCAATTTATGGCAAGGGTGGAATGGGCAAGAGCTTTTTCACCTCAAATCTGACCTCACGGCTTACGTTTGACGGCTACCGCGTCTTACAACTCGGGTGTGACCCCAAACACGATTCATGTAATACGGTATTTGGTGGACGCTCGTTGCCGACGCTCGGCGAACAGTGGCGCATCTACAAAGAGCAGGGCCGCGAAGACGAGCTCTCCGTCGGCGATGTGATTTATCGGTCCGAACTCAAACCCGGGTCAGTCCTCTACGGCTGCGAACTTGGTGGCCCCGAGGTGGGACGTGGCTGTGGTGGCCAAGGTATTTCGTCGGGATTCAAGACACTTGAGGGTCTCGGCTTGAGCAAGTGGAATCTCGATTATGTGGTGATGGATTTCCTCGGTGATGTGGTATGTGGAGGCTTTGCCACCCCATTAGCACGCTCATTGGCCGAGCAAGTAATTATCGTAGTTGGACACGACCGGCAATCGCTGTATGCGGCCAATAACATCGCCAAGGCTGCCAAGTACTTCCGCTCAATGGGTGGTACCACATCAGTTCTAGGATTAATTGTCAATCGTGACGACGGTAGCGATGTGGCCGATCAATACGCCAAAGCCGTCGGGTTGCCAGTGTTAGCACGTATTCCCCTCAGCCGACGCGTACGTGAGTTGGCCGATGCGTGTCGTTTGGCACTCGAGGATGAGACGTTTGACGGCATCTTCGGTGATTTGGCCAAGCGTATCGCCAACAACGAGATCCCATCGTGTGACGACTACGAGCCACTCGAGTATCACGACTTTTTGCGCGTGTTCGGAGCCGAGGAGCCTGAGGGCAAGCCGGATTCAGCCAGCGAGAACGAACTATTCGCCGGCACAGTCAATGCTAAAAAGGGCATCCCAATGCTCTCACTCACGCCATCGAGCATCCCTCAAGTACAAACCGATGACCCCGTCCAGTTACGTGTCAAAAACGTGATGGAATCGATTGGTTTGTACGTGACTGATTTGAGTCGCACAGACCGTGATGGCGTTACCGTTACCTCAGGATCGGTAGAGATTCGGATTGGGTCGATTGAGGATCTCGATAGCAAAGCGGCGTTCTTGTCGGCATTACGCCGGTCGGGGCAGACCTTTAGTTATGTCGATTTACGAGAAATGGACGCACCTGCATACCGTTAGGAGATTGTCCATGAGTATCGATCCTAAACACCTGCATCAGGTGTTAACCGAGCAGATGAAAGTCAAGCGCCCACCGGTAGCGATTACTTACTGCCGAGACGCGATTCCTGCAGGGTACGAACCTGCACAGGTCGTTGCCTGTGGCATCGTCCGTGAGGCCGAGAGTGGGCGTCGGGTGTATGTTGATGCACAACACCACGACTGCTATGTAGGACTGTGGCACTTGGGATTGTTGCCCAACGCCCAAAAGCTGATTACCGAGGGTGAGTACTTGACGATGGCACAAGGGTTCTTTACGCCTGAGGCAGCCAAGCGCAACAAAGCCCAAAGTGAGCGGTTGCCAGATGGGAGTATCATCGCCTTGGCGGCTGCGCCGCTCAACGATGTGCCCGAGGGTGTACAGATTGACTCCATCATCGTAGTAACTGATGCGTTACACGCCATGCAGTTGGCAGGAGCGGCATCGGTACGCGAGGGAACGTTCCCAATTGGTGAAGTTGGCCCGTCGGCGTGCGCGTCGATTTTTGCCACGCCCATCAATCACAAGAACAGTGTCTTTGCCACCGGCGACGGCGGTGGGCGTATGCATAATCGGTTGGCACCAGGTGAGTTGTTTGTGACCATCCCGGCGCATCACTTTCAGCATGTATTAGATCTGGTAGCGAATTTTCGCTTTGACCCGGCCAAAATGCGTGAGTTGATTATGCCATCACATGCAGCGGCAGCCGCAGAAGCTGCACAGGATTGAAGCTTTCACGTGGTAGCACGTGTAGCGATATGTAGAGCAAAGGAGTGAACACTATGGGCACGTCAACATCAGGGTTAATTCTCTGTTTCGTTCCCTTGGCGCTCGTCATTACTGGGTTTATTGTGGCCAGCTATTTCACCAATAAGCAAGCCACGGCGACCTATTTGCGAGCCGAGCCAAGCGACGACACAGAATAATTTTTCCACCCGCACAAACGGGGCAGTCAGCATACTGTCCCGTGTTGTGTACTGCCTGTAGTGTTGTCTCTGTACGACGGCAAAGGAGCCAATAGATATGTCAGAAGTTATTCCACTCAACAGTAGCAATAGCGCACCATCCACCTCCCCCTGCAAACTCCACCCACAATCAATGTGCCCGGCCTTCGGCTCATTACGCATTTTGACGCGCATCGAGGGCTCACACCCCGTCATGGCCACCGATACCGGTTGTTTGTATGGCTTGACCTTTGTGACGCACTTTTATGGGGCCAGCAAATCGATTGTGGCACCAACACTTGGCACTGCAGAGCTCATGAGCGGGCAAGTCGTCGAGGGCACACGTGCCGCCATTGATGTAGCCGCCAAAGAGCCTGGCGCAAAGCTAATCCCCGTGGTGTCGTTGTGTGTAGCTGAGACTGCTGGCATGCCCGAGGAGTTATTGCCACGCAAAGTCGGTGACGCCGAGGTTGTACTAGTCCGCGTACCGGCATACGCCATCCATTCACATCCCGAGGCCAAAGACATCGCTGTGGCAGCATTGCTCAACCGTTTGGCCGAGCGCGAGGGTGCGGTCAACGAGAAGAGCGTCGTACTCCTTGGTGAGGTGTTCCCTGCAGACCCACTGGCTATCGATGCCGTGTTGCGGCGCATGGGGGTCAGCGAGACAATCTTTTTGCCGGGGCGCTCACTCGAGGACTTTAGACGCGCAGGTCGCGCTGGAGCACTTGCACCGCTCCATCCTTTTTATAAAGAGAGCATGAATGTCGCACGCACGTGGGGCATGCCAGTGGTTGGTGGTGCCCCCGTCGGCATCAGCGGTACCGCAGCCTGGCTAAAGAGCGTCGGCAATGCGCTCAAGCTCAATCCGGAGCTAGTTCAGCAAGTCATTGACGAAGAGCGCGAGAAGGCGCAAGCAATCGTGTCGGCACGCCCACTCAGCGGTCGCGTGCTAGTGACCGGCTACGAAGGCACCGAGTTGGCCTATGCCCGCATGCTAGTCGAGGCCGGTGCTGAAGTACCGTATGTCTCCACAAGCATCGGTCAAGACCCATTGGTGCTCCCCGATGAATTGTGGCTCAAGGCTCACGGCACCAAAGAAGTGGTCTACCGCAAGGCACTCGAAGAGGACGTGTCAGCACTCGATCGCTATCAGCCCGACTTGGTCTTCGGCACGACGCCATTCGCGAGTGTGGCGAAGGATCGTGGCATCCCAGCGATGTACTTTACGAATCAATTAGCCTCACGTCCATTCTTCTTGAGTAGCGGTATGGCTGCCACCATCGATTTTGTGGCTGGCGTATTGACCAAAGGCGACCGCTATCGTTGGATGCAAGAGTTTTTTGCAGAATAACTGCGTATATCGAGGGTATTGAATACGATACCAATACCCTCGTATCAAGAAGGATAGAGTCATGCCACCTACAATTATTCGTGATTTGTCAGATACTAGCGGCTACTGGGCTGCCATCTGGTCAATGTGCCCAATGCCCGATGTCCACGTTATCTGTGATGCACCAGTCGGTTGTTTTAATTTGGTGGGAACGGCAGTTCCCGACTATACCGATGCCGTACCGCACATCGAGAATCTGACGCCCGCGACCATGACCGAACAAGAAGTTGGTGGGAAGGGAACCGCCGACAAAGTCAAGTGGACGTATGACAACCTAGCCGCAACTGGTGTCCTTGATGGCAAGAAGGTTATTGTCGTCTCGACGGCCGAATCCGAGATGATTGGATCTGACCACTCATCGTTAGTCAAGCACTTGGGAGTCGGCACACGATTCTACTACAGCAACTCGCTAGCCGAGGATGAATGGGCCGGGCGCGACCGCGTGCTGCGCTGGTTATGGGCCGAATACGGCGAGCCTCACGCGACTGGCATCGCCATCAAACCAACGGCAGTGAATATCATTGGACCGACATATGGCTGTTTCAATGCACCATCAGAACTTGAAGAGCTCAAGCGCTTGATTGAAGGAGCGGGCGGCACGATTAATCTCGTCTACCCATATGCATCGACTGCCGAGCAAACACCACTGTTGGCAGCTGGGGCGGTGAATGTGGTGCTCTACAAAGAGTTCGGTATGGGTCTAGCCAATGAGCTCGGCAAGCCCGTACTAACTGCACCGTTCGGTATGCGTGATACCACCACATTTGTACGTGAGCTCGGCAAATTGCTCGGTACGAGTGATAAGGCTGAGGCATTTATCGCCCACGAAAAAAAGACGACACTACAGGCTGTCTGGGATTTATGGCGTGGCCCACAAGGTGACTGGTTTAGCTCGATTGACGTGGGAATTGTGGCCGGGTTGGCGCATACTGAGGGGCTAGTACGGTTTTTGGGCGATGAACTCGGCATGAAAATCAGCTTTGCGGCGGCGCGCCCACGCCGTCCCGGTGATTATGACAACGAGGGCATCCGTCAGCACATCCACAAGCGAGCACCAGCATTTTTGTTTGGATCGATGAATGAGCGTATCTACCTACGTGAGGCAGGATCGCGGCATACCAACTATATCGCCGCAGCATTCCCAGGGCCTGCCGTACGGCGTGCCGTCGGCACGCCGTTTGTAGGATATCGTGGGTGCGTCTACCTTGTCCAAGAGATTGTGAATCGACTCTACGACGGGTTGCTCAACTTTTTGCCAGTCGATGGTGCCTATGCAGCTCAGCGCACACCTGCAGCAAATCCAGCGGCAGTCGAGAGCAAAGGGAACTTGCCATGGAGCAACGAAGCACGATTATTGCTCGATCATGAACTAGAGAAATTGCCGTACCTACCGCGCATTTCGGCCTCGCGACAACTTCAAATGTTGATTGAAGGTTTAGCACGACAGCGCGGCGCAAGCGAGGTCACTGTCGAGTTGGTTGAGCTAGGTCTAGATAAAAATAAACAATAAATCTGACAACTTCCACCATGGGTGAGTGACGACTCTCGCACCCATGGTGGTCCATGGTACAATTTATTCATCACGTTGCACATAGATGAAGTACCATGCACGACGCACTAAGCCGCATTCAAGACCGTATCAATACAGCCTGTGCACAGGCCAATCGCCCCTCCGCTAGTGTACGCCTGATTGGCGTCAGCAAAACGCACCCTGCCAGTACCATACACGAGGCTTGGCAGGCTGGACTACACGATTTTGGCGAAAACCGTGTTCAAGAAGCCGAACAAAAAATCCTTGAACTTGCCGCAATACGACACGATATTACGTGGCATTTGATTGGACATTTACAGCGAAACAAAGCCAAACGAGCTGTGCAATTATTTGATTATATTCACTCAGTCGATAGTCTTGAGTTGGCCCAAGCACTCAGCCGACATTGTGGCGATCTAGGCTTGCCAGCCAAGCGCATTCTGCTCCAATGTAATGTTTCGGGCGAGGCTAGCAAAGAAGGCTTTAATGCCCAGGGGTGGGAGGCATCAGCCACGTTACGCCATGAATTATGCGACATCGTCGAGCGTATCGGCGCATTACCACACCTTGAGATTGTGGGGCTAATGACGGTGGCGCCATACGCCGAAGATGCTGAGACGGTACGACCAGTATTTGTATCGTTACGTCAATTACGCGATGTATTTACCACGGTAGTACCAACCCATCCACTATCCGAATTATCGATGGGCATGAGTGGCGACGTTGATGTAGCGATTGCCGAGGGAGCTACGATGGTGCGCGTTGGGCGTGCGCTTTTTGGTGAACGGGATTATACACAACAATGAGTGCACCGCCCTATGATATCGAATTTGCACGCTTGATTGGGCGCGCGCTGCTCTTGCGCGAGCGTACTGCGCCACACATTGAGGCAGATTACCTCACGCCATTCGAGCTCGAGACACGAATTGAGCAGTGGCGGAATACGCTTGGCTACCTCGACGACATTAGTTGGCACCATTATTTGCATGCAAATGGGTGGACCCATGCCGATTTACCACGACTTGCAGGAGATCCTCTCTACCTCGGTGATGATACGACGGCACCATGGATTCTCCTCTTGATGCATGTGTGGCAGAGTACACCGAACCGTGCCGACATCGAGCAACTCCACGGCGATTTTCCTGATATCTCCATTGAACACTTACATCTCATCGCACCATTTGCGCCATGGATTCGTCAGCAATGCGCCACCATTCCTGCTATTGCAGAGAGTGCATATCGCTATGTGATTGAGTACATCAGCACACGAGGAGCAGAAGAGCAATCAGCCAATTCTGTTAAGCGAGGTCGAGCATCGTTTGACTGGTCACGTGAGCGCTGGCGCCAACGCGCATACCAGAGCGCCTGGCTCATCCGGCGTATCTGTCATATCTGTGTGTATACCTGTGAAACAATCATTGATGCATATCACAAACTTCAGCATGACTGGAGCCAGTTGTGTCTGTTAAACCCAGAATTACCGCTCCGTCCAATTAATGGACCATACACGGTGGGACCAGCGCCACGCGCATTTGCACGTTATGGCGGAATTTGTATTCATGTAGATACCTTGGCACTTGTATATATGCCAATACCGGCTACACCCCTCGATGTATTTGTGCATCTCAAAGCATGGCTCGAACGACGGGGCGCACCGGTGGTGGCACACACACCACGTATCTATCGTGGAGATGGATATCACTGGGCCTATGTGCCACCAGCTCGTTATTTGACTGAGCCAAGCGACATGCAGGCTTTTGCCTATCGTATCGGCGGATTAGCGGCACTTGCAGATGTACTCGGGATTATAGGACTTGACCGCGATGCATTGTACTGTGCAGGCGATACACCGTGGATCCTCGATTATGGGCATATTGGCTATGCGATGACGCATCAGCCACCACTAGCACATCAACTAATTATGCGTGCCGTGCCCCAAGCCACACACGCGGCAGTCAACACCCGATTGGCTGCGTGGTACCAATACCAGGCAATTGGACCGTACATTGATACATGGCGTGACGATGTATTATTGGGCTACCAACAATATTATGCGTTTATATGGCAACGAATCGACTCCATCCGCCATATGGTGCACACCCTGCAGACAATATGGCAACGACCGCTTAATCCACATACGAGTCAACTTGCCAGCTGTTTACAGTCGCTTAGCAACTACACCGATATACGCCATGGGTTTGAGGCGGATCTCATCATCGAACGCTTGGTTCAACATCATCATGCATCGGCAACCAGCATTCGCGAAGCGTTTTTGCATGGCATGATGCCGTTAATCCGGCATGATGTGTCAATTGATGGAATTCTTGCCAATCTTACTGCGGTTTCGGCGATTCATCAAGGTACCCAGCTTGCGCACCTACATATGGCGTTGACACCGTGTGACGCTACAGCAGAAAACGGTCGCGCGCCGAGCCAACACACCGCCAATGAGACATTGACCAACGATCACCTTGTAGCCGAAGCCCTCACACTTGCTGACGATATCGTTGAACGCCAGCTAGGACTAACCTACGGCAGCTGCTGGTTGACTCCCACACACCACCCACGGCTCACACCACTTCATCTTAGCGATGCTAGTATTGATCATGGCGGTGCCGGCATCAGCTTAGTACTTGCACAGCTTAGTGCGCTACCGAATGCGACGCACTTGGCATCTGTAGCCGAAGATGGATTGCGCGCTGCGCTCCATCATGCCCAAGAATATCCCTATCAGTTAGGTGCAGTCAGCTGGGCGGTTGCGGGAGCAGCACCACATATTCCCGTTACGAATGCGTTGTTACCTCGCCTCAACCACCTTCTACGTATGCCGCTTGACAGCACTATCGACCATCCACACTGGCCCGATGGATGGGCTGGCCTAGTGATTGGACTTACCGCACTCCATCATGTCTGGCCAAGCGCCGGTTATGCCATGCAGGCGTTAGCCATTGGTGAGAAACTCCTACAGAGCCGGCAACGCAATGCGCAAGGACAACGAACCTGGGCAGGTCGTGTGCTCCATCACGGCGGCTATGGCAGTAGCGGTATCTTGACCTCACTCGTACGGCTGTACGAGATAAGTCACGATCAACGCTTTTTGCGGGCAGCAAACGAAATCGCCTACAGCGAAGATATCCACTACGATGATGCGCATAGGGGATGGCCTGATACTCGTAGTAGTACGTTCAGTTATCCTATCAGCTGGGGGTATGGGAGTTTGGGTGTGGCTATGGGTCGGCTTAGTTTGATGGCGCCATTACGGAGTCGCCATCCCGACAAAAAGCTTTTGAATTTACTTGAAGCACTTGACGCAACAGGATTACCAGATGCCGATGGGCTTGCCGAGGGCAGTGCAGGCATGATCGATGTCATGTTGAGCGTAGCACGCGCGTTACCAAACACATACTACGAGCATCGTGCAGCGTTTTGGTGTCGTCAGATGATAACGCGAGCACGCGAGCGCGGTGGCTATGTGTGTATTGCTGAAATTCCTGGTGTGTATGAACACCCAGGTGTATGGCATGGCACTGCCGGCATCGCCTATCAACTTGCGCGGATGGCGTATCCACGCCTGTTCGATTCATTACTTGGTTTTCAACTACCCCAAAGCAACTCAGCTATGGCGTCAGATATGGTTGATCTGGCACCTCAATAACACGCACCGATTGTGCGATAAGTAGCGGGTGCTTGATACCATCTATCTCTATCGTACGCACCGTGCCTGTGACGCGCACCCACTGATCGTTGGGCATCGACTGACCATTGGCCCACGCCACACGCATACCGACGCCACCGGCATCGGCAGTACAGCAATTCAGTACATACCGGGCCAACATGAACTGTCCATCAGGCAGGTTGAGCACAGGATTTTGCACCACAAATCCCTCAACGACCGCTGACGCTCCGACCACTATTTGAGGATCAACACTTGCCACAACTGCCCAGTCGTACAACGTCCAAGCCTGTGTATTTTGCATATCAGGTAACGGAGCCTCACTGTTGCGTTGTGCCACCCGATTAAGCGTGGGGGACTGCTGTATCAACGCATCGGCGCCAAGTGGCTTAGGAGATACTGCCAATCCGAGCAACACGGGTACCAGCAAAAGACGGGTAGTATAACGAGGTACTGTGAGCGTGCCAACTGCACACATAATCGCGAGCACAAATAATACACCGGCACATATATACATCAACACTTGATATCGTGGATGTACGTACCACCCAATTTGATCAAGCACAGTACGCACAAACAGCAATCCTGACATGGCAAAGAGTAACAGCATCGTAGACCAACGACGAAGTGCATGTTGCGTTAGAGCCATCCAACACCTCCAAGCAATGTGGTCAAAACAATCGTCAATCCGGCCACAAAAAGCAGGAGAAGTCCCACATGACGCCAGCCAAACAGCGCAGCCAACATTGGAACACTTTTGAGATCAATAATCGGCCCAAATACCAAAAATGCCATCACGGCAGTCGGCGATACCGTTGAGGCAAACGAGAGTGCCACAAATGAGTCGACTGTCGAACAAATCGACATGACGACCGCTAGCATCATCATGGCTGGTACTGCTAGCCATGGCTGGTTGGCTAACTCCAAGAAGAGTTGATTAGGCACAAATGCTTGAATCAACGCCGCAATCGAGGCACCTACAATCAGATACCGCGCCATATCAACCCAATCGAGTAGCGCGTGGCGCAACCAGGCGAGAAGCGGAATCTCGTCATGGTCATGAGTGTGATCGTGATGAGGCGTTTGCAACAGTTGAATTTGAGGGAACGTGTAGGCAGTTGCGACGGCAATGATAATCGTCAATCCAAAGCGCCACAATACAAAGTCCCAGCCCCATAATGCCACAAACGCGACACTTGTACTAATCAGAACGATCGGATTGACTACAGGTGCCGCCAAGGCAAATGCCAAGCCGACTTGTGGCGAAGCACCACGCTGAATCAGGCTACGCGCCGCCGGGATTGAACCGCACTCACACACCGGGAACACCATGCCCATCAAGCTACCCACGATGACAGCAATGCGTGGCCAACGCATCAGTCGAGTCGTCAACCAAGTTGGACTCATAAACAAGTGAATGCCGGCAGCTACCAATGCGCCAGCAGTCAAAAATGGAATAGCCTCGTACATGATACCGAGGAAGATTGAGATAAACAACTCAATGCGTGATAGCCACATAGCATCGGTAGCCAACACACCATTGCTAAGAAGGACAAGGGTAACCGCACACATCATCACGATGGTGGCAGCCACACTACGGGCGTATTGCATGAATCCTGCCATGAAAAACGCTTTCACAAAGAACAACGGACTCTATTACTACTCTACCATAGCAGGATGATGAACCAATTAATCGATGTGTGACACCAAGCCACGGCGCAAGGCGACCACAACCGCCTCAGCTCGGCTTTGCACGGCTAATTTGGCGAAAATATGACTCACATGCGTTTTGACTGTATTTTCGGAGACATGGAGTGCCACTGCAATCGCCCGATTACTTTCACCACGTACCATTCGCTGGAGGACATCGATCTCGCGGGCGGATAGCTCATCGGCAGGTGAGTCATGCATGCGAGCTAGGACTCGTGCAGCCACACTTGGCTCAAGCGCCGCATTGCCGCGCATAACCTCACGAATTGCCTGGATTAGTTCGTGTGAGGTGGCATCTTTGAGGAGATAGCCTTTGGCACCAGCAGCTAGGGCACGTGTAATATCATCATCGCTGTCATATGTGGTGAGCACCAAAAACCGCGATGTTGACCCCTTGGCACGCGCTTGGAGCATTACATCAACACCGCTGAGTCGTGGCAGGCGTAAATCAAGCAAGACAACATCTGGTTTATGCGCAAGCACAGCTGCCACGGCTTCTTCACCATCAGCAGCATCGCCAGCAATTTCAAACTCAGGTTCATAGCGTAACAACGCTAACAAACCGTGTCGGACCACTGGATGGTCATCGACGACCAATACCCGAATAGAGGTCATGATATCGAATCTCCTTGCTCACTTGGACGAGGGACATAGACACACACAACTGCGCCTTGATCATCGCGGCATTGCAACGTGCCATGGAGTACACTGAGGCGTTCACGCATGCCGAGGATACCGAATGAGGTTGCATATGAATCAACATGATCGAGTCGGTCACCAAAGCCGCGTCCATTATCACGAATTTCGAGCTCAATTGCAGCCGGCAGACTACGCAACGTAATCACCACATGGCTCGCTTGTGAGTGGCGTGCTGCGTTGGCAAGTCCTTCTTGGGCGACTCGCAGCAACGCAGATTCAATGTCAATAGGCAGGGCAATCCACTTACCTTCGATTTCGCACGAGGCAATCAATGACGGATGGCGAAAGCGATCCACAATACCGCTAATGGCATGGCGCAAGTCACCGCGCTCAAGCGCCTCGGCACGCAAGTTCCATACCGAACGACGTGCCTCGGCGAGTGATTCACGGGCCATACGGGCAGCAATGTCAAGATGCTCGGCAGCATCAGGATGGTGCGCGCGCATCGCCTGCTCGGCAGCGCCGAGTTGCACAATAATACCGGTTAATCCTTGGGCTAGTGTGTCATGGATGTCACGCGCAAGACGCGTCCGTTCGGCGAGCATCGCTTTGTCGCGCTCACCCGCGAGTAATGACGCAGTTTGGGCGGTAACCCGTGACTCTAGTTGGGCACTCAATTCTTGGAGCGCTTCGACGTGCGCAGCATTTTGTAGAGAGGTACGGTGGAGATCATGCGCGAGCGTCGAGATGATAACAGAGACAGCAATATATAACGTCGACCAGAACACCATCGAAACTGACATGAACACATGGACTTGATTGGATTCGCTGATAACCTGTGTGCGTACAAAATCATAAATGGCGAAATCTGGCTCTTGCGTAATCGACCACGCCGATAACCCGACAACTAGTGTCGAGATGATAGCGAGCATCATACTAATTCGGCTGTTATAGAGCAAACTCGCCACACCAATCGGCAAAATCAGCAATGCCGGAAAAAATGTATGAGCACCAAATCGTAAGGTAACGACGGTCACTGCAATAGTCCAAAAAGACATCAAGATAAACGCAGATACATTTGGTTGTCCCATACGTAAGAATAAGAGAGCGGTAATTGACACAATGACAATTGGGACAATTGGCGGTAGCCATGGCGGCCCATCAGGTAACTGATTCGGCATACCGACGAGTGGGAATGCATCTTGGTAGGCAACATTAAAAATCGCTACCACAACAAGGCTAATTATTGTCGGTAATACCAACAATAATGTGCTGCGTCGGATGATGTGCGAACGCCATGTTTGTGGATTCACCGAATCTGAGGGTGTATCTAATGAACGCTTAATCATTGGGACGTACCTTTCATTAGACTCATTATACGAGTTGACCGGTATTTCGCATCACACAAATAGGTGAATACCATGCGACGAAAGCCACCTGGTTGATTTACTGGCGAATATCATAGGTCATCATGTGCGTGGCAAGCACGCAAAGGAGAGAATCGATGCAACATCGAGCGCGGACACGGATTATCACCAGTATCATCAGTATTGTAGGGCTTGCGGCCATATTAAGTGCCTGTGGCGCACCGGCAGCCAGCGACCAAACAGCGTCAGACACGACTACCGTTACCCGTGGCAATATTACGGCGACGATTAGTGGTAGTGGGAGTATATCGGCAGCACAAACCGTCGATTTAGCATTTCAGACGAGTGGTGTCGTCGCAGAGATTATGGTTGATGAGGGTGATAGTGTCGCCACCGATCAAGTTATTGCGGTGCTTGACACACGCGATTTAACGCTCCAAGTAGCATCAGCCCAAGCAGCACTAGACAGTGCTAATGCTCGGCTAGCCCAAGTAACTCAAGGCAACACGCGTCCAGCTGATTTGACATCGGCACAGGCACAACTTGCCTCGGCGCAAGCCCAGTTGACATCGGCGCGTGAGCGTTTGGCGGCATTGCGCAATCCATCAGCATCAGCCATCAGCAGTGCAGAGTTACGAGTAACCCAAGCACAAACGTCGTTGCAAACGACACGTGATAGCTCATCAGCAACCAAAACCAAGGCTGAAATTGATTTGGCCAAAGCCAGTGAGTCACTCATCCAAGCACAATCAAAATTCGCCAATGCCCGCGATAATTGGCAATGGGTTCAAGACTATGGTACTGACCCCTCAACCGGTCGACGCATCGGTGAATCTGCCATCAATAACTATCGTGACACTTTTGTGGCTGCCGAATCATCCGTACGTACTGCCGAACAGACAGTCACCCAAGCCCAAATTACACTCAACAATGCACGTGAGGCAGAGATTGCCAATGTAACACAGGCCGAGCAATCGCTCAAAGATGCCCAAGTGCAACTCGAAGCATTGCGCAACCCAACTGCTAGCGATATCGCAGCAGCAGTTGCGACTGTTCAACAAAACGAAGCAGCAGTTGCCTCAGCCCAAGCATCACTCGACAAAATCGTCGTTCCAGGAACCGAGACCGACGTGGCGATTCAGCAGGCTGCCGTAACCCAAGCGGAACAATCACTCGCACAAGCGAAACTACGCCTCGACAACGCCACACTCAAAGCGCCATTTGCCGGTGTTATATCATCAGTGAATATCGTTGTTGGCCAAACCACGAGTGGTGCCGCAGTTCAACTGATTGATCGCGACCCACTACGCATTGAGTTGAATTTGAGTGAAAACGATATTGTGCAGGTGGCAATTGGTGACGCCGTCGATATCACCGTCGACGCAATTCGCGATTGGCAGCAAACTGGCACTATTACCGCAATCGCTCCGGCAGCAAACACGACAAGTGGTGTGGTTGGCTATAGCGCCCGCGTCGATTTTACTGATAACGACCCACGCCTTTTGGTTGGTATGACCGCAAACTTGACAATTGTGACTGATCAGCGCGAAAACATTCTCATCGTACCAAACTCAGCACTGTTGCCCAAAGGTACGGGGCGAGTTGTGCAAGTTGTTGGCACAGATGGTCAACCTCAAGAGGTTGATGTGACGATTGGCATCAGCGACGGCATTGTCAGCGAAGTATTAAACGGTCTTGAAGAAGGACAAATCATTATTGCCACTCCAACGAATCGCACTGCCGATGGACCTAACGGCCCATTTGGTCGCTAAAGGAGTATGACATGACTGCCATGATTACTATCGAAGGCATGACCAAAGTCTACAAAATGGGCGACATTGAGGTCCATGCCCTACGCGGAGTCAACGTCAAAATCAACAAAGGCGAATTTGTTGCAATCATGGGGCCATCGGGGAGTGGCAAAAGCACCTTGATGAACATGATTGGCTGTCTCGACACACCAACCGAAGGGCGTTACGCCCTTGACGGCATCGAGGTTGCGTCGCTCAACGACAATCAGCTGTCATCGGTACGGGCGCGCAAATTGGGCTTTGTGTTTCAGCAATATATGCTCCTCCCGCGCCAAACCGCTTTGGCCAACGTCGAGATGCCCATGGTCTATCGTGGCATCCCAGCAGCCGATCGAAAACAGCGCGCTGCCTTGGCACTTGAGATTGTTGGTATGGGCAATCGCATGGATCACCGTCCCAACGAACTCTCGGGTGGCCAGCAACAACGTGTGGCCATTGCGCGCGCGTTGGCCGGGAGCCCGGCTGTCATTTTGGCGGACGAACCGACCGGAGCACTCGACAGCAAAACCAGTGAAGAGATTATGCACATGTTGACTAAGCTCAACCGTGAGCAACAGCTGACCATCATCATTGTCACCCACGAGGCCGATGTAGCAGCATACGCCGACCGTATTCTGACCATTCGTGATGGTGTCATTATGGATGATCGGCACAATCAGCGAGGTGCCGCATGACCCAATCACCCCGAATGATTCAACCAGTCGCCAACGAAAAAGGCGGTGGACTCAATATTGGCGAAACTCTTCGCGTATCACTTGACAGTCTGACTGCCAATCGCGTCCGTTCGTTTTTGACGATGCTTGGCGTCATTATCGGCGTTGCCTCGGTCGTCTCATTGATGACGCTGGGCAATGGTGCGAGTAATGCGATTACGAGTCAGGTGGCATCAATTGGCACGAACTCGCTGACCATCTTTGCCACGTCGCCTGCCAGCCGTGGTCCTGGAGGAGGTGGCGCAGTCGTGACTCCGCTTGACATGTCAAACGTTGCTGCTATCGAGGCCTTGCGACTCCCCATCATCGGACCGGTGCCACAATTCACCTCGTCATCAACGGTTGTCGCACCAGCAGCCAACACCACCGCCAATATTGTTGGCACCACAGCAACCTTCCAAGAAGTGCAGGCTGTAATCATGGATGTTGGTACGTTCATCACCGATGACCATGTGCGATCGGTAGCACAGGTGGTTGTCCTTGGTGCCGAACTCAAACAAGATTTGTTCGGCGATGGCGTTGCCATCGGCGAGACCGTACGAATTGCTGGTAAGCCACTGCGCGTGGTTGGCGTCATGGAGCTCAAGGGTGGTGGTGGCTTTGGCTCACTTGACGACCAAGCGTATGTGCCGATTAGCTTGGCGCAACAACGCTTATTCTCAGCGCGCACATCAAATGGACAATTGCGCGTCAACACAATTACCGTGTCGGTGATTGATGCCAAAAACATCGACTTTGTGCAGGAACGCATTGAGATGGCCTTGCGCGATCAGCGTAAGATCAATGAGGGCGATCAAAACGACTTCAGCGTGATTAATCAGGCGGCGTTTTTGAGCACGCTAACACAAATCACCGGCTTGCTCACAACGTTTCTGGCGGCAATTGCTGGTATCTCGTTGCTGGTTGGTGGCATCGGTATCATGAACATCATGCTAGTCAGTGTGACTGAGCGCACGCGTGAGATCGGTTTGCGCCGTGCCGTTGGCGCACAGAGTCGTGACATTTTGTTGCAATTCATGATTGAGGCCACGGTGTTGAGTTTGTTCGGTGGCATCATTGGTGTCTTGGTGGGGAGCATTTTGCCGATCGTCTTGACCGCCATGGGCACGCTTGATGCACCGATTACCCCTGACTCGGTAATTATCTCGCTGACGGTAGCAATTGCGACTGGATTGTTCTTTGGGATTTGGCCGGCACGACGTGCCGCCAACCTCAACCCGATTGAGGCCTTGCGCCACGAATAGTTATAGTCCTACTCTAACCCGGCAGATTGATGCATATCAATCTGCCGGGTTTCTGTGTCCACCCCAAATTATCACCTGTTGCGCGTTGATAGTTATCTCATCAAGCTTGTGCGTGCACCAGCGGTTGCGATAGTTCTTCCACATTTGGCTTTGTTGTGCCATATCAACATCGCGCGCCATATACCCCAGCACCTGACGCGAGGCAATCACAATTACTTTGCGTTGGGCACGACTCAAGGCCACATTGAGGCGACGCATATCAAACAGAAAGTGCTCATTGCGCTGGATGTAATCGCGCAGACTCTCAGTGGCACTGACGATCATTACATGTCGCTCACTCCCTTGATAGCGCTCAACCGTATCAATCCCCGGTACCTCAACATCAGCAAACATCTGCTGTGGGTCTTGAGGCATGTGAGGGCGTAACAGCTCACGAATGGTGCTTCGTTGCAGTCGATGTGGTACCACCACCCCAAACCCAGTGGTGGCGTTATAATCAGCTCGAATGAGTGGCAGTAGAATCTGCACCACCAACTCAGCCTCAAACCGATTACTCGAGCGGCTGTCGCTTTCATCGTGTTCAATCAAAATCAATGGATAGTCGGGATCAAGTACTTTTGCCGCCAAGCCATGGGCAAGTACGGGTTGCAGTTGATGGTTATTGTGCGCAGCCCGAAAGTTAATACCGTCGTGTTGATAAATCTCGTGGCGCAGAAAGTCAGCAAGGCGGGGCGGCACCCGATAACTCACATCGAGCTTGACGATGGGCACTGTTGCACCAAGTAGTGTGGTGCCATCAAGGAGATAATCGAAGAGCGCTCTATAGACTGGGTACCGGGTAAAAATCCGGCGCTGCTCACTTTCCCACGTATGACTGACAATCGCTGGCATTTGGCGCGGATCGCCGACCACAATTACCATGCCATCATTAGCAAGTGGTTGCGCAGCGATCACGGCTTGCGGCAGACTCATCTGCGAGGCCTCGTCGAGAATCAGCAAATCACACCAGGTATCACCAGCTGACCCAAGTGACTCCATGCTGGTTGGGGTAGCGCCGACCACACACCACCGATTGGAATGGACATCGGTCAACAAGGCTTGTTTATTGGTATAGGCAGACACCATACCAGCCGGATAAACCTCGTCGGTGCGTTTGTAGCGATAGAGGCGCAGGTTGCGCAACTGCTCCGCAAACGGGTGAGCGCGCGCCAGCAAATCCTGTTTGACTTTGGCCAAATTACTCATCACCGCATAGACGGCGGCATGGGTTTGACAACTGACAGCGATACGCAATGGACGATTCGCCATCATCGCAGCATAGACGCGCGCCATAATCGCATGGGCAGTGGTAAAGGTCTTGCCGGTACCCGGAGGTCCTTGGACAAGAAGCAACCGCGTATCGTGGTGCTCCATCACATAGCGCTTGGCATCACCGGTAAATACCGGACCGCCTAGTTGCTCACACGCATCAACATAGGCACGCATGTACTGTGCCTCAAGACCACGGACTGCCGGTTGTTCACCAATCAGATGACGATAGAGCGTATTGGCATATGGCTCCTTGGCCAAATTTTGGAGAGCGCGATTGGTAATTCCTCCGGGGATATTATCAGGGCTCGCATCGAGTACATACTGCTGGCCATGACCTGGGACAAATGTCTGTCCATTAAATCCGTACGGAGCACTCGTCTGACTGTCATTCATCTCAATCAGCAACTCGTAGGTACCGTCCTCGCGCAGTGTGCGCTGAACAATCCGAATGCGCATGGCGTAATGCAGGAGTTGACGAGGTGACACCACACGACCATTACTTGCCAGCAATGAGGACATGACAGCCTCACTTTGCTCACCAGCTAAGGACGATATACCTATCTGCGTAGCGAGATCAGGCAACGTAGGTGGCGTCGAAACACGCACACGCCAACGCACCTGTTGGGTAGGGATGGGTTGATTATTGGCAGCCGCCTGGCGTAAACGCGTCAAACGCTCACGATTGGGGGCATCTTGCCACTCATCGCGGAACTCGACCATCAAAGCCAAGCCGAGGCGTACGCGATCCTCAGGCCAATGCTCACGCTCACCAAGCCAATTGGCTACCTCGGCGTAGCGCTCGTACTGCATGAATTCAGTCATGGCGCCGATAAGTGTCGTCGGTGCGGCATGCGTGGCCGCAAGCGTACGGATATCGGCAATCACACACCGCTGATTGAACCAGCGCCCGTGCCGTTTGGCTACCTGTTGCATACCCAGCAGACGATGCCGACTGTAGGCCCGTAACACCTCAAGCGTCATGTGACGATAACTAGCAAACACGTCCTCGTCACGTTGGGTTGGTGGCGGTAGCGCATTCCATGCGGCATATGCATACTCGAGCGGGATATTGCTACTAAATCGCGCACGCGCCGTATAAAACTCATCAGTCACGGTCATTTTGCCGACTGCATCAAAGTGATGAGTGCGTAACTGTGCACGATAATCGTAGTCATTATCCTGCCATCGAAAACCAGTCTGGCCGGCTACCGCCATTAGGCTTGGGACATGCGTGCCAATGCGATTATTAGCCTTGACCTCCTCGTGCAAAACAGTCATCAACTTAGTGCCGTCAATAGAAGGCACACTTGTCACAAAATCATGCCAATGACGTGCAATCGGGAGTTCATCGTAGTGGCGGCCAAGTAGTGTTACAAACGTATGCCACGCTTGTGGTTCGTAGACGACGAGGTGAATCGGTGCCGGGGCACCAATATGGCGCTGCCAGACTTGGGCCAACTCGCCAAGCCACTGCGTAAGCAGCTGAGCCTCGTTGGCGGTATCAGGAACGGTGGGACTCACTACAACCACCGGATACGCTCCTACCGACACACCATTGAGGTGGCGCTCAACCAGTGCCGCAATCTGCCAGACCGATCCACCGAGGTGATCGTGATGCACGTCAAGATAAATCACAACTGCATCAGGGTTGCTCTGGACGTCGATTTTGGGGAGCGTAAAAGGTGTACTGAGAGGTAAATACGCCACCGGCGCACTTCGATCCAATTGAGTGTTCCGAATTTGTTGAGCCCGAGCGATCAATACATCGAGCTGATGCCCAATCTGTTCGTCGCGCCCAAGCTGCTGAAGAAGTGCATAATTAGTAGTCGGCATCACTAGTGTCCGTTGTTGTGCATCAACTAGCTTGAGATCTGCAAGTTGGGGGTATGTGGTCACACCCTTTGCCCGCAATGTCCGACGGCTATCTCGGTCCATGTACGGCACTAATGCGATATCACGTTGTTGAGCGATATGCGCCATACACAACTCCATAAAGCCACACCCCTCGCAGGTGGTGGTAATCGCAAACGGCAACGCATCAATATGCTGCTCGCTGGCATGTTGGAGTGGCGAATCGGTGTCATAGGTAAATAGCCGGAACGCATCATCACGCAGTTGCTGTGGATTACGCACCACATCGAGGCAGACGCTGTCAATGCCAAAGTACGCTTGAGCCGCTGCTTGCATCTGGGCGACACGTGGGGCATTCTCAGCATCAAGTTGATGTGGGATTTGGTGGACAACACCGGTGATAATCTCGGGACAATCACTAACATTAAACAACGACTCGAGCATGACATGATAAATGGCCACTTGGAGCGTATGTTCGTTTTTGACAGCAAAAGCCGACTTGATATCGGCAATTAACACCTCAACGCGCCCGTCAGCACGACGATGAATACGCATCAAATCAGGACGACCACTGACATGCCAATCGTACATCGTTACCTCGAGATTGGCCTGAAGGAGAAATATCGTGTCACCGGGTGCAATCGTGCGCACCATGCGAATCAACTCAAGGTTATGCAAGGCATCAATACTACCGAGTGATTCAATCGACCAACCTTGGGCCGCAAGTGCGCGATTGAACTGCGTTTCAAACTGTTGACCGATGACAGCGGGTAATGGTGTAGGGGCCTGTGGTTGCACGCCATGACGCCGCATGACCTGGTGCATTTGCCCACGACCAGCATTACTTTCGTAGAGTCGCAAGCGTAAAAACCGCGCGCAGCTGTCAAGACGCTCGTGCTGAGCGAGGTCGGTTGGAGAGACACGGCGCGTGCCGTTACTTTGAATCGGTATATCAAAACGCTCGTTATTAATTGGCATAGTAGACTCCAGCCATACGTTGTGGTGGCATGTATGATAAGTATAGCTTGTATCGTCGATTCAGCAAAAATGCACATATTGGTTATCTGATTATGACGTTACCTGTCAGTATTCATGTATGTGATTCCACTCTATTCATACTGCATAAGAGTTGCTATAATAAGGCGCTTTCTAAAACTATACACAGAGGATAATTTTATGCCAGCACCGCGAATCACTGTCGACGGCCATACTTTTCGCGATCTGAACAAAAACGGCATACTCGATGTTTATGAGGACTCCCGTCAGCCGCTTGAGGCACGCGTCGAGGATTTATTAGGGCAGATGAATCTCGCCGAGAAGGCAGGATTGATGTTCCAGAACTTTGTGATGATGAACGATGACGGCAGCATCACCGAGGGTATGGGCATGTGGGGGCCGTATTCAACCAAAGCCGAGATGTTCGACAAGCACATCACTCAGAACGGCACCATGCGCGTATTACCACCCGAGGCGATGGTCAAATGGCATAATGCGATGCAACTACACGCCGAGGAGACGCGTCTCGGTATTCCGTATCAGTTCAGCACCGACCCACGCCACGGAGTTGGTCAAATCGACCTGAACAACCAGGGCACACCGTACTTCTCGGCGTGGCCGGAGCCAATCGGGCTTGCGGCTATCAATGACGAGGCTGTAACGGAGCAATTTGGCGATATTGCCCGGCAAGAGTACCGGGCGATGGGTCTGCATATCGCCTTGCATCCTATGGGAGATTTAGCAACTGAGCCACGCTGGTCACGGATTGTCGGTACCTTTGGCGAGGATGCCGAGCGTTCAGCGCGAATGACAGCAGCCTATGTGCGCGGCTTTCAAGGCACAGAGGTCGGGCCGCATAGCGTGTTATGCATGACCAAACACTTTCCTGGTGGAGGGCCACAACTCGACGGGCATGATCCTCACTTTGAGTTTGGCCGAGAGCAAGTCTACCCAGGCAACAACTTTGATTACCACTTAATCCCCTTCGAGGCAGCGTTTGCGGCCGGCACAGCCCAAATCATGCCATACTACGGCATGCCCATCGGCACGCAGTACGAGGAGGTCGGGTTTAGCTACAATAAGGGAATTATCACTGGATTATTGCGTGAGAAGTACGGATTTGATGGTGTTATCTGTACCGACTGGGGATTGATTACGGATACGACAGGGTTACCCGGGCCTATCTGGGTTGCACGCGCATGGGGTGTCGAACACTTGACACCAATTGAGCGCGTCAAGTATGCACTTGATGCGGGTGTTGATCAGTTTGGTGGCGAAACATGCACAGAACTTGTCATTGAATTGGTCGAGCGTGGTCAGGTTAGCATGGAGCGGATTGATCAGTCGTGCCGGCGCATTCTACGCGACAAGTTCCGTCAGGGGTTGTTCGATAATCCGTACATTGATGTGAATGAGACACTCAAGATTGCCGGCAACCCTGAGTTCCGTGCGGCCGGCGAAGCCGCCCAACGCCGCGCGATTGTGCCGTTGCACAATCGCGGTGGCTTATTGCCCGTACGCCAGCGAGCCAAGGTGTATGTGGAGGGAATGAGCGCCGACGTCGTCAACCAGTTTGCCGATGTCGTAGAAACACCCGAAGAAGCAGATTTTGCCCTCATCCGCATCAAGACGCCGTATTATCCACGCGAGGGTGGGGTCTTTTTGGAGAGCATGTTTCACAGCGGCGATCTCGACTTCAAAGGTGAAGCGTTGCAACGCCTCCTCGACCTATTAGCCAAGGTGCCGACGATTGTGGACATCTACCTCGATCGCCCGGCCGTTATCCCTGAGATTGACGCTGCCGCAGCTGGGTTGATTGGCACATTCGGAGCCAGCGACGCGGCGCTGTGCGACATCGTCTTCGGCAACGTATCACCAAGCGGCACGTTACCGTTCGAATTGCCGTCGTCGATGGCCGCTGTCGACAACCAAAAAGAGGACCTACCGTACGATTCGGCAGATCCGTTGTATCCATTTGGCCATGGGTTGACGTGGTAATCATCCCCCCGTAGAGACGTAGCATACTGCGTCTCTACGGGGGGATATCGTGTTTACCGGAACAATAAGACCGACACCGGGGCCGATTGCAGGATCGCGCTGGTGGTACTGCCCACAAAGAAATTGCGCAACGGTGAGTGGCTATACGCCCCCATGACAATCAGCTGAATATTATGAAGGACCACATATTCAGTAATCGCCTGCTCAGCGGTCCCAACAGCGATGTGTGTATGGACTGTACGGCCTGCATTGGTAATTTGTGTCGCAGCTTCATTCAGCATGGCACGCGTCTCGGCATTATCTGTACCGACATACATGATGTGCACAGTCACACCTGTAAACAACGGATTGGTCGCAATATACTCGAGTGCTTTATGGGCACTTACACCATCGTCGTAGGCCAGAAGTATCCGCTCAACCGGACTAAAATCGCGGGCGCACACCATTACTGGCACCTGCGCTGTACGGACCACGCGCTCGAGGTTTGAGCCGAGATGGTTGGCTGCATGCTGAGCGTCCTCACCGCGTTTACCAATTAATACAAGTGATGCATCACGTTCAAGCTGGGTCAGCACATCGACGAGGCCGCCCCATTCTTGACGAGTTGATACGGCCACACCGCGCGCACCCACTAATTCGGCGGCATGTGCAAGAACGACGCGACCCTTTTGTTGCTCAAGTTGACTACGAGCCTCATCGATCTCGGTCAACTTCTCAAGTAGTTCCGCACTGACTGCCATACCGACTGCGCTACCAAAGTCGTTCGGCACCAGAAAATCATGTTGCGCTACTTGGGTGTGTAAGAGCAGTACGCTTTGTGATAGCTGACGGGCGGCCCAACTCGCATGATCGCACACACTAGTCATGTACTGCGAACCATCAACACAGGCCAATACGACGTTCGTCATGATGGACCTCCCTTTATATCGGGTGAATCACCCTTCACCTTGATTGTGACACAAATCACAAAAAAGTCAAGTAGCCAAATGGGGTGTATCTGCATACACCCCATCGAATCATGACATTAGCGGAAGAGCAGAATAGATGCCGGGCAGTGTGTCAGTATTGCAGTTGTCGTGCTGCCAATAAACAGATTACGGATGGGCGAGTGGCTATATGCCCCCATCAGCAAGAGTTGCGCATCATGGGCCTGTACAAATGATGCAATCACCTCATCTGGTCGACCATTCATGTCATGCATCTGTGCTATCACCGATAGTTCATTAAGGCGCTGTAGTGCCACAATGGCCGATTGGCGTTGTGCCTCATCAGCGTTGACGAGCACGATATGGACATCACACCCATGCAGATGCGGATGAATAATGACAAAATCAAGAGCCTTGCGTGCGCTCAATCCGCCATCAAAGGCAATCACGATGCGGCGTATTGGCACAAACGCTGGTGCTACGACAAGTACCGGCACATGCACCGCACGCACCACACGTTCGAGATTAGATCCAAGATGGCGGACCGCATGTTGCGCCTGTTCGCCACGTTTGCCGATGACAATCATCTGGGAGGTTGACTCAAGCTCGGCAACGGTATCGACGAGCGCGCCCCAACGATGCAGTGTGGTCACGGGTGTTGTGGTGTCGGCAAAAAAGCGTCTGGCGTATTCGAGCACAAGTTGGCCTTTTTCGCGTTCGAATTTGCCCCGTGCCTCGTCCAGCTGAGCCAGTTGTTCGAGCAATGTCGCAGTCGTATCAATCTCGAGTGTCCCGCTCAAGTCCACAACTGATTCATACTGACTTGCCTGCACATGGAGTAATCGGACTGCGGTATCATACTGATGCGCTGCCCATTGCGCATGTTGACAGACACTTTCGAGATAGACTGAACCATCAATACAGGCCAATATTGTTCGAGGAGATTCGTCTCGCATCATCAGCTCCTTCTTTTAGTGGCCTGCCGAAAGCTCGACTGTGTCCGGCTTATCATAGACACCGAGCCGATCTACCAGCGTGGCGCTAGCCTGGTTCATGCCAACAACATTGACGGTAGCCCCTTCGCGGCGGAACCGGAGCACGACTTTATCGAGCGCTCCAACCGCAGTATAATCCCAAAGATGTGCATGCGAGACATCAATTGTCACGCTATCAAGTACTTCTTTGAAATCAAACGACTCGGCAAATTGCGTGGCCGACACAAAAAACACTTGGCCATAGACGGTATATGTGCGCTGGCGACCTGTCTCGTCAGCAATCGATTCGACCAAGAGCAAACGAGACACCTTGCGCGCAAAAAAGAGCGCACTCATTAAGACGCCTACCAAGACACCTTGTGCAAGGTTGTGGGTGAACACGACGACGACCACAGTGGTAATCATCACCAAACTCGATGATTTGGGCATGGTGCGGATATTGAGAATAGACGACCAGCTAAACGTGCCAATCGATACCATAATCATTACAGCGACCAAGGCTGCCATCGGGATCTGACGCACCCAATCACTTAAGACTAGGATCAAAAAGAGCAAAAATGATCCTGCGACAAATGTCGATAACCGTCCACGACCACCTGATTTGACATTAATCACTGATTGGCCAATCATGGCGCATCCGGCCATACCACCGAACATACCGGCCACGATATTGGCAACTCCTTGGCCCATGCATTCACGGTTTTTGGCGCTCGTGGTGTCAGTCAAATCATCGACAATCACGGCCGTCATCAAGGTCTCGAGCAGACCGACCACGGCAAGAGTAATGGAGTACGGCAAAATAATCATCAGCGTGTCGAGATTCAGTGGGATATTGGGGAACAGAAAGAGTGGGAACGTATCGGGGAGCTCGCCCATATCACCAACTGTGCGCACATCGAGTTGCAAGCCGATACTGACAATCGTGAGCACAATGATACTCACCAACGGTGAAGGTACGGCTTTGGTGAGTCGTGGCAACAAATAAATAATCGCAAGCCCGGCCGCCACCATTGCATAGACCTGCCACGTGGCGCCATTAAACTCGGGGAGTTGCGCCATAAAAATTAAAATTGCGAGCGCATTCACAAACCCCGTCACCACCGAGCGTGAGACAAAGCGCAGTAGGTCACCAAGTCGGAGCGCACCCGCAATAATCTGGAGCACACCAGTCAACAGCGTAGCAGCGAGTAAATACTCAATACCGTGCTCTTTGACCAGCGTCACCATCACGAGGGCCATGGCCCCGGTAGCAGCCGAGATCATGCCGGGTCGGCCACCTACAAACGCAATCACCACCGCAATACAAAACGAGGCATACAAGCCGACTTTGGGGTCGACGCCGGCAATAATCGAGAACGCGATTGCCTCAGGGATAAGCGCCAACGCCACCACAATTCCAGAGAGGAGGTCGTTGCGTACATTGCCGAACCACTCAGCGCGAATCTTTGACCAGTCCATGATACTCCCTTGTACTACGCGACACATCTGCACGACGTACCGCCATTCTATCTATCTCGACCAATGGACTGACCATCGGCTGCCCTCAAAAAGATTTACCTGCACGCTGCCCCCAAAAGGCACGCGTGCAGGTAAGTGAACGAATCAAATGCGTTTGAACTGTGCCAAAATAACAATGCACACCAATGGTAACACAGAAAAGAGCATAATCCCGCTTTGATAGCTCCCCGATGCTTGTTGCAACGCGGCGAGTGGCAACGGAGCCAACGCCGAGGCAGTAATACCAACCATCGATGCCGCTCCTTGAATCGCGCCTAGCCCATCACGTCCATAATAGTGCGCCCAAATTGCCGCCCCGGATACTGTTTGCAATCCTGCGGCAAAGCCCATCACACCGGCATAGATGGCAGCAGTCAAGGGCGACGACACTCCCAATAAAAGCAGTGTCCCAACACACAATAAACTAAGTCCAGTAAATAGCACGACTCGTGGGCCAAATTTGTCAACTGCAATACCGCCAAGCATACTCGCCGTGGCTGCCGCAATGGCATACGCACTAAATGCAAGTGCGGCCACCTCACGGGCGAGCCCATGTTCAACAAAAATAGACGCCTGATGGAACACCAACGCCGTAATCACAAATGGACCGGCTGTCAGTGGGATGGCCAACAACCAAAATGGTCGCGTACGCCAAATTTGCTGCCGATTGACCACCGTCTCGTGAGATGGCGTCTCTATAACTGGAGCAGGCTCTGAAGGTGCACCATCGGGAAACAAGCCGATACTCTCGGGTCGGTTGCGCACAATCAGAAGCGCTGCTGGAATAACGAGCAACCACACTGTCACCCCCAAGATACGATACGCATCGCGCCAACCATAATCACTAATCAACGCTTGAGCAAATATGGGAAACAATGCGTTAGAACTAGCAAACCCGAGACTAACTACTGCCAATGCACGCCCACGCATCCGCACAAACCATTGTGCTACCAGCAGGTTCCCTGTTACAGGCAATGAACCTTGTCCCAACGCACGCAATGCCGCGAAGCCGAACAATACACTGATAGCCCCAACCACAAACGACATGCCAATACTCGCTAATCCCATGGCTAGGGCGATTGCGACCATCATAATCCGCGGACCAAAGCGGTCAACCATACGACTCACGACAAATGAGGCTGCTGCGCTGACACCGGTACCTACGGCATATAACGCTGACACGGTGGTGCGGTCAAGTCCAGTATCGACCAGTAATGGATCTAGAAAAATCGAGAAGACGTATGATTGCCCTGGTCCTGAGGCAAATGCAGCCAGGAAGGCAATCGCCACGATGTACCATCCATAAAAAACGCGTGTATGCATGCCCGTCATATCTACTACCATTCACTGATTTAAATGGCAGATAAGGCTTGAGCTAAATCAGCAATCAAATCCTCGACATTCTCAATACCAATACTCACGCGATAGAATGAATCGCCGGTCGTAGCATCGGTGTACACAAAAATCAAGCTCTCGTCATGGCCCAAACTGACGGCATGCACAAACACCTTGAGTCGAGAGATGAGCTCGGCACGCTTGCTCTGGTCAACCAAATCAAAGTTGAGCATGCTCGAGAACCCATCCATTTGCTGGACTGCCACGGCATAATTCGGATGGCTCTTGAGGCCCGGATAACGTACAAATGCCACTTTGGGGTGTGACTCGAGGTACTCAGCGACACGCTGTGCATTCTCGTTGTGGCGCGCCATACGCAACTCGAGCGTAGCCACGCCACGCATCACTTGCCATGCGTTGAACGGGCTGATGCAGGCACCCATATCTTTGACCACAAACAAGCGCACCACATCCATCAGCGACTTAGGGCCAAACACGGCACCACCGAGGGCATCGCCATGACCGTTGATGTACTTGGAGATGCTGTGCATCACGATGTCGGCCCCGAGGGCAAACGGCTTTTGGGTGGTCAAGCCCGACCAAGTGCTATCGACAGTCAACAAGGCGCCGTGGGAATGGGCAATCTCGGCGATAGCGGCAAGGTCACTGATACGCGTGGTCGGGTTGCCCGGCGTCTCGACGTGGATAATTTTGGTGTTGGGGCGAATCGCTGCGGCAACGGCAGCCACATCCGACGTATCGAGCAAAGTAGTCTCGATGCCGAACCTTTTGGGAAAATGCTCGAGCAACATCGTGCGCACTGACACATACGAAATATCCGAGCAGATAATATGATCACCACTGTTCAACAAGGCCATGAACGTGCCATTTATGGCGCTGACGCCACTGGCCGTAACCACGCAATCCTCGCCACCCTCAAGTGCCTGTAAGCGCTCTTCGAGCCAGCGGGCATTTGGATTAAGATCGCGGGCATAGCCAAATGGTACTGAGTCCCAATCGCCGTTGGGAGGTAACACATAACTGTTGGCCATCACCAGCGGGCGCTTGACGGCACCGGTGGCCGGGTCAGGCTCCCAGCCGACATGGATACTCCGCGTGCTCAGGCCCCATTCGTCGTTCATGGTTTGATCCTTTCGTTTATGAGACGCAGCAGTGCTGCGTCTTTACTAGTTTTGTCTCGGAGACACAGCAGTGCTGCGTCTTTACTAGTTTTGTCTCGGAGAC